>NZ_SPMX01000054.1 GCF_012940005.1 Candidatus Accumulibacter contiguus | reverse complement strand
ATCCCGTCAGAATCTCCTGGCCCGTCCCGCGGAGAATTTCTATCACGCGGCGCTCGGCTTCATCGGCCCGACGCAGATCCCCTTCGGCGTTCTCCACCAACTCCAGCATCTCTAGCACTTTCGCCAGTATCTTTGGATTAGCCTCCAAACGGGCCACCAAGTCTCTGGAATCGCAAGGTTCGATGTGGGAAATCTTAGGCATGGCTTCTCTCCGTGGATGGGTTCCCTACTCTATCGCAACTCTCCGCTAATTTCCTTACGTTTGCTCACGTCGCTGACAATTATCAGAGCGGGACTCGCCCAACACTTTCGTTCGCACCCCACTCCTGAGGCTCTGTTGCTTTCCCCAAACATTGTGCAGCCTCGGGGATGCCCAGATCCGCCGCCAGTTCGATCCACTGGCGGCCCGCGCTGGGGATGCCTCTACCGTCATCGAGGGAACGGTAGTACTCGAACAAGTGCCGCGCGGCGTCTCGTTGCCCCATCTGCGCTGCCTGCTGCAGGAAGTCACGGCCTTCATCACTATCGCTGCCGAGCAGATCGCCAAGCTGGTACTTGGCATCGGCATCTCCCTGATCAGACAAGACTCTCAGCCGAACGAGATTCCTGAGCCTGGCAGCGGCAGGAACGCCTTCGCCGCCGGCACGTTCGTACCACTCGATCGCCTGCTCCTCGTCGCGTGCCACAGCCTCCCCCTTTTCCAGCAGGGAAGCCAGGCGCAACATGGCATCACGATGACCGCGCGCGGCGGCTTCTGCATACCAGCGCAGCGCCTGCTCGGTATTCCGGGGGAATCCCGGCTTGCCCTCCAGCCAGAAGTTGCCCAGGTGGTGCATCGCCGCAGCTTCGCCATTGGCCGCCTCCTGGGTGAGAAACTCCTTCTCCCAATAGGCGGCTCGATGGAAATCCCGCGCCACACCACGACCCAGCGACAACAAGCTGCTTAACTGTTTCTGCGCGTGTACCAGGCCCTGCTGAGCCGCCTTTTCCGTCCAGAGATAGGCAGCGGAATCATCCGGCTGCCCTACCAATCCGCTTTCGTAATAGCAGGCAAGCTTGAATTGCGCGTGTACATGGCCGTTCTCTGCCGATCTTCTGATCCAGCACATGGCTTGGGCAAGATCGATGACATCGAATTCGCCGTATTCATAGGCTACGCCCAGATCGTACTGGGCCTGCGGGTCATTGGCTTCGGCTGCCAGGATCAGCACCTGCAATTTCTTGTTGGAGCCTGGGAGTTTCATGATGATCGGATCTCCTGACAACGAGGTGTAGGGAGGAAGACAGCATTAACGTGCTGATAGGCATTGTTTCCCATCACCAGGGCAACGCGGCGCTCTTGCACGGGCACGGCAACGGTGCGCGCAGGGGCTGGGGAGGACTCGGCGAGCGGAGCAGGCTCGGTGGGGGGAGTGGCCGATTTCGGAAGCTTGCCGAGGGCCTCGAAAAGCCCCGGTTCGCCGGACTCGGCGTGCACGACGGGCATGCAGACGGAGAGGGACAGCACCGCCACAATCGCCCAGCGCACCAAGAGGGAGGGAAGAAGGGTGTACGGCATGTCTGGCAGATCCTTTTCGGCCGGTGCGAGGTCGAACGCCGCCAAGCGGATGCAACAGACTCAGCCGCTCGTCCTGGCACCGCATTCGGGGCAGAACTTCGCGCCCGCTGGGATCCTCGTTCCACATGCGCACACACCAGGGACGCCAAGGCGCTGGCCGCAGTCGGGGCAGAACTTCGCAGCGTGCGTTTCTGCTCCGCAGGCCGGACAGACGAGTTGCCGACCTCGCCCGACTTCGCGCTGGCTGCCGCGGCGGACACCTTCGGCAACCGCGTTCTCCGTCGCACCCTGGACCTCGCCCTGATTGCGCGCGGCCTCGATCTCTACCTCGACGTCCGGCGCGCAGTTGTAGCAGAGGCCGCTAGCGGAGTTGAAGCAACGGTCGCAGACGTAGGCGTGACACTTGCCGCAGCGGTGAAAATGCGCCTTGGCCTGCTCGATCGCGCGCCGGAATTCGCCATCGCGGGCCTCGCCGAAACCATGTTGCGCGAGTCCATCGATCGCCGAACCGACGCTGCCGAGGACTCCGCCGAAAATGCTCGCGGCCTTGCCGACCCAGCCTGAAGCCTGGCCGCTGCGATAGGGAGCGAACTCCGAGCGCCAGGTATCTGAGCAGCGCTCGCAGTAGAACTCGAACTGGAAGCCTGCATCGACACCCTGAGCGTGTGACAGGTCGTTGAAGTTTTTGGCGAACTGGATTTCGGCCATGTGTCTGTCCTCAATATGTCGGTGCTTCGGCGTTTTGCACCGTCAGTGTCGTGATTTCACACTGGAATGAGCGACCGTATATTGATCCAGCGCAATACTTGCACTGGCGGCACTGCTGGCGGCACGAGCACAAGCCTGGGAATGCATGGCGTCATGGCGCCGAATCTGCCGATTTTTCCCCGGATCGCTTGCTTCTGCCTTGTTCCCGCGGATCGAGGCCATCGTCGGCCGCTGCCTTGGCGAAATCGAGGTCGTAGACCAGCCTTTCGCCGCCGGACAGGACGATGAAGCGCTGCCCCCTGGCGCGCCCGATCAGCGTCAGTCCGGCGCGCCGGGCAAGGTCCACGCCCCAGGCCGTGAAACCCGATCGCGACACCAGGATCGGGATCTCCATCTGAACCGTCTTGATCACCATTTCGCTGGTCAGGCGTCCGGTGGTGTAGAAGATCTTGTCGCGGCCGCCGAGACCGTGGCGGTGCATGTAGCCAGCGATCTTGTCGACGGCATTGTGCCGTCCGACATCCTCCATATAGACGAGTGGGCGGTCACGCTCGCAGAGGACGCAACCGTGAATCGCGCCGGCCTTCTGGTACAGGCTCGGTTGCCGGCCAATCTGCAGGAACAGGCTCTGCAGCCATGAGCAGCGTACCTCGGCGGCAGTGTCGAGGCGGATGTCGTCGAAGCGCTCCATGATGTCGCCAAAGATCGTCCCCTGCGCGCAGCCCGAGGTGCGAATCTTGCGCTGCAGCTTCTGTTCGTAGCTCGACTCGCTGCGCGTGCGAACGACGACCACGTCAAGGTCGCCGTCATAATCCACGGCGGTGACCGCATCGTCGCCGGCAAGCATGTTCTGGTTGAGGAGAAAGCCCAGGGCCAGCAGCTCGGGGTGGTCGCCGATGGTCATCAGCGTGACCACCTCGGTACCGTTCAGATACAGGGTCAGCGGTCGCTCGACGACGACACTCAGCGCCACCGCCTGGCCGCGGTGGTCGCAGCCTTCGACCTTGCGTGTGAGTTCCGGATCGTCGGGGTCGGGCGCCAGTGCGAAGGTGCTCATTCAGGCACGCTCCAGGCGTACCGCACAGTACTTGAATTCGGGAATCTTGCCGAAGGGGTCGAGTACCGGGTTGGTCAGGCGGTTGGCGGCGGCTTCGTGGAAGCAGAATGGCAGCCACAACGATCCGGGCGCGACGGCCGGATCGGCGCGGGCCGTGGCTTCGATTGCACCGCGCCGGGTGCTCAGGCGGACACGCTCGCCGTCGGCAAGTCCCAGCCGACGCAGGTCTTCGTCACTGACGGTCACCACCGCTTCGGGTTCGAGTGCGTCGAGCGTGGCGCTGCGTCTGCTCATCGCGCCGGTATGCCAATGCTCCAGCAGGCGCCCGGTTGACAAGATCAGCGGATACTCCTCGGACGGCTGTTCGTCGGGTGGCAGCAGGGCGGCGGGAACGAAGCCGGCACGACCACTGGGCGTCGGGAAACCATTCTCGAAAACGACGTCGGCACCCGGCACGTCGTCGCCGGCGCAGGGGTAGCTCACCGAACCCTCGCGCACGAGACGCTCGCGTCTGATGTTGGCCAGCGAGGGCATCGCCATGCGCATCTCGGAATAAATCGCCGTTGGGCTGTCGTAGCGCCAGTCGAGGCCGAGCCGGCGTGCCAGCTCCTGGATGATCCACCAATCGGGCCGGGTATCGCCGGGCAAGGGCAGCGCCTGCCGACCGAGCTGCACCTGGCGATTGGTGTTGGTCACGCTGCCCTCCTTCTCCGGCCAGGCCGAAGCCGGCAGGACGACGTCGGCGTAGATTGCGGTTTCGGTGAGAAACAGGTCCTGCACCACCAGATGTTCGAGAGACGCCAGCGCTTGCCGCGCATGCCCGAGGTCCGGGTCGGACATCGCCGGATTTTCTCCAAGGATGTACATGCCGCGGATGTCGCCGGCGGCAGCGGCGTTGATGATCTCGACCACTGTCAGCCCCGGCCGTGGATCGAGAGTGGTGTTCCAGAGCTGTTCGAAACGTCGGCGATTGGCGGCCACCGAGATCGGCAGGTAGTCAGGCAGGACCATCGGGATCAGACCGGCGTCCGATGCGCCCTGGACGTTGTTCTGCCCGCGCAGCGGATGCAGACCGGTGCCGGGACGGCCGATGTGTCCGGTCATCAGCGCCAGAGCAATCAGGCAACGCGCGTTGTCGGTGCCATGCGCGTGTTGCGAAATCCCCATCCCCCAGAAGATCATCGACGCTTTCGATCGGGCGTAGAGTCGCGCCACCGCGCGGATTTCGCTGGCCATGATGCCGCAGACTGCGGCCATCGCTTCCGGGCTGAAAGCGGCAAGGTGCGTGCGCATCTCGGCAAAGCCGCTGGTATGGCGGGCGATATACGCCGGGTCGAACAAGCCCTCGTCGATGATCGTGTGCAGCAGCGCGTTGAGCAGCGCGACATCGGTCCCGGGCCGGAACTGCAGCGTCTTGTCGGCAAAGCGCGCCAGACCATGGCGGCGCGGGTCGATGACGATCAGGCGGGTGCCCTGGCGTGCGGCGCGCTTGAAGAAGGTCGATGCGACCGGGTGGTTGGATTCCGGATTGCAGCCGATCAGGATCGCCACCTCGGCGTGGTCGATCTGCATGAACGATGCCGATACCGCGCCGGAACCGACGCCTTCGATCAAGGCCGCGACCGACGAGGCATGACAGAGGCGAGTGCAGTGGTCGACATTGTTGGTGCCGAAACCAGTACGTACCAGCTTCTGGAACAGGTAGGCTTCCTCGTTGCTGCACTTGGCCGAACCAAAACCGGCGAGTGCGCCGCCACCGTGTTGCTGGCGAATCGACCGCAGCCCCGACGCGGCCCGCAGCAGCGCCTCTTCCCAGCTCGCTTCACGAAAATGTGTGCCGGGCCTGGCCGGGTCGAAAGCTGCGTCGGCGACCTTGGGCGCGTCTTCGCGGCGGATCAGGGGTTTCAGCAAGCGCTGTGGCGAGTGCACATAGTCGAAGCCGAAGCGCCCCTTGACACACAGGCGCTCCCGATTGGCCGGCCCGTTGCGGCCGCTGACGGCGATGATCCGATCCTTGCGAATCTGATAGTCGACCTGGCAGCCGACGCCACAGTAAGGACAGACGCTGGGAACGACGCGGTCGACGGTCTCGCCTGCCCCGAGCAGGCCGCTGCCATCGTCGGCAAGCATCGCTGTCGGCAGCAGTGCGCCGGTCGGGCAGGCCTGCACGCATTCACCGCAGCCGACACAGCTCGATCGGCCCATCGGGTCGTCGAGATCGAAAACGATCCTCGCCGCTGCGCCGCGACCGGCCATGCCGATCACGTCGTTGGCCTGGATGTCGCGGCAAGCCTGCAGACAGAGCTGGCAATGGATGCAGGCGTCGAGCCGCACGCTCATCGCCGGGTGGCTGCGGTCGGCGCGGGCAACTCTTGTGCGTTGCGGAAAGCGGCTGGCATGCACACCCGACTGCCCGGCCCAGTACCAGAACGCCGAGTTACGGTCGTACGCCTGCGCGCGTGGCGGCTGTTCGGTGAGCAGCAGTTCGATCACCATGCGCCGGCTTTGCCGGGCACGCTCGGAAGTGTCGCTGCGCACCTGCATCCCCTCGCTGACCTTGCGGCTGCAACTGGGGGCGAGATTTCGCTCGCCGTCGATCTCGACCATGCAGGCGCGGCAGTTGTTGCCCGGCTGATAGTCTGGCGCTGTGCGCGTACACAGGTGAGGAATCGTCGTGCCGGCACGCCGCGCTGCCTGCCAGATGGTTTCGCCGGGCAGCGCCGTCAACGGGCGGCCATCGAGAACGAAGCGAAGCTCTGCCGATCCGGTCTCAGTCATCGCCGTGGCCGGTCATCAGGTGCTGTGGCAGATAGCGCAACGCGGTAATGAGCGGATTCGGCGCCGCCTGGCCGAGGCCGCAGATCGACGCATCGCGCATCACCGTGGCCAGTTCCTTGAGCAGTTCCAGGTCCGGTTCGGGTACACAGAACAAGGCCAGCATCTTTTCGGTGCCGACCCGGCAGGGCGTGCATTGGCCGCAACTCTCGTCAGCGAAGAACTCGAGCAGCGCCTGCACCGCAGCGCGCAGGTCGTCGTGGTCGGAGAGGACGATTACTGCCGCCGAACCGATCAGGCAGCCGACCTTCTCGAGTTCGCCGAACTGCAACGGCAGATCGGCCATGCTCGCCGGCAGAATCCCTCCCGAGGCACCGCCGGGCAAGTAGGCCAGCAGTTGATGACCCTCGGCCATGCCGCCGCAGTAGTCGTCGATCAGGCGGCGCGCGCTGATTCCCGCCGGCGCCTGCTTTACCCCTGGCTCGCGCACCCGGCCAGAGACCGAGTAACTGCGCAGACCAGCAAAACCCTCACTGCCCAGCGCAGCGAAGCGGGCGCCTCCGCCGGCGACAATTCCCGGTACCAGCGCCAGCGTCTCGACGTTGTTGACCAAGGTTGGTCGCCCGAAAAGTCCGGCCTCGGCGACGTAGGGCGGACGCTGTCTCGGGTAGCCGCGTTTGCCCTCGATCGACTCGAGCAGCGCCGACTCCTCGCCGCAGATATAGGCGCCGGCGCCGCGGCGTAATTCGATGAAGCCCGCTTCGACAAGTTTCAGCCGTTCGAGCAAGGCGATCTCGCGGGTCAGTATGGCGTGCGCGGCAGGGTATTCGTCGCGCAGGTAGATCCAGCAACGGGCAGCGCCAATGCAACTGGCCGCCAGCAGCAGCCCTTCGAGGAACTGGTGTGGCTGCTGTTCCAGGATCAGGCGGTCCTTGAAAGTTCCCGGTTCGCCCTCATCGGCGTTGCAGACCAGGTAGCGTGGTGCCGGCGCCTTGCTGACCAGTCGCCATTTTCGAGCGCTCGGAAAGCCGGCGCCGCCCATCCCGCGCAGCCCCGCCACTTCGACTTCGTCAAGTAGCGTTTCGGTCGGCAACACGCCGTTGCGCAGCGCCTGCAGCTGCTGGTAGCCGCCGCGTGCGCGGTAGGCGTCGAAACTCTCGCTGGCGACCGGGAGCGGTGTCAGGACCGCGGCCTCGATCAGGGCGAGCACCTCTGCAGTGCTCGCCCGATCGGCATGGCGCTTGCCGACCTGGACCACGGGTGCGAGGTCGCAGCGACCCATGCAGGGTGCCCGGAGAACCCTGGCACGCACCGGCGGGAGCAACTCGCGCAGCGACGCCGTCAATTGCAGCGCACCCTGCAGTCGGCAAGCGAGGCCGTCGCAAACCCGGACCGCAAGCGCCGGCGCTGGATCGCCATCGTCACAAAGATCGAAGTGAGCGTAGAAAGTGGCCGTCTCATAGACTTCGGCGACGCCAATCCGCAGCAGATCGGCCAGCGCCAGGAGGTCTCCCGAGCGCAGGCAGGCGTGCTCGTCCTGCAATCGATGCAGATGTTCCAGCAACAGGTCGCGGCGCAGGGGCAAGTCGGCGAGAAGCTTCGCGACGGCGTCACGCCGTCCGGCATCGACCCGTCGGCCCTGGCGCTGCCCATACCCCTTGCGCCGCCCTGCGACGGGCTCTTCGATGTTGTGCATGCCCTTCCTTCCCGATTTGAAGTAGCGATGCTAACAAATCGGCAGCGGAATGGGCGAACTCAGGGCAATCGCTTACGCAGATGTCGTACGCAGCTGAGAATATTCTTTTACTATCATGCATTTATGCCATAGTATTGATTTGCAAATAGCAATGGGGTCTACTCTCTCCTTTTCGGAGGGCGGTTTGATGACGCTTGTAGAAACGTTTTCGGGATTGCCGGACAAACGTCGAGGTCCGGCCAAGCGCTACGTCTTGATGGAAACGGTGGTGATGGCGGTTTGCGCGACTCTGTGTGGCGCCGACAACTGGGCGGAGGTCGCAGACTGGTGTCGGGATCGACAAGAGTGGTTGCGGGAGCAATTTGGTTGGGCTCTGAAGGGAGGGACGCCCTCCCATGACACGTTTGGCGATATCTTTCGGGTGCTGGATGGGAGCGTATTTGAGGAGCGCTTTCGGCAATGGGTCGCGGGATTGGTCGGTGTCGTGGAAGGAGTGGTCGCTTTCGACGGGAAGACCTTGCGTGGTTCGGGGAAGAAAGGAAGCAATGAACTCCTCCATAGGGTGACGGCCTACGCGGTAGGAAGTGGCCTTTGTCTGGCGCAGGAGGGAACTTGCGGCAAGGGACACGAGTTGGCGGGGCTCAAGAACTTGCTTGAGGTACTCATATTAAAAGGATGTATTGCCACAACAGATGCTCTGGGTTGCCAAACCGAGGTGGCGGAGAAGATCGTCGACCGGGGGTGGGGATTACGTCCTGCAGGTCAAAGACAACCAGAAGAACTTGGCCGAAGCGATTCGGGAGTTTTTTTGAGGAGGGCAACCAGGCCGGCTTTGGTCGCCTGAACGTTCAGCGTTTTGAGGAAATCGAGAAGGATCACGGCCGGATCGAGACACGCCGCTACACGTGGATCCATGACGTCTCCTGGATGGACAAGCCGATGCGCCAGGCGTGGAAGAAACTCGGGGGTGTGGGCATGATCGAGTCGGTGCGGGAAATCGGCAATACCGTCCATACCGAGCATCGTTACGCCATTGGTTCCAGCGGCGTCCAGACCGTCGCCATGTTCGCCAATGCGTCTCGCAACCATTGGGGCATCGAGAACGGTTTGCACTGGACACTCGATGTGGTCTTCCGCGAGGATCACTGCCGTGCCCGCAAAGGTCACTCAGCGCGGAACTTCTCCGTTCTGCGCAAGTTCGACTTGGCGACCTTGCGCAAGGATGAGGATTCGAAGATGGGTTTGCGCCGCCGACGCGTTCACGCCGACCGGCATCAGGATTACCGCGAATCCTTGATCAGTCTCGCTTTCTCGGCGACGGCGAGCGAAGACATCATGCTATCCGTGTAAGCGATTGCCCTGTGGGCGAACTGGCGCAGGCCTGCTATTCTGCGCGGATGCGCAGCCGTGCTGATGCAGTCCTGCCGATTTCACCCCCCCCCATCCACTGCTGCCAGCGGCGTGCTCCACGGGAACTCCTGAGTCATGAATTACACCTTTGCCTCGGCCACGATCCTGCTGATTCTGATCACCGACCCGATCGGCAACATCCCGATCTTTGCCAATGCGCTCCGACACGTGGCGCCGGAACGTCGATCACGGGTGATTCTGCGTGAGGTATTGATTGCCTTCATTCTGCTGCTGACCTTCATGTTCATCGGTGAGGGTTTTCTGCGGCTGATGAACTTGAGCGAGCTGTCGCTGCAGATCGGCGGCGGCGTGATCCTGTTTCTGATTGCGCTGCGCATGATTTTTCCACCACCCAGTGCGGACACCCCCGACCCCGCGGGTGAACCGCTGATCGTGCCTCTGGCCATTCCGGCGATTGCCGGGCCCTCGGCGCTGGCCACCGTCCTGTTGCTGGTCTCGCAGGCGCCCGACCGGCGCATGGAATGGATCGGCGCACTGAGCATCACCATGGCGATCAGCGCCATCATCCTGGTGCTCGCCGAACGCATTCAGCGCGTCGCCGGCGATCGTTTCGTGGTGGCGCTGGAGCGTCTGATGGGACTGGTGCTGGTGGCGATGTCGATTGAAATGATGTTGCGGGGAATCAAGACCTTCGCGCTGCAACTCGGACGCGCCTGAGCCGCCGGCTAGGGCCGGATGACCACCAGACTCGCGCTGCGCTGGAAGCGCAATGTGCTACTCGAAAAAGCGACTTCCAGGGAATAGGCACCGGCTGGGGCCGCTGCCGGTATACCGATGAAGGCATCGAGCTGCCACTTTCCGGGTCTGATCTCGAAGCGACGCGAAACATCTTCGAAAACCGTATTGCCCTTGAAGAGGATGCGACGGGAAAGGTCCCCCACCACCACTTCCGCAGTGCGTATCGGACACATCGAATAGATCATGCGGTGATTGAACTCTTCCCCAGCGGTGACACGAGATGGCAGGACCTCGTTCAAGTCGATGTCGATATAGGGACGTTGCAGCCTGGCGCAGTTGCGTTCCTTCCAGACGACATCGGCAGGGCTGACGAGCTTTTCACCGGGCTGGCGCGTGCCTTTCTCCATACGCGAGAACCAGGACTGAATGGCGCCGACCGGGGAGGAACCCTGACCGGTGGCACAGGCGACCAGCAGGAGCGTGCCGAAACTGAGCAGCAGAGCGCGCAACCGCGAGGTGGTTCGGAAGGCATTGATCATTTTCGTATGGTCCATCCGCCCGCCGAACCGGAATCGTCACGCTTGACGACCGGCGGGTTTGGGTCGCTGCGGACGCTGGGCTGTGGAGAAGGCGCTTCCCTTACCCTCGACTTGACTGCGACCTTTTCTCCCGAACCAGAACTGGCTCGTTCGCGACTGACGGGCGCGGGACCAGCAACAGGACCTGCTAGCGGCGCCGGGATTGAAGAAGGCGGGACCTCTGCCGGACTGCCCGGAGCAGCCGGGACGGATAGTGGGGCACTCGCCGGCAGCACTGGATCGCGCAGCGTTGGTGCGCTCAGGGCGGCAGCTGGGGACTCGCCACGCGGCGGCGAAGCCGCAGGCGTTACAGCCACCGGGGGTTTCTGTGCCAGCTCGCCAGACACCTCGGCCGGTGTCACTGGACTCTTCTTGCTGCTGCTCCACCAAGCCAGAGCACCCAGCACCAACAGCGCAACAAACAGGGCCACGATGCCTGGGTACTTTTTCCAGAGCACCTGCCCTGGCGATGCGCGTATGCTTCCCTTGGCGGCATCGGCCGAGATCCGAGCCAGCGCTGGCTCCGCGACGCCGGCAGTTCTGCCGGCGTCTGCGGCGGCGGAAGTGGCATCCTGCGGGGTGAACAGGCGCGTCGTGGGAACCAGACGGGGCAGCGTGTCGGGCATCGGAACGTCATTGAACAGCGCTCCCTCCAGCGCCCGGCGAAACGCGCCGGCATCCGGGAAGCGCTGCGCCGGATCCTTGGCCAGCGCTTGCGACAGGATGCCCTCAAGCACTACCGGCACGCCGCCGGCAAACTGGCGCAGTGGCGGCGGCGGCTCCTCGAGCTGCGCCTTCATGATTTCAAAGTCGGTCCCCTTCGAGAACGGGACACGCCCGGTCAGCAGTTCGAAAAGAACCACGGCCAGCGAGTACAGATCCGAGCGGGCGTCCACATCCCTGCCCTGAACCTGTTCGGGCGACATGTACTCGAGCGTTCCGATCAGATGACCGCTACGCGTCAGGCGCATCTTCTCGAGGATTCGTGCAATGCCGAAATCCATCAACTTCAGCGACCCGTCCACTGCCACCATCATGTTCGCGGGCTTGATGTCGCGGTGTACCACGCCGGCACGGTGCGCGTGCTCAAGACCACTCAGTGCGGCGATTGCGTAGCGTATCGCTTCCTCCCAGGGTAACGCGCCGCGTCGGGCGACGAGTTGGTCCAGCGTTTCGCCGGCGACAAATTCCATGACCATGTAGTACTGGTCAGCATGACGGAAAAACCGATAGACGCCGGCGATGTTCGGGTGATTGAGGCGGGCCAGAGCCACCGCCTCGGTTCGAAAACGTTCAAGGATATCCGCGCGCGCAGCAAATTCCGGGCGCAGTGACTTGATCGCGACATCTCGCTCAAGCATCGTGTCGCGGCCCTTGAAGACCTCGCCCATACCCCCTTCGCCAATCTTGGCGACGAGTTCGAAATCACCGATGAGATTGCCCATTACCTGCCCTCCGCCGGGTCCAGGATCATCTCACGCGTCACCGGTATCGGCCTCTCCTCGGCCTCGGGAGGCCGAACGGCAATGACGCCGACGGAAATGTTGTCGCTGCCGCCCCGCTCGCGCGCCAGTTCGATCAGCCGCCGACAGGCATCCTGTGGGTCGCACGCTTCCACCACCTCGGCAATCTCGCGCGCTTCGACACTGTCGTACAGGCCATCCGAGCAGAGTACGAAGGTGTCGCCAAGCTGTGGCGGGTCGCCGCCCTCGGCTGTAACACGCAGATCCGGATGCGTCCCCAGAGATCGCAACAGGATATTGCGCTCGGGGTGGTAGCGTGCTTGTTCGGCCGTGATCAGCCCTTCGTTCACCATCTGTTCCACGAGGGTGTCATCCTTGGTCAATTGCGTGAGCTGGCCATCCGAGCAACGGTAGAGCCGGCTGTCACCCACATGCCCAAAGCACATGCGCCGACCGATCAAGGCCAGCACCGTTGCCGTGGTTCCCATCCCCGAGAGTGCTCGATCGGCCTCGGCGTAGCGAAAGATCGCGGCATTTGCCTCGAGTAGCGCCTGCTCGATGGCACGCAGAGGGTCGTCATCATGGCTTGCGAAATATCGACGGCAGATCGTTTCCACCGCAACCCTGCTCGCCACCTCGCCGCCATTGTGCCCACCCATGCCATCTGCCACTACCGCCAGCACACCCCGCCTCCTGAGTTCCTCGGGGTCGCCCGGAGAAACGAAAGCGATCGAATCCTGGTTGCTGGTTCGCACGCAACCGATGTCCGTGGCCATGCAGGTCTCGATGGTATAGTACACAGGCGCTTCACTCATCGACGAATCACTGTCGCCCTTTCGGTCGGAGCTGCCAGGCCAGAAACTCGTTACCGCTCTGGCGAACCTCGAACTCCACTCGCTCATCTTCATGTCCTTCTCGCTTGAGCATCAATGCGACATGGGCCCCTACCGGATACGGCTTCTCGAACACCCTTGCCGTCGTGCCAAGCAGTTTGCCTTCTTCGTAGATATCTGCAGGCCCGTCGATCGTTCCAATACGCACCACCCGCAGCGCGGCACCCGGCAAGCCGGCGGGCGCCGCATGCTCCAGGCTTGACCTGGGTGGAGCGTCCACCGCGGTTTCCGGCCGCATCTTCCAGAAGAACCCGACAAACAGCACGCCAGCAAGCAAAAACCCGGCGCCGATCAGAGGCCAGTTTCCCCGCCAGGTCGACCACCCGCCTGATCGAAATCCACGCTCCGCCGCCGGAGTCAGCGCCGGCGGCGATTGCCCGATCTGCCCGAGATCGTCGAGCAGTTCGCGGGCGTCATGATAACGTTCGGCCGCATCGCTGCGCAGGCAGCGCCCGATGATGCGCTGCAGATCCGCGGACAGCGGGGAGGCCAGAGTCGGAGTACGGTACTCTGCGCGGCTAATGCGTTCACAGAGCACACCCACCGAATCGGCGGCGAACGGCATGTTGGCGGTCAGCATTTCGTAGAACAGGACGCCCAGCGACCAGACATCTGCCCGTGCATCCGCAGACTTGCCCCGGATCTGTTCGGGAGCCAGGTAATCCATCGTGCCGACACAACCGCCGACCATCGTCAGGCGCTTGCTGCCGGGATCCTTGGCAATTCCAAAGTCCAGCAGCTTGACCTGTCCACTCGAACTGAGCTTGATGTTCGAGGACTTGATGTCCCGATGGAGAATGCCGCGTCCGTGCAGATAGGCAATGGCTTCGACTACGGCACGAAAGACAGTCAGCGCTTCGGATGCCGGCATGCCGCCACGAGCGCGCTGTATCCGATCATGGAGGGTAATGCCATCAACATACTCCATGATGATGCAGGGACGTCCATCGAACTCGACGAAATCATAGAGTTCGGCAATGTGCGGATGGTGCAGCCCGGCCTGGATGCGCGCTTCGTTGATGAAGCGCTCGGCCAGACCTGGTCCCGGTTCGGCACCCGAGAGAATCTTGACTGCAACGACGCGCCCGATCCTGGAATGTATCGCGCGGTACACTTCGCCCATGCCCCCGGCACCAAGCGATTCGAGCAGACGATATTCGCCGATCGCTGCGTTGGCGAGCATGGTATGGGCCGCCGACACCGGAGGCAAAACTACTGGAGCACGGCCTTGACTTCCATCAGTTCCTTGGCGAACTTGATGGGTACCGCAAAGGTGATGGTCGGATTGCCGGCGTAGAAGAGACCGATTACCCGCCCACGATCGTCGAAGACTGGCCCGCCGCTGTTACCGGGTCCGGTGGCGTTGGCCGTCAGTTGATAGGAATCCGAGGCACTGTAGTAATCGTCTTTGCCGCCGCTGGTCGTGGTCACCGTACCACGTATGACCTTGCCGATGGCCCCTGGGGTGACGGTCGGCACCGGAATGTCCACAATATTCATTCCGCCTGGGTCGAGTATGTCTTTCGATTTGCCGGCGAAGAATACCTTGGGCGAGACCCCGGGATAGCCCAGCACGGTGATCGTATCGCCCGGCCTGACCTCCTCGTAGCTCGACTCGGGTGCGAGTACGGTCGGTTTGACTGCTGCCGGCGTGTCCACCTTGATCAAGGCCACGTCATGCTCGTCCGAGACGCGGGCGAGTTTGGCGGGAATGCGCAGCTTGTTGTTGGCGAAAGTCACTTCCAGCCGGTCATGTCGTCCGGCAACGGGTTTCTGCTCGCCGAGAGGCGTCTGCGACCAGACGCTTCTCTCGGGATACCAGCGGTGCTGTGGAACATTTTCGACGGCGATTAGTTGCTTCTTCTGGTTCAATTCGAGTCGCACTCCTGCTGGTAACACCTGGTAGGCTTTCCAGGGCGCAGCTACATGGCGATTGGTCAGGATGAACCCGTTCTCGGTGACGGCGAATCCCGAACCAGAGTGGCTGCCGCCAATCGGCGCAGCGTTTTTCTGCGCCTGTGGCGTCAACACAGGCTCCAGATCCCCCTTGTTCGTCCGCACATAGGCCGGCTTCCCCTCCCAGGATTGGTGATACAGCGGTTGCCCAGAAGCCAGGTCGATCAGCTTCCAGTTCACCTCGATGTACACCGTAGACCCCGAATACGCAGCAGCAATTTCCTTCGGCGTCATTACATTCTGCATCGCCTTGACCGTCGACGCAGTCGCTTCCGATTGCGATTTGGCCGCCTGAACCTGCGATGTCGTGGCCTCGATCTTCTTGTCCGTTTCCCTGCCCATGAAGACGAACACACCAGCCACCACTGCCACCAGAGCCAGCAACGCCGCAACGATGTTGACCATGGACTTGCGCGACTCCACCCTGGTCTCGGTAATCAGCCTTTCCACCGTTTCCTTGCCTACCCCGCGCGTGCCTGCCATGGTCGCGGAGGGCGCGGCTGTTTCGCTGCCGGCTGCAGCCGCCAGCGGGGCCACCGTCGCCTCACGGGTCTGCGCCGGCGGCGCCTGGCGCGGGTCGAACTGACGCGTCGCCCGGAGGGCGTCGGCAGGCGGCGGATCCAGTTGGAACGAAAGCTCGGGCCCTCCCGCTCCGAACTGGATGAGGTCATTATGGTGCAAGGCGACACTGTCGCGGATGCGCGCGCCATTGACAAACACGCCATTGCGACTGTTGAGATCGACCAGCGTGAAGCCCTTCTGCTGGGAATCGCGCTCGATCTTCGCATGATTGCGGCTTACCGTATCGTCACGCTCGGCGTCGTAGGACACACTGGCTGCAGGGTCGCGACCAAAGCTGATCTCCGTGGTTTGTGCGACCGGAAAAGTGACCTCCTGGTTCGCCTTCGAGCCGGTCAGGTGTCTGAGCACGACGCGTTGCGGTCGTACATCGGCATTCGCCGCCGGCCCCAGGGAAATCTCGCGGGTAGGTGCCGCCTGCCTCAGATCGATCTGGCGCGTCGCCTTCGCAGTGAGTGCCGGTGGCGGATCCATCTGGAAGCTGAATTCCGGGCCCCCGGCACCAAGCTGCACGACGTCCCCATGATGCAGCGCCGTGTTGCCGGTGATCCTCGACTGGTTGACGAAAACACCATTGCGGCTGCCGAGGTCGGTGAGGATGAAGACCGTGCTCTGTGCGGGGTCACGAGTGATCCTGGCATGGTTGCGGCTGACGGCATCGTCACGTTCCATGTCATAGGCAACGGTCGATGCGGCATCTCGTCCGAGCGATATTTCCGGCACTTGATCGAGGGGAAAGCTGATCTCCTGATTTGCTTTGGAGCCCGAAAGGTGCTTGATGACGATACGTTCCATCCGACCATCCTTCCTGTGAGTGCCACCCGATTGTATTGACTACCGATACATCACCCTGTGTGCCAGTCTACCCCAAGGCTCATCAACCTTCAATTCAATCCTGCGACATCGATGGCAGAGTTCCTGGAAACGCCTACAAACGACGTTATAATGTTATTTAAAACGTACGTTTAGACTGATCTGTAGGCTCCAGTCCCGATTGTTTCACAAGCTCTGGGCGGCGATTAGCGCTCGATGAAAGGAAGATGAATATGTGCAAAAGAACATCCTTCTGTGGCTGGCGGAGCAGCGTGTTCCTGGCTGTGGCGGTCAGCACCTCTGCCTGTTACGTGGTGCCGGCGGCAGGGCCCGATGGCACGGCTCAGTACAGATCTTACCCCTTGCCACCCGCAGGAACGCCGCTGCCACCGCCTGCAGGCGCCACGCCAGCGACGCTCACGGTCAGGCTCTATCCAAACAATGAACTGGCGACCCCCACCGGTGTCGTCAGCGGCAGCGTCACCAACATGATGACCGGCAAGGGCCGCTTCGTGGTCAACTATCTTGGCGAGGTACTGAGCGGAGAAGCGACGCGCATATCGAACGATGAAAAGCGCGGCGTTGCGAGCGCCTTCAGTTCTGGCGGCATGTACATGTCCTGTGAGTATCAGATGAACACGCCGCATCAGGGTGCCGGAACTTGTTCGTTCGCCAACGGTGCCAAATACCAGATGCACATCGGCAACTGAGCAGTCCGGCGGTCAGCGCTTCCAGGATCCGGATCTACGGCGCCGCCTGGCGTTGGCCAGGTACAGGCGCCAGGCGACCTGGGTCGCCAGATAGCCCAGGACCGCGAGAATGATGGCGAGAGCGACCAGTCCCGCTGCCAATGGTTTGCCGACGGCGAACATCCAGAGCCACACCTCCTCAGCCCAGCCGGTGATGGCGGTGATCCTGAACTCCGGCGGAACGATGAAGCCGGTAGAGTCGCCGGTCAGCAGACGGCCAAGCTGGTAGGCCAGCAGGTAGAGCGGGATGATGGTCAATGGGTTGCTGTACAGCGTGACCAATAACGCCAGTGGCAGATTGACGCGCAGGATCAGCGCGCCGATTGCCGCTCCGATCATTTGCAGCGGCCCCGGAATCAGCCCGCAGAACAGTCCGACCGCCACCGCGCCGGCTGCCGAGTGGCGATTGAGATGCCACAAGCGCGGATGCAGCAGAGATGCCTGAAACGGTCGCAAGTAGAGGTTGCGGTGAATGACCTCGCGCTCAGGGAGATATTTTTGTAGAAAGCGGCGCACGGCGATCATTATCCCAGCATCGAGATTGCCTGCCCAGGTCCGCCTGATTTCGCCAATGCCATGCACTACGCACGAGGTCAGGCGCGCGCCGGCCAGCGCAGCACCCCGGTGGCCAGCGTGGTGCCCAGCACGACGACCACCCCACCGAAAAACATGCCGGCGTCGAGTCTCTCGCCAAGAAAGACGCTGCCCCAGAGGACGCCGAAGAGCGGGATCAGAAAGGTCACGGTCACCGCACGCGAGGCGCCGACGTTGGCAATCAGGCGAAAGAACAGCAGAAAGGCGAGCGCCGTGCAGCCCAGACCAAGAATGATCGCTGCCGACCACGCCATGCCGCCGGGCTGCACGCTCGGCCAGAACCACAGCGCGAAAGGCAGCAGGATGATGGCGGCGACGAGTTGTGATCCGGCAGCACTGACCAGCGCGGGAACGCCACCGAGCAGGCGCCGCGTCAGGTTGGCGGCAAAGCCATAGGACAGCGTCGCCAGCAACATCGCGACGATCGCCCAGCCGCTGCCGCCGGGCTTGAAATCAGCCTGATCGGCAGCAAGCAGCAAGACGCCGGCAAAGCCGACGGCCAGACCCGCCGCGCGCGAAGCGCCGAGTTGCTCGTGCAACCAGAGGGCGCCGATCAGTGCAGTGAAGATCGGCACCGTGGCATTGAGTATCGAAGCCAGTCCTGCGGTGATCGACAGCATCGCCCAGGCAATCAGCACGAATGGCAATGCCGAACCGAAAAGGCCCATCACCGCGATGCCGAACACGTGCTCACGCAGTGCCCAGCCCTGCCGGCGCAGGAGCAGCAGGGGCACCAGAAACAAAGCGGCGATTGCGACGCGCAGCCAGATCAGTGCCAGCGGTCCGAAAGCCGGCGCGGCGTAGCGCATGAAGAGAAAGGAACCACCCCAGAGCGCGGCGAGAAGAATCAGATCACCCAGATCGCGTAGTCGCATCGGTTCACACCTCCCTGACGGTTGATGGGAGGCGCCGGCCACCCGGCAAGCCGGGGCCAGGTCTCAGAGCGGCGGCCTCTCCTCCTTGGCAAGGCTGGATCCCTGTGCTTGCAAACCACACATCGGTTGACATTTCGAAACCTCACTCTCGGGAACGGACTCCATGGTAAATGCCCTCCCAAGGCCGAACGATACCCCAGGTAGACAAGAACGGGACAGAATCCACAGTGATCCGTGCACACGGCTGAGACGAGATGCAAAGTCGTGAACACGACTTGCTTGTCAAATTTCGCTAATGGATACAAGACGCCACTAGTGATTCGTGAAAAAAATCTCAAGATTTCGAGCAGACATCCGTTTCTGAGGGTACTACCCACCCTCACCGGCAGCGCGACGGAGCCAGTAAAATGTTCAAGCATGACCACTTAGCCATTATGCATTCTTCCCGGCGCGTCTCCCGCCGTTTGCACCGGCGCCCTGCCCTTCATGCCATGCCGTCGGCACAGCCGTCCGATTTCCTGCAGGCAGCGGTCGGCCGTGCGCAACACACGCACATTCACCGTTTCGCTACGCACCAACGGGAAGCTGCCGCACTGGCACTGCTGGCCGCCGAACTGCGCATCGGCGACCTCGAGAGGGCCTTGAGCGAAGCGCGAGCGGCAGCCCATACCGACGCGCTGACCGGCGCACTCAACCGTCACGGCTTTGCTGAAGCCTACCAACGCGAAGCGGCGCGCGCACACCGCAAGCACAGCCCCCTGGCACTGGCGCTGATCGATCTCGATGACTTCAAGCGATTGAACGATGCCCTCGGACACCAGGTGGGCGACGAGGCACTGGTTCATCTGGTCAAGGTTCTGCGCACAGCGCTACGCCCATCAGACATCCTCTGTCGCTTTGGTGGCGAGGAGTTTGTCCTGCTGCTGCCCGAAACGGCACTGAGCCAGGCGGCAACCGCAATTTCCCGTTTTCAGCGACAACTTGCCGCGCAGGCCATCCCGGGCAAGGACATCGTCCTGACCTTCAGTGCCGGCGTCGTCGTGCAGGAAAATGGCGAATCGCTCGAACACTCGATTCTGCGTGCCGACGCAGCGACCTACGCGGCCAAGCGGGCAGGCAAGAATTGCGTCGTCACGGGCTGAGCTTTCCCTGCGCACAGGCATACCGGAAACACGGCTCCGCACCGGCGTCAGGGGAGAGCCTGGCATGGTAGACTGCTCGCCAGTCGCCATCAATCCTCCATACCCCATCCGCCTCTTCCTTACGGTCATCGCCATGCGCTATATCTCGACTCGCGGTCACACCGCCAGTTCACCGAATTCATCAGCTCACACATTTACCGAGATCCTGCTCGGCGGGCTGGCGCCAGACGGCGGCCTCTACCTGCCGGAGGCTTACCCGCAGATCGGCCGTGATGAACTTGAGCAATGGCGGGGTCTGTCGTACGCCGATCTGGCCTACGCCGTACTCTCCAGATTCATTGACGATATCCCCGCAGCCGATCTGCAAGCCTTGCTGGCCAGGACCTACACCGCCGAGGTTTACTGCAACGGTCGCGTCAGAGCACAGGCGAGCGAGATCACCCCCTTGCTCTGGCTCGAACCACCGGATCCCGCGCGCGGCGAAGGCGGACTGGCGATCCTCGAACTATCCAACGGCCCGACCCTGGCTTTCAAGGACATGGCCATGCAGTTGCTCGGCAATCTTTTCGAGTACGTACTGGCCAGGCAGGGCGAGGAAATCAACATCCTCGGCGCCACCTCGGGCGATACCGGTTCATCGGCCGAATACGCGATGCGCGGCAAACAGGGTGTGCAGGTGTTCATGCTCTCGCCGCACGAGCGGATGAGCGCTTTCCAGCGGGCGCAGATGTATTCTCTACACGATGCGAACATCCATAACATCGCGGTACGTGGCATGTTCGATGATGCCCAGGACATCGTCAAGGCGGTGTCCAATGATCATGCCTTCAAGGCAAAGTACAAGATCGGAGCGGTCAACTCGATCAACTGGGCACGGGTTGCCGCGCAGATCGTCTACTACTTCAAGGGGTACTTCGCAGCGACTGCCGGCGGCAACGCCCGACAGGTCGACTTTGCGGTACCTTCAGGCAACTTCGGCAATATCTGCGCTGGCCACATCGCGCGCATGATGGGTCTGCCGATCGGCCGACTGGTTCTGGCGACCAACGAGAATGACGTGCTCGACGAATTTTTCCGGAGTGGCGTCTACCGCCCACGCGCGGCAGCCGAGACCTGCGCCACGTCGAGTCCGTCGATGGACATCTCGAAGGCGTCCAACTTCGAACGCTTTGTCTTCGATCTCGTTGGCCGCGATCCGGCCATGGTTCGCGAGTTGTGGTCAGCGGTCGATGCGGGTCGCAGCTTTGACCTGTCCGGAACGTCGTTCTTTGCCCGATTGCCGGAATTCGGCTTTGTTTCCGGGAAAAGCTCGCACGCCGATCGTCTGGCAACGATCCGCCGAACCTTCGACAGGTATGGCCTGATGATCGATACGCACACTGCTGACGGGCTCAAGGTCGGCAGCGAGTGGCGAACACCGGAGATACCGATGATCGTCCTCGAGACAGCCTTGCCGGTCAAATTCGAGGAAACCCTGGTTGAGGCCCTTGGCCGGAAACCCGAACGGCCAGCCAGCCTGCAGGGGATCGAAAACCTGCCCCAACGGGTTGCGGTCATGGACGTCAGTGTTGATGCAGTGAGAAGCTTCATAGCGCAGCACCTGCGCTGATTCTGGGCAGCCCGGCCGAAGCGGGATGGAGAAACCGCGTTCTAGAGATAGATCACGGCCGGAAAAACGGCGACGGCGAGCACCAGGATCAGCCATTCGAGATTATGCCGCGCCAGGAATCCCGTGAAGTGCATGATCAGAATCGAAATTGCCAACACGTAAAACAGCGCAAACAGCATCGGACCACCCCCCCTTGTTGCGCAGAACCAACGGCCAGCCGGCTTTGCATCGCTCGGGCCAAATTTTATATGACCGCCTTGCTCACCGTTCCGGTCGGCGATCGCGCTGCCGGACGGCAACCCTACAGCAAAGCCGCACGCTGTGTTGGCGAACGCCTACAGCACCTGAAAACGCATCGACAGATCAAGGGCGCGAACATCCTTGGTCAGGCTGCCAATCGAAATGCGGTCTACTCCGGTCTCGGCGATGGCACGCACGCTATCCAGGCTGACGTTGCCCGACGCTTCGAGAACGGCACGACCGGCGGCAATCGCTACGGCCTCACGCATCTCGTCAAGCCCCATGTTGTCGAGCAGAATCATTTCCGCACCGGCATCGAGTGCCTGCCCCAACTCGGCCAGGGTTTCGACTTCGATCTGAACGAACTGGCAACGACCTGCCGCGCTCTCGGCGATCCGTTGCGCGGCAGCCAGGGCGGCGGCGATGCTGCCGGCGGCAAGAATGTGGTTTTCCTTGATCAGAATCCCGTCATAGAGGCCAAGGCGGTGATTGCCACCACCACCGCATCTGACCGCGTACTTTTGTGCCAGGCGCAGACCGGGAATCGTTTTGCGCGTATCAACCACCTGCGCCCGCGTACCGGCAACCAGATCAGCGTATTGCCTGGCTTTGCTGGCAACCCCGGAAAGCAGCTGCAGGAAGTTGAGCGCACTGCGTTCGCCGGTGAGCAGGGCGCGCGCCGGTCCCTCGATTTCGCAAAGCAGTTGATCCGGGTTGATGCGTTGGCCATCCTCCGCCTTCCAGACGATGGCGATCGCCGCATCGAGCCGGGTGAAGCAGCGTTCGAACCAGGCGGTCCCACAAAGAATGGCGTTTTCACGAGCAATCACGGTGGCGCGCCGGATTTCGCCGGCGGGAACCAGTTGTGCGGTAAGGTCGCCGCTCCCGACATCCTCGCTGAGCGCGGCCGCGACGTTGCGCTCGATTTCCGTATCCAGCATGGCTGCAAAGGTCATGACAATTCCCGTACACTAAGAGCTGACTTGACCAATTCTACCACCGAAGGGAGACACATATGCTTGACCTGCTGCTTGTTGGCCTGGGGGTGATGCTTGCCCTTGCATTCGCCGGCGGCCTGGTTTACCTCTATGTACAGGACGTCACGCAGGAAAAGCATGCCGTGTTGCGGAATTTTCCGCTGGTCGGTCATTTGCGCTACTTTTTCGAGACTCTCGGCGAATACTTCCGGCAGTATTTTTTTTCTCGGCGACCGAGACGAGATGCCCTTCGACCGGGCGACTCGCAGCTGGGTCTACCGCATGGCCAAGAATGAAGGTGGCATTATCGGCTTCGGCTCGACCTACCGGATCCATACGCCCGGCGCTCTGGTTTTCGTCAATGCTCCGTTCCCCGTCCTCGATGAGGAGCAACAGGCAACACCAGCGCTGGTGATTGGTGAAGGCCATTGTCGGACCCCTTTCGTCGGCCGCTCGCTGGTGAACATCAGTGCCATGAGTTTTGGCGCCATCTCCCAACCTGCCGTACGCGCGCTGTCTCATGGCGCAGCGGCGGCCGGCTGCTGGCTGGACACCGGTGAGGGGGGGCTTTCTCCCTATCACCTGGAAGGCGGTTGCGACATCATCTTTCAGATCGGTACGGCCAAGTACGGCGTTCGGGATGGCAACGGCGAGCTGTCCGACGAGCGCCTGCGCGAACTCGCCGCACAAGCGAGCGTACGGGCTTTCGAGATCAAGCTTTCGCAGGGAGCCAAGCCGGGCAAGGGCGGGGTTCTGCCGGGCAACAAGGTGACGCCCGAGATCGCACGCATCCGCGGCATCGCCGAAGGACGCGATTCACTGAGCCCGAACCGCCACCGCGACATCGCCAACATCGACGAACTGCTCGACCGGGTCGAACATGTCCGGGCCATCACCGGCAAGCCAGTGGGTGTCAAGACCGCCATCGGAGGTGATCGCTTCATCCAGGAACTCACGGCAGCGGTCGCGCAGCGTGGTCTGCAGGCAGCACCCGACTTTCTGACCATAGACGGCGGCGAGGGCGGCAGTGGTGCCGCACCGCAGGCGCTGGCCGATCACATGGCGATGTCGATTGACGAAGCCCTGCCACTGGTTGCCGACGCACTGCTGGCCAGCGGCCTCAAGGAACGGATTCGGATCATCGCTGCCGGCCAACTGGTGACGCCGGCGCGCGTCGCCTGGGCGCTGGCGACGGGCGCCGATTTCGTCAATACCGCGCGTGGCTTCATGTTCTCGCTGGGCTGCATCCAGGCCCTGCGCTGCCACACCAATACTTGTCCGACCGGCGTCACCACGCACGATCCGCGCCTGCAGCGCGGCCTGGTCGTCGAGGACAAAGCGACGCGGGTGGCGTCCTACTGCCGGAACATGAACAGGGAAATCGAAATGATCGCTCACTCCTGCGGCCTGCGCCATGCCCGCGAACTGCACCGCGAGCATGTACGCATCGTGCAGCCTTCCGGACAGAGCGTCGCACTCGACAGACTCTATCCCTATCCGGCGACGTCGCCCTGAAATCAGTCAGCCGCCGCGACGATGGCCAGCAGGTCTTCGCCGTAGCGGTCGGCCTTGGCAAGGCCGATCCCCGGTACGGCGAGCAGCGCCTGCACAGAGTCGGGCAGCAGCGCAGCGATCTCGTAGAGCGCGCGATCATGCAGGATCACGTAAGCGGGCACACCCTGTTCGCGCGCTCTCTCGCTGCGCCAGGTCCGCAGCCTGGCCAGCAGTGGCGAATCCTTGGCTCGCTGCGGCGAGCTGCCTGGCACGACCTTGCTCCGGGCTGGCTTGCCCTTTGGCCGATCCGAACGCCGTCGCAGCTTGAGGCTGATTTCCCCCTTGAGAATCGGCCGTGCGCTGTCCGTCAGCTTCAGCGCCCCGTAGGCCGCAGCGTCGGCTTCGAGCACCCCAGCGGCGAGCAACTGCCGAAATACCGAGCGCCAGCCCATGTCGTCCATCTCCGCTCCGACGCCGAAAGTCGGCAGGCGGTCGTGACCGAACTGCCTGACCTTGTCGGTAAGCTTGCCACGCAGGATGTCGATCAGATGCCCGGCACCAAAACGCTGGCCGGTTCGCAAGGCTGCGGACAGTGCTTTCTGTGCAGCCACCGTACCGTCCCAGAGCAGCGGCGGGTCAAGGCAGACATCGCAGTTGCCGCAGGGCGCTGCGGCCTCGCCAAAATAGTTGAGCAGGAGGACGCGACGGCACTGTCCCGATTCGCAGTAGGCGAGCATGCTCTCGAGCTTCTGCCTTTCGACGCGCTTCTGCTCGAGCGGTGCCGACGACTCCTCGATCATTTGCCGGTGGATGACCACATCATTCAATCCGTAGGTCATCCACGCCTGCGACGGATCACCGTCGCGCCCGGCGCGCCCGGTTTCCTGGTAATACGCTTCGAGGCTCTTGGGCAGGTCGAGATGGGCGACGAAGCGCACATCGGGCTTGTCGATTCCCATCCCGAAAGCGATGGTGGCCACCATCACCAGCCCATCCTCGCGCAGAAAGCGCTGCTGGTGACGCTGCCGGTCGCCAGCGGTCAGTCCGGCATGGTACGGCAGGGCAGTCACTCCCTGCGCATTCAGCCAGACGGCGGTTTCATCCACCTTGCGGCGCGAAAGACAATAGACGATGCCGGCCGCACCATGGTGCGCACCGAGAAAGCTCAGCAACTGCCTGCGCGGGTTGTCACGCTCGACGATCGTGTAACGGATGTTTGGCCGATCGAAACTTGCGACGAACAAGCTCGCTTCCTCGAGGTTCAGGCGGGTGATGATTTCCTGCCGGGTCAGCTGGTCGGCAGTCGCCGTCAGGGCGATTCGCGGTACCCCAGGGAAGCGCTGGTGCAGCTGTGAGAGCTGAATGTACTCCGGGCGAAAATCGTGTCCCCATTGTGAAACACAATGCGCCTCGTCAATCGCAAAGAGTGCGAGTTGCCGGCGCGCGACGAGTTGTTCGAGCAGGCCGATGAAACGCTCGCTGAGCAGCCGTTCCGGTGCCACATAGATCAGATCCAGCCCGTCGTCCAGCAATCGGCGCTCGGTATCGACCGCCGACCGGAAATCCATCGACGAGTTCAGGAAAGCCGCGCGCACACCCGCCAAGCGCAGGGCATCCACCTGGTCCTGCATCAGCGCGATCAGCGGCGAGACGACCACCCCAACGCCCTGGCGCAGCAGTGCCGGGATCTGATAGCAGAGCGACTTGCCGCCGCCGGTCGGCATCAGCACCAGTGCGTCACCGCCAGCGACGAGCTGGTCGACGATTTCCTCCTGCTGACCACGAAACGACGGGTAGCCGAAAACCCGGCGCAGGATGTCGACCGCGGGCTTGCTCATGGCCTGCGTGCGCCGTGGTAACGACCGAAGGGAATCAGATCCAGCGCTCCCGGTACAGTTCCCGGCCATCCCAGCAAAGAAACTCGCCTTGCGTCTCCTGCCAGTTCGCCAGGACCCAGCGCTCGACGTGAATGCCGTCGACCAGGTGGGCATGCGTCGCCGGACGATGTGTGTGACCGTGGATCAGCGTGGCATAGCCATGCGCACGCAGGAAATCGTCAGTCGCACCGGCATTGACGTCCATCAGGTAGTCCGCCTTGTCGCGCTTGGCAGATTCGCTTTTCTGGCGAGCCGCGATGGCCATCGCCTTGCGCTCCGGCAGGGATTTGCCCAGAAAGGTGGCCTGCCAGTCGGGCCGACGCGCCAGCGCACGAAATGCCTGGTAGTCGTGATCGTCGGTGCACAAGGCATCGCCATGCGACAGGACGAACTGCCATGCCGGCAGCGACAGGACATAAGGATCCGGCAGCAGCCGGGCGCCACTGCGGGCGGCGAAGTGGTCTCCGAGCAGAAAATCGCGGTTGCCATGCATCACCGACACGCGAACACCGGCTGCCGCCAGCGCGTGCAGTGCATCGACGATGTCAGCGGCAAAAGAATCCTCCGGATCTTCGAGGCAGTCGTCACCTGGCCAGGCTTCGAACAGATCGCCGAGAATGAACAATTGCTCGGCGGCACGCGCACGGCCACCGAGAAAATCCAGAAAAATGCGGGTGACACCCGGCGCCTGCGGCGCCAGATGCAGATCGGAAATGAACAGGATCACTACGGGGATGAATCGTGAACTGGTGCGGTCATCAGCAGACCTCGGCACGCTCGATCAGTACATCTTCGACGGGCACATCGCCATGCCCGCCGGAAAAACCCGTTTTGACTGCCTTGATCCGATCGACCACATCGCGACCCTCAACCACCTTGCCGAACACGCAATAGCCCCAACCCTGGGCATTAGGCGCACGGTAATTGAGAAAATCGTTGTTTACCAGATTGATGAAGAACTGTGCGGTGGCCGAGTGCGGTTCCGAGGTACGCGCCATGGCAACCGTGTAGGCATCATTCTTGAGCCCGTTGCTGGCTTCATTTCGGATCGGATCCTTGCAGGCCTTCTGTTTCATGCCCGGCGCGAAGCCACCGCCCTGCACCATGAAGCCGGGAATCACGCGATGGAAAACGGTGTTGTCATAATGACCGGCCTCGACGTAGTCGAGGAAGTTTCTGGCTGACAAGGGCGCTTTTTCGGCGTCCACTTCGATGGCGATGACGCCAAAATTGGTATGCAGCTTGATCATGGCTTTCCTTTCTCGGGAATGATCTTGACCGACTGGATGATGACCGGTTCAAGGGGAACGTCCTGGTGCATCGAGCGGTTTCCGGTCGCCACCCTGGCGATCTTGTCCACCACCTCCATGCCTTGTGTGACCTTGCCAAAAACCGTATAGCCCCAGCCATCGCTCGCGGGATAGTTGAGTGCGGCATTGTCGCGGTGATTGATGAAGAACTGTGAACTCGCCGAATGCGGATCCGCGGTACGGGCCATGGCGATCGTTCCCCGATCGTTTTTCAGGCCATTCTTTCCTTCGTTCTCCACCTTCCTGGCCGCCGACTTCTGTTGCAGGTCAACGGTAAAACCACCGCCCTGGATCATGAAGCCGGGAATGACGCGATGGAAAACCGTGCCGTTGTAGAACCCCTCATTGACGTACTGGACAAAGTTCTGGACAGTTTTTGGTGCCTTTTCGGAATCGAGTTCAATCACGATCCGGCCCATGCTGGTCTGCATGTCGACGCTGGGTGTAGCCAAAGCCGCCACCGACAGCAAGCCACCGGCAATCAGGGCAAGTTTCCTGTACATCAGAGAATTCCTCCAGGTAAATAATGATCTTCAGCCGATGCGTTCCTGCTGAATCAGCCACCTACCCCTGGATTTGACCAGGACGATGGTCTTGGTCACGGTGGATTTCAGGTAGGGCGAACTGTAATGCTGTCGGAGCCTCACCGTTGCCTTATCGTCGGCAAACGAGACCTTGATGTCCTCGATTTCAACCTGTAGCCTGCCGGGCTTGTTCATCGGTCGGGTACGCTCGATTTCCCATGCCTTGCGGGGAATCCCTCTGGGCGTACGAAAATCCGCTGCATAGTAAGCGAGATAGGCCTTGGCATCCTTGCGTGACCAAGCGTTGGCCCAAGCTTGCAGGGCCTTCGTCACCGCCTCCTCGTCGCCGGCAGCCGCCGCGGCCATCCTCGGCACCTCGACCCGGGCCGCCGCTGCTTGCTGTGCCGACTGGTCAGCCGCCGTCGCAGCGGCGAGTGGAGCGATGCCCTGGCCCGCGGACACGACGGCAGCCGCCGTGCTGGCAGCCGGGGCTGAGGCAACAGGCATGGCAGCCAGCTCGGTACCGCTCATCCGGCTGCTGGTCTCGCCAGCCGGCCGCATTGCCACCCCCGGGCTGCTTGTCGAGGGCTTGTTGAGTTCCCGAAGCCTGGCCAGCTTGGATTGTGTCACCCTCCTCGACGGATCGAACTGCAGCGCCTTGTCATAAGCCTGAGCGGCGAGCCTGGCGTAGACATCACCGAGGTTGTCGTAGGCAGTGGTGTAGCCCGGATGAATCCGGATGGCCATCTCGAGTGCCGTACGCGCCTTGTCGTACTGTTTCTGCTGAGCATACAGAACCGCCAGGTTGTTGTAGGGCTCGGGCAATTCCGGATAGTCCTCGGTCAGCTTGCTGAAGACGGCAATTGCTTCCGGCGGCTTGCCCATCTCGGTGAGGAGCAGGCCCTTGAGGAATCGCCCCTGGGCGTCCGCGGGTTTGCTCGCCAGGTAGGCATCGACCTTTTCGAGCGCCTGTGACTTCTGCCCCTGACGCATGAGCCGCTGTGCATCCGACAGCGTGTCGGCAGTGGCAAAGAATCCGGCGCAGCCCAGAAGGAGGCCGACGATCAGGGCTGAGGAAGTGGGCATAGACGTCGGGAGGTTCGAGTGCATGGTTATGGTATACTTGCCCACACGGCGGTTAGGTGTCACTAAACCGATCGATTCTAACAAGAAGTGCGTCCAAACCAAAGTCCTCTGCGTGCGTCCTTTGCGGAGCGCTACCGTGAGCCTGAAAATGCTGAAGATCTACAACTCGCTGACCAGAGAAAAGCAGGACTTCATTCCGATCACGCCCGGCTGCGTCCGCATGTACGTCTGTGGAATGACCGTCTATGACTACTGCCACCTCGGCCATGCACGTGTTCTGGTCGTTTTCGACATGGTGCAGCGCTGGCTGCGAGCGAGTGGGCTACGGGTGTGCTACGTCCGCAACATCACCGATATTGATGACAAAATCATCAAGCGGGCGCTGGCCAACCAGGAAAGCATCGGCCAACTGACGGATCGCTTCATCGGCTTCATGGATGAAGACGCAGCGGCACTGGGCGTGGAAAAACCCGATCATGAACCCCGGGCAACCCGATATATTCCTCAGATGCTCGACCTGATCGAGCGATTGGAGAAAAACGGGCTGGCTTACCAGGCGGCCGCTGGTGACGTGAATTTCTCGGTCCGCAAATTTCCTGGCTACGGCAAGCTGTCGGGCAAGTCCGTTGACGATCTACGCGCTGGGGAACGCGTCGAGCTTGATTCTGGCAAGGACGACCCGCTTGATTTCGTGCTCTGGAAACATGCCAGGGAAGGGGAACCTTTCTGGCCATCGCCCTGGGGCAATGGTCGCCCCGGCTGGCACATCGAGTGCTCCGCGATGAGTTCGGAACTGCTCGGCAAACATTTCGACATTCACGGCGGCGGGCAGGATCTGCAGTTTCCCCATCATGAAAACGAGATCGCGCAGTCCGAGGGCGCACATCGCTGCCCTTTCGTAAACTACTGGATGCATAACGGTTTCGTTCGTGTCGATGACGAAAAAAATGTCGAAGTCGCTCGGCAATTTTTTCACGATCCGGGAAATCCTCAAGCAATACGATCCCGAAGTGCTGCGTTTCTTCATCCTGCGTGCGCACTACCGCAGCCCACTCAACTATTCTGATGCCCATCTCGATGATGCCCGGCAAGCGCTGAGCCGGCTGTATACCGCAATCAAGGCGGCGCAGCCCGCAGTCGAAGTGGCCGCAGTGGACTGGCATGAGCGGCATGCGATTCGCTTCTGCCAGGCAATGAACGACGACTTCAATACCCCCGAAGCGTGTGCAATTTTGTTTGACCTGGCAAGCGAGGTGAACCGCAGCAAGTCCGTGGAACTGGCCAGCCAGTTGCGAGGGCTGGCAGGCCTGCTGGGCCTGCTCAAGCGTGACCCACAGGTATTTTTGCAGGGGACGCCGGCGAACGACGCAGAGATCTCCGCAACCGCCATCGAAACGCTGATCGCCGACCGGCTGGCAGCGAAGAAACGCAAGGACTACTCCGAAGCAGACAGAATCCGAAGCGGACTCCTGGCCGCGGGAGTGGTCCTCGAGGATGACGCCAAGGGAACCAACTGGCGGCGTGCCTGATCGCTGATGGATTAACGAAGAACCCGGCCACTGTTGCCAATGACCGTCAGATCGACAAAGTGGGAACCCAACCTCTCATTGGCCGAATAGCTGACGCGATAGCCCCCCAGGTCGTGGTTCTGCATGCCTTCCAGGCTGGCAAGCAGCTTGTCGCGGCTCAGGTCCTTGCCCGCTTTGCGAATCGCATCGATCAGCACTTTCGCCATGGCGTAGGCTTCGACGCCGTAGTAGGAGAATTTTCCATTCTGGCCGAGCAGCTTCTGGTATTCGCGCACCAGCGGCGTGGTGTCGTTCCAGGGATAGGGCATGACCTGTGAAATGCCGATGCCGCGCGCCTCGTCGCCAAGCTCCTGCACCAGCAGGTCCGCTCCGACCGGCGAAAGGGTCATGAACTGCGGCTTCTGACCGGTTTTCCTCATCGCGCGAACGAAGGCTGCAGTCGGCTTGTACAGGGTCACCATGATTACTGCTTGCGGGTTCACCTGGGCGATGGTCTGCACCGCCTGGCTGACCTCGACCGAGTTACGCTCCACCGTGGCCACCGCTAATGGAGCCTGGTTGTGCTTCCTGAGCGCCGTGATGACACCATCGAGGCCGGATTTGCCGAAACCATCGTTCTGGTACAACACAGCGATGTTCCTGAAGCCGAGAGAGACCAGTTGATTGACGATCGCTTCGGTTTCGTTCGCGTAACTCGCCCGCACATTGAACATGTAGCGATTTTTCGGGTTGTCCCTGGGCGACTGACGGATCGAGTCGGCACCGGAAATCGCTCCGACCAGCGGCACTTTGGCAACGCCAAAGACCTCATTCATGGCCGCTGTCGTTGGACTCGAACCATACGACGCAAGCAAGGCAAAAACCTTCTCCTGGTTGATCAAGGTGCGGGTATTGGCTACCGCACGTTCCGTTTCATAGCCGTCATCGAGTGCGCGCAACTCCAGCCTTCTTCCATGAATCCCACCGGCGTCGTTGATCTGGCGAAAATAGGCGTTGATGACCATCTTCATGTCCAGTCCGTACGCCCCGTTAGGGCCGGAAAACGGCGCAGTCATGCCGATCAGAACGCTGTTGTCGGTGACACCCACCTCAGCGGCAAACACACAGCCGAACCAACTCAAGAAACCAAACAGTAGCGCTCTGGCGATCCTCATGCCATCTCCTTCAGGTAGTGCGTGTGCCGCGACCGTTTACCGATCGCCGGCTCGCGCTAGCCCAGGATGGCGCAGCAAGCTGACACCCTCCTTACACGAAGCGACTCCGTGCTGAATAATGTGTCGCCTGGCACTGCGCTGCGCCGAGGGCGCAGCGACGACAGATCTCAGGTGGCAGCGAAGAAATCGCGCACGCGATCCATCCAGGATTTGGCGCGCGGGTTGTGGTGGGCGGAGTTCTCGCGGCTGGACTCCTCAAGCTCGCGCAACAACTCCTTCTGACGTTCGGTGAGATGCACCGGGGTTTCCACGACCACATGACAGAGCAGGTCACCGTGGGTGTTGCTACGCACGCCCTTGATGCCTTTTCCACGCAAGCGAAAGATTTTTCCGGATTGTGTCTCCGCAGGAACCCGGATCTTTGCCGCTCCATCGAGTGTCGGAATATCGATTTCTCCCCCCAGGGCCGCGGTGGTAAAACTGATCGGCATCTCGCAGTGCAGGTCGTTCTGTTCACGCTGAAAGACAGGATGCGTCTTGAGATGAATCTGCACGTAAAGATCCCCGGAAGGTCCGCCATTGATGCCGTGCTCGCCTTCGCCCGAGAGACGAATCCGGTCACCCTCATCAACACCCGCCGGAATCTTCACCGCCAGACTTTTGTGCTGCTTGACCCGACCCGCGCCGTGACACGGAACACATGGCTCGGCAACAAAGCGCCCGGTTCCGTGACATTTCGGACAGGTCTGCTGAATCGAGAAGAACCCCTGCTGCAGGCGAACCTGACCGCTTCCCTGACAGGTCGGACAGGTCTTTGGCTGCGTACCGGCCTTGGCACCACTGCCATGGCAGGCGTCGCAAACCTCCATCGTCGGAATGCGAATCTTGGTTTCCGTGCCAAAGGCCGCCTGCTCGAGGGAAATTTCAAGGTTGTAGCGCAGATCGGCACCACGGTAGACATTGGAACGTCCACCGCCGCGACGACCACCGAAAATCTCATCAAAGATGCCGCCGAAGGCTTCGGAGAATCCCCCTGCCCCTGCGGCGCCCATGCCGGCCTGTGGATCGATGCCGGCGTGACCGTACTGGTCGTAGGCCGAGCGCTTCTCCGGGTCGGAGAGAATTTCGTAGGCTTCCTTGACTTCCTTGAAGTGCTCCTCGGCCTTGGGGTTGTCCGGATTGCGATCCGGATGATGCTTCATCGCCAGCTTGCGGTAAGCCTTCTTGATTTCTTCATCGGAGGCGTCGCGATTGACGCCGAGAATGTCGTATAAGTCGCGTTTTGCCATCGGTATCTGAACAATTGGAGGGGCGGAGCGAGGCGCGATTATACGCCTCGCCTGGCAGGCAGAGGCCTACTTCTTGTCTTTGACTTCGGTGAACTCGGCATCGACGACGTCGCCGTCATCCTTCTTCGTTTCGCCAGCAGTCCCTGCGGCATGCTCGGTACCCCCCCGCGTGCTCCTGTTGTTTGGCGTACATCTTCTCACCCAACTTCTGCGCGGCTGTCCCGAGCGCCTCGTTCTTCGCCTTGATGGTGTCGAGGTCGTTGCCACGAATGGCCTCCTCGGCTTCCTGCATCGCCCTTTCGATGAGATGTTTCTCGCTGTCGGAGAGTTCCTTGCCATATTCGGCAAGAGACTTCTTGACGGTGTGGATCATGCCATCGCACTGGTTGCGGGCTTCCGCCAGTTCATGCGCCTTCCGGTCCTCTTCGGCGTGCAGCTCGGCGTCCTGGACCATGCGCTGTACTTCCGCCTCGCTGAGGCCGGAAGACGCCTGAATCTTGATCTTGTTCTCCTTGCCAGTGGCCTTGTCCTTGGCGGAAACATGCAGAATTCCATTCGCGTCAATGTCGAAGGTGACTTCGATCTGTGGCATGCCACGCGGCGCCGGCGGGATATCGGAGAGATTGAACTGTCCAAGGCTCTTGTTACCGCTGGCCATTTCGCGCTCACCCTGCAGGACGTGAATGGTGACTGCAGACTGGTTGTCGTCCGCCGTCGAGAAAACCTGTGTCGCCTTGGTCGGGATGGTGGTGTTCTTCTTGATCAGTTTGGTCATCACCCCACCCAGCGTCTCGATACCCAGCGACAATGGCGTCACATCGAGGAGCAGAACGTCCTTGACCTCGCCTTGCAGAACGCCACCCTGGATCGCTGCCCCAACGGCAACCGCTTCGTCCGGATTGACGTCCCGGCGTGGTTCGCGACCGAAGAACTCCTTCACCCTTTGCTGCACCTTGGGCATCCGGGACTGGCCACCGACGAGAATGACGTCGTCGATGTCGCCGATCTTGCAGCCGGCATCCTTCAACGCAATGCGGCAGGGCTCGATGGTCCGCTCGATGAGATCGTCGACCAGCGCTTCGAACCTGGAGCGTGTGATCTTCAGCGTCAGGTGCTTGGGCCCGGAGGCGTCCGCGGTGATGTACGGCAGATTGATTTCGTTTTGCTGCCCGGACGAAAGCTCGATCTTGGCTTTTTCAGCAGCATCCTTGAGGCGTTGCAGGGCCAGCACGTCGGCCTTCAGGTTGACACCCGATTCCTTCTTGAACTCATCGATGATATGGTCGATCAGACGCTGGTCAAAGTCTTCGCCACCGAGGAAGGTGTCGCCGTTGGTGGACAGCACCTCGAACTGGTGCTCGCCTTCGACCGCTGCGATTTCGATGATCGAGATGTCGAAAGTACCGCCGCCGAGGTCATAGACCGCGATCTTCTTGTCACCCTGTTTCTTGTCCATGCCGAAGGCCAGGGCCGCTGCCGTCGGTTCGTTGATGATGCGTTTGACTTCCAGACCGGCGATCCGCCCGGCATCCTTGGTCGCCTGGCGCTGGCTATCGTTGAAATAGGCCGGCACGGTGATCACCGCCTCGGTGACCTCCTCGCCCAGGTAATCCTCGGCGGTCTTCTTCATCTTGCGCAGCACTTCGGCGGAAACCTGCGGCGGGGCAATCTTCTTGCCGCGCACCTCGACCCAGGCGTCACCATTGTCCGCCCTGAGAATCTTGAACGGCATCAGGGAGATATCCTTCTGCACTTCCTTCTCTTCAAAGCGGCGACCAATCAGCCGCTTGATCGCGTACAGAGTGTTTTTCGGATTGGTCACGGCCTGACGCTTGGCCGGCGCTCCGCAGAGAATTTCACCATCTTCCGCATAAGCGACCGTTGATGGTGTGGTACGCGCACCTTCAGAGTTCTCGATCACTTTCGGTTTGCCGTTTTCCATGACAGCAACGCAGGAGTTGGTCGTTCCGAGATCAATGCCGATGATCTTGCCCATATCAGAATCCTTTCAATATTGTTTTTCAAAAACATTCGCCAAAACCGGAATGTCTGGTGATACGCTGCAGTTGGGGATTATCGTGACGATTTCAAGCGCCTGCCCTGGCGACGACGACCAGCGCCGGGCGCAGCACGCGGTCAGCCAGCAGGTAGCCCTTCTGCAGTACGCTGACGACGGTGTTTGGCTCCTGTGTCGATTCGACGACGCTGATCGCCTGGTGTCGATGCGGATCGAACTTCTCGCCAAGCGGATCGACTTCCGTCAGTGCCGATTTTTCGAAAGCGGCGACCAGTTGCTTGAGGGTCAGTTCGGTACCGGACCGAAGGCTCTCGACGCTGGCTGTTTCGGTCGCCAGTGCAGCTTCGAGGCTGTCCTTCACGGCCAGCAGTTCCCGAGCAAAACGGTCAACAGCGAACTTCGCAGCCTTGCTAATGTCTTCCTGGGCACGACGGCGCACATTCTCGGTTTCAGCTTTGGCGCGTAGCCACGCATCGTGGTACTCCTCTGCCTGCAGTTGCGCTTGCCTGAGAGTTTCTTCGAGACTGGGCGTGCCGCCTGCAGGCGCGGCTTCCGATGGGAAGGCAACGATTTCCGGTGTTTCGGTAGCAGCAGTGGTCTCTTCGGGTACTTTGTCGTTCGTTTGCATAGATGTTGATCTCCCTAAAACGGAAAGGAGTTTGGGGCGAGTTCTTCGATTTCAAGCTTTTTTTTACCTTGGTCGTGCCGGGCAGCGAGGCAAATCATGCATAATTTTTCATGTACAAGACGATTCTGCTGCTAGCATTTCAATTCCCGATGGTCGTCGATAGGGTGTGGTTCTGGCATGTTGGAGAAGATCGGCAAGTATGAAATCATTCGCTCCCTGGGCAAGGGTGCGACTGCTGTCGTCTATTTGGCTCGAGATCCGGACCTGGGCAGCCAGGTCGCAATCAAGCTGATCCGCTTCGGTGAAGAAAATGCAGCCATGTCGCGACGTCTGCGCAAGCTTTTCCAGACCGAGGATGCGATCGGCCGTCGTTTGAATCACCCGAACATCGTCAAGATCCACGACGCCGTGGTGGAACCCGAACAGGCGTATCTGGTGATGGAGTTCATTGATGGCACCGCGCTCGACAAATATTGTGCAATCAATCGCCTACTGCCGATGCACCGCGTCATCGGCATCATCTTCAAGTGCTGCCTGGCCCTCGATTACGCCTTCCGCCAGGGCGTCGTGCATCGCGATATCAAACCGGCCAATATCCTGCTGGATGCCGACGATAATCCGAAAATCACCGATTTCGGTTTGGGGCTCAATCTCCTCAAGGATATGGGCAAGGACTCGACTTTCGTCATGGGCGTCGGCTCACCAGCCTACATGTCCCCTGAGCAGGTCAAGAACTATCCGCTCAATCACAAGACCGACCTCTATTCGCTTGGTGTCCTGCTATTCCAGTTGCTGACCGGGCGACTACCATTTCGCGCCAACAATCCCGCAACGCTGGTCTACAAGATCATCAACATGGACTCGCCTTCGGTATGCGCACTCAACCCGACTTTGCCGGCAGGCCTTGATCCGATCATCAAGAAGGCACTCGAGAAGGACCTGTACAGCCGCTACCGCAATGGTGCCGAGTTTGCCAAGGATCTTTCCTCGGTACGCTACCAGATGCTCGAAGAAGATCAGATGCAGCAAGATCTGACACACTTCGAAAAGTTGCGCAAAGTGGAGTTCTTCACCGAGTTCGAGGATATCGAGTTGTGGGAAGTGCTGCGCATCAGTGTCTGGCGAGAACTGTCGGAAAAAGTCACGCTCATCCGTGAAGGTGAAAACCATCGCAAGTTTGGCGTGGTGGTTGACGGCTTTGTCGAGATCTCCACAAATGGACGGGTGATCTGTCGGCTCGGCGCAAGCGAGGTGGTTGGAGAAATGGCATTCCTGCACCCGACCGACCCCCGGCGTCACGCCACGGTGGTGACCTTGGAGCCGACCCTGTTCCTGGAGATCAATAGCGCAGCGCTGGACTTGAGTTCTGACGAAGTACGGGAACGCTTCAACAAGGTCCTGCTGAGCAAGCTGCTCGGCCGCTTGCGCGAAGCCAACAAAGTGCTGGCCAAGCTCGGTCAGACCGCTGTGCAGGGCAGCTCTTCGGCTTACGCTGCAGGCCTGATGCCGCCCCTGGAGTTGCTTTGATGCCGGTCCTGGTGGTAGTGAAGTAAGCGGCAGAGCTGCGGGCTAGAGAACGTAGCGCGACAGATCCTCGTTCTGCGCCAGTTCGGCAAGCCGGCTGTCCACATAGGCTGCATCGATGGCAACGCTCTCCAGGCTTCCCTCGCCGGCGGAGAACGACACCTCTTCGAGCAGCCGTTCCATGACCGTATACAGTCGTCGAGCACCGATGTTCTCGGTACGCTCATTGACCGACCAGGCAATCTCGGCCAGGCGCTTGATCCCGTCCGCGGCAAAGTCGAGGGTCACCCCTTCGGTTGCCAGCAGTGCCTGGTATTGCATGGTCAGGCATGCGTCAGTCTGCGTCAGAATGCACTCGAAGTCGGCGACCGACAAGGAATCCAGTTCCACCCGGATCGGCAGGCGACCCTGCAGTTCAGGAATCAGGTCCGAGGGTTTCGCCAGGTGGAAAGCACCGCTGGCAATAAACAGGATATGATCGGTCCGGATCATCCCGTACTTGGTCGATACCGTGGTACCTTCGACGAGCGGCAGCAGGTCGCGTTGCACCCCCTGACGCGAAACGTCCACACCGTGCGTGTCGCTGCGAGAGGCGATCTTGTCGATTTCATCGAGAAAGACGATGCCGTTCTGCTCGACATTACGGACGGCATCGTGTTTGACATCCTCATCATTGACCAGCTTCGCGGCTTCCTCCTCGATCAGCAACCTGCGTGCCTCGAAGATCTTCAGCTTGCGCGATTTCTTGCGGCCCCCACCCATGTTCTGAAACATGCCCTGAATCTGCGAGGTCAGCTCCTCCATTCCCGGGGGTGCGAAGATTTCGGCCTGCATCAACGGAGCGGCGACATCCACCTCGATCTCCTTGTGGTCCAGTTCGCCCTCGCGCAGTTTCTTGCGAAATTTCTGCCGAGTCGCACTGTCTTCCGTCGATTGCGCATCGTTGAAGAAATTGCCGCGTGCCGGCGGCAACAGGGCGTCGAGAATGCGGTCTTCGGCAGCGTCTTCGGCACGTATACGAACGCCCGTCATTGCCTGTTCACGAGCACTCTTGACGGCAATCTCGACGAGGTCACGGATAATCGTTTCGACATCGCGGCCCACGTAACCGACCTCGGTAAACTTGGTGGCCTCGATCTTGATGAACGGCGCGTTGGCCAGACGTGCCAGCCGGCGCGCGATTTCGGTCTTGCCAACACCAGTGGGTCCGATCATCAGGATATTCTTCGGCGTGATCTCCTGGCGCAGCGGCTCGGCGACCTGCGCGCGCCGCCAGCGGTTGCGCAGCGCAATCGCCACGGCCTTCTTGGCCTTGCCCTGACCAACGATATGTTTGTCCAGTTCGTGAACAATTTTTCTGCGGAGTCATCGACGACATATTATTCGAGCACCTCGATGGTGAAGTTCTGATTGGTATAGATGCACAGATCGCTGGCGATCTGCAAGGACTTGCGGACCACCTCGGCCGGATCGAGTTCGCTGTTTTCTACCAGTGCGCGTGCCGCCGCTTGCGCATAACGCCCCCCCCGAGCCAATGGCGACGATGCCATACTCCGGTTCGAGCACATCACCATTGCCGGTGATGATCAGTGAATTCTCCTGATCAGCGACCGCCAGCATGGCCTCCAGCCGACGCAGGGCACGGTCGCTGCGCCAGTCCTTGGCGAGTTCAACTGCCGAGCGGAGCAGATTGCCCTGGTGCTTGTCCAGTTTGGCTTCGAAACGTTCAAACAGGGTAAAGGCATCCGCCGTCCCACCCGCAAACCCGGCGAGAATCCGCCCCTGATGGATGCGCCGAACCTTGCGGGCAGTGGCCTTGATGACGATATTGCCCAGGGTTACCTGGCCGTCTCCACCCATGGCAATGCGCTTGCCGCGGCGAACGGACAGGATCGTCGTGCCGTGGTACTGGTCCATACAAAACTCCTGTTGGTGGTTCTAGTTTCTGGCGAGAACGATTTCCGCCACGGCTTTCAGCCCGACGACGCGGAACAGTTCGGCAAGCAGGTAATGGGGATGACGGAAAATGATCTGCCGGCCCTTCCGCTTGACCATGGTCAGGATGTTGAGCAAGGCGCCGGCACTCAGGAAGTCCATACGCGTCACGGCAGCGCAATCGATCAGCACCGGATCGTTGGCTTCAGCGTACGCCGGCAAGTCAGTGAAACGGGAAGCCTTGACATCGCCCTTGATGACATACGCCTCGGTCACCAACTGATCGGCGACGGCCAGCACCAGTGGCGGCGGTTCGGCCTCCATCACCCGTCTGGGCTCCCAGGAGGGTGGGGAAATCTCGAAGGTCACTGCATAGTTGACCGCCAGATCCTCGAAAGCCTCCAACTGCCCGCGCAACTGACATACCTCGAGCTTCAGCAGCCAACAGGCCTGGTTTTCTGTTCGACCGGGCATGATCAGGGGGTCAAGCAGGGCCGCGAGGTGATCACGACCCAGCAACTCGATCTCGCGCCGATCCTTGTGCGCCTGCTGCAGCAGATCCAGAAGCCACTGGCAACCGGCAGCATCCAGTCTACGCAGCTTGGACAAATCGAGACGAAGACGCGGGTTCCTCGCGAGAGCCTGGCGTACCGCCGTAAATCCGGCATCGTTATCACCGGTCAACTCACCCTTGAACAACACCGACCCAACCACTTTGGCGTGTACCGGCGCGGCGACAGCGGTATCGCGCCAGCCTGGCGGCGATTTCTCGAAAGACTGTGCGTAGTCGATTCCCAGCGCCTCAAAAGGGGCTTTCTGGCCAGTCAGCCGGAAGAGGTCGAAAAGCATCAGCCATAAGCGCTCGCCCGGGCCGGAACGGTAGGAGCGGGTCGAGTTCTCGAGCAGCGAGCGCACCGCACTGTCCTGGCCATTGGCAAAGAGCATGGCCGCCTCTTCAGCCTCGGCGTCTACCGGATCAATCTCAACCTCGATCGGAATATCATGCGCGTGCTCACTGAACACAAACTCGCTGAGATCCAGAGGCTGCCCTTCGATCTTGGAAACCGGAGTGGCAAAGGGGAGGTCAGCCCGCAACAGGCCGACTGGCGCGGCGGCGGCCGGCTTATCATCCGGCGCCTGACCCAGGGCTTCGCCCCGCTCGTCGCGGGCGCGGGGAGCGGCGGCTGGCCGGGCAACCATTTTCTTTTCCGGTGGCTGCTTCTTGAAAAACGAAAAAACCATTTGGCGAGAGGGACTGCGGTTGAATTCGTGAATCCGCGATGAGTTTACCTTGTAACACATCGTCCAGCACACTGCAATTTCCTTCCGGAGTCCATTCATGCTGGATGCCTGTGTTTCGCTGAAGATCTTCTCTGTGACACACAAGTGACCGATTCTCCACGCTTTATCTGGATGGACGAATTGACCCTGATTTCGTTGTCAGGCATTGCACCTTGTCATCTGAATTCGGTATGATCACCGGGAGAAATTTCCCTCGATCTTTCCACCGAACCACTCCTACGGAGCTCCATCATGGCAAAAGCCAACAAAGTCAAGAAAGCAGAAAAGGCCGAGAAGGCCGAGAACGTCGAACAGCCCGAGCAAGCCGAGGCAGCGTCTGACGTCACCCCTGAATTCGTCAAGATCACCAAGGTCGTCGGTCGACAGATCCTTGACTCGCGCGGCAACCCGACCGTCGAGGTCGACATCACGCTCGACAACGGATTCATGGCCCGCTCCGCAGTCCCATCAGGTGCGTCGACCGGGGAATTCGAAGCCTGCGAACTGCGTGATGGCGACAAGAACGCTTATCTCGGTAAAGGCGTGTTGAAGGCGGTCGAAGCCGTCAACACCAAGATTGCCAAACTGCTCAAGGGCAAGAACCCTCTCGACCAGCGCGCACTCGACGAGGCAATGATCGCTCTCGATGGCACGCCCAACAAGTCGAACCTGGGAGCGAACGCGATCCTCGGCGCTTCGATGGCGATCACGCTGGCTGGTGCCCATGTCAGCAAGCTGCCGCTCTGGAAATACATCGGCAAGATCCACAAGAATCGCGACTTCACCTTGCCGACACCGATGGCCAACATCATCAACGGTGGCAAGCACGCCGACAACCTGATCGACTTCCAGGAGTTCATGATCATGCCGGTGGGTGCGCCGACTTTCTCGGAAGGGCTGCGCTGGATCACCGAGGTTTTCCATGCACTGAAGTCGATCCTCAAGAAGGGCGGGCATGTCACAGCCGTTGGTGATGAAGGCGGCTTTGCACCCAACCTCACCAACGACGAATCGCTCGAAGTCATCATGCAGGCGATCGTTGCGGCCGGCTACAAGCCCGGCAAGCAGATCAGCATTGCCCTCGACTGCGCATCTTCCGAACTTTTCGACGAAGGTGGCCGCCAGGGCTACAAGTTCTGGAAGTCGAATCCCGACAAGCTGTTCACCGACGACGAGATGATTGCCGTCTACAGCGAATGGTGCAAGAAATACCCGATCGTCTCGATCGAAGATGGTCTCGACCAGAGCGACTGGGAAGGCTATGTCAAACTGACCAAGGCGCTCGGTGACAAGGTGCAGATCGTCGGCGACGACTTCTTCGTCACCAATCCGGTACGTCTCAAGCAGGGCATCGACATGAAGGCAGCCAACGCGATCCTCATCAAGGTCAACCAGATCGGCACCGTCACCGAGACGCTCGACGCCATCAAGATGGCCCAGAAAGCCGGTTATGGCGTCATCTCGTCGCATCGTTCCGGTGAAACCGAAGACTCTTTCATCGCCGACCTGGCCGTCGGTACCGGCGCCGGGCAGATCAAGACCGGCTCGCTGTCGCGTACCGACCGTATCTGCAAATACAACCAGTTGCTGCGTATCGAGGAGCAACTCGGCAACAAGGCCGTCTACAAGGGTCTGAAATCGATCAAGGGTGCCGGCTTCTAGGCTAACGGTCATGACTTTTCCAGACACCCCCGATCATGAAAGTCATGACCGTTTCCCTCTCCCCCCGACCCCTCCCCCCGCGAGGGGGGAGGGGAGATTCCTGAGTCGCATACGCGACTTTCACATTAAGCAGCCGCAGCTTGAGAAGGGCATCGCCGTGGCGATGCCCTTTTTTCATCCCGCCAGCAAGCTGACGATTCGCGCATCGCAATGGACTTCAGCTTGCGAAACATTTCCATAATGCTAGAATGCTAGAAGCAAGTGAAACTCCGGTTCACCTGCTCGGTAAAAAACCCGGATGATGGTCGCAAACCCGATAGGACCAAGGCAATGCCCAGGCTGGCTGCAAATGCTTTACGAGATCGGCAATATTTCGGTATTGTGGGAACGATGACCAATACCGATGCCGTCACCGCGCTGGCCGCACTGGCACAAGACAGTCGCCTCGCCATTTTCCGGCTGCTGGTGCAGAGTGCGCCGGCGGGCCTGACCGTCGGCCTGATTGCCGAGCAACTGCAATTACCGGCACCCACCCTTTCCTTCCACCTCAAGACCCTGACCCATGCCGGTCTGGTCAACACCACACAGGAAGGCCGTTTCGTTCGCTGTCATGCCGCGCTGGACAGAATCGACGCCCTGCTCGGTTTCCTGACCGACAACTGCTGTGGAGGACATCCCGAAATCTGCAAACCGCAGCCCTGACGGTGATGACTCTTCCAGGCACCGCCGATCATGAAAGTCATGACTCATGGCAGGATTCGTGAGTCGCTGACACGACTTCCACATTAATTCTACTTTGCCACATTTCTAAAATGGTTGAAATACAGGCTATTGAGCTACATATCTAATGCTCTACCACATAAGGAGTATGACGATGAAATCGCCAAATTTATTTATTTGGGATCGGGCGTGCGGTGGCCAGCTGCTGCGAGAATCTGACCAGCCATTTTCAGTCGTTCCGGGAGTGTTTCCGCAGTAAAACGCGAAGCACGGCCGAGCAAGCTGAACAGTACTTGCGGGGCCTTTTTCAAAGCCCTCGTGCGAACCTGGAACAGATGAGCGAGACGGTGGCGGAGACCGAGTATTACAGCCTCCACCACCTGTTGAGCGATGCTGCATGGGACTTTGAGAATGTGCGTCGGGAGACGGCGC
>NZ_SPMX01000053.1 GCF_012940005.1 Candidatus Accumulibacter contiguus | reverse complement strand
GCTCGCTTTGTTCAAAGGCTTCAAAGGGGTCGGACCGTGTACGCAAGCGAGTCTGATGGGGGGCATTGCCTGAGTTGGGCCAACTCACCCATGCGGCAGATTGGCAAGTTGGTCGGAGTCGCTCCATTAAACGCGGACAGTGGTCGCCACAAGGGTAAGCGCATCACCTGGGGTGGTCGAGCGACGGTCCGTACCGCTTTATACATGGCGGCCTTAAGTGCCATACGTTACAACCCCGTCATCAAGACCTTTTATGAACGTTTGCTTGCTAACGGAAAACTCAAAAAAAGTCGCGCTGGTCGCTTGCATGCACAAGATGCTGACGATCATGAACGCCATAGTCAAATCGGGTATTCCGTGGAATCCAGAGCATGCAAAATGCGCCTAAAAAAAGCTTGACTGGGAACACAGTTGCTCTCCCGCGAGTGGAGAGGGGAGATTCTTGAGTCGCTGACGCGACTTTCACATCAAGGAAGGTGCGACTGCGGGGTGACTGCGAGTCCTCACGAAGAGTCTGGGCGACTGTTGGTGGGCATGTAGCGCACCGCCAGATCGTCGATGCTGCGCAGGCGACGGCTCAGTTCCCTGGCCAGGTTCAGGACAATCAGTGTAAAGGTCGGCAGGTCAGACTCGTAGATCTGGAAGAGATCGGCGTTCGACAATGCCAGCACCGACACCGGTTCAAGTGCGCGCACCGTTGCCGAGCGGCGCTGCAAGTCGATCAATTCCATCTCGCCGAAAACATCACCGACCCTCAAGACGGCGATGCGCTTTCCGAACTCGCTGTTCGCTGTGGGGCAGGCTTTCAAGACCTCAACCGAGCCGCTGCAGATCACGAAGAGGGAGTCACCGTCTTCTCCCTCCTGAACAATCATGTCTGTAGCGGCAAAACTCAGTTCACGCATCAGCAGCATGATCGACTGCATCGCCTGGTCGTCCACGCCGCCGAAAATGGGTTGTTCCTGGAGAAATCGTACGGTCTTCACTGGCGTACCGTCCTGAGCATAACGGCATAATGGTATTCGTTTTCTCGGATCATTGGCGCCGCCCCGGATGTTGGTTAAGCAGAGTTGGCCCATGAGTGATGGCGCAGGCAGGCAAACGACTTGCCGCAGCGCGCAGCGTATCAGAAGCCGTAGGGCTGGTACAGCCACTCCTTGACCACCTGCACGTCGCGATCAGGAAGGTAATGAAAACCGGCCTGCACATCGTCGATCACGGCATTGGCCAGGGTGTGCGGTGCGCTCTTGGTCGTCAGCATGTGGAAGAACCAGGCCATCGGGTAACCGATGGCCTTGTCGTAGCGCAGCATGGCATCACGCAGAGGCAGGCCGCGCATGCCGAATGCGGCGACAAACTTTGCTGGCGTGCCGTTCAGCGCCGCCACCGGCGTGGCATGCAGGATGGCCTGCCGGTAGCGGTCGAGATGCTCGCGAACGGCGATCACCCAGTGGTTGGAGAATTGCGTTGCCGTGCCGGCGCTGCTTGCCTCCCAGGCGGCGACGAAGCGATGGATCGGTTGCGCTTCCGGCTTTTGCTGGCGCATGCGGGCAAGGAAGGTGGCGACCGGCATCAGCCGTCGCATGGCCAGAAAAGGTGCGCCCAAAGGCTGGGCGCCGGCACCGCAGGTGGCGTGACTACGGCGTGGATCGACGAGTTCCTCGACTCCCGAAGGCAGACTGTCATCGGTGAACAACGGATGACAGATCATCTCCTGCAGTTCCTCGATTTCGAGCTGAACGAAGTCTGTTGCGCCGGACCCGATGGCGGCGACGAAATAATGCGTTCGTCCGGTCAGGCGGGTGGCGCGCAGGCCGCGGTCGATATAGTCGTCGCATAGTGCTGCCATGTCGTCACCGTGCGCGCCCAGCTCGCGCTCGGCCCAGGCTTCCAGATCGTCGGCGACATGGGCACCCTCGGCATCGACCACGCCACCCAGGCGATACCAGCCGCCGCGCGACAGGACTTCGCGAAACGCCAGATCGGGTGCCAATACCGCCAGTTGTCGGGCCAGTACCGCTGGTCCGACCGTGGCGGGAATCCGTACACACAGTTCGGCGACCCGGTGGGACAGCTCGTCCCAGCGCGATACCCTCTTCATTGACTGTTCTCCGACACGCTAATCATGCGTCCTCGGCAGCGAAATTCGCCGCGAAGCGCGCCAGCGAGCTGGCTTCGACACCCATGATCCGCGCCAGCCAGGGCGGTGGATGCTGCAAGGCCTGCTGCAACTGCGCCAGCGTTGCCAGCGCCGTTCCACCTGCCACTTTTACCGGGTGTACCCCGGCGCGCACCACCTTGGCCGTCGCCGGACCGCCGATCGATTGCACATAAACGATCTGGCAGTCATCGATCAGTGCCGCGCGTGCGACGTTGCGATCTTCGGCGTGATCCGCTTCGAGTGTCGGCCGCACGCCGATCAGGCGCACTTCGGCCGGCGAGACCTGATAGACGAGAAAGCGCTCGCAGGAGCCGAAATGCCCATCGAGCAAGTCCTCACGGTTGGAGGCACAGGCGACGCGAATCGAGCCGGGCATGTCGCCATCGCTGTAGCCCGCCAGCGGCGGCAGATCGCTGTGGACAAGGCCTTCGCCCCAAAGCAGGCGAACCGCCTGCTTGAGCCGATCTTTCGGAATATCCGTTTCGACGACCTCATCACCCTGCAGAAGAACCTGCAGATCGGCCACGGTCATGCTGGTGAGCTTGACCTCGGTCAGTGGCAGCTCCAGTCTTGAGACCAGAGCCGAGACCAGCTCCCCGACCGACAGATCACCCAGCTCGCGCGCGGCGAGCGCGATGCGCAAGGCGGCTTCACGGGTAATCGACTGCGACATCAGCGTCTCCCTGGGCAAGCTAGATAAAGACGATGCAGGCCTCGCCCGCCGGGCAGGCGTCGAGGCACTGCGGCGAATCGTGCTCGCCTTCGCACTCGCTGCAGGTGTCGGCATTGATCTTGTAGATGCCGGCTTTGCTGGTGATCGAGCTGGTGGGACAGACCGGCTTGCAGTCGCCGCACGACGTGCATTCGGCCTGGATGATTTTCATTGCCATGATGATTCTCCGTGGATTTCTTACTCGGCTGCGTCCAGTCGCCTGGCGCGCAGCGAGATCGGGAAACGCGCAGGCAAGGCCTGCGGTTCGATGTAATAGGCGCCGCCATTGTTGAGGCGGATCTCGCCGCCCCACTTCTCGGAAGTGTCGAACTCCATCGATACGATGGCGTCCTCCAGATCACGCTTGGGCAGGTAGAACGAGTAGGCGCCGGCGGCATCCTTGCGGACCATGATGTTGGCCATGAGACTTTCCTTCGCGGTTGGCGGCGGGAACGGCGGAGCGTTCCCGTGGAACGTGCCTGGCGTGCCTAGCGGACCAGGTCGAAGTTGTAGTCCGTAGTCGCCATGCCCATCGTCTCTTCGTCGAGACGATCGAGTACCGCATTGACCAGCGTCGTCACCACCTGCATGGCACCCTCGTAGCCGATCGTCGTCTGGCGATGCAGATGATGACGATCGAAGAGCGGGAAGCCGATGCGGATCAGCGGCACCTCGAAGGCCTTGCCCTTGTGCAGCGTATCGCGCTGAATGAACTTGCCGTAGCTGTTGCCGATCAGGAAATCCGGCTTGTCGGTGAAGCACAGCGAGCGCAGATGCCACAGGTCGATGCCGCTGTAGGCCTTGGCGTGGGTGCCGAAGGGGCTCTCGGCGAGCAGCTTCTCGATCGCCTTGAGCCAGCGCTTGGTGCCGTTGTGACTGACGACGTGCGTTGGTTCGGCACCACATTCGAGCAGGATCTTGACCATTCCCATTACGAAATCGGGGTCGCCGTAGAGGGCGAACTTCTTGCCGTGCAGCCAGGCGTGCGAGTCCGACATCAGGTCGACCAGGCGGCCGCGCTCCTTGGCCAGCGATTCGGGGATCGGCTTGCCGGTCAGCTCGGAGACCTTCATCAGGAATTCGTCGGTCCAGTCCACGCCCATCGGAATGTTCAGCTTGGGCACTTCATGGTTCCAGGTGTTCTCGACGAACTTCCTCGTCTTGTCGAGCTGGAAGGGCTGCAGCAGGAGCGTGCTGATGGCGTTCGGGGCGTCCTTGATCTCGTCCTGCGTGGTGCCGCCGGCGTACATCCGGAACTCGCCGTCGGCGGGCGTGTCGAGCACCTCGGTCGGATCGGAGAGCAGCGTCGCATCGACCCCCATCTCGGCCATCATCCGCTTGATGACACGGAAGTTGCCCAGATAGGTCTCGAAGCCCGGAACGAAGTTGAGCTTGCCGTTCTTGCCCGGCACCTTGTCGGCCATGCTGTTCAGCGTGAAGGAACGGATGATGCCTTCGAACATGTTGTCCCAGCCGGTGACATGCGAGCCGACAAAGGACGGTGTGTGCGCAAAAGGCACCGGAAATTCCTGCGGCACATGCCCTTCCTTCTTGGCGTTGTTGATGAAGGCGTTGAGGTCGTCGCCGATCACCTCGGCCATGCACGTCGTGGAGACCGCGATCATCTCCGGCTTGTAGATCGCCCTGGCGTTTTCCAGACCGTCGAACATGTTCTTCTGGCCGCCGAACACCGCGGCATCTTCGGTCATCGAATCCGAGACGCAGCAGATCGGCTCCTTGAAGTGGCGGTTGAAATAGGTGCGGAAATAGGACACGCAGCCCTGCGAACCATGTACATAGGGCAGCGTCTTCTCGAAACCCAGCGCGCAGAGAACGGCGCCGAGCGGTTGACAGGCCTTCGCCGGATCGACGGTCAGCGCCTCGCGCTTGAAATTCAGATCCTGATATTCCTGGGTGGTCGTCCAGAGAAAAACCTCCTGCACCTTCTCCGGGGAATGGCGTTCTTCGAACAGTTCCTGCTTGTTCTTCAACGAGGTCTTGTAATCGTCGTCGCGGAACAGCGGATAGCAGGGTTTGATATCATCTACGGCTTGCATCTTCATCTCCTTTGCCGGCGCCACCCATTTGTGGACGCCAAGCACAAGTTGAGGGAAATTTCTCTCAGGCGACCTTCTTCAGCTCGCTTGCTTCAGGCACTTCGGGCCGCTTCTTCCACGGCGGTGTCTGCTTGCTCCAGCACGGGTTGGAGATTGCCATGTCCATGTCGCGGGCGAAGATGGCAAAGCCGTCGTAGCCGTGGTACGGACCGGAATAGTCCCAGGAGTGCATCTGGCGCAGCGGGATGCCCATTTTCTGGAAGACGTACTTCTCCTTGATTCCGGAACCAACCAGGTCGGGCTGCATGCGCTTGATGAACTCCTCCAGTTCGAAGCCGGTGGCGTCGTCGTAGAGCAGGGTGGCGTTGCCCATTTCCTTGATCGTGCGGTCATAATCGTCGTTATGCGCGAACTCGTAGCCGGTACCGATGACCTGCATGCCGAGATCCTCGTAAGCGCCGATGACATGCCGCGGACGCAGGCCGCCGACATAGAGCATCACCGTCTTGCCCTGCAGGCGCGGCTTGTACCTGGCGATCACCGCGTCCATCATCGGCTGGTATTTGGCGATCACGCGCTCGGCACCTTCCTTGATGGAGTCGTCGAAATGCGCGGCAATCGCGCGCAGCGACTCGGCGATCTTGGTCGGTCCGAAGAAGTTGTACTCCAGCCACGGAATGCCATACTTCTCCTCCATGTGACGGCTGATGTAGTTCATCGAGCGGTAGCAGTGCAGGAGGTTGAGCTTGACTTTGGGCGTTTTCTCGATCTCCGCCAGGGTGCCGTCGCCGGACCATTGTGAAACCACGCGCAGGCCCATTTCCTCGATCAGGATGCGCGATGCCCAGGCGTCACCGCCGATGTTGTAGTCGCCAATGATCGAAACATCGTAGGGTGTCGCGTCAAAACCCTGCCCATCGCGCTTGTCGAGGACCCAGTCACGGATCGAGTCGTTGGCGATGTGGTGGCCGAGCGACTGCGAAACGCCGCGGAAGCCTTCACAGCGCACCGGCACGATGGGCTTGTTCATCTCCTTGGCGGCTTTCTTCGAAACCGCCTCGATGTCGTCGCCGATCAGGCCGATCGGGCACTCGGACTGTACCGAGATGCCCTTGTGCAGCGGAAACAACTGCTCGATCTCGGCAACCAGCTTGGCCAGCTTCTTGTCGCCGCCGAAGACGATGTCCTTCTCCTGGAAGTCGGAGGTGAAGTTCATCGTGCCGAAGGTGTCGACACCGGTGGTGCCGACATAGTAGTTGCGTCGGCCGGCGCGTGAATATTGGCCGCAGCCGATGGGACCATGCGAGACATGGATCATGTCCTTGATCGGACCCCAGACGACGCCCTTGGAACCGGCGTAGGCGCAGCCGCGGACGGTCATCACGCCGGGCAGGGACTTGCGGTTGGAGGTGATGCACTTCTTCGATTGCTCGATCGACTGGTCGTTGACCGCGAGGTGCTTGGCGCGGTCCTTTCTGGCTTTCTCGGGATAGACCTCGAGTACTTCCTGGATCAGGGCTTCGGTTTCTTCACGTGTCAATTCAGACATCCTGCTTCTCCTTTTGGGGAGCCGGCACTCATGCGCGCACGGCCCCCGCGGGTTGCGATCAACGGGTCAGACCCGCGCAAGTCAAGCGACGGCGAGTTCGGCGGCAAGTTCGGCGGCGGTCTTGCCGATGATCGACTCGTCGTCGGCTTCCATGATGCCGAACTCCATCAGCAGTGCCTCGAGTTCGTCCATGGTCACCGGCGTCGGGATCACGAAGTTCTTGTTGTCGACGATCTTCCTCGCCAGGGCACGATACTCATCCGCCTGTGGTGCCGTCGGGTCGTACTCGATGACGGTCATGCGGCGGATCTCGGCGTGCTGCACGACGTTGTGACGGGGAATGAAATGGATCATCTGGGTGCCCAGCTTCTCGGCCAGCGCGATGATCAGTTCGTCTTCCCGGTCGGTGTTGCGGCTGTTGCAGATCAGTCCGGCAAGGCGCACACCCCCCGAGTTGGCATACTTGACGATGCCCTTGGCGATGTTGTTGGCGGCGTACATGGCCATCATCTCGCCGGAGCAGACGATGTAGATTTCCTGCGCCTTGTTCTCGCGGATCGGCATCGCGAAACCGCCGCAAACCACGTCACCGAGCACGTCGTAGAAGACGAACTCGAGATCCTCGTCGTAAGCCCCTTCTTCTTCGAGGAAGTTGATGGCGGTGATGACGCCGCGACCGGCACAGCCGACGCCAGGTTCCGGGCCGCCCGACTCGACGCACTTGATGCCGCCGTAACCGACGGACATCACGTCCTCGAGTTCGAGGTCCTCGACCGAACCGGCCTCGGCAGCCAGACCCATGACCGAGTTCTGTGCCTTGCTGTGCAGGATCAGGCGAGTCGAGTCGGCCTTCGGATCGCAGCCGACGATCATCACTTTCTTGCCTGCCTCGGCCAGAGCAGCGACGAGGTTCTGTGTGGTGGTAGACTTGCCGATACCGCCCTTGCCATAGATGGCGGCCTGACGAAGTTTTGCCATGATGCAATCTCCTTGATTGAATTGCTGCGTTGAAATCCGCTGAAGCAGGGAAGAATCCCGCGCTCCTGACAGGGCTGGTGCACAGACCGTGCCAGATCCCGCCGGATGCGCTGAAACCCAGATTTGGCAAGGCTTGCGGCGATTCCGTCGAAAGCCGACGAGACGCCGGTGTCTGACATTCCCGCAGACGTTTGTCGCGCTCCCGACAAGACGGGCGAACACTGCCCGACACTGCCGCGCCTGGCCCGACTGCCGATCAACCGTTGCAATCTGCCGGCCGTAATCCTCGGTGGCCTGACCTTTCAACGGCATCCGACCCGCTTGCAGATCGACGGAATCGCCGACCTGCACAAACCGCTGTGGGCGCTTCTCGATGACATTCCCGAAACACCGGAGCGCGCCGAGCGCTTTGCCGGCTACATGCAGAAGCACTTTCGTCTGCAGCAGCCCGAAGATGCCGGGCTCTCCGCCGGCCAGACGAGTGCGCGGGCGAAGGCCAGTTACCTGCGCGTGCTGCGTGGCTGGGCCTTCGACGCCGAGAGCCGCGAGGCGGCGGTATTGAAAGGTTGGGTCGAGTCACGCTTCGGGCTTTGTCCGCGCCACCACGGCGGACCGCTGCGCGAACCGGGCAGCCGCGCCTGGCAGCGCTATGTGGAAATGCGCGCGCAGGGATTGCGCGGCACCAACGCGCTGGAGTCACAGCTCGACCTCTTGTACGCTTACAGCCAGTACGAACTGGCCCGGCAGTTTCCGCAGCGAACGCACCTGCGGCTGTACCGGGGCGTCAACCGGCTCTCCGAGCACGAAACCGTCGATGACAATCACCAGGGCGACAAGGTGCTGCTGCTCAACAACATCAATTCCTTCTCGCGCTCGCGCGAGCGCGCCGGCGAATTCGGCGACGACCTGCTCGCCGTCGATGTGCCCTTGCCGAAGCTGGCCTTCTTCAGCCAGTTGCTGCCCGGCATGCTGCGTGGCGAGGATGAGTACGTGGTCATCGGCGGCCTCTACCGGGTGCGGCGGGCGCGCTTCTAGGGCCGGCCTGCTCCGGGTTGCCGCTCTGTCCGCCCTTGTCGCAAAACCTACACTGGCGTCAAACTCCGGTTCGTCAGCCGCACAATGGTTGGCAGGAAGACTTGGCTCGCTTCTTGCGTGAGCAGGGTAAATTCACCCGGAGTACGCACAATGACCTTCACCCACCTTCTCACGCAATGGCAATCCGGCCTCACCGACGGCAGCATCGTTCCCTACCTTGGCCCCGGCGTCCTTGCAGACGTGACGTCGACTCTCGACAGCCGGACGATGCCTGCCAGCAGCGAGCAACTCATCCTGGCGATGAACAATGGCTCGCCGATGGCGCCCAAACTGATGTACGAATTTCCGCGCGCGGCAATGAATGTCGAACTCAAGCGCGGCCGGGCGGCAGTGACGCGCTTCCTCGATACGACTTATGGCGAAACGCGCTGGACACGCGCGGCGGTGCACGAGTGGCTGGCGACGCTCCACCCTCCCTATGTGATCGACATCAACCGCGACACGCAGTTGCTCGATTCGTATGGCGGAATTCCGCACCTGCTGATTCTCGGCTGTGCACGCATCGGCGGCACCGACTATCGCTTCAAGCTGTATGTCTCGGACGGCAGCAGCTACCGCGAGATCCCTCCCGAGCAGGCCGATGCGACCCTGCCCGTCCTCTTCAAGCCGATGGGCGCGCCGAGGCCGCAGCCGAGCTACATCGCCTCCGACGCCGATTATGTCGATTACATCACCGAACTGATGGGCGGCTTCGCCGTGCCCGCGTTCATCAAGACGCGGCGTCGCGGCAAACGCTATCTGCTGCTCGGCATGCGCCTCAATCGCGATTCCGAGCGCATGGTTCTCTCCGACCTGCTCCACGACGCCGCCACCGAGCCCGCCGGCTGGGCGTTGATCGCCGACCCCAACGACAAGGAACGGCGCTTCTGCAAGCGGATCGGCATCGAGCTGATCGAAGAGGAAGTGACGGCGCTGATCGGTGAAGCCCTATTGAGCTGAAAGGCTGTGAGTCATTCTTCCACTTGCGGCCTTTCGGAGTGAAGCCGTCCGTCGCCACAGTCAATGCCTTTGCGGATCTCGCCCAGTGTCAGCACGCTCAGAAACAGCGACTGAGGCGGCCGCGCTTGCAACCAGGTCACGACCTGCGGGTCGGGCTGCTTGCGGCGCAGCTCGGACAGGACGTTGGTGTCGATCAGCTAGCTCAAAAGTCCACCTCGCGCGGCAGGCTTCGGTCGCGTTCGAAGTCGATGTCCTCCTGTCCGTAGAGCGGCGACTGACCCATGAAGTCCACCAGCGATTCACTGTTGCCGCTCAAACGATCGAACAACTCGCGCGAGATGACGACCGCGACCGAACGACCGTGCACGGTGATTTCCTGCGGCCCCTCGTCGGCCGCACGTTTGACCAGATCAGAGAATTGCGCCTTGGCCGTTTGCATTTGCCAGGTTTGCATAGCTCGCTCCCATCCATGGGTTTACATTCTGACCAGACAGGTCAGAGCCATCGAGTCACTTTAACCGAAACCTGCGACATCGACATGTCCAAACGCATTGCCATCCTCGTAGATCGGCGAATTCCCGAGGGTCGCGGTAGCACCCCCGCGCTGGCGGCCTGAGTGCTGCCACCCTCAGCGGCCGCAGTCGGGCGCACGTGCTTCCAGCAGCCGCACCAGGGCATGCAGTACGCGATTGACCGGCGTGGCAATGCCCAGGGCCTCGCCCCGGCGCAGCACGTAGCCGTTCAGGTGATCGATTTCGCTGCGCTTGCCGCGCGCCACGTCGTGCGCGGTGGAGGATTTCTGCGTCGCCATCGAACGTGCGATGCCCGCCACCGCAGCGTGGATGTCGCCCGGCACCACGACGCCGTCGGCCTGCGCCACGGCCAGGCATTCGGCGACGATGTCCGCCATCACGCCGGCAATGCCTTCGCCCGGCGCAATGCGGCCGTAGGGCAACTGGGTGATCGCCGACAACGCGTTGTAGGCACAGTTGATGATCAGCTTGGCCCACAGCGCGCCGGCCACATTGTCCGAGACCTGCACCGGCACGCCGGCGACGGCGAACTCGGCCACCACCTCGGCGCTGCCGGCAAAAGGACCGATCACCAGCTCGCCGCGCCCGTGGTGGCGCAGGTGGCCCGGCCCCGCCATCTCGGTGGCGACATATACCACCGCCGCATGCACCGGCCGCCCCAGTGCCGCCTGCAGGCGTTCGGCATTGTCGTAGCCGTTCTGCAGGCTCAGCAGTATGGCATCATCGGCAAGGTGTGGAGCCATCTCCACCGCAGCCTGCAGGGTGTCGGTGGACTTCACGCAGCACAGCACCATGCGCGCGCCAACGAGGCCGGCCGCCTCGATGGTGGCCGCGACCCGTACATGCTCCTGGAAGTTCTGCGTGTCCATGTAGAGGCCGTCGCGTTTGATCGCCTCGACATGCTGCGGCCGCCCGATCAGCACCACCTCGCGCCGCGCGCGCGCCAGCATGCCACCGTAGTAACAGCCGACCGCGCCGGCACCCAGTACCGCTGTTTTCATAGGATGTGCTTGCCGCCTTTGGCGATACAGCTGACCCCGCTCAGGCCTGCTCGCTGACGCCGGCCGAGGAAAAACTGGCCATTTCGTTGAGGAAAGCGGCAGCAGCGCGCACCAGCGGCCAGGCCAGTGCGGCGCCAGTGCCCTCGCCGAGACGCAGACCGAGGTCGAGCAGCGGTTCGGCGTGCAGGGCGCGCAGTTGTGCGAGATGGCCCGGCTCTGCCGAGCGGTGGCAATAGACACAATAGTCGCGAATATTCGGTGCGATGGCAGCGGCGACCAGCAGCGCCGAAGTGACGATGAAGCCGTCGATCAGCAGCAGCAGACCGCGCTCGGCAGCGGCGAGCATCGCGCCGCTCATCATCGCGATTTCGAAACCGCCGAACTCGGCGAGCACGCGCAGCGCGTCGGCACCGGGTGACAAGGCTGCGCGCTGCACCGCCTGTGCCAGCAGCGTCTGTTTGCGGGCGAGACCCGAGTCGTCGAGGCCGGTACCCCGCCCGACGCAATCGGTCAGCGGCGTGCCGGTCAGAGAATGCGTCAGCAGCGAAGCGGCGGCGGTATTGCCGATCCCCATCTCGCCGAAACCGACCACCCGACAGCCCTGATCAGCCAGCGCACCGACGATGGCCGCGCCGCGGGCCAGCGCGGCATCGCGCTCGGCCGTGCTCATCGCCGCCCTTTCGAGATAGTTGCACGTTCCGAAAGCGATCTTGGCGTCGACCAGACCGGCGCGCGTGCCGAAGTCATGTGCGACGCCGGCGTCTATGACCTGCAGTTGCAGGCCGTTGTGGCGGGCGAAAACATTGATCGCTGCGCCGCCGGCAAGAAAGTTTTCGACCATCTGCCAGGTCACCTCCTGCGGGAATGCCGAAATGCCGGCGCGCGCTGCGCCGTGGTCGCCCGCGAAGACCAGCAGGTGAGGATGCTCGAGACTCGGCGTCAAGGACTGCTGTATCTGTCCGATCTGCAGTGCCAGACGTTCGAGCTGACCCAGTGAGCCGGGTGGTTTGGTCTTGCCGTCGATGCGGGCCTGTAACTCAGGGACGACGGCGGTGGGCGGAATGGAGAAATGCATGCGTTGGCCAGATGGGAAGAAAGGCACCGATTATACGCATCCCCCGGTCGTGCTAAGCTTCGTGGCATGCGAGAACTGATCATTGGCGGCGCCCGTTCGGGCAAGAGTTTCCTGGCCGAACGCCGGGCCAGCGAAAGCGGATTGCGCGTCATCTACGTGGCGACGGCGCTGGTGCTCGACGCCGAAATGTCGCGGCGTATCGAACATCACCGGGCGCGGCGCTGTCCTGAATGGGGTCTGGTCGTCGAACCGCTCGAACTGGCCGCTGCCCTGCACCGGCATGCGGCGCCCGAGGTCTGCCTGCTCGTCGATTGCCTGACGCTGTGGTTGTCGAATCTGCTGTTTGCCGGCGAAGCGGCGAACCAGGCGGAAGCCGGCGAAGCGGTGCATTGCCAGCGCCTCGCCGGCGCGACGCAGGCACTGATCGACCTGCTGCCGGAACTTCCGGGGCGGATCATCCTGGTCTCCAACGAAGTCGGTTGCGGCATCGTGCCGATGGCAGCACTGTCGCGGCTGTTTGCCGACGAGCAGGGTCGGCTGAACCAGCGGGTGGCGGCGGTGTGCGAACGGGTGACTCTGGTGGCGGCGGGCCTGCCGCTGACCCTCAAGTAGCAGACACTCGCTGCTGCTGGCCAAGGATCAGTGGTATTGTTGGCCCTGTCCGACAACTTTGCCAGGAGCCAAGAGAAATGTACAAGCGAATCATGGTGGCCGTAGATGAGAGCTTCATGACCAGCCAGGTCATGCGGGCGGCGGTCGAACTTGCCAAGGCCAGCGGTGCACATCTGGCGATCTGCCACGCGATCGACGAGACGATTCTTGCACAACGCGAATTGGCGATGATGCTGCCAAACAGCGTGGGCAAGACCGAAGCGCGTCTGCGCCTCGGCGCGCAGGGTTTTCTCGGCAGGCTTGCCGACGAGGCACGTGCGGCCGGGATCGAGGTGGAAATCAGGCTAGTCGAATCCGAGCAGAAGCATGTTTCGGACATGCTCATCGATGCGGCGAGCGAATGGCAGGCCGACCTGGTGGTCGTCGGTACGCATGGGCGGCGCGGCATCGAGCGCTTCTTCGTCGGCAGCGTCGCTGACCGCCTGGTGCGCAAGGGGCATACCTCGCTGCTGCTGGTGCGCGGCGAAGAGAGCGACGAATAGCTAGCTGATGGCCTGCGCCGGCAGCCACTCCGCCAGGCGCTGCAGATCCATATGTTGCTCGACGGCGTCGGCGAGGCGGTCGATGTCCTGTTCGCGGCGCCGATGCGGGTCGAAATCCTGGGTTGGCCGGTATCCGGCCCAGGTCAGCAACGCCGATAGCGCTGGCGGAGAATCGAACAAGCCGTGACAGTAGGTCGCGAGAATCTGTCCATCGTTCGATAGTGCGCCATCGGGCTGGCCGGCGAGGAGGGCCGCCGGTCGGGCCAGTGCCGCGCCGCTGGTGACGCCCATGTGGATGCGGTAACCGGCGACCGCAGCGGCTCCGGGAAGCAGCAGTTCACCACGGACATTCTCCAGTGTCTTCTCGGCGGCCAGGCGCGTTTCATAGTCCAGCCATCCGAGTCCCGGCATGCTGCCGGCCGGGCCTTCAAGCCCCTGCGGATCGTGCAGTTCGCGGCCGAGCATCTGCAGGCCGCCGCAAATGCCGATTAGTTTGCCGCCGTAGCGCAGGTGGCGACGAATGAACCCGTCCCAGCCCTGCGCACGCAGCCAGGTGAGATCGGCCTGTACCGCCTTTGAACCAGGCAGCACGATCAGGTCACAGGGCGGCGGTGCTGCGTTTGGCCCGACGAAGCGAAAATCGACTTCCGGGTGAAAACGCAGCGGGTCGAGATCGTTGTGGTTCGAGATGCGCGGATACACTGGCGCGACGACCCGCAGGCCGCTCGCCGCTTTGTTCTCCACGGCGCGCGGCACGGCATCCTCGGCATCGAGATAGAGGCCGTGCAGATACGGCAGAACCCCGAGAACCGGCTTGCCGGTGCGTTCTTCGAGCCAGCGCAGGCCGCTCTCGAGCAGCCCGATGTCGCCACGAAAGCGATTGATCACGAAGCCCTTGACGCGCGCCTGCTCGGACGGCGAGAGCAGGTCGAGGGTGCCGCAAAGATGCGCGAAAACGCCACCGCGATCGATGTCGGCGATCAGGATCACCGGGCAATCGACGGCTTCGGCAAAACCCATGTTGGCGATGTCCCGGTCGCGCAGATTGATCTCGGCCGGGCTGCCGGCGCCTTCGACGAGCAGGCACTCGTACTGTGCGCAGAGGCGCTGCCATGATTCGAGTACCGCCTGCATGGCGCGTGGCTTGTAGGCGTGGTAGTCGCGCGCGTCGAGGTCGAGCAGCGCCTTGCCGTGGATGATCACCTGCGCGCGCTTGTCGGTCGCCGGCTTGAGCAGCACCGGATTGAAGTCGGAGTGCGCCGGCAGGCCGGCAGCGAGTGCCTGCAGCGCCTGCGCGCGACCGATCTCGCCGGCATCGACGGTGACCGCCGAATTGAGCGCCATATTCTGCGGTTTGAAGGGCGCGACGCGAACGCCACGGCGATGCAGGATGCGGCACAGTGCGGTCACCAGCACGCTCTTGCCGGCATCGGAAGTGCAGCCCTGGACCATCAGGCTGGGGGTAGGGGGCTTGTTCATCAAAAAAGAAACTCTGGTTGGAAACCTCCCCCTTCAGGGGGATAATCAAACACGGGAGAGGCGTCACATCTTCCGTGTGTTTCGCCCGTCAAGGGCGTGGATTGAAACATCGTAGAATCCGGGTTTCGTCGCCGCGATTGTCGCATGCCTATCATGTTTTCCCTACCCCTGCTTGCTGCTGAAATGCCAGCGTCGCTGCTGTTGCCCTTGGCGGCGATCGTTGGCGCCGGGCTCGACCGACTGCTCGGCGAGCCGCGGCGCTGGCATCCGCTGGTCGGTTTCGGGGCGTTGGCGAGTGCCTGCGAGCGTGCCCTGAATACCGGCGAATGGCGCCGCCTGCGCGGTCTGCTGGCCTGCTGGCTGCTGCTTCTGCCAGGCGTCGCGATCACCCTGCTGTTCCTGCTGGCGATGCCGCCCGGTTTGCCACGCTCGCTGATCGACGCCATCCTGCTCTATCTGGCGCTCGGCGGATGCAGCCTTGGCGAGCATGCCCGGCGTGTCGCCGATGATCTGGCGAAGGGCGATCTTTGCGCGGCACGCCGGCACGTCGGCTGGATGGTCTCGCGTCAGACCGAAGAACTCGACAGCGCCGGCGTCGCGTCGGCGTGCATCGAATCGACGCTGGAGAATGGCAACGACGCCGTTTTCGGTGCGCTCTTCTGGTTCGCGCTGCTTGGCGGAGCGGGTGCCGTTCTTTTCCGGCTGGCGAACACGCTCGACGCGATGTGGGGATACCGCAATCAGCGCTTCAGCGAATTCGGCTGCGCTGCCGCGCGCATCGACGATCTGCTGAACCTCATCCCCGCGCGTCTGACCGCCTTGTCCTACGCCATTTGCGGGCGCACGCGCGCGGCCCTGCGCTGCTGGCGAGAACAGGCGCCGCACTGGAAAAGCCCGAACGCCGGCCCGGTGATGGCCGCCGGCGCCGGCAGTCTGGGTCTCGCGCTCGGTGGTGCAGCGGTCTACCACGGCCGGCTCGAAGAACGGCCACGTCTTGGCGAAGGGCGGCCAGCCTGCGGCGAGGACATTGCCCGCGCGCTGACGCTCGTTCGTCGCAGCCTGCTGTTGTGGCTGGCGGTGCTGCTCGCCTGGGGGCTGCTGCGTGCTTGAGCACGGCGGTCGCCTGCGCGCCGCCGCCCGGCAGTACGCGCCTTTCTGCAAATGCGAGCTGGCCGACTGGCTGGATCTGTCGACCGGTATCAACCCTGGCGCGTATCCGCTGCCGGCAATCGACCCGGCCTGCTGGCATCGCCTGCCTGAAGACGACGATGGCCTGACAGCGGCGGCGGCGACCTACTACGGCAACGATCGCTTGCTGGCGCTGCCGGGATCGCAGGCGGCGATCCAGTGGCTGCCGGCGCTGTTTCCGCCGGTCGTCGTCGCGTGTCTGACACCGATCTACGAAGAGCACACGCAAGCCTGGGAACGCGCCGGCCACAAGCTGCGTCGCCTGCAGAATGCCCCTTTGGCGCGGGCGCTGGCCGCCGCGACACCGATCATCGTGCTCTGCAATCCCAACAATCCGACCGGTCGAAGGCTGCCGGCCGCAGCGCTGCTCGAAGCCGCCGCGCAACTGCAGCGGCGCGGCGGCTGGCTGATCGTCGACGAAGCGTTTGGCGACCCCGACCCCGAGAACTGTGTCACCGCCCTCGCCGGCGGCCCGGCAGCGCCGAATCTGATCGTCCTGCGTTCGCTGGGCAAATTCTTTGGCCTTGCCGGTGCGCGCGTCGGTTTTGTCTTCGGCGCGCCTGACAAACTCGAACGACTACGGGAGGTGTTGGGTCCCTGGCCCTTGTCGGGTCCGGCGCGTACCGTTGCCCGGCAAGCGCTCGCCGATGGCGCCTGGCAGGCGCTGGCGCGGCGCGACCTGGCCCTGGCTTCGGCACGGCTGGCGTCCTTGCTGGCGCCCCTTGGCGAGGTGAGCCATTGCGCGTTGTTCGCCACCGTCGCGACAGCGCATGCCTCGGCACTCTTCGAACATCTGGCCCGGCAGGCGATCCTGACCCGGCATTTTCCGGCACACGGCTTGCTCCGCTTTGGCCTGCCCGGCAGCGAGGCCGAATGGCAGCGGTTCGGCAGCGCCCTCGCGAACTGGAGCCCTTGACATGCCCTGCGCGCGCTGGCCGCAGCTTCTTGCCATCTGGCTGCTGACGTTCTGCCAACTGGTTCAGGCCGGGATCAGCGTCGTCGATGATAGCGGCGCCACGCTGCGCCTGGCGCAGCCGGCGAAACGCATCGTCAGCCTGGCACCACACCTGACCGAAACGCTGTTTGCCGCCGGTGCCGGCGAACGCATCGTCGGTACCGTCGATTTCAGCGAGTATCCAGCGGCGGCGAGCAAGATCGCGAGGGTTGGCGGCTACTCGCGGATCGACCTCGAACGCGTCGCCGCGCTGCGGCCGGACCTGATCATCGCCTGGCAGAGCGGCAATGCCGCAGCGCACCTCGACCGACTGCGCGGCCTGGCGATTCCGATTTATCTGTCGCAGCCCAATCATCTCGCCGACGTGGCTGGCGAGATCGAGCGTCTCGGTGTGCTGGCCGGCAGCAGAGCAGTCGCCGATCGCGCGGCCGAGAATTTCCGTCAGCGGCTCGCAGGCCTGCAGAAGCGCTACGGCGGCCTGCCGCCGATACGCACTTTCTACCAGATCTGGAAACAGCCGCTGATGACCGTCGGCCGCCGCCAGATCATCTCCGACGTCATCCATCTCTGCAGCGGTGACAATGTCTTCGGCAAGCTGGAAACGATGGCGGCGACGGTGACTGTCGAAGCGGTCATCGCCGCCAACCCCGAGGTGATCGTCGCCAGCGGCATGGACGAAGCACGGCCCGAGTGGCTCGACGACTGGAAGCGCTGGACCTCGATCACCGCCGTCGCACGCGGCAACCTGTTCTTCGTCCCGCCCGACCTGATTCAGCGCCATACGCCGCGCCTGCTCGAAGGCGCCGAGCGTCTTTGCCAGCACCTCGAAACCGCGCGCAGCCGCCGTCCCGCGAATTGAGCCGGACACGACTGCAGTACATCGCCTCCCTGATCAAGATCCGGCAGGCCTGTAGGCCTCTCTCCCCCCAGCATTACGGATTTCCACAATATTCATTCGAGCTGTTTCTTGCGATATTGGCGCCTGCAGGACGCGCAGTACCCAAATTCACATGAATCTAATGGAGGAGACAATCAATGAAGTTTTCCAAGCTGCTGTTCGGTCTGGCCGCCTGTGCACTGTCTGCAACGCCCCTGGGCGTGCTCGCACAACAACCGATCGTCATCAAGTTCAGCCATGTCGTGGCGCATGACACGCCCAAGGGCCTGGCCGCCGAGTTCTTCGCCAAACGCGCCGGCGAACTCAGCAAAGGCAAGGTCAAGGTCGAGGTGTACGCCAACTCGACGCTGTACAAGGACAAGGAGGAAATGGAAGCACTGCAGCTCGGCGCCGTGCAGATGCTCGCCCCGTCGCTGGCCAAGTTTGGTCCGCTGGGGGTCAAGGAATTCGAACTCTTCGACCTGCCCTACATCTTCGACAACTATACCGAGCTGCACAAGGTGACGCAGGGTCCGATCGGGCAAAGCCTGCTCAAGAAGCTGGAGCCGAAAGGGGTGGTGGGCCTGGCGTTCTGGGACAACGGTTTCAAGTCGTTTTCAGCGAATACGCCGATCAAGATGCCGGCTGATCTGAAGGGCAAGAAGCTGCGCATCCAGTCGTCGAAGGTGCTCGAAGAGGAAATCCGCGCCTTGAGCGCCCTGCCGCAGGTGATGGCCTTCTCCGAAGTCTATCAGGCGCTGCAGACCGGCGTGGTCGATGGTACCGAGAACCCGATTTCCAATCTCTACACGCAAAAGATGTTTGAAGTGCAGAAGCATCTGGCACTGACCGAGCACGGTTATCTGGGCTATGCCGTGATCGCCAACAAGAAGTTCTGGGAGGGATTGCCGGCCGACGTGCGTTCTCAGCTCGAAGCGGCGATGAAGGAATCGACCGCTTACGCCAACAAGATTGCCAAGGAGCAGAACGACAAGGATCTGGAAGCCGTCAAGAAAACCGGCAAGACGCAGGTCTATGTGCTGACTCCCGAAGAACGGACGGCCTTCAAGAAGGCACTGGCGCCGGTGCATGTGAAGATGGAATCGCGCATCGGCAAGGATCTCCTGCAGTCGGTCTACAAGGAAACCGGTTTCGATCCGACCAAGTTCTAGGTTCGGTTGCGCAAAGAGCCCGTTGGGACGCCTGGCCCAGCGGGCTTTTTTTTCAGGCAGATTGGGAGTTTTCCAGATGAAAATACTTGATCACCTCGAGGAATGGCTGATTACTTTCCTCATGGCGGCGGCGACGACGATCATTTTTGCGTCCGTCGTGCATCGCTATCTGTCGGGGATGTCGATTCCCGGCTTGCAGGACTGGCTGTTGTCGCTGAACTTTGGCTGGGCGCAGGAACTGTGCATCATCATGTTCGTCTGGATGGCGAAGTTTGGTGCAGCCTACGGCGTTCGCACCGGCATTCACGTCGGCGTGGATGTGCTGATCAACCGCATGACCGGCCGCACGCGTGCCAAGTTCGTGGTTTTCGGTTTGCTCGCGGGCGCCTTGTTCACCGGCATCGTTGGTACGCTTGGTGGCCACTTCGTGTGGGAAAACGGCCTGCACCACGCGGCCTATACCTTCCTTGGCTGGGATCCGGGCGATGTTCCCGAAGGACCGACGACGCCTGATCTGGAGTGGCCGACGTGGATCGTCTATAGCGCCATTCCGCTCGGTTCGAGCCTGATGTGTTTTCGCTTCCTGCAAGTGACGGTGGGCTTCCTGAGAACCGGCGAGTTGCCGCATCACGATCACGGCCATGTCGACGGAATCGATGAGCAGACGATCGCCGAGGAGATCGATGCGTTCAAGATGGAGGACAACCTGCATCCGCATGACCTGACCTACAAGAAACGCCACCCCGAAGATCAGTCGGGAGACCAGTCAGACAAGGGAGGGAAGCAATCATGAACGCTTCGATCATTTTCATCATTCTGCTGGTCCTGATGCTGACCGGCATGCCGATCTCAATCTCGCTCGGCCTGACGGTTCTGAGTTTCCTGTTCATGTTTACGCAGGTACCGCTCGAGTCGGTTGCCCTGAAGCTGTTCACCGGTATCGAGAAGTTCGAGATCATGGCCATTCCGTTCTTCATCCTGGCCGGCAACTTCCTGACGCACGGCGGGGTGGCGCGACGAATGATCAAGTTCGCGACCAGCATGGTCGGGCACTGGTACGGTGGTCTTGGCCTGGCCGGAGTGCTGGCCTGTGCCCTGTTCGCCGCGGTATCCGGCTCGTCGCCGGCGACCGTGGTGGCGATTGGCTCGATCCTCATGCCGGCGATGGTCAAGGCCGGTTTTCCGAACAAGTTTGGGGCGGGCGTGATCACCACATCGGGGGCGCTCGGCATCCTGATCCCGCCGTCGATCGTGATGGTCATGTATTCCGTGGCGACCAATACTTCGGTCGGCGCGCTGTTCATGGCCGGTGTGATTCCGGGTATCGGGCTGGCGATGGTCCTCGGTGGCGTGACCTGGTATCGGGCGATGAAGTTCGACTACCCGCGCATGCAGAAGGCGACGCTCGGCGAGCGCTGGAAGGCTTTCCGCGAATCGGTCTGGGGTCTGTTGCTGATCGTGGTGGTCATGGGCGGTATCTACAGCGGCATGTTCACTCCGACCGAAGCGGCGGCGATGAGCGCGGTCTATGCCTTCTTCGTGGCGGTCTTCGTGTACCAGGATCTGTCGATGAAGGACGTGGCGCGGGTGCTGCTTAACTCGGCGAACATGTCGGCGATGCTCCTGTACATCATCACCAATGCCGTGCTCTTCTCGTTCATCATGACCAACGAGAACATCCCGCAGGCGCTGGCGGACTGGATGCTTGGTCACGGTCTCGGAATGATCGCCTTCCTGCTGGCGGTCAACATCATCCTCCTGCTGGCCGGCAATTTCATGGAGCCCTCGTCGATCGTGCTGATCTTCGCGCCGATCCTCTTTCCGGTAGCGATGAAACTGGGAATCGATCCGGTGCACTTCGGCATCCTGATGGTGGTGAACATGGAAGTCGGCATGTGCCATCCGCCGGTCGGACTCAACCTCTATGTCGCATCGGGGATTACCAAGATGGGGATTACCGACCTGACCGTGGCCGTCTGGCCGTGGCTGCTGTCGATGCTCGCCTTCCTGGTGGTGGTGACCTATGTACCGATCCTGTCGACCTGGCTGCCCAGGACACTCGGGATGATGTAGCCGACCACTTTGGCTGCGCTGGTCCGGGCGCGCGTGCGGGGGAACCAGTACGCGCGCCCGGAATTTGGCTCGTCATGTCTGGCTTTGCACTGGTGTGTCCGCATTCGCCGCCAGGATCGATGGGTGTGCAGAACCATGGGCAACCAAACGACATAGAGCCGAAAAACTGGTAGACTCAAGCCCAGGCCTTGCAGGACGAAAAGCCGAGGAAGGCTTGATTCACTCCACATCGACTCATCTCCTTGGCGATTCTTCAACGCCTCGGGCGAGGAGGGGGACAGTGGTCTTGCTTCAGCCAGGCCTCGGGTCTTGTACGCCAAGGCAATTGATCCAGATGGCGGGAGAAGTCGATTTCAACCGGATTGCATGGGAGTTGGATATGTCAACCATTTTCATCAGCAGCCTTCCCTTTCGCGCAGACGAAGCGTTCATCCGTGATCTGTTCAGCCCCTTTGGCCGGGTCGTTTCGGTTGATCTGCACGCGGACTGGGTCAATCCGACCCATGAGCCCTATGCCTATGTGGAATTGGAAGCACCTGACCCCGAACTGGCGGTCAACGCCCTGGATGGTCAAAAATTCGGCCAGAACCATATTCGTGTGCATCAGCGGGTGATTCCGCCGACACCGACCGTCAAGGCCGACTGACCTCGCGCTCATCCCACTATTCGTCTATTCGTCCATTCGTCCTTTCGGAGTGACTCCATGGCTAAGGATATCGACCAGCAAATCCTCAATGACCTGCGTCAGTTTGATTTTGTTGCGCAGAACATCTGGCCCAGATTGCGCGGCCTGTTCAAACGCACGATAGCCGCGCGCTGCAACCAATGCGTGATTTCCTCACGCGTGCCCTACATCACGCTGACCGACGGCGTCTGTAATCTGTGCCACGAACACAACAAGTTGCGCGCCAATGACGAGGAAACCGTCTGGCAGAAGAAGTACGTCGAGCATCAGCGCAAGGAACTGGACCACCTGCTGAAAAGCCATCAGGGCAAGGGCCGCGACCGGTATGACGCATTGGTTCTGTTCAGCGGCGGCAAGGACAGTGTTTATATGCTGTCGCGCCTGCGCAAGGAACACCCCGGCCTCCGCGTTCTGCTGATGACCTGGGACAACGGCTTCTATTCCAAGCTGTCGCTGGATCGCTGCAAGGAAGTAGCTGCCAAGATGGACCTCGACCATATCGTCTACAAGCCGCGTTCGTCGGTTTACAAGACGCTGTACTGCTATACGCTGAAGAACGTCGAGATGAAGGGCAGCTATCAGACGGTCGACCGGCTGGATGGTACGCTGAATCAGATGCTGGGCTTTTATTTTGCCTATGACATGAATATTCCGCTGGTTCTGGCGGGTGTTGATTTCGCACAGGAACTGATCATGCAGTTCCATTCGTATTATGTCATGCCGTTCGAGGACATGTGTTCGCGCACCCTGACCGACCGCATGGAGCGCCGTTCGGGTTTCAAGATTGCCGACATTTTTACCGAGGAAGACCAGAAACTGTTCTGGGACGGCACCGGCAAGGACCCCGATCGTATTCCGCAATACGTGCTGCCCTTCGTCGCCTGGCGTCCCGACAAGGCGGCAATTCTGGGCGAACTCGAACGGGAAAGCCTGATGCCGGAACGGGATTCCTCGCCCATCCTGACCAACAATCAAGTGCTTTCGATCATGACCGCCATCGACATCAAGACGATTGGCTATTGCAGCTTCGAACCGGAATTCGCCGAAATGATCCGCTTCCGCGAAAACGATCCGGTTTATTGGCGCAATGCCTTTGAGATGGCCGAGTTCGGTGCTCGCAACAAGGTATTCCTGCAACGCACGGTGTCAAAAGTGCTGGGCAAGCTTGGCCTGACTTTCCAGGAGGTGGGACTCGAAGCCTAGCAGCAAGGGTTTCGCGGGCCAGCCAGTCAGACGTTCTGGCGCAGCGCGTCCACGACCGGAATGCGGGTCACGCGTCGTGCCGGGAAGATGGAAGCGCTGACGGTGGCGACGAGGCCGATGGCGAAAGCCAGCATGAGTTCTTTCGGCACGACTCGAATCTGCGCCATGTAGCCGACCTCGCTGCTTGGCGGGGGTGGCATGGGAATGCCAATGGCCGAGATCACCAAAGCAAGGACGATACCAATCAGCAAGCCAGTGCTGCTGCCGATCATCCCGATCAGAATGTTCTCCGTGATCACCAGCCGGAATACGTCGATCCGGCGATTGCCGAGCGCCATCATGGTTCCGAATTCCCCCACCCGCTCGAAAGCGCTCATATTGACGCTGTTGGCGACGCCGAGCAAAACCATGATCAGGACGATCAGGCGCAGCACGCCGAACTGCCGGTCGTAGAGCGTGACGGTCTTGTCGTAAAAATCGGTCAACTCGTTCCATTTCTTGATCTCGAACTTTTCGGGGTCAAGTTGAGCCGTGAGTAACTCGGCGATCCGCACCGTGTCGAGGGTGTCGGTGAGGGAGACGACCAGGGTATTGACACCGTTGGCATTCAAGAGCTCCTGGGCGGCGGCCAAGGGAATGCGTACCGCGCGCGCATCGTAATCCCGGGAAAAGCTCCTGAACGTTCCGACGACTTCGAACTCCAGCGTGTTCAGCGCACCACCCGAAGTGCTTACCAGAACCGTGACCCGATCCCCAACCCCAATCCTGAACGCGTCAGCCAGGCCCTTTCCGACGATGATGCTGTAGCGGTCCTGATCGATGAGCGCACGACCCGATTCGATGCGGATGAATGTGCCCAGCTTGCTTTCCCGGTTTGGCTCGATGCCCTCGCCGATGATCGAACGGTCCGTACGACCGGCGTTGAGAAGGCCCGAGAAGCTGACCCGCGCCATCACGTCAGCCACGCCCGGCAGCTTGGCGACCTGCTGCCGCAGCGGATCGGCATCGTTGATCATGAATCTGTCCGGCGCCCGCGCTCCCTTCTCGAAGAACCCCTGCGCGTTGATCTGGAGGTGACCGAACTGCGAGTGAATCACTGCCTCGCGCAGCTGGATGAACATGTCCTCGATGAATCCGCCGGAAAGGACGAGGCTGATGACGCCAAAGAGGACTGCACCGAACGTCATTCCCGTACGCAGCTTGTGCCCGAGAAGATTGCGGAGTGCGAGCTTGAACACGGGTCTTCCTCGATCTGTGGGCAGCGCTCAGCGGTTGAACCGCAGCGCGTCGACGATGACCATTCCCGAAGCGGTCCGTGCCGGAATGATGCTTGCGACGAGTGTCGATCCCACTGCCAGCAGGAATGCGTCGGCGGCGAGCCGGCCCGTGACCATGACCTCGCCCAGGAACCCCCAGGACTGTCCTGGCGGAGGAGGCATGGGGATTCCGATGCGGGAGATGACCCAGGCAAGAAGGGTGCCCAACGCCAGACCGAGGAGCCCGCCGACAATGCCGAGCATCGCACCCTCCACGACGATCATGCGCAGGATTCCGCGGCGTGTCAGTCCGAGAGCCATGGCCGTGCCGATTTCTCCCGTCCGTTCCATGACGCTCATCATCATCGTATTGAAAATGCTCAACACGATGATCACGGCGATGATGACTCTCATCACGCCCGCCTGTTTGGCGAGGAGGGAAACCGCCTTGACGTGGAAATCTGCGAGTTCGATCCATTCGGTGAATACCAGGCTCTCGTTCGCAAAGCGCTGGCGCAGCGTTCTCAAGGTTGGACCGGCCTGCTCGGTTTCTGTCAGCAACAATGCCCAGGTGTGGGCGCCATCCACTTTCAACAGCCTATGGGCGATCGTCAGCGGCACCCTGAGAGCGACGTCGTCGTATGCTTTCGACATGGTCGCAAAAAAACCCCGTACCCGGCATTCGACCGCATTGACACTGCCCGTTGCCGTGTTCGCCATGAGAACCACCGTATCCCCGACGTCGATGCCGAGGTTCGCGGCGAGGCCCAGACCCAGGATGATTCCGTTCGGGTCATCGGCCGACAGGTTGGCACCTTTGGGGATCCGCAGCGAACTGCTCAGGATCTGCTCCTTGTCCGGTTCGACTCCCTCGGCAACGAAGGAAACGGTTTCATCGCCTTTGCTCACCAGGCCGCTGAAAGCCAGACGTCTGCCGAGAACACGCAGCTCCGGGAGCCGTTCGATGACGTCCTGTACGGGCGAACTCTTCGGCAGGAGGTAGCCAAACGGGTCGGCCATCCCTTCTTCGAAATACCCTTTTCGGCTGACCTGAATGTGGCCAAACTGGGAGGTGATGGTGGTCTCCCGATGTTTGAACATGATCCAGTCGATGAAACCGTTCGCGACGATCAGGGCAGCCACCCCGAAAGCGATGGCGGCGAGCGCGAACGCAGAACGCCGTCGTTGTCGCGCGATGTTTCTAGCGGCCAGGAAGGCGTCAGTCAGCAATGGATGGTTTCAGCCCGGGAAGGTTGCACGGGCAAACGCAGTTGGGTGGACATCGGCGCGCTCCAGATTGCAATGCTCGGATTATCACACACCCATCCCCGGGAAGCCCAGCAGATTCCGCCGCTTCGGCCACCCATGTCAGGAGCCCTTTGCCTGTTGCTCACAAGAACCTCATTCGCACTCGGAGCCAGACGCGAGATTGACGCCGTTTGATGTGGGCTCATATACTTTCGATCGTAGCCCTGGATTTCCTGTCCTTGACCTCGGTGGCACTCCATGCGAACGAAGTCATTCCCTCTTGCAGCAGACTCCCGGTCATCATCGATGGACGAAATGCCACGTGCCTAAAGACGACGCGACTCCCCTCATCAGTGCATTCGATCCACGCAGCGACCTGTCCGGTGCGCTTCGTGACTGGCGGGCGCTGCTTGGCGACGTGCATGTGCTTGCCGATGAGCAGGTGCGGGACCATTATGCCCGCAGTACATCGTCATCCTCCCGGCGCCCTGCAGCCATTCTGAAACCGGGTACGCGGGACGAGGTCGTGAAGGTCGTGAGAATCGCGCGCCGCTGCAGAACGCCGCTGTATCCGATCAGCACCGGCCAGAACTGGGGCTACGGCGACGCCTGCGCAGTCTACGACGGACAGGTCATCGTCGACCTCGGGCGAATGAACCGCATCGAACACGTTGACACCGAGCTGGGCTACGCCGTCATCGAGCCCGGAGTGACCCAGGGACAGCTCTCCCGCTACCTGGCCGAGCAAGGCGTGCCGTTCTGGATCGATTGCACGGGTGCGGGGCCGAATTCGAGCTTCATCGGCAACATCGTCGAACGTGGCTTCGGACACAGTCCCTACGGCAACCGTTTCGAAACGATCTCGGGGATGGAAGTGGTTCTCGGTACCGGGGAGGTGTTGCGCACGGGATTCGGCCACTACCCCGGTGCCAAGACCACCCACCTTTACCCGTACGGGATCGGCCCGTACCTCGATGGAATCTTCACCCAGTCGAACTTCGGAATCGTCACCCAGCTCGGACTATGGCTGCAGCCGATCCCGGAGTCTTTCTGCCCGTACATCGTGCTCTTCAAGGAGGACCAGGACCTCCTCGAAGCCATTCCCCGGCTGCAAAAACTCCGGCTGAACCGGATTCTGCAAAGCGTGCCCCACATCGGCAACGATCTGAGAGCCTTGGCTTCCGACGCCCCGTTCCCCCGCGACCGACTCCCTGCTCAGGCGCGTCTGACACCGGAAGTCAGGGCCGCGCTGCGCAAGGAAGCAGGAATCGGTGCCTGGTCGATGTCGGGGGCGTTCTATGGCACTTCGCGCCAGGTCGCGCTGCACAAGAAGCTGTTGAAGCACGCATTGGCGAATGTCGATGCCAAGGTGATCTTCCTGCCCCGGCACCTCCTGGCCGCCGGACAGTGGTTCGTGCGCCGGTTCGGCCATCTCGCGCCCTTTCGCGGCCTGGAGAAGAAGATTCGGCTGGGTTCGGCGCTCGCGGGAATGCACAGCGGCGTACCGACGGGGGCATTCCTGCGCGGATGCTACTGGCGCCACCAGGCGGGCGTGCCGGCGGACTTTTCCGACGACAGCGATCTCGCGCGAGAGCGGATCGGCCTGATGTGGATGGCGCCGATCATTCCGTTCCGGCGGGAGGATCTCGCCCTGCTCAACCAGGAGATGGATGCGCTGTTCGCCCGCTTCGGCTTCGACTGTCACGTCACCGTGAACATGATCAACGGTCGCGCGCTGGCGGCAGTGTACACGATCGACTTCGATGCGGAAGACGAAGCGGAGACCAGGCGGGGAGTCGAGTGTTACGAGGCCGGGGTGCGCAGCCTATTCGAACTGGGCTACCCCTTGTATCGTAGCTCGGTGCGCGGAATGGGGCTGCTGGCATCGCAACGGGATGATGGCTTTTGCGATGTCGTCGACCGATTGAAGTTGGCTCTCGATCCGGGCGCGATCCTGGCTCCAGGGCGCTACGACTGGCTCAGGAGCCATCGCGCAATACAGTCATCCCAAAATGAGGACAGCGGGAACTGACCCTGGTCAGCCCCGCGCCATCAGTGCTGCTGAATATTGCTGAATCTACTCAGGCTTGCTCACGCCGCCTGCGAGTTGCCCCAAACATCCCTGCCACCAGCCCGGCACCAAGAAGCGCGAGAGTTCCCGGCTCGGGTACCAGCTTATCGGCATCGGTCGAAATCGTATGACGGATGGCCAACTGATAAAGAACGCCCGCTGTCAAGGTCGGTGATTCGACTGCGAACGAACCGATGCAGGAATACGTGGAAACCCCGTTGATGAGCCTGCTCCTACTCGTATTCAATGAGCAAGGATCCAAGAGCTCGCCGGCGTCCAGGACGCCATTCGGCGCGAAGGTGTAACTGGTACCATCGTCACCGGTAAGGGCTGCTGACCAACTGGAACTCGCAAAAGCAGTGGAGCCTGGAACCTTCGCAAGCGGGCCGAGGAAAGCCAGGAGATAGTCGTCGGCGTCGAACTGTAACCGGATCTTGCGAGTCGTAGGCAACACAAAAACAAAGTCTGCCTGGAGGCCGAGGTTCGCCTGCGTGGTGGCCTCCCCCGTCGTGTTGAGCGAGACTTCGCCGACTACCTGAGCCGTCACTCCAGTTGCTGAGCCTGAGCCTGGAAAGGTATCTGACTTATCATAATTAATCGAGTTTCCGCTCAGAAAGGTGTCGGTCCGGGCATAGTTGGTCGAATATATCGGGGGCCGGTGCGTGTAATCATTCTCGCCGTACGGGTTGGCGCCAACGGATTGTTGCGGCAGATCCATCGTGTAGGGATACACGTTATCAGAACGAGAGTCGCTAACTGTCACTCCGTTCAATTTGGCGAACGCATCCGTGTTGTGATTAGCAACGAGCGCAGCGAAGTCGCTCTCTTTGAGAGGGGTGCCGGCGGTGTCAGTCAAAAAGAAATTCTTAATCTCCAGCACCCCCTGGGCCAGAACGCCAGCATTGGCGTTGCTTGCCGCAGCACCGAGTGCCAAGGCCATTGCAATCAGGCGTGGGGAAAAACCGGGCTTCTTGTTCATATCATTCTCCTGAAAAAAAACTTAATGGAATCCGCCAAGCCCAAACTGCACATTTACACGGGACTTTGCAGTGACAACAATTAAGCAGATTTCATGCCAGAATTGGTTTATCTATACGAAACAATGACATAACTCGGTATGCCAGCGCTAGATGGAGGGTGTGTGTAAAATTTTCCGACACTTCTGGGCTGGCTATGCGGAAAGGGGATCGGGCTATACCGGCGGGAAGCGCAGCCTGGAGAAGGCTCGTCCGGCCTGTATGGCGCGGGTATCGATGCCGGCGGCTGACGCAACCCAGCCCTTCTGTTCAAGAAACCGCAGAAAGGCACGGGTGCTGACCTTGCGGCAATTGTCAGGCAGCAGGAAGTTGGCGTGAGCGATCTGGTTGGACCAAGCCGGTTTGCAGAGCAGGTCCAGTGCGTCGACGTAGGCGAGCGTGATTAGCGGGCCAGCGTCGGGTTAATGATCGACCGCGTCATCGGATTAAACCCTTAGAAAACTCAGAGCCTCTCGGGCCGTTAGGATGTGCGTTCCCTGATGACATGACAAGGCGAGTAAGTCTCGCTTATCACCCGTGACGAGCACATCGGCTTGACCTGCTTGGGCCATCGCCAACAGAAAATTGTCGTAGGGATCGGGCGAAACATCGATCGTCGGTAAGCGCTCGATGAGCGTTGCCAGGCGCCGGAGATCGTTGACCAGCCGCCCCGCCTCGGCGGGGTGAATCCGAAAGCGGATGCCCTCGCGACGGGTGACACGGCGGATTTCTTCGATCTGCAGTTCTGATGTGATGAGCGTGAAGCGTCCGTCTCGCCAAGCCTCATACAAGTGATCGGGTGGTGTTCCCCGCGTGATCAGGGCCGCAATCAGGATATTGGTGTCAAGGATGAAGCGCATCCCGACTACGATGCTTTTGACAGCGTCGGCCACATCTCGCTACGCACGCTGGCGCAGGCCTCGTCGATCGCCGCCTGCAACTCATCAGCACTGACATCGGCGTTGCGGGCCTTCACGCCCTGCACCGCCTGGTCGAACATCCGCCAACGTACCGCGTCCTCGATGAACTTCGAGAGATCTCCCTTACGCATTCCCTGGGCACCAAGGTAAGCCCGCAATGCGAGATCTGTTTCGCGCGAAAACGTCACCGTCAGCCGAGTAGTCTCTTCGTTGGCCATCTGTTCACCTTTGTGCGTAAGCATCTATCCAGGTAGAAACTTAACATCTTGCCCGTCTGTAGGCAAGAGTGAGCCTTGTCCAAAGTTCTGGATCAACCGCATTGTCCTCCGACGGCTGATGCCCGGACAGGAGGTACCCGAAGTCGACGAACTACAGGAGATCGACACCATGCTTGCCGAAACCGTCGAAGGATGGACCAAACAGTGGAAAGAGGAGGGCCTGCAGCAAGGCCGACAGGAAGGCGAAAGCGCCTTGCTGCGAAAGCTGCTCGAACGTCGTTTTGGCCCCTTGCCCAGCTGGGTGCACGAGCGCCTTGGGCAAGCAACCCCGGAGCAACTGGAGACCTGGGGCCTCGACCTGCTGGATGCCGCCGGGCACGACGAGGTGTTCAAGGCACACTGATCAGCCTCCCTCTGACACGATCTGGCGCAAGTGCTCTGCGGAACGAACCCGGGTTGTCCCACCGGGTCAGAATCGATGGGGTCAGAGTCGATTGATCTCAACTTTCGGTGGAGAGTGGAATCTGCAGAAGCAAGCGCGATGAGGTCGTCGGAAGAATGGCGGAGTTTGTGCTCTCGGCGGCAGGTTGGATCGATGTCACTCTGCTACGCCGGCGGGAAGCGCAGGGTGGAGAAGGCTCGTCCGGCCTGTATGGCGCGGGTTTCGATATCGACAGCCGACGCAACCCAGCCCTTCTGTTCAAGAAACCGCAGAAAGGCACGGGTGCTGACCTTGCGGCAATGGTCAGGCAGCAGGAAGTTGGCACGAGCGATCTTGTGGTCTTCAAACAGGAATACGCCCGTTATTGGCGGATCCGACAACCAGATAACGCAGTTCGGCGTTGAAAAGCGCGTTGACTGAAGTGTCCGCCTTGGCGGCGATGACCTTGGCCCGCTTGAGCAACTCACGATCGACGGATCCCGTAAAATTTACACTGGTCATAGTAGATTCTCGGATTAAACACATAAACAAGTGTAGCACATGAATCGGTGTTGCAAACAAAACACGGGTCGGAGTAGAGTAGCTGCAAAAGCAACTCGAACGTCGTTTTGGCCCCTTGCCCAGCTGGGTGCACGAGCGCCTTGGGCAAGCAACCCCGGAGCAACTGGAGACTTGGGGTCTCGGCCTGCTGGATGCCACCGGGCTCGACGACGTGTTCAAGGCATGATCGATGGTAACCGACAATCGATGGGGTATCTGACCCCATCAATTGATCAGATTGCCCGCCGTCATTACTACTCCCACTCGATCGTCGCCGGCGGTTTGCCCGAAATGTCGTAGACCACCCGGTTGATGCCACGCACCTCGTTGATGATCCGGTTCGAGACCTTTCCCAGCAGGTGGTGTGGCAGCTCTGCCCACTGCGCGGTCATGAAGTCCTGGGTTTCGACGGCGCGCAGTGCGACGACGTATTCGTAGGTTCGACCATCCCCCATGACCCCCACGGATTGGACTGGCAGGAAAACGGCGAAAGCCTGACTGGTTTTCTCGTACCATCCGGTGGCGCGCAACTCATCAATGAAAATGGCGTCGGCGCGGCGCAGCAGGTCGGTGAATTCGGGCTTCACCTCGCCCAGGATGCGCACCCCCAGACCAGGACCGGGGAAGGGGTGGCGATAGACCATGTCATGCGGCAGCCCGAGCGCGACGCCGAGTTCGCGTACTTCATCCTTGAACAGCTCGCGCAGCGGTTCGAGCAGCTTGAGGTTCAGTTGTTCGGGCAGACCACCAACATTGTGATGGCTCTTGATGGTGTGCGCCTTCCTGGTTTTCGCTCCGGCGGATTCGATCACGTCGGGGTAGATCGTTCCCTGCGCCAGCCAGCGGGCGTTCCTGAGCTTGCCGGCCTCGGCCTGGAACACCTCGACAAACTCGCGACCGATGATCTTGCGTTTCTGCTCGGGATCGCAGACGCCCTGCAGGTGGCCCATGAATTGCGCCGTCGCGTCGACATGCACCACCTTGACGCCGAGATTGCGGGCAAAGGTGTGCATCACCTGCTCGGCTTCGTGAAGGCGCAGCAAGCCGTTATCGACGAAGACGCAGGTCAGCTGGTCGCCGATTGCGCGGTGAATCAGTGCCGCAGCGACCGAGGAATCGACACCGCCCGAAAGACCGAGAATCACCTCTTCGGCGCCCACCTGCGAACGAATCTTGTCGACTGCCTCGGTGACGTAATCGGGCATGTTCCAGTCATTTCCACAACCGCAGATGTCGCGCACGAAGCGGCCGATGATTTCCTTGCCCTTGAGGGTATGCGTGACTTCCGGATGAAACTGCACTGCGTAGAATCGGCGTTTTTTCGTCGGCCATTGCCGCGATCGGCGTCGATTCGTTGCTGCCGATGACCTGGAAGCCAGGCGGCAATTCGGTGACCTTGTCACCATGGCTCATCCAGACGTCGAGGAGTGCGTGGCCCTGGGCATTGCGGCGATCCTCAATGCCCTTGAACAGCGCGCTGTGGCCGCGTGCGCGCATTTCGGCATAGCCGAATTCGCGTCGGCTGGAACCCTCGACCTTGCCGCCCAACTGCTCGGCCATGCTCTGCATGCCGTAGCAGATGCCCAGCACGGGTACGCCAAGCTCGAACACCAGCGACGGGACCTTGAAGTCCGCCACTTCGTAGACCGAATTCGGCCCTCCGGAGAGAATGATTCCCTGTGGTCTGAAGTCGCGAATGAACTGTGCCGTGACGTCGTAGGGATGCAGCTCGCAATACACCTGCTGCTCGCGGACGCGGCGAGCAATCAGCTGGGCGACCTGCGAGCCAAAGTCGAGAATCAGAATTTTTTGATGGGACATGATGATGCCTCAAATGACGCGGGCGGCCTGCCGCCGCCCGCCGATCATCGACTGCTGCTCAATCGACGTGGTAGTTCGGAGCTTCCTTGGTGATCTGAACATCATGAACATGCGATTCCCGAACCCCCGCCGAAGTGATTTCGACAAAAGTGGCCCGGGCGTGCATTTCTTCAATCGTCCGGCAGCCGAGATAGCCCATCGACGAGCGCAGACCGCCCATCAACTGATGAATGACGGCGAGCACCGATCCCTTGTAGGGAACCCGGCCTTCAATCCCTTCCGGCACCAGTTTGTCGACATTGGCGGTGGCGTCCTGGAAATATCGGTCAGCGGCACCCGCGGCCATGGCCCCGATCGAGCCCATGCCACGGTAGGACTTGTACGAACGTCCCTGAAACAGTTCCACTTCACCGGGAGCCTCTTCGGTTCCGGCAAACAGGCCGCCGAGCATGACCGCATCACCGCCCGCGGCAATCGCCTTCGAGATGTCGCCGGAGTAACGTATGCCGCCGTCGGCGATCACCGGTACGCCGCTGCCCTGGAGGGCATCGTAGACCCTCTGGATGGCGGTGATTTGCGGTACACCCACGCCGGCGACGATGCGCGTAGTACAGATCGAGCCCGGACCGATGCCCACCTTGACGCCGTCGGCGTCGTGCGCAAGCATCGCCAGGGCGGCGTCGGCGGTGGCGATATTACCGCCGATCACTTCGACCATCGGGAAGTTCTTCTTGATCCAGCGGACGCGGTCGAGAACGCTCTGCGAATGCCCGTGCGCGGTGTCGACGACCAGCACGTCCGCACCCGCTTCGGCAAGCAGTTCGACGCGTTCCTCGGTGCCGGGGCCAACGCCGACGGCAGCGCCGACCCGCAGGCGGCCGGACGCATCCTTGCTGGCGTCCGGGTGTTCAGTGGTCTTGATGATGTCCTTGACGGTGATCAGGCCGCGCAATTCGAATGCGTCATTGACCACCAGAACGCGCTCCAGCCGGTGTTTGTGGATCAGTGCCTTGCCTTCCTCGACCGTGGCTCCCTCACGCACCGTGACCAGGCGATCGCGCGGGGTCATGATGTTGCGGACGGGCTGGTCGAGCCTGGTTTCGAATCGCAGGTCGCGGTTGGTGACGATGCCGACAACGCGCTGGCCATCGAGCACCGGTACGCCGGAGATTTTGTGCAGGTGGGTCAGTGCGAGCACGTCACGGACCGACATGTTCGGCGGAACGGTGATCGGATCTTTCAGAATGCCGGATTCGAAACGCTTGACCTTGGCGACTTCGGCGGCCTGTGCCTTGGGGCTGAGGTTCTTGTGGACAATCCCGATTCCCCCCTCCTGCGCCAGGGCGATCGCCAGGCGACTCTCGGTGACGGTATCCATGGCCGAGGAGACCAGTGGCAGATTGAGGCTGATATTGCGGGTCAGACGTGCCCTGAGGGTGACGTCACGCGGCATGATCGACGAATGGGCGGGAACGAGCAGAACGTCGTCGAACGTCAGCGCCTTTGGGATTAAACGCATGGCCTTTGATCCGAGGTCACAAAAACGTATTATACAGCGTGCCCCCTAACCACTGAATGACCATGAAACGCTCCCTACTGACTGCTGCCAGCCTGCTGTTTGCGATTGCGGCGCAAGCCCAGATCTATCAATGGCAGGATGAAAACAACCGCACCGTGATTTCCGACATGCCGCCCACCGGCAAGGCCCGGCAGCAACGCAAGATCGAGGCGGAAACACCGGCAGCGAACGCCACAGCCGGCAAGACGGCGGCCGATCGCGAACTGGAATTTCGCAAGCGTCAGAAGGAGTCTCGGGAAGCTGCCGAGAAGGCCGAAAAGGAACAGCGCGCGAGCACGCAAAAACAGGAAGACTGCGAGACTGCACGCCGTGCCTTGCAGGTCCTGGAGTCCGGCGAACGCTTGGCGCTGCGCGACAGCAAGGGCGAACGTTACTTCATGGATGACGCGCAGCGTGCGCAGGAGATCGCCAAAGCTCGCGAATCCGTGCAGGTCCACTGTAAGTGAGCGGCAGGCGAGCTACTCGGCCTCGCTCTCACCGGCCCCTTTTTTCATGACCTTGCCCGCGGCTGCCCGTTGCTTGCGCACTTCCTTCGGATCGGCAAGCAACGGCCGGTAGATCTCGACACGGTCGTGATCGCGCAGGACTGCGTCGGGCTTGCTGAGCTTCGCGAAAACGCCCAGCTTGTTTTTCGCCAGATCAATTTCAGGGTACTTCTGCAGCAGTCCCGACGCCTCGATCGCTTGACGCACCGTGCTGCCCGGCGGTAGCCGCAAGCTGACGAGCTGCTGCTTCGTCGGCAGGGCATAGATCACTTCTACATGCAGCATCTCAGGCATTCGGCACGGCTCCATGCAGGTCGTACGCACGCCTCACGAAGGCGTCGACAAAGGTATTGGCAATCTGGCTGAAGACCGGCCCGATGACCTTTTCGAACATCTTGCTGGAAAACTCGTAGGAGAGCTGGAACTCGATCTTGCAAGCGTGTGCGGCGAGCGGTTTGAAATGCCAAACCCCGTCAAGCCGGCGAAACGGACCATCCACCAGCGTGATTTTCATCGAGAACGGCGACTCCTTGTTGTTCACGGTCGTGAAGTGGGATTTGACGTTGCGGTAGTTGATGTGCAGGGTGGCCACCGTCCTGGTGTCGTCGCGGAATTCGCAGTGTGTCAGGCTGCACCACGGCAGGAACTGCGGGTAGTCCTCGACGCGGTCGACCAAATCGAACATCTGTTGCGAGGAACGCTCGATCAGTACCGATTTCTTGACCATGGCCATTCGCTGCCACACCTCGTGAATCCTGTAGAATCGAGGATTCTAGCACTCCCGAACCCTGACTACCCGAGAAACGGCACCATGAGCATCGTCGCCAACAAGAAGGCCTTTCATGACTACTTCATCGAAGAGAAGCTGGAGGCCGGTATCGCACTGGAGGGCTGGGAGGTCAAAGCGATCCGGGGTGGCCGGGCGAGCATCAAGGAAGCGTATGTCGTCATCCGTAACGGCGAAGTGTTTCTTTTCGGCATGCATATCACGCCACTGCTGGCGGCGTCGTCGCATGTCAAGCCGGATCCGGTTCGCACCCGCAAGTTGCTGTTGCACAGCCGGCAGATCGGCAAACTGATCGGTCAGGTCGAACGCGCCGGCTACACCCTGCTGCCGCTCGACCTGCATTTCCAGCGTGGCCGCATCAAGGTCGAGATCGGCCTGGCCAAGGGCAAGAAGCAATACGACAAGCGGGAAGCCGAAAAAGAGCGCGACTGGGTGCGCGAGAAGGCCCGGCTGATGCGTGAAAAAGTGTAGCAGGACGGATCTCGGATCGGCCCCGGCAGCATGCTGCCGCGGCCCCGTCGCTGCTGCTGGCGCCGCCAACCCTCATGACGATCAACTCAGGTGTCGCAGCGATCGTTGCTGGCGTTTTTCCGAGCGTGCAGCATCGCTGAGGCGTTGACGGACATAGTGGATGTGGGTTTGCGCGGCCAGCCGCGCGGCCTCGGGTTTGCGCTCGACGATCGCATCGCGGATGGCCTGATGCTGCTTCATCAATTGCCGACCGGTGTCGGGATGGACTGCCATTTCCCGGAGGCTGCGTCGGACATGCTCGTGCAACAGGCGCAGGATGCTGCCCAGGAGGTGACCGTACAAGGCATTGTGCGTTGACTCGGCAACCGTCAGATGAAAAGCGACATCGGCGGCGACCTGCGCACTCCGATCTTCGCCGAGATAGGCTGCGTCCAAGCGGATGTACGCTTCTTCGAGACGTTGCAGGTCAGCATCGGTTGCCCGTTGTGCGGCCAGCTCGGCCGCCGACGCCTCAAGTAGATGGCGGAATTCGAGCACGTCGTCCTGCAGGAACGGATGCTGATCGATCAATTGTTGCCAGGGATCAATGAAGCTGGAGTCGAGCCGGTCGGTGACGTAGGTGCCGCCGCCCTGACGACTGACCAGTAGCTCGCGCGAAACCAGTTTCTTGATCGCTTCCCGCAGTGAGGGGCGGGAGACTCCCAGTTCCACCGCCAGTTCTCGCTCGGCCGGCAGGCGGTCGCCCGGTTTCAGTGAACCCTCCAGAATGCGCGTCTCGAGTTGATGAGCAATGGCGTCGGGGATGCGCGGCAGATTGAGCTTGCTGTAACTCATGCGGGTCTGTCTATCGGGTTGGCCTGCTCGGGATTATTGCAGGAATCCAGTGGTCTTACCAGTGATCGTCGGCCAGGACGATCGATATTTCTGGCAGAACCCTCGGACTGATTTGCTGGCGCCGGAAGCAGTGCGGACATTGACAAATCGGACGGGCGGTCTTAGAGTACGAAAAATTGGTCTTACCACTTTTCCTTACTGCGACAAGAGGAGTCCGCCATGGAAGAAACAGGCAGCCGCCAATACCCCGAGAAGCCGGCCAGGGTCTATCTTTTCGGGACCTGTCTGATCGATCTATTCTGTCCGGAGGCCGGCATGGATACGCTCCGCCTGCTCGAGCGCGAGGGAATCGAGGTCCATTTCCCGGCCGATCAGACCTGCTGTGGACAACCGGCGCACAGCAGTGGCTTTCCCGAGCAGACACGCGCAGTGGCGTTGTCGCAGTTGCGCCTGTTTCCGGAACCGTGGCCAGTGATCGTTCCTTCCGGTTCCTGTGCCGGCATGATGCGTCACCATTACCCCAGGATTTTCGCCGACGATGCGCGCCTCTTGTCCGAGGCCAGAGCGCTTGCCGAGCGGATTTTCGAGCTCTCGGAGTTTCTTCTGCACGTCGTCAAGGTTCGACTGAGCGATCAGGGCGCGCCGGCTCGTGTGGCGCTGCATACCTCCTGCGCCGCCCGTCGCGAAATGGGTACGCACCTGCATGCACGTGCACTGCTTGGCCAGTTGCCAGGAGTCGAAGTCGCCCTGCATGCCCACGAATCCGAATGTTGCGGTTTCGGTGGCACGTTCTCGCTCAAGCACCCGGCGATCTCGTCGGCGATGGCCAGCGACAAGGTCGAGGCCATCCAGGAAACCGGTGCACAGACCTTCGTCTCGGCGGACTGCGGTTGCATGCTCAACCTCAACCACACTCTGCAGAAGCGGGGGAATGGCCTGCAGGGCCAGCATCTGGCAACTTTCCTGTGGCAACGCAGTGCTGGCGAGAGGGGGCGGCAATGAGTGCGCGTGACCATATCCTGCAACGATTGCGTGCGGCACCGCAGGGAAAGGCACCACTGCTGCCCGACGTGCATGCTTTCCATGCCGCGAGCCGTGCCGGCAGGCCGGACAGCAGTCGTGCCGAGCGTATCGAACTGTTCTGCGAGAAGATGGCTTTCTGGCATGGAGAGGTGCTTCCGACGACGCACGCCGACTGGCCGAATAAACTGCGCGAGTTGTGCGTGGCCAAGGGGGTTCGTTCCTTGTTGCATGCCGAACCGCATGCGGCGGCGCTGCAGGCCGCCGGGATTGGCGGGCTGAAAGCTTATGATCGAGCAGTCGATGGGTGGAAGAAGGAACTCTTCCACGACACCGACGCCAGTCTGACCTCGACGCGCGGCGGCATTGCCGAGACCGGTACGCTGATCATCTGGCCGGACGCCAGCGAACCGCGTCTGATGTCGCTGGTGCCGCCGATCCATTTTGCTCTGCTGGACGCCAGGCAACTGTACGACAATCTCTTTGCGGCAATGACCGAGCAGGGCTGGAGTGAGCACATGCCGACCAACGCACTGCTCGTCTCGGGTCCGTCGAAGACCGCCGACATCCAGGTGACGCTCGCCTACGGTGCGCATGGCCCGAAAGAGTTGATCGTCCTGTTGCTGCTCGAAGAGGGAGAAGAAGGCGAAGAGGAGAAACTGCAATGAACGCCAAGCCACTACAGTTCGTTCCCGCCAGTGAATTCAAGCAGCGCGCCGCGGCGGCAGTCGCCAACGAGCATCTGCGTCGCAGCTTCCGCGGCGCCATGGATTTCCTGATCAACAAACGCGCAGTGCAATTTCCCGACGCCGCACTGTTCGAGAAGCAGCGTGCGCTTGCCGAGCATATCCGCAAGTACAGCCTGGCTCGGCTACCCGACTTGCTCGAACAACTCGAGCGCAAGCTGACCGAGAACGGTGTGCAGGTGCACTGGGCCGAGAACGCGGAACAGGCCAACCGGATCATCATCGACATCGCCCGGCGACATTCAACGAAGCTGATGGTCAAGGGCAAGTCGATGGTCAGTGAAGAGATCGAGCTCAATCACGCGATGGCCGACGCCGGCATGGAGGCCCTCGAGAGCGACATGGGCGAATACATCGTCCAGCTGGATGGCGAAAAACCCTCGCACATCATCATGCCGGCGATCCACAAAACCAAAGAGGAGATCGCCCGCCTGTTCGCCGCGAAAGTGCCGGGCGCCACTTACACCGATTCGGTCGATGAACTGATCGGCATCGGCCGCGCCGTCTTGCGCGAGAAGTTCATGACTGCCGAGATCGGCCTCTCGGGAGTGAACTTCGCCGTCGCCGAAACCGGCACCCTGTGCCTGGTCGAGAACGAGGGCAACGGCCGCATGTGCACCACCGTTCCCGACGTGCATATCGCCATTACCGGCATCGAAAAAGTCGTCGAGAAGCTCGAACACGTGCCACCGCTGCTCGGGTTGTTGACGCGCTCGGCGACCGGGCAGGCGATTACCACCTATTTCAACATGATCAGCGGCCCGCGCAAACCGGGTGAAAAGGATGGGCCGCGCGAAATGCACCTGGTACTGGTCGATAATGGTCGCACCCAGGCCTACAGCGACGAACAGATGCGATCGACACTGCAGTGCATCCGTTGCGGCGCCTGCATGAACCATTGCCCGGTATATACCCGCATCGGTGGCCACGCTTACGGCACGACGTATCCCGGTCCGATCGGTGAAATCATCTCGCCACATATGCTCGGTCTCGCCGCCACGCATGTCCTGCCGACGGCTTCGAGTCTCTGCGGTGCCTGCGGCGAGGTCTGTCCGGTCAAGATTCCGATTCCCGACCTGCTGATCCGTCTGCGGGCTGAGGCACAGCACGACGCACGCCCTGGTCACACGCCCATGCTCGGTCAGGGCGCAGCAAAGAGCGGACTGGTGGACGCCGTCTGGTCAGGCTGGGCGGCGTTGTATACGCGCCCCGCGCTGTATCGTGCCTTTGGCTGGCTGGCAACGCGTTTCCGGGCGCTGACACCGCCGATGCAGTCCGGCTGGACGGTCAGCCGCACGCCGCTCAAGCCGGCAAAGCGGACCTTGCACGAGCAGATGGCGGTCAGAGAAAGGCGCTGACCGATCATGACTAAATCACCGCCTGCCGAACCGAAATCTCGTACCTGCATCCGTTACGACGATCTCCTCTCCGCCTTCGATTGGGTCAGCGCCGCCGCGCCATCTGAGCACTCCGCGTTCGTCTCGCGCCAGACGGGACGCCTGCACTGGGCTTCGTCCAGCCACCACCTCGAAGAGGAACTGCCCGAGGACATCGACGATGCCACGCTGTACGTCGCCGTCCCGCACAAGTACGACCTCGACCTCGGGAAGGACCTGGTTTGGCGCTTCGCGGACGAAGTACTCCCCGAATCGTCGGACACCATCGCCGCATTCTTCGACCGCCGCGGCGCGTATGCGCGCTTCAAGGATTTCCTCGAACGGAAAGCTTGTCTGCAAGCCTGGTACGACTACGAGACCAAGGCAACCGAGGCGGCACTGCGGGAATGGTGTGAGGAAAACGGCCTGCAACTCGTGCCGTAGGCTGAGAAACCGTAGGTTGGGGTGAACTTGCGAACCCCAACACCTCGCCATCACTCGCCGAACCCACCCTCGTCGCGCGCAGCCGATGCCCAGTCCGGATTCAGCAATCCCAGCCGTAGGTATCGGTGAATCGACGAATGCGGCCAATCGACCGCTCGCCTTGGGTAGTAGAGCAGATTGTCCTGGAACATGCTGATTCCAATGAGTTCGATCAGATAGAAAGCGAGCACGCTGAACACCGCGAGCTTCGGAATCCGCCAGCAACGGGGCCGCAGCCGCGATCCGGAAAAAATCGTTGTGCGTCGGCAGGCAGGCGCTGGCCGGCTGCCGTGCTTACTTCCTTCTGAAAAAACGGGCATCTTCGAAGAGCGAGCGGATTTCAACCTTGCAGATCTCGGGTTTGTCCGGTACGACGTAGAGAATCGGCGTGATCAGTTCCTCGAAAATGCCGCGCAGGCTGCGCGCGCCGGTCTTGTATTCGATGGCGATTTCGGCAATCTGCTCGAACACCCGCTGGCCGATACTCAACTCCACGCCCTCGCCCCGGAAGATTTCGATGTACTGTCGATAGATCGAGTTCTTCGGCACGCTCATGATGCTCACCAGCATCGCCTTGCTCAGCGGGTGCAGGTTGGCGATCACCGGCAGGCGGCCGGTGAATTCCGGAATCAGCCCGAATTCGAACAGGTCGGTCGGTTTCACCCGCTGGTTCAGTCGGTCGAGGATGTTCTGGTTGTCGTCAGTCGAGGTGGCGATAAACCCGAAACCATGCGTCTTGGACATGATCTTTTCGAGACCGACGAAGGCTCCACCGCAGATGAAGAGGACATTGCTGGTATCGATGTACTGATTGTTCTTCAGCTTTACCGGCGAACCTTCCATGATTTTCAACAGCGCGTGCTGCACGCTCTCGCCGGAAGTGGCCCGCGATTCGGCTGGCGTCGCTTTCAGCTTGTCGATTTCATCGATGAAGATGATTCCGTGCTGGGCGTTCTCGACGTTCCCGTCCGCCTTCTCCAGCAGCCGCTGCAAAGCCGCCTCGATTTCTTCATTGACATACTTGGTCTGCGCCAGCGAAGTCGCATCGGCAGTCACGAATGGTACATCGAGCATCCTGGACAAGGTGTCGCAGAGCAGGGTTTTTCCGGTTCCGGAAGGTCCGACGAGCAGGACGTTGCTTTTGGCGAACGACCCCTTGTCCTTGGCGAAGGTGGCGATTTTCCGGTAATGCGAGTAGACGGCAACGGCCAGAATCTTCTTGGCTTCATCCTGGCCAATGACATACTGATCGAGATACCTCACGATCGCGCTGGGCGTGGTCTCTCTGGTTAGCAAGGCCTACTCGTGTTTGAAGGCAAGAAACATCTTGAAGCAGCGAGCGAAGGCCAGCGGTGTTTCGCAATGCTCGGCCCATAGCTCGGTCGTCAAGGAAAAGGAAACGTCAGCATCGGCTTCTCGATCCTTCACCCAGACCAGGCGGCGATCACTGAAAACCCCGGTAGGCAGGCGGCTCTGGATGAAGGCCCAGACCTCATCCAACTGATCGAAATTGCCCAGATCCCCCCCAGTGTCGGAGCCTTCCTCTTCTTCCACAAAAACCTGGTAGCGCATCACAAACCTCGGCTAAGAAACGGCCCGACACAGGAATGTCGGATCCGCGGTTGGCGGACAGCGCGCAATTATTCGCCAACATCAATCATTAGTCCATCCCGCCAGGGTTTATCGCAGCCGTTGCTCCCGCCATCGCCGTTACTATGAAAGTCGCGAGCGACTCTCGAATCTCCCCTCCCCCCTCGCGGGGGAGGGGTCAGGGGTGAGGGGAAACGGTCATGAATTTCATCATCGGGGGTGTCTTGCAAAGTCATGACCGTTTGCGGGGAAGCCACGAAGCCATAGCGTCCGGGCACATCGGACCGGCGTACCGAGACCACCGGCACGCGCTGGCCTACCCAGTCGAGGGTCAGCGCGGTCCGGCCGGCAAGCGGCTGCGCAATGATTTCGAACAAGCTCGCATCGTCAGCGGACTCGCCATTCGGCAAGTGCAGGCAGTCGCGCAGGGCAGGCAGATCCCGGTCGCAGAGCAAGGCGATTCCTTCCGGGATCTCGATCAGCAGATTCCCTTCGTCATCGAGGGCGGCGCCACGGATCGTGCTGACATCCTCGCCGGTATGCGTTTCCAGGCGGTCTGTCGCAACCAGGCGCAGTACCCACGGCGTGTACTCCAATTCGACAAACACCCGTTGTGGGCCATTCTGCACGAAGTAGTTGCCGTCCTGGTCATGCGCGTACTGGCGGTTCAGGAAGTCGTTGAGGCCGGCATGGCCAAGCGCCTCGCCGCGCAGTCGCCAGCGGCCACGCCGGTCCAGCGACAACCAGCCGTAGCAGGCCGGCACGTTCGGCCAGCGCAGCATGGCGCTGAAATCAGGCGCGGGCATGAGGCCAGGCCTGCCGATCTTCGTCATTCGCTGCAGCCAGCAGCATCAGAGCAGTTTCTCGATGTCGTTGGCGATGGACTCCGGGGCGGTAGCCGGGGCATAGCGTTCATTCACTTCCCCCTGGCGATTGACCAGAAACTTGGTGAAGTTCCATTTGATTGCTTCGCTGCCAAGCAGGCCAGGTGCGGCCTTCTTCAGATACTGGTAGAGCGGATGGGCGTCGTCGCCGTTGACCTCGATCTTGGCAAACATCGGGAAGCTGACGCCATAGTTCTTCTGACAGAAGCCGGCAATTTCCTCTGCATCCCCTGGTTCCTGCGATCCAAACTGGTTGCAGGGAAAACCGAGAACCACCAGGCCGCGCTCCCGGTAGCGCTGGTAAAGCGCTTCGAGACCCGCGTACTGTGGCGTGAAGCCGCAATGGCTGGCGGTGTTGACGATCAGCAGAACCTTGCCGGTGTAGTCGGCCATCGACTGCTGGCCTCCTGTGAGGAGTTTGACGCTGAACTCATGGATGGGTGCGCGCATGCTCATGTCTCCGGATGTGGGTTGTTGCGCTCGCCGATTTCATCGATCGGGGCGCAGGTACAGAACAGGTGACGGTCGCCATATACGTCGTCGACGCGATTGACGCTCGGCCAGAACTTGTTCTCGGCCACCTGTGGCAGCGGGAAAACGGCCTCCTGTCGGGTGTACGGCCGGTTCCAGTGGCGGTCGACGAGGTCGGCCTGGGTATGGGGTGCGTGCTTCAGCGGGTTGTCATCGGCCGGCCAGTGGCCCCGTTCGATCTGGCGGATCTCGTTGCGGATGCTGACCATTGCGGCAATGAAACGGTCGAGTTCGGCCTTGGTTTCCGATTCGGTCGGCTCGACCATCATCGTCCCGGCGACCGGGAAGCTGACCGTCGGTGCGTGAAAGCCATAGTCCATCAGCCGCTTGGCGATGTCGATCTCGGAGATTCCGGTCACCGCCTTGAGCGGGCGAATGTCGAGGATGCATTCGTGGGCCACCCGTCCATTCCTGCCAGAGTACAACACCGGGTAGTGTGCCTGCAGGCGGCTGGCGATGTAGTTGGCGTTGAGGATGGCCACTTCGGTGGCACGGGTCAGTCCGCTGCCGCCCATCATGGCGATATACATCCACGCAATCGGCAGGATCGAAGCCGATCCCCAGGGCGCTGCGGCGACGGCGCCCTGACCCGCATGTGGACCGCTGATCGGCTGCACGCGGTGGTTGGCCATGAATGGCGCGAGATGCGCCTTGAGACCGATCGGTCCCATCCCCGGACCGCCGCCACCATGCGGGATGCAGAAGGTTTTGTGCAGGTTGATGTGGCTGACGTCGGCGCCGATTCGTGCCGGCGAGCTCAGACCGACCTGCGCGTTGAGGTTGGCGCCGTCCATGTACACCTGGCCGCCATGTTCGTGAACGATGGCGCAGATATCCTTCACCGCTTCCTCGAAGACGCCATGCGTCGAAGGGTAGGTGATCATCAGGCAGGCGAGATTGGCCGCGTTCTGCGCCGCCTTGGCCGTGAGGTCGGCAAGGTCGATGTTGCCGGCATCGTCGCAATCGACCACCAGCACGCGCATCCCGCACATCTGCGCGGTGGCGGGATTGGTGCCGTGCGCCGATTTCGGGATCAGGCACACCTTGCGCTGAGCTTCGCCACGGCTGGCGTGATAACGTGCGATGGCAACCAGGCCGGCGTATTCTCCCTGCGCCCCCGAGTTCGGCTGCATGCAGATGGCGTCGAAACCGGTGATCGCCTTGAGCCAGGATTCCAGCTCGCTGATCATCTGCAGATAACCCTGCGCCTGATCGAGCGGGGCAAAGGGGTGGATGTCGGCGAATTCCGGCCAGCTGATCGGAATCATCTCGCTGCTGGCGTTGAGCTTCATGGTGCAGGACCCGAGCGGGATCATCGAGTGATCGAGCGCCAGATCCCGGTTCTGCAGCTTCTTGAGGTAGCGCAGCATCGCATGTTCGGTATGGTGCGTATTGAAAACCGGATGCGTGAGGATCGCGTCCCGGCGCAGCAGGCTTGCCGGCAAGGTCGGGTCGGTCTGTCGCAGTTGCTCGTCGAGTGGTTTGAGGTCGGCGTTGACCCCGGTGATCAGCTTGATCAGCCTGGCGATGTCGGTCGCCGAGGTTTTCTCGTTGATGGCGATGCCGAGTATGCCTGGGGCGACCTGGCGAAGATTGTAGCCTGCCTCGCTGGCGGCCTGGTAGGCGATCAGCGCTCGGCTGCCCAGGTCGACGCGCAGGGTGTCGAAGAAGTACCTGGTGAGGACGGTGATTCCGGCACGCCGCAAGCCTTCGGCAAGAATTGCGGCGAGGCGGTGGATGCGTGCGGCGATGCTGCGCAGGCGGTGCGGGCCGTGATAGATGGCGTACATGCCGGCCATGTTGGCGAGCAAGACCTGGGCGGTGCAGATATTCGAGTTGGCTTTTTCGCGACGGATGTGCTGTTCGCGGGTTTGCAGTGCCATGCGCAGCGCCTGCTTGCCGCGGACATCAACGGATACCCCGATGATGCGGCCGGCGACCGCACGCTTGTATTCATCCCTGGTGGCGAAGAATGCGGCATGCGGACCACCGAAACCGAGCGGGACGCCGAAACGCTGTGACGATCCGAGAGCGATGTCGGCGCCCATTTCGCCCGGCGAGCGGAGAAGTACCAAGGCCATCAGGTCGGAGGCGACGGCAACGATGCCGCCGCGTGACTTGACGGCAGCAATCGGACCGCTCAGGTCGCTGATTTCGCCGTGATCGTTCGGATACTGGAACAGCGCACCGAAGACCTCCTGTTGCGCCGCCTCGTCCGGTGGACCAAAGACCAGTTCGAAGCCAAAGAAACCGGCGCGAGTCTGGAGCACGTCGATGGTCTGCGGGAAGCAGGCCACGTCAACGAAAAAGAGGTTCGACTTCGACTTGCTGGCCCGGCGTGTCATGCTCATTGCCTCGGCTGCCGCGGTTGCCTCGTCAAGCAATGAGGCGTTGGCGAGTTCGAGGCCGGTGAGGTCGATCACCATCTGCTGGTAGTTGAGCAGTGCTTCGAGGCGCCCCTGCGCGACTTCTGCCTGGTAGGGAGTGTAGGCCGTGTACCAGCCTGGATTTTCAAGCACGTTGCGCAGTACCACCGCCGGGGTCAGCGTGTCTGAGTAGCCCATTCCGATCAGCGAATGCTGCACGCGATTACGGCCGGCAATGGCGCGCAGGGCCGCCAGCGCTTCGCTTTCCGGACGCGGCTCGGCGAGAGCCAGTGGCGTCGCCAGTCGAATCGTCGCCGGGATGGTCTGTTCGACGAACTGTTCCATGCTGCTGGCGCCGATGCTGGCCAGCATGGCGGCGATGTCACTCGCGCTGGGGCCGATGTGGCGGCTGATGAAATCGTCGCGCCGTTCGAGCGCCGCGAGCGTCGGAGAAAGGGAATGGGCATCCATGGTGTTTTCCGGTAGGGTTCTGGCCTAAGCGGCGTCGATGATCTGCTGGTAGGCGGCAGCATCGAGCAGGGTATCGATGTCGCTGGCTGCCGCCGGCCGCATCCGGAACAGCCAGACCGTATAGGCGTCCTGATTGACCGTTTCGGGTGCGTCTACCGCCGCCTGATTGAGGTCGACGATGGTCCCCGCCAGCGGCGCGTAGACGTCGGCGGCGGCCTTGACCGATTCAACGACTGCAGCTTCCTGTCCGGCGGCCAGCTCGCTGCCGACTTCGGGCAGTTCGATGAATACCAGGTCGCCGAGCAGTTCCTGTGCATGCCCGGTAATGCCGATGCTGATGGTGCCGTCGGCTTCGCTGCGGATCCATTCATGAGTGCTGGTGTACTTGCGGTCGGCGGGGATGTTCATCTGTTCTCCTGAGAGGTTGAAGTCTTGCTGAAGTCTTGCGATTGGCGATCGGCAATCAAACGAGAATATTGCCATTTCTGACGAAGCAGGGCTTGACTACCTGGGCGCTGAGCAGTTTATCGCGAACCGCGACCTGAACCGTATCAGCAATCGCCACGGCGAGCGGCAGGCGGGCCAGGGCGATCGATTGCTGCATCGTCGGGGAGAAACTGCCGCTGGTGATTTCACCGGCACCGTACGCCGTATGGACCGGCTGGTGGGCACGCAGCACGCCGCGATCGAGCAGCAAGAGGCCAAGAAACTGGTATTGCTGTGGCCTCGCGAGGAGGGCGGCCTTGCCGACGAAGTCGCGTTCCGAGACGAGGTCCACTGTCCAGGCGAGGCCTGCGTCGAGCGGTGAAACGGTTTCGTCCATATCCTGGCCGTAGAGATTCATGCCGGCTTCGAGGCGCAGCGTATCGCGGGCACCCAGGCCACATGGCCGCACGCCGGCCTCGCTGAGCCTCCTCCAGAGACTCTCGGCCTGTTCGGCGGGCAGGGTGATCTCGTAGCCGTCTTCACCGGTGTAGCCGGTACTGGCGATGAAATAGTCACCGACGCTGGTGGAAAAAAACGGTTTCAGGGCTGCACTGGCGGCACGGCATTCCGGCAGCACCTGCCAGACGCGCTGGCGGGCGTTCGGTCCCTGGACGGCAAGCATCGCCAGCGCATGGGCACCCTCACGACGCGGCGTGATGCTGACTGTCAACTGCCAGTCGTCGAGGCGGGCACGCATCCAGGCGAGATCCTTATCGGCAGTACCGGCATTGATCACGACACGGAAACGGCTGGCGTCGAGGTAGTAGACAATCAGGTCGTCGATGACCCCGCCGCTTTCGTTGAGCATGGCGCTGTACAGGGCCTTGCCGGGAATCTTCAAGCGCTCGACGTTGTTGGCGAGCAGACGCCGCAGGAAAGCACCGGCATCAGTGCCCTCGACATCGACGGCACACATGTGCGAGACATCAAACATGCCGGCGTCACGGCGGACGGCGTGGTGTTCCTCGATTTGCGAACCGTAGTGGAGAGGCATCTCCCAACCGCCAAAATCGACCATTCTTGCGCCGCTGCGGCGGTGGCTTTCGTTAAGGACCGTTTTCTTCATCATTGTCTCAAGTTGTCGGTAAGATGGATCGAAGGGCATGCCGGAAACAAAAAAGGGGCGAACCCGTATCGAGTTCACCCCCTGTCCATGTACCTGAGAGATTATCCGGCTGCCACCGTGAATCGGTGAGTAGCAGCCTGCCCCATCGGTGGGCGCTTCGCCAGACGCGTGCGCCGCTCTCCAGAGTTCCATTCACGAACGGTCCTTTTGCCTGAGCGTTTCCGGGTGGATTGCGCCTTCGGCGGCGACCTCCTGCCGCGCTCTCCCATTCGCGCCGTCACTATAGCGCGCGGAGCGCCTTGCTCGCAAGGTCACCGTGGTCGTCGCGGCGCAGGAAGAAGCGCTCGGCTGCACACTTCGCAACGCTGACGTTCGGGGCCAGTTCGGGTGCTTCAGACGGAATCCTGCCTGACGGCGGGGACACCGATTTTCCTGCAAAACGCCTTGGCTGGTACTATAGTAGACATACAGGGGTCAGGCAGGTGAGCACTGGGGGGACAGTTGGATTCTTTGATGGGAAGAGAGGAGAAATGGCGGTGCGGAGTGTCAGTTTTTCTTACACTTCAGCGACTTCAGCCAAGTTTTGAATTCTTAAGTGTCTGGTTTATAAGGGTATTTGTTTTCTGGCACGAATTTTGCTACGATATATACAGGTCAGGTTTTGCTGATGGGATGGGGAATCTCCCAGGAAATACCCGGAGACCAAGACTTGTGAAGCCCATTTAAACCCTCATCAACCAGTTTCTGAAAAGGGTGGTGACTGAAGTGAAGGAGTTATCAATGAATGTATCGCATGGCAAGACAAAGGTGGCTTTGGCCGTTCTCGGTATGGCCGCTTCGGCAGTGTCGTGGGCAGCGCCGGTTCCGATTAGTGGCTACAGTACGGGAGGGGTTACGGCTCTTTTCAATACGCCTGACCCTTCCATTACGACGGGTTTGCTCACCAAGAACACAGGAACGCTTGCACAGGCGTTGGCCGGCAATGCGGCAGCCCCGGGTGGCAACGTCGAGTTGGGGAAGTTTGGTGTTTCTCAGGGCCAGTTGACTGGTACAGTCAATGGCAAGCCCATTACACTGAGCAGCCTGGATGAGAGAGACTGGAAGAACCCGGATGGGAGCGCCACGGAACTGACCTTTCGTTATGTCGGGGATGCAGCGGCATCGGTAGGTGCTTCCTTGACCCAGCTTCAGTTGAACGCCATCGTCAATAGCTTCCTGAATGTGCCGACTGGCAGCGGTTTAAAACCCTGGCAATTTGTAAGTGATCCCAACATTTCTTATGTGGAAATCGATGGTCACACGGTCGATATCGGACTGGCGGGCTTCCTTGACGCGACGGCAATCCTTCAAATCCTGTTTCCGGGCGTGACGGTCCCTGCAGGTTCGAAGGTGAGTGAGGTAGTCGAGGTGACTCTTGGCTCCAAGCATGAGTATCTGTACGGGTTTCGTGCCGACCCATCGCTTGTTTTCACGGCAGATGGATCGTACACAGGCAACTACAACGTACAGATCATCCCCGAACCCGCATCGCTGGCACTGTTAGGCATCGGCCTCGTCGGTCTGTTCCTGGGTCGCCGTCGTCGTGTCTGAGCCAGTCTGAGGACTTCTCGGCGCGAGAGCGCCATCGGGGTGTGAAAACAGAGCCCGCGAGGGCTCTGTTTGTGTCCAGACTCTGGAACCAATGAGGGAGTGGCTTGTCCCGCCGGGATTGGCATCCTGTCGGAATATTGTGGAGGTGGTCATGCAATTGGCCTTTCTATTCGCTGTGTGTCTGTTGATATCCTGTGTGGCCATCTGGCTGAGTGCCGCGCTCGCCAGTCATCTGGGGATCATGGATCGACCCGGCGGGCACAAGCAGCACGAAACCAGCACACCGTTCGTTGGCGGCTTTGGCGTGATCGCGGTGGTCATCAGCATGCCTCTGCTGGGCAAATGGTTTTTCGTGGATTTCAGCATTCTTCCCTTGCCAGGGCTTCTGGTCGGCGCCGTAGCCATTTTTCTGACCGGTCTTGCCGACGACATCTGGTGTCTCGGCTTCAAGCCCCGTTTGCTGATTCAAGCCCTCGTTGCCCTGTCGATGGTCCTGATCGGCGGCGCTGAGCTGAGGACGCTTGGAGAGCTTTTTCCTGGCGTGCACGTTGAACTTGGTTGGCTATCCGTTCCCATGGCAATTTTCGCAACCATCGGCCTGATCAACGCCCTCAACATGATCGATGGCATTGATGGTTTGTCCGGTTCGGTGAGTCTGGTCAGTCTGGCGCTTGCCGCCATGGTTGCCCATGGCAGTGGCAATAATGCCCATGTTTTTTTCATCATTGCCCTGATGGGTGGTGTCGGTGGTTTTCTCTATTACAATCTGCGCTACCCCGGCAACCGCCGGGCGCGAGTTTTTCTCGGGGATAACGGGAGCATGCTGCTGGGCTTCCTGTTTGCCTGGTTGTTCATCGTGCAGTCACAGGAGGCGGGCCGGGCGGCGATGACTCCGGTCACTGCCCTGTGGTTGTTCGCACTGCCGCTGATGGACACCGTGGGTGTCATGCTCCGCCGCATCTGGCTGGGCAAGTCGCCGTTTCGTCCCGACCGCCACCATCTGCATCACCTCTTCGTTCGCGCCGGGTATCGCGTCAGTGACGTGGTGGCGTTGGCTGTGGCCATACAACTGGTCCTGGGTCTGATCGGCATCTATGGTCTGTTGATCGGCGTGCCCGAGTATCTGATGTTCTGGCTGTTTCTCGGGGTATTCGGCGCGTATTTCCTGGGGATTCTGCGGCCATGGCGGATGGTGCCCTGGCTGCGGCGGATCAATGGCTCGCTGGGCCTGCCGTCGGTCCAGACACGCGGTATCTTCATTGGCTATCTGCGCAAGGAGAGATGTCGGGAAGTTCTTGGCGTGATTACCGAGGGACTCGGCAATGACTATGATTACCAGGTGAGTGTTCACCAGATGGGCACGTCGGGCGGCGACGAATGCCGGGTCTACTGTGTGGTGCACATTCCTGCCGAAGGCGATGATCCCTTGATCGGCAGAATCCAGCGCGATGCGCTGCGCATCAAAAGACGCCTCGCCAAACAGCAGGGTGTCGAGGTGAGGCTGTTCCTCGGTCGCAAAGTCGAGAACGACCTTCGGACTTCCTACTCGGCAATGATTGGGGGAGGCAGCCGACGGGCGGAACGTCGTGGCGTGCGAAGCACCCTGATCTGCTCGATGGAGCGCGGCCAGCGCATGGTCCACAACGAGGGAGCTGGCTTTGGACTCAGCCTGCCGCCAGGGTATGGGTGATTTGACATGTTCAACAGGATTCTCACCGTTTGTACCGGTAACATCTGCCGCAGCCCGGCGGCAGAGTTCCTTCTGCGTCAGCGCATCGAGAGGGTGGGCAAGCGGGTTGAAGCACGCTCGGCCGGCATCGGCGCGCTGGTCAATCACCCGGCCGAAGAAGCAACCTGCGCGATGATGAACGCTCGTGGTGTTGACCTCAGTACACATCGTGCCAGTCAGCTCACTCGCGAGCGACTCCGCTGGGCCGAACTGGTTCTGGTGATGGAAACACATCACCGGGATGCCGTGCTGGCGATGGACCCAACGGCGCGTGGCAAGACCTTCTTGCTCGGGCACTGGACGAAGACGGAGATTCCCGACCCGTATCGGCGAGGGGACGAGGCACACGCCGAAGCGCTGCAGCTGATCGAGGAAGCCCTCGAGCCCTGGGTCGGCAAGCTCGGTTGAATGGCTTGATCGATCGTACATTCCGTACATTCGCAGGAATGTAAAATATAGTACGGGCAGGCGCGTCGACTGGCCTTATCCTTATCCTTATCCTTGCTCTGTGGTTGGGAAGATCCCCGGAAGCACCCTCATCCCTCTCCCGTTCAGTCACTTTTTGGTGCGCTCGGAGAGCCTCTGTTGCAGCGGACTGCTCCGGCAGCGAACGCTGATGACTTGGCGGGAGAGTGTCGCCCGATGTACACTGCGCGGCGCTCTGTTGTCGAGAGCGGCCTAGAAACCGAATTGAGGATCAGAACCGAATTTAGGATCAGATATGAGCTTCAGCATGAATGTGTCTCCGGCCCCACTTGCCAGGATCCACCAGATCCTGGCGTGTCTTGCCGTGAGTACACTGGCGGGCTGCACGATCATTCCCGGTAACCAGGCGTACAGTCACCGCGATGAGTCGGATGTCCGACTGCCGATACAGCAGGGTGACACGCTGGCTCCCGCCAACGTCAAGATCAAGCAGATCACTGCCGAACTGATCATCGACATGTTCAAGGCGGCTCGGCCGCCAGTGGGTGACGGCACCAGCTCAGCCAAGGTGGCGGAGAAAAACAATCCTCGCTTTTCAGGCGATCAGCCAGGTCCGGTGCCCGAATACCGACTCGGCGCTGGTGACATCATCTCGATCATCGTCTGGGACCACCCGGAACTGACCATTCCTGCCGGCAGCTTTCGTACGGCGGAGCAGGCCGGCACCGTGATCGCCGAAGACGGGACCATTTTCTTTCCCTACGCGGGCGTCATCAAGGTTGCCGGCAAGACGACCAGCGAGGTGAGGTCGATTCTGTCGACCAAACTGGCCAAATACATCGAGAAGGTTCAGCTCGACGTGCGCATGGTGGCATTCCGCAGCCAGCAGGTGTACGTCGTCGGTGAAGTCGCCAAGCCGGGTATTCAGCAGGTGACCGACATTCCGATGACCGTTCTCGATGCGGTCAATCGTGCCGGTGGCTTCACGCCCGATGCGGACTACAGCCGCGTGCTGCTCACCCGGCGCGGCACAACCTACCTGGTCGATATTCAGGCCATGTATGACTACGGTGCCAGGGAGCAGAACGCGCTGCTGGAGCAGGGCGACATCGTCAACGTCGCCGACCGCAGCTATAACAAGGTGTTCGTGCTTGGCGAAGTCGCCAAACCGGGTTCGCTGGTGATGAACAAGAAACGTTCGACGCTTGCCGAAGCGCTCAGCGATTCCGGCTACATCAATCAGACAACCGCCGATCCGCGCTGGGTCTATGTCATGCGCGGCAACAGCGATACACCGGAGTTGTTTCATCTCGATGCCAGCCTGCCGGACGCGATGCTGCTCGCCGATCGCTTTCCGTTGCGGCCTCGCGACATCATTTACGTCGACACCGCACCGATTGTTCGCTGGCAGCGCGTGATCGCCAACATATTGCCGACGGCGCAGATGCTCAATCTGACCAGCCAGACCTATTACCCACTCTTCGGCGGGCGACAACCGACACGCTGATCCTGAACCGGGCCGCTTTCCGGGTGGCTCGCTGACTAAACGCGTCGGCGGCGAGCGACTGCCGGCTCACCCTGCTTAACCGCCAAGCCCGCTGTCGGGCGGCTGCGACCACGGACGACCAATGGACAACGACCAGTCAAGACTCTCTGCCAATACCAACGCTCTTCCTGGCATGACCGCAGCCGCAATGCAGCCGCTGCCGCAGATCTCCTCCGAAGAGGTGGATGAAGGATTGGCGCTTGGCGAGATCATTGCCGTACTCATGGACTACCGCTGGCTGATTGCGGCGATCAGCCTGCTGGCCCTGGCCATCGGTCTGACCTGGGTGTTTGTCAGCAAGCCGATCTACCGGGCGGACGGTCTGCTGCAGGTCGAAGAAAAAAGCTCCGGGGTCGGTTCGCTGAAGGCCCTGCAACCCCTTCTGGGTGACGATACGACGGTTTCTGCCGAGATCGAAATCCTCAGCTCGCGGATGGTCCTCGGACGGGTGGTAGCCAAGCTCAAGCTCGACATCGTTGCCGTGCCGAGGACGCTACCCCTGCTTGGCAGCGTGCTGGCCAGGCGTTACGAGGGCGATGAACCGAATTCCCCGTGGCTGGGTCTCTCCAGCTTCGCCTGGGGGGGGGAACGCATTCAGGTCGACTCGCTCGATGTCCCGCGGCCGCAACTGGACCAGAAACACACCCTGATCGCCGGGGAAGGCGGGGCTTTCGAGGTCTTCGATCAGGATGATCAACTGGTCCTCAAAGGCAAGGCCGGGACGCGTGCCAGTGAGCAGGGCTACGCGATCTTCGTCGCGGAACTCAGGGCGCGGCCGGGTACGCAGTTCCGGCTCAGGAAGCTCTCCGCGGAAACGGCGATTGACGATCTGCGTCGCAACTACTCGGTCAAGGAACGCGGCAAGAAGTCGGGTGTCCTCGAACTGAGCCTGCTTGGGCAGGACCCGGCCGAGATCGGTCTCGTCCTCGACGACATCCAGAACACCTATGTTCGCCAGAATGTCGAGCGGCGATCGGCCGAAGCCGAGAAAACGCTGAAGTTCCTCGAAACCCAGCTGCCCGCGCTGAAAACGCAACTGGACAGCGCTGAAGCGGCGTACAACAACTATCGTCAGAGCCGCGGTTCTCTCGATCTGAGCCTCGAGACCCAAGCGATCCTGAAGTCGCTGGTTGACGTCGAAAACGCCGCTGTACAACTGAAGCAGGAGCGTGACGAACTGCGTCAGCTATTCAAGCCGGAGCATCCGCGGATCGAGGCGGTGGAAAACAAGCTGCAGCGCCTCAATGAACGCCGCAAGCAGTTCGACGCCGAGGTTGCGCGCTTGCCCGATACCCAGCAGACGGTGTTGCGCCTCGCTCGTGACGTGGAAGTCTCCAACCGGTTGTATACCGAGTTGCTCAATACCGCCCAACAGTTGCGGGTCACCAAGGCGGGAACGATCGGCGACGTTCGCGTCATCGACCCAGCTGCGGTCGGCCGCAAGCCGGTTGGCGCCGGTCCGATCGCCATTCTGGCCATCGCGCTATTGCTCGGCCTGCTGGTCAGCATGGTGGTGATCTGGGTACTGCGTTCGCTGCGCGTGGTGGTCGAAGACCCGGAGATCATCGAAGCACAACTCGGTCTGCCGGTATACGCAACGGTGCCACACAGCAAGACCGAGGTCGAGTTGCATCGCAAGGCGCGCGGCGGCGCCGGCGAACTTCTGGCGGTCGTCTATCCGGAGGATGACGCAGTGGAGAGTCTGCGCGGACTGCGCACGACGCTTCACTTCGCGCTCCTCGACGCGCAGCGCAACTCCTTGCTGATCACCGGATCAAGTCCGGGTCTGGGCAAGAGCTTCATTTCCAAGAACCTGGGCGCCGTCCTCGCACAGGTCGACAAACGTGTCGTGATCGTCGACGCCGACCTGCGCCGGGGGCACCTCCACAAGGAATTCGGCATCGAGCGTGCACCTGGCCTGTCCGAGTATGTTGCCGGACAGGCATCGCTGGAAGAAATTCTCAAGACCACTGCGGTGCCCATGCTGTCGGCGGTCACGACTGGGCATATTCCGCCCAATCCCTCCGAGTTGCTGATGCATCCGCGTTTTGAGGTGCTGCTGGCCGAACTCGCTGCGAATTTCGACACGGTGATCGTCGATGCGCCGCCGGTACTTGCCGTCTCTGATGCAGCGATCATCGGGCGTCATGTCGGAGCGACGCTGATGATTGCCCGAGCTGGCAAACACCCGATTCGCGAGCTCGAACAGGCGGTCAAACGGCTCAATCAGGCGGGCGTCCAGGTCAAGGGCTTCGTTTTCAACGACCTCAACGTCAGCCGCCAGAATTATCGATATGGCTACAAGGGCTACGTCTACCGTTACTCGTACAAGACCTGAGCGCCAGGAAGTGGCGGCGGGCTACTTCCTGCCGGTTTCCTGGCTGCTCCGACGCCGCCGCGCTTCGTAAAGGCAGACGCCGGTGGCCACAGAGACGTTGAGACTGGCCACTGACCCGAGCATCGGGATGCGTACCAGTTGATCGCAGGTTTCCCGAGTCAGGCGGCGCAGGCCATCGCCTTCGGCGCCCAACACCCAGGCGCAGGCGATTGGCCACTGTGCGCCATACAGATCTTCTGTTGCTTCGTCGTCGGTACCGACCACCCAGATCTCGCGTTCCTTGAGTGCACGCAGGGTGCGAGCCAGATTGGTGACCGTGATGTACGGTACGGTCTCGGCAGCCCCACTGGCCACTTTGACTGCCGTTTGGGTCAGACCGACAGCACGGTCCTTGGGAGCGATCACCGCGTGCGCGCCGACGGCATCGGCGACGCGCAGGCAGGCCCCGAGATTGTGTGGATCCTGGATGCCATCGAGGATCAGCAGGAAGGCCGGTTCATCGAGCGTATCGAGAACATCGTCCAGTGCCAGGTGGCGCTGGGTTGCATCGACGCTGGCGATGACCCCCTGATGCCTGGCGCCGGGAGCGATCGCTTCGAGGCGGGCAGACTCCACCGGCAGTACGCGTACCCTGGCGAACTCTGCGTGACCAAGCAGGTCGCGCAGACGCGCATCGTGGCGACCCGAATCGACATAGATCTCGCGCACCGCAGCCGGGTCGTGACGCAGTTTGGCGAGAACCGAATGAAAGCCGAAAATCAGACGGGCATGAGCGGACATGGCCTTCATTGTCCGGTCGCGATCGTTTCCAGGGTTCGCGAGCGCCAGTCGAGCACCGCCGTACGCATGCTCATTTGCTCGCCAAGCCTGGGAAATTCGGCGCGAATGACGTCTGCCGCGAAACTCGACAGGAAGCGCGACTTGAGTTCGGCGCGGGCGCGGTCCACGCCGATTTCATCGTAGGGTACCGAGGCCAGCAGCAGAAAACCGTCGTCCGGAATGCGTCCAGCCTGCATATTGGCTTCGATGATGCCGGCCGCGCGGCGGATCGGGACATCCAGATTCGGGCTATAGGGGCCGATGATCAGGGCGATGTTGGGCGTGTGCAGGAAGTCGAAGCCACGGCCGAGACAGATCATCCACTCGCGGTGTTCAATGTCGAGCAGGCGTTCGTTACGGCGAATTTGCGCGCGTACTTCTTCGATATGGGCCAGGTTGCCGTACAGCAGCGGCAGCAGGTCGGCACGCATGCGTGCCGGCATGTCCGGCAGCAGGGCGGCGAGGCGCAGTTCGAGGGTCGCCCGGTCGCTCGAAGTCAAGGTTGCCAGGTCGAGTTTGTCGCCGGCTGTGCCGTGAATCACCAGCGCATCCTCGTCGGTTTCGAAGCCGCAGACCAGCGGATAGACGGTGCCATGATCGCTCCCGAAAATGTGTTCGACCTGGTGGCGGATCTCGTAGGTGTGCGCGACCGCCGCTGCCGTGTCGTACTGGAAACCGGCGCAGCCGCGCCTGGGATCGCCTTGCGAGTAGTGGTAAGTGACCAGGAAGACGACATGACGGCCGGCACTGACCACGCGCTGCACGTGGTGCGCGAGGACCTCGCCGAGATGTGGCCAGCCGAGGTCGAAAATGCCGCCGAGGTTGCGGAAGGGCATCAGGATACCGACCGGAGTGTTGGTGGCGATCGGAATGTTGATGCGGCCGTCCATGCACTTGAGCACGGCGATCGCCGTTGGGTGCTCGGCCAGATAGCGTTCGCGCGCCAGCCAGGCTTCCGGGCTACGAAAAATCGTGCTGTGGCGGTCGGCGAGGCCGAACAGCCAGTCGATTCGTTCCGCGATGGGTTTGCCGTGGATGTCCATGGTAGGTACGAGCGGTCAGACGATCATGCCGGCACCGACGGTGTTGTTCGAGGACTCGTCGATGACGATGAAAGCGCCGGTACCACGGCTTTCCGTGTAGAGGTCGGCGAAGATCGGTTGCGCCAGCTTGAAGCGGACGCGCGCGATGTCGTTCATCACCAGCCGCTCGGCCACTTCGTGCTGCATGCTGTTGATGTCCACGCGGAAAGCGATGCCGGCGAGCATCGCCTTGCTGTCGCGGGTGGTGTGGCGCAGCAGGTACTTGCGGCGAGGATCGAGCGGCGACTCCGACAGCCAGCAGAGCATCGCGTCGATCTGCTTGGCGACCTTCGGCAATTCACCGCTCTTGACGATCATGTCGCCACGCGAGATGTCGATCTCGTCTTCGAGGAGGATCGTCACCGACTGTTCGGCCACGGCTCGGTCCAGCGATTCGCCGAGCACCTGGATGTCCTTGACGCGCGTTTCCCGTCCGGAAGGCAGCACCGTGACCGCATCCCCAACGCACAGTTCGCCCGATTCGACGCGGCCCATGAAGCCACGATAATCGTGCAGTTCCGGGTTTGCAGAATCCTGTGGACGACAGACGTATTGCACCGGGAAGCGGAATTTCTCGGCGTGGGCGCTGTGGATGGCCGGCGCACTTTCGAGAATCTCGAGCAGCGTCGGGCCGTTGTACCAGTCGAGGCGCTCGCCGCGCTCGACGATCATGTCGCCCTGCAGCGCCGACATCGGGATGAAGCGTACGTCGGTCAGACCCAGCCCGGCAGCAAACGTCAGATAGTCACTGCGAATCTGTGCGAAGGTCGCGGGTGAGTAGTCGACGAGATCCATCTTGTTGACCGCCACGACGATATGCGGAATGCCGAGCAGATGCGCCAGATAGGAGTGGCGGCGGGTCTGCGTCAACACCCCCTTGCGAGCGTCGATGAGGATGATGGCCAGGTCGGCGGTCGAGGCGGCGGTGACCATGTTGCGTGTGTATTGCTCGTGGCCGGGAGCGTCGGCGATGATGTATTTGCGCGTACCGGTGGTGAAGTAACGATAGGCCACGTCGATGGTGATTCCCTGTTCGCGCTCGGCCTGCAGGCCGTCCGTCAGCAAGGACAGGTCGACGACATCCAGGCCGCGTTTTGCCGAGGTCCGCTGGATGGCATGCAGGGTATCGGCGAGAATCGTCTTGCTGTCGAACAGCAGGCGGCCGATCAGGGTGCTCTTGCCATCGTCGACGCTGCCGCAGGTCAGAAAGCGCAGCAGGCCATTGTCGGGGACGGCGGCGCTGGGAAGTCTTTCGATCGCGGACATCAGAAATATCCTTCCTTCTTGCGTTGTTCCATGGATGCGTCGGAAGTCTGGTCGTCGAGGCGGGTAGCGCCGCGCTCGGTGATCGTCGTGATTGCCGTTTCGGCGATGATCCTGGCGACGCTATCGGCGTCGGATTCCACCGGCGCGGTGCAGGTGATGTCGCCGACGGTGCGAAAGCGGACCATCAGGTTTTCGATCGTTTCGCCGGATCTTGCCGGTGTCACCTCGGTGACCGGCAGCAGGCCGCCGCTGCGGCGCACCAGCGGGCGGCGATGTGCAAAGTAGATCGATGGCAGTTCGAGATGCTCACGTTCGATGTATTGCCAGACGTCGATCTCGGTCCAGTTCGAGATCGGAAAGACGCGGATGTTCTCGCCCTTGAAGCTGCGTGCGTTGTAGAGATCCCAGAGTTCGGGTCGCTGGTTTTTCGGATCCCACTGGCCGAACTCGTCGCGGAACGAGAAGATACGTTCCTTGGCGCGCGCCTTTTCCTCGTCGCGACGCGCTCCACCGATGCAGGCGTCGAAGCCGAATTCCTCTATCGCCTCGAGCAGTGTCACCGACTGATGCTTGTTGCGCGGTTCGTCGGGTGACTTGAGGACGACGGTGCCACGTGCCATCGAGTCCTCGACCGAGCGAACGATCAGCCGCTCGCCGAGTTCGCGCGCACGCCGGTCGCGGAAGTCGGTGACTTCCCGGTAGTTATGGCCGGTGTCAACATGCAGCAGCGGAAACGGAAAGCGGCCCGGGCGGAATGCCTTTTCGGCGACGCGCAGCATGCAGATCGAATCCTTGCCGCCGGAGAAGAGCAGCACCGGGTTGCTGCACTGGCCGGCGACCTCGCGCATGATGTGGATGGCCTCGGATTCCAGCCAGTCGAGGTGAGAAAGCTTGACTGGGGTGACTTTCGAGAGAGTTTCAGTACGCATGGTTGACCTTCGGGGTTCTCAGCACGCTTGCCGGGCAAGCTCGTTCTTTCTGGATTTTTTTACATGCGCTTGATGTGCAAGCCGCATTCCCTGGATTCCGGGTTTTCCCACCACCAGCGGCCGGCGCGGACATCTTCTCCCGGCGTGACGGCCCGCGTGCACGGCGCGCAGCCGATGCTCGGGTAGAATCGGTCGTGCAAGGCATTGTAGGGAACCTCGTTGAGCTTGAGGTAGGCCCACACTTCGCGTTCGCTCCAGTCGGCGAGCGGGTTGAACTTTTCCAGGCCACCGTTGGCGGTGTCGACGCTGCGGATCGGCAGGCCGTCGCGGGTCGGGGCCTGCTGCGCGCGCATGCCGGTGATCCAGGCTTTCCGGCCAGCCAGCGCGCGTTGCAGGGGCTCGACCTTGCGCACCAGGCAGCAGCCCTTGCGCAGTTCGACCGACTCGTAGAAGGCGTTGATCCCGTTCGCGTGGGTGTAGGCCTCGACGAGATCGTGGCGTGGATAGTAGAGGCGTAGCGCCAGACCGTAGTGCTTCCTGACCTCGGCAATCAGATCGTAGGTTTCGACCGGCAGGCGACCGGTGTCGAGCGAGAAGATCTCGATCTTTGGAACTTCGCGGACGATCAGGTCGGTCAGCACCATGTCTTCGGCGCCGAGACTGCTGGCGAAAGCCGCCGGCGAGAAGTTGTCGGCGATCTCGTGCAGCAGCGCGCTGGCCGCATCGACGCGGGCGGCCAGCGCGTCGAGCAGCGCCGGGTCGTCGAGCTTGAGCTGGACGTTCATGCCGATGCCTGCGCTGCGCGCCGATGGAACAGCGGTTGCGGCTGGTCGGCCGCTGCCTGGTAGGCCTCGCTGAAAACCGACAAACCAGCCAGCGCCTTCTCGATGTCCTTGTCGGCCCGTAGTGCGTAGGCGTCGATACCGCAACGTTGCATGTAGAAGAGCTGGTCCTGGAGGACGTCGCCAAGGGCACGGATTTCACCGCCGTAGCCATAGCGTTCGCGCAGCAGGCGGGCGCTGGAGTAGCTGCGGCCGTCGGTGAACTTCGGAAAGTTGACGCCAATCACGGCAAAGCGGTCGATGTCGCCAGCCAGCGCTTCCGGCCCTTCGTCGCTGTCGAGCCAGACCCCGAGGGGTTGGTCGCGGGCGATGATTTCGTCGCGGCGTGCCCGCCAGACCGCGAGCGGCAGCAGCACCGGCGCGGCGGGCAGAGTGATCGCTTCCGGCGTTTCACCGTCGGCGAGGGTGAGGACCTGCCAGTGGTCTTCGACGATGCACCTGTTCTTGATGATCCTAGGCATGGATGACCTCCCTTTCCCGGCTATCGACCTTGGCGGATCTGCGCCGATCGCGACCGGCGTAAGCGCGGACCTTGAACGGCTCGATGCCGATCCGCTGCAAGGTGTCGATGAAACGCTCGCTGGCGGTCCGGTTTTCCAGATAAACGGCGATCAGCGCTTCGATCACCGAGGGCACTTCCTGAGCATAGAACGAGGGGCCGATGACCTTGCCGATCGCCGCAGTATTGCCTTGCTGGCCGCCAATCGTGATCTGGTACCACTCCTCGTCGTTCTTGTCGACGCCGAGGATGCCGATATTGGCGACATGGTGGTGGCCGCAGGAATTCATGCAGCCGGAGATGTTCAGCGAGATGTCGCCGATGTCGTGGAGGTAGTCGAGGTCGTCGAATTTCTGGTTGACCGCTTCGGCGATCGGGATCGAGCGCGCGTTGGCGAGCGCGCAGAGGTCGCCGCCGGGGCAGCAGATGATGTCGGTCAAGAGGCCGATGTTGGCGGTCGCCAGGCGATGGCTGCGAGCGATCTGCCAGATTTCGTGGAGATCGCGTTGGCGAACGTCGGCGAGGACCAGATTCTGTTCATGGCTGACGCGCACTTCGCCAAAACTGAAACGTTCGGCAAGATCGGCAACGGCGATCATCTGCGCGTCGCTGATGTCGCCGGGAGCAACCCCTGGCGCTTTCAGCGAAAGGGTGACGGCGGCGTAGCCCGGCGTCTTGTGGGCATGCACACAGCGCCTGACCCAGTTGGCAAAGGCCAGGTCGGTGCTGATCCGGGCGGCGTGTACCGGGTCTTCTGCCGGCAGCGTGTCCCAGGCGGGTGGGTTGAAATGTCCGGCAAGGCGCGTGAACTCGGCGTCTGGCACGGTTGTCGGGCCGTCCTTGAGCTGCGCCCACTCGGCTTCGACCTGACGGCTGAATTCCTCGATGCCGAGCGCCTGCACGAGAATCTTGATGCGTGCCTTGTACATGTTGTCGCGACGACCGTAGCGGTTATACAGGCGCAGGATGGCGTCCAGGTACGAGAGCAGATGCCGGCGCGGCAGGAAGTCACGAAGCACTTTGCCGAGAATCGGCGTGCGGCCGAGACCACCACCGACAAAGACCCGGAATCCGATTTCGCCGTCGTCATCGAGGACGAGGTCGAGGCCGATGTCGTGCGCACGAATCACGGCCCGATCTTCTGCCGCGGCATTGACGGCGATTTTGAACTTGCGCGGCAGGAAAGCGAATTCCGGGTGGAAGGTCGACCATTGCCGCAGCAGTTCGCAATAGGGGCGTGGGTCAGTCAGTTCGTCGGGAGCGATGCCGGCGAAATGGTCGCTGGTGATGTTGCGCACGCAGTTGCCCGAGGTTTGCACGGCATGCATTTGCACGCTCGCCAGTTCGCCGAGGATCGCCGGGGTTTCCTCGAACTGCGGCCAGTTGAGCTGCATGTTCTGGCGCGTCGTGAAGTGCCCGACGGCGCGGTCGTAGCGGCGCGAGATTTCAGCCAGCTTGCGCAGCTGCGCTGCGGCAAGCATGCCGTAGGGGATGGCGATGCGCAGCATCGGGCCGTGCCGCTGAATGTAGAGACCATTCTGCAGGCGTAAGGGGCGTAACTCGTCGGTCGAGAGTTCGCCAGCCAGATGGCGGGCGATCTGGTCGCGATACTGGGTGACGCGTTCGTCGATGATCTGTTGGTCGGTACTATCGTAGCGATACATCGCTCGCTCCTTGGGTCAATGAGGCGCTGGTCGGCCTACTGGGCAATCAGCTTGCTGCCGATGAGCACCAGCATGCCGGCGAGAATCGGACGTAGAATGCGGTCAGGCACTTTCGCCGAGGCGTGGCTGCCGAGCCAGATGCCGGGCAGCGATCCGAGCAACAGGCTGCCGAGCAGCGACCAATCGACACTGCCGATCAGCCAGTGACCGAGGCCGGCAAGCAGCGTCAGCGGCACCGCGTGGGCGACATCGCTGCCGATGATGCGGATCGCCGGCAGCCTGGGGTAGAGGTAGAACAGCACGGCGGCGCCGAGCGCACCGGCACCGACCGAGGAGATGGTCACCAGCACCCCGAGCAGGGCGCCGAAGGCAACCGTGATCGCGCGCCGCAAGCGGGTGTGTGCGACATCGTCGGCTTGTGCCAGCGCTTGCTGTTGCAGCTGGTTGCGAAAGATGATCGCAGCAGCGGTCAGCAGCAGGGCGACACCGAGCGATACCGAAATGATCTGCGAGACGGACGCGCTCTGCTTGGGCAGAAAAGACAGCGCCCAGATCGTCAGCAGCGCTGCCGGCATGCTGCCGCTCGCCAACAGCCGCGTGATGCGCCAGTCGACGTGCCCTTTGCGGGTGTGCACGACGGTGCCGCCGGCCTTGGTGATCGCCGCATAGAGCAGGTCGGTACCGACCGCCGTCGCCGGGTGGATGCCGAACAGCAACACCAGCAAGGGCGTCATCAGCGAGCCGCCGCCGACGCCGGTGAGACCGACGATGGCGCCGACGGCAAAACCCGACAAGGTGTACATCCAGTCCATGGCGCGCCGCAAAATAAGTAACTCGCGCATGGTAACAGCGCAGCATTTGATCGAATAAGAATATTCGGTTAGATTCTTATAACCAATTGGTTCGTGCAATGGCCATGAAACTCCAGCAACTCCGTTATCTCGTCGAAGTGGCGCGTCGTGGTCTCAATGTTTCGGAGGCTGCAGAGGCGCTGTATACCTCGCAGCCGGGGGTGTCCAAGCAGATCAGGCTGCTCGAAGAGGAAATCGGGGTGACCGTTTTCGAGCGGGGCGGCAAGCGCCTGACGGCGATCACCGAACCCGGCAGGGCAGTGCTCGAGATTGCCGAACGCATGTTGCGCGAAGCCGAGAACATCCGCCGAGTTGGCGAGGAATATGCCGACGGCGATTCCGGCAGCCTGGTGATTGCCACCACGCATACCCAGGCGCGCTACGTGCTGCCAGCCGTCGTCAAGAACTTCGTCGACCGGCATCCCAGGGTTCGCCTGTCACTGCACCAGGGACATCCGACCCAGATCGCCGAGTGGACGCTGCAAGGTGAGGCGGAGATCGCCATCGCCACCGAAGCGCTCGACCAGTATCCGCAACTGGTGATGCTGCCCTGTTACCAGTGGGTACACTGTGTCATCGCTCCCGATGGGCATCCGATCCTTGCCGAGAAGCCGGTGTCGCTGGCAGCGCTGGCACGCTGGCCATTGATCACCTACGACTCGGCTTTTGCCGGGCGCTCGCGCATCAACAAGGCCTTCGAACTGGCCGAGCTGACCCCCAATGTGGTACTCACCGCGATCGATGCGGATGTGATCAAGACCTACGTCGGACTCGGCCTCGGACTGGGGATCATCGCTCGCATGGCTTTTGATCCGACCCGTGATACCGGCCTGCAGGCGATGCCCGCCGAGCATCTCTTCGGTTCGAATACGACGCGCATCGGCTTGCGGCGGGGAACCCACATCCGTCGCTTCGAATACGATTTCATCGAGCTTTTTGCATCGCACCTGACCAGGAAGGCGGTGGACATGGCCATGGCCGGCGCCCGCCCAGCAGACGAGTACCAGCTTTGAGCGCGCCACTTTCGCTGCAGCAGCTGCGCATCGAGCGCGGCAAGCTCACTCATATTCCTGGACCGCGTGACCCTTTGTGGCCATGCCTGTGGCCATTGACGGCATGTCGTTTTCCCCCAGAGGAATCAATCCGTCCGCCTATCGGCCGGGCGGCGCGAAGGGAGATCATGAGAGACTTTCGCCATCACATCACCAGAACAGCCCTCAGCGTGGCTCTGAGGCGGCTGTGGGTGTTTATTTCTTTGGGAGTTTTCAGCGCGATGGGTCTGGCAGCCTCCATGGACAGGTACTTTCAGACTTCCGATGGTTTGCGGCTCCACTACCTGGAAGCCGGTTCAGGGGAGCGTACCCTGCTGTTTGTTCCCGGTTGGCTCATGCCTGCGGCGGTTTTCGAAGCGCAGATGGCTGGTTTGTCCGGAGAGTTCCGCGTGATTGCCTTTGACCCTCGTTCCCAGGGGCTTTCCCAGGTGTACCAAGGGTCGCATCGCCCCGAGATTCGCCTCCGCGATATGGATGAGTTGCTGGTGGCGGCTGGTGTGGGAGATTTCATCCTGGCGGGCTGGTCTCTGGGTGTGCTGGAAGCCCTTGATTTTATCGAGCAATTTCGGCCTGCCCGGTTGCGGGGCCTGATCCTGATAGACAACTCGATAGGCGAGGGCAATCCTCCGCCGTCTCGGCCCTCCAGACGCCAGGACCATCTGACCGATCCCTTACGACGTGTCCCTTATCTCACCGGCTTCTGCGATTCCATCTTCCACCAGCCACTGCCGCCAGCATTACGCCAGGTGGTACTGGCCTCAGCCCTGGGGGTCCCGCCCAAGGCTGCAATGGAATTGATCGCCCAGCCCTATCCGCGCACCTATTGGCGAGATATCGTCAGCCGGCAGGTGGTCCCGGTCCTCTACGCGGTGACGCCCCGTCTGCGGGAACAGGCAGCCGCTCTGAGCCGGAAGCGCGGGCCTGATCTCGCTGAAATAAAAGTATTTGAGAACGCCGGTCACGCACTTTTCTTCGATGCTGCCGATGATTTCAATACTCTGGTTCGGGACTTCTCTCTCCGGGTCTTCAGTAAGCTTGCGCCGTAGTCGCCGCGACCCGTCGCCGAACCACCTGGAGACATCGCTGGCTGCTAGCCTTCTGGTAACTAAAGGAAAAGGGTAGTTCGCCGCTGATCTTGCTGACACGATAAGCGGCGGCCAGGGATTGCTGGGACTTCGGATTGAACAGGGGATGAGGCCGTTCGAAATGGCCATACAAGGCCACGTCGCCGATCTTGCCCAACTCGCGATAGTCAATACCTGTCTCATCCTGCACAAGCAGTGGGGCGTTCATCACAATGGCATCACGTATGATCGAGAAGCCGGAATTCTGAGGCAGGTGGGAGGCTGCCTTGAGGAAGACGGGATGGCGTGTCATGCGCGCCATCCAGACTCGCGATGACTCGTGGGATTCCAGGTAGGAATTGGAAAGGTCCATGCGGACATAATCTACCCGAACGGTTTTCCCGGCCCGGGAGAGGGTGAGCCGGACGGAATTCCACGCCTCCGTGCGTGCGTTCACGAGAGGCTCGAATTCCCCGGTTTCTGGGTTCAGAGAGATAGGAGATACCTCTATCACTTCATATCCCAAGCGGACAGCAAAGGCCATCAGGGTGGTTGTGAGACCTATTCTGGCCTGCTTGTCGCGGACATCGGCATCCAGATCGTTGGTGCGAAAGAAACCAAGGCGGCCGAACTTCTGCCACTCGCTGCTGAACTTCCGGTAGAAATTGCGGCGTGCGGCTTCCGATAACTGCAATGGGTCTAGCGGCGGCTGTGCAGGCTGCATGGCCACTAGAACGTAGCGGTCAGCTTCCGGGAATAACTGGGCAACCGTCACCAGGTCTGGGCCAGCGAATGGGTAGAAAACCGTGCCACCCGCCGCCGGGGTGATGTGTTTGGCTGCCCAGGTTGCCGCCGGTTGACCGGTTCTGCTGCGGTAAGCGGTCCATGACTTGTCTACTGCCTGTCGGTAGGCGGCGCCGGCCTCCGGGACGCTGTTCAAGGTGGGCTGCCGAGGGTCCGGCAGGCCAGCGTAGGCACGGGCCAGCGAATCGACAGGACGGGCGCTTGCAAATCCGCCGGCACCCAACAGCGCCAAGAAGAGCGCGATCAATACCAGACAGCGATGGCAGAGTGGTGAGCGAGGCATGGGCAGGAAACTCCAGGAATCAGGGAATCAGGCGAATCGGTACTTCCCGAAGCGCAAGAGAGAAAAAGCGAACACCAGGAGCAGCGCAATGCTCACTTCCGCGGGACGTTGCACTGCACCCAGGATCAGGATCGCGCTCATGACGCCAACAAACAAAGGGCCAAATAGATAGCGGGCGACGGCGGGCGTCTTTTCTCTGATGCGATACATGCCAAGTACACAGAGTACCGGGAAAACGCCGAGAAGGAAGCCCATTATCGTGAGGATCTGCTCGAAGGTGCCGGTGATCACCATCAGGATGGAGAGCCCCGCTTGAAGCCAGCAAAGCTGCGGAGAAACCTGGGCGGGGGGCGAAGAACTCAGATTTCGCTGCGGTGACATCCAGGAGAGCACTGTCGCCAGTACCCGTGGTCCGATGAAGGCGGAGGCGCCGAGGGAGGAGAGCAGCGCGAAGGCGACGATTCCGGAGAACCAGGCTGAGGCCTGAATACCAAAGAGAGACTTGACCAGGATAGCCATGACCGGGATGACACCATCAATCTCGTGCGTCGGCAGGCTATTTAGTAGAGCCAGGTTGAGGGTAACATAAAGGAGAAGAGTGATGATCGATCCAATGATCATGGCGTTGCGCACCGTGCGCCCCGGGTTGGCAGCTTCCTCGGCGACATAAATAGCAGCGTTCCAACCGCTATAGGCGAACATGACCAGCATCATGGCCACTCCCCATTCGGGGCCGAAGCTCGCCATTCGGGAGGCCGATCCGACATCGACCGGAGTGGGGGGCGAGGCCAACATCAATCCATAAAAGCCGAGGCCGGCGAAGAGAGAAAATTTGATGATGGCCAGCAAGGTCTGGATTCGTATGCCTGACGGCCCTACGACACTGTGCAACGCTGTCACCAGGACCAGAGCGCAGCAGGCTACCAGCGCAGGTGGCTGCGCAAATTGGGGTAGTGCGGCGTCCAGATAAGCAGAGAGTGCCAGGGATGTGGCTGCGTTGGAGGCGGCGAAACCGACGACAAAGGATGTCCAGCCGGCTATTTCTCCCAGGACTGGGGAGAAGAATTCCCGCAGGATGATCGCCTCACCACCGTTCCTGGGCAAAACCTTGACGATGACCCCGTAGCAATAGGCGCCGAAGCAGGCCAGGATGCCACCCATCACCCAGACCAGGACTACCGCTTCCGGCGTCTTGAGAAGGGACAGTATGATCCCTGTGGTGGTAAGGATCCCCGTGCCCAACATGCTGGCCACGACGAGAAAAGTAGCGGATAGGGTGCTGAGGTGGTGTTTGATCGGAGCAATGCCATTTGAACATGATCCGGCAATTGTATCTTGGGACGGCATGGGATGGATAGGAGATTTGACGGTGCCGCCAGGGTCAACAATTCTCATTTTGACTCAAGCAATGGAGCGAGTTCGCCGGAAAGTGCCTTTCTGCCGGCCATAAGTGGGGGCCACTCCCTGAATCTGGCTCATTTGCAGGTGCTCGGTAGGAGAACAGAAGGCCACCTTTGCCAAAATGAGAATTGCTGCACTGGAACGTCGCATGGCCAAGCTGGAAGGAATCAGGGACCGCAACGATGTAGGGAGCGAAGTCGACAGGCTGTTGGAAAAGGCCGGGACGCGCCAACGTGCTGGCCGATTTCGGCAGCCTGACCGCATTCCGAAACTGGCTGGCCGCGCGAAGTGCTGCGGCCGACCATCAGGCTTTGATGGGGCGATGTACGGGATTCGAACCCGTGACCACTGGAATCACAATCCATCGGTCTAGGCATTTTTCGACGTTGAACGGCACTCATGAAATACAGAAAACAGCTTAAAAACAAGCAAGTTAGGTAAATAGGCGTTGCTTGACGTTGAAGCGGATTGCTGTAAAATGGCTAGATAGTGGCTACATGGAATCACCCATGGAGCCAAATCCGGAGCCGATGACATGAACCGCGAACGCCTGACGCCTGAATGAATCCGCCGTTTGACGCTGCCAGAGGGGCAAGCACAATCCTTCTTTTGGGATACCGACGCGCCGCGGCTGGCCGTTCGTGTGACCGCTGGCGCGAAGTCGTTCATCTTTGAATCCAAGCTGAACCGGCAAACTGTCCGCGTGACCATCGGCGACATTCGCACATGGACACTCTCAGCCGCACGCGACGAAGCGCGCCGGCTGCAAACGATGATTGACCAAGGCATCGACCCGCGCCAAGAGAAGCGCGACCGCATCGTTGAAGCAGAAACGAAGCGTGCCGAAGCAGAGGCGAAGCGTATCGAGTCGGAGCGTATCGCAACGCCAGCACTCGACGCCTGGCAAGCCTACCTTGCAGCGCGCGCCCCGCGCTGGAGTCAGAGCCATATCGGAGACCATGCGACCGTCAGCACGCACCAAAGGGCGGCACCCTGGCGACAGTGACAAGACGCTGCCGGGCATTCTGCGCCCGCTGCTAACGCTTCCTCTGGAGCAGATCGACGCTGACCGGGTACGCGTCTGGCTTCAGGATGAAGCCGCCAAGCGCCCGACCCATACCCGCCTTGCCTTTTCTCTGCTGCGCGCTTTCCTGAACTGGTGCAGCGATCGCCCCGAGTACCGGGACCAAGTACGGCCCGACGCCTGCATCACCCGCATGGCCCGCGACGAACTGCCGAAGAAATCCGCCAAGGACGATTGCTTGCAGCGTGAGCAGTTGCCGGCATGGTTCGCCGCCGTGCGCCAGATTCAGAATCCCGTCATCGCCGCCTATCTCCAGACTGCGCTGCTGACTGGCGCGCGCCGTGAAGAGGTGGCCGGCTTGCAATGGGAAGATGTGGACTTCCAGTGGAAGGCGATGACGATCAAGGACAAGGTGGAGGGCGAGCGCACTATCCCGCTTATGCCCTACGTTGCCACGCTACTGGCCGCCCTGCCCCGTCGCAATGAATGGGTATTCAGCAGCCCCACGGCGGCATCTGGAAGGCTTCAGGAACCGCGCATCATGCACAGGCCCTGACCGCTGCCGGTCTGCCAGGACTCAGCATTCACGGCCTGCGCCGTTCCTTTGGCACCCTCGCCGAATGGGTGGAATGCCCGGCTGGAGTCTCGGCGCAGATCATGGGCCACAAGCCAAGCGCGACCGCCGAGAAGCATTACCGTGTGCGCCCGCTCGACCTGCTGCGCATGTGGCACACCAAGATTGAGGCATGGATTCTCAACGAGGCAGGTATCGAGCAGCCCGCCGAAGCCGAGGCGCGCTTACGTGTCGTGGTTTGAGCTTTACTCCACTGCGGAACTTTTGTAACATATGCGTTACGAACCTGTGTTCGATCTTCTCGACTATCAGACGGCAGACGGACGTGACCCGTTCCAGGAATGGCTGGCAAAGCTGGCGGACAGGAATGCCCGCGCACGGGTGGCCGTCCGGGTGCAACGAATGGCTGCCGGCAATTTTGGTGACCACAAGCCCCTGAACGATGGCGTATGGGAATTGAGGATAGACCACGGCCCCGGCTACCGCGTGTATTACGCCCAAGCCGGCCGGCGAGTGCTGTTGCTCCTGATCGGTGGCGACAAGCGCCGCCAGCAAGCCGACATTGAAACCGCCGTCCGCTACTGGCAGGACTGGCAAAGGAGGAATGCACCATGAAAGCCGCCCGCCCCCACGATGATGCAATGGTGGAACTGCTGCGCCAAGACCCGGCGTTTGCTGATGAATACCTCGCCGCAGCACTGGAGGAAGCAGAGGAACCCGGCGGCAAGCAAGCCCTGTTGCGCGCCTTGCGCCACGTCGCCCATGCCCAAGGAATGCAAGAGGTAGCTGCACGCGCTGGCCTGCGCCGCGAAAGCCTTTCCCGAGCACTTTCCCCCAAAGGCAACCCGACACTCGAAACCTTGCTGGCCGTTCTGTCTGCCGCCGGCCTGCGCTTGGCTGTGGCTCGAAGAGAACATCCGGCCTGACCGAGTTTTGCCGCGCCTATCTCGACGGGGAGAAAACCGGGAACCCTTCACCCGGCTGGTGCGGCACCCCAAACGAAGGAGCGCAGTGAAGGAATGCCGCAGTGAAACCAAGAAGAACTGCAATCGTCTGGTTGCCGGGTGACGAAGGAATGATTGACGCCGCGCTGCTGCCTGGGACCATAGCGGCTGCCGTGTACCCGCATCCCCCAAGGGATGCAGATTGGCCGGCGTCTGATGGGTTCATGCTCAAGCGCTTGAAATGTGAGCGCAGTATCACGGCCGCGTTGAGGCGCAAGCTCGGAAGACTTCAAGCTGACCCAAGGCGAGGCGCGAACTTTTCTCTCGGAGCTTGGCTGTGCACTTGGGAACGCCTACGAAATAACTTCCCGTTTTGACTGTGCGCTCGGGCATGCCACTTGCTTGCTTGGTTGTAACTACTCAGGGCGACCACGCCGAAGCTCAAGCGAGGCGAGGCTGAGGGGGCTGGCCCTGGAAAGTGAGGATCAGGGCGTGGAAGAGATTGGCGCCCTGCTTGTGCATGGTTGCGAGATACGAGTGAATGATGCAGTAGGCATCGGCCCCCTTCTTGGTCCGGAAGCCGCCGGAGACTTTCTGTTTGACCTTGGACATGCGCACGGCTTGCTCGGCCAGGTTGTTGGTGAACGGAACGCCGGGATCCGTGGCAAAGCGCCAGACATCGTCGGTGTAGGTGCGCAAGCGCAGGAGGAGGTTCGTCGCCTTGCTTTGCCGGGGACGCCCGCGTTTGCCCGAGGGTGGAGCCCGGGGATTGAGGGCTTCCCCTTCACTGAGAATGTCGGCGTAGCGGGACAGGAAGAACGCCCGGCGGGATTCCGGCAG
>NZ_SPMX01000052.1 GCF_012940005.1 Candidatus Accumulibacter contiguus | reverse complement strand
GGGTGATGACCGACACATCACTCGTCAGTTCATTGGTTCGGGTAGCTTGTCGAGTCGCCGTGACGCAATCGGGTCGAGTTGCGTGTCTGCGGCATGCAAGGCCGTCGAGACCAGTGCGGCAACAGTTGCGGTGAAAGTGGCGGCACCGGCTGCCCGCCGTGTATTGGGATGCATGATGAAATTCCCCCTCTTGCCGACCAGCGTCCCCGCAAGTCGGCGGACCAATAATGCGGAAGGGCACGAGGGAAAGGCAGGCATGCGAGCCGAGCGTTGCGTGTCCGCTTCCCCGCGACACTTCCGTCCTGTGGTGTGCGAAGGCCGGTATCCGGGCTCGCGAGTCTTGACCTGCCGCCTTCCCAGGCTTTTGCCCAGTGGCATTTCGACAGGCCCACACTCGCTTACCGTTGCGGGGGCAGCACAGGCATTCTGTTGCGCATCGAGCGTTGCGCGAAATCCACCTGTTTCCCGTTTAACCGCTGCGGCGAATCCGCGTGGCGGCACCTTGCACGATCTCTTCCGCCGTTCGAGGTCAGCGAAAAAAACGGATTATAGCCTGCCCGCAGGGCAGGCGATCGACGATTGCAGCGGAAAACAGCGGCCGCATCACAAACAAGGTGCAGAAGCGGCCCTTACGCCTTGACCGAGCATGCTTTTTGAATCTATAGTCTGCTCCATGCTGAATGAACTCAACGCGCTCGAAATCAAGATTGCTCAAGTGGTTGCACTGTGCCGCACATTGCGAACCGAGAATGACGTGCTGCGCGAGCAACTCGCGTCGGTAGAAACCGACAAGGAACGCCTCACCGAACGTATGGCGGCTGCCTGCGCGCGGCTTGAACAGCTTGCCCAGCAACTGCCCGAAGCCAAGACCTGAAAACTCTGATCTGATGCCCAACGAAGCCAATTATCTCGACATCGTCCTGCTTGGCAAGGAATACCGTGTCGCCTGCCCAAGCGATCAACACGCTGCGCTACTCCAGGCGGCAGACTATGTTGACGGGAAAATGCGCGATATCGCCGGAAAAACCAAGAGCAATCTTCCCGAGCGCATTGCCGTCATGACTGCGCTCAACATCGCTCACGAGCACCTCGGCCGAAATCAGGAATTTCCGGAGCAGCATCAGAAAATTGAATCTGAAATAGAGCTGGACATGAGCGCGCTTAGGGGTAGAATCTTCGCCATGGAGGCAGAGCTTGATCTGGTGCTGAAGTCGGATTAGGGTTGTTTGTCATTCCGGCCTCCAAGAGAGTTCCCTGCGGTGTTGTCAGGTCATAGATTCCTTGAACCAATGCTAAATGGCATTGGTCGCAGACCATAGAAACCGCTGTTGTGTGCGCCCCTTGTCGGACGTGCCTGATGCGGAAGGGAAGTGACCTATCTGAACCGAGGTTCAGGATGCCGGCCTGATGGCATCCGCAGGGACAAAAGCGCGGAACCTCTGGTTTCGCGCTTTTTTGTGTCCCGCTTGTGCCCGTTTCTGGCGAAACGTCGGTTCCTGAGGTACCGTCGAGTATGCAACGCGCCGCTATCACCCCTTCGCGGGAAGGCAGTCCGCTTCCGCCTGCGAGTGATTGGCATAGGTCGGCCAGTCGGGAACGTACTCGTCAGCCTGGCTGCCCCAGGTGCTCCAGCCCTCTCGCGAGCCGCGGGCAAACATCTCCAGGAAGGGACCGGGCGAGCAGGACTCGATCAACGCATAGGCTTCGTCCGGCTTGCGGGAATGTTCCCGCTTGCGGCTCTTGATGATGTTGACCTGGCGGCGGCCGGGGGCCAGCGTGCGCGCGTCCTTCCCCCGGACGCCGAACAGGATCAGCTCGGTCGTATTGCGAAAATAGAAACCGACGCCGCGCCCGTCCGGGCCGCCATCCGCGCGGATCTTGTGCCACACAAGGTTGCTCTTGTATGCGAAGCCCCAGGCGGCGAGGACGCGCAGGCCTTCCGGCAGCAGGGCGTTCGGCACCCACAGGTAGAGGTGTGCGGTGCTTTCGACGATCTCGGCCACGGGCAGCGCCAGAATGTCGTCCAGCGTCATCGTTGAGTAGCGGTTCAGGCGCTTGTGCTCCGGTGCCATCTTGCCGGTCCGGTTCTGAAACTGCCATGGCGGATCGGCGAGAACGGTGCGAAACTTCCGCTCCCCGACGCGCTGCAGCAGGTCGGCAGCCGCCGGAAAATGATTCGTCATCGGTTTCCTTCTTCAATGGGAAAGGGCTTGGGGACTTTGCACACCCAGGTCGGGCAGTCACACTGAAAGTACCCTGCAGGTCGTCGCAGTGCGTGATGATACCCGTACTGGAAACAGCAGGCGATGGCCATGAAACGGCATATCGGGATACCATCGGGGAATTTGCGAAGGGCAGCAGATGCTCAGGCGTGAGCTTGCATACTTCTTCGGCGCGCTGCGCTTTTTCACGCGCCTGCCGGTTCCGGCCTGGGTAGGGCACAGCAGCGAGGCACTCGACCGATCGACGCGGTATTTTCCGGCAGTGGGGCTGCTGATCGGCGCAATCGCCGCGCTGGTTTTCATCCTGACTTCTTTCGTCTGGCCGACGACGCTGGCGGTGCTGGCGGCAATGGCCAGTTCGCTCTATCTGACCGGGGCGTTTCACGAAGACGGCTGGAGCGACATGGTCGACGGTTTCGGCGGCGGCTGGGAGAAGGCACAGATCCTGACCATCATGAAGGACTCGCGAATCGGCAGCTTCGGCGCGATCGCGCTGGTGATGCTGCTGCTCGCGCGCTTCTGCGCCTTGATCGAGTTCGACTGGCTGACAATTCCCCTGGCCCTGCTGGCCGGCCACACCGTTTCCCGTTTCGCTGCGACGACGCTGTTGCGCGGCCTCGACTATGTGCGCGACGAGGGGAAAGCGAAGCCGCTGGCCACCCGCATCGGCTGGGGCGAACTCGGCTTTGCCGGGCTCACCGCCGTGCTGCCGCTGCTGTTTCTGCCACCGCTGGAGGCTCTGCTCGGCTGCGTATCTGCCGCCCTGGCAACGCTGTGGCTGGCGCGCATGTTCCGGCGGCAGATCGGTGGCTATACCGGCGACTGCCTCGGCGCTACCCAGCAATGCTCGGAACTTGCCTTTTACTGCGGGCTGTTGTGCAGCTTTTCCTGATCCGCCACCCACGACCACGGCTTGCCGTCGGTGTCTGCTACGGCCAACTCGATGTCGAAGCAGAGAACCCGCAGCCGATCGCCGAGCGTCTGCGTGCGCTGTTGCCCGCAGCGACGCCGGTCATTGCCAGCCCGTTGCGGCGTGCGCGCTGCCTGGCCGAGGCCTTGCATCCGCAACCGCTGTTCGATGAACGCCTGCTGGAGATCGACTTTGGCGAATGGGAAGGCGTCGCCTGGGAGCAGATCGATCGCCAGCTGCTCGACGCCTGGGCTGCTGATCTGCTGCACTTCGTCGCGCCGGGCGGCGAATCGGCGGCGATGCTGCAGGCGCGAGTGCTTGACTGCGTCGACAGTCTGCGTGGCAGCCGCGTCGCCCTCGTCACCCACGCCGGTGTCATCCGCGCCCTGCTCGGTCACTGGCTGCAGTTGCCGATTGCCGAGTGGAGCCGGCTGGATCTCGATTTCGGGAGCATCACGCTGCTCGAAATCGATACCAGCGGGAAGGATTTGCAGCGAGCAGAGCAAGTCCAGCCGTGTGCGCCCGGCATTCTGCATTACCGCAACCGTTGACTCGCTTTCGATACCGTACCCGAGGCAGGTCAAACACTCCATCAACTGGCAAGATGCAGGAAGTACAAAGCGCGCTGAACCGGAATGCTGGAACCCGAGCAGCCGGTGGCGCACGCCAAGGTCGTCGGAGCTACCGTTCGGCCTTGGGCCAGAGGATCATCTGCGTGCAACGGAACAGAGCCAGCTTGCGTCCGCTGGCCTCATCGGTGACCACCGCATCCCAGACCTGCGTGTTGCGTCCGAGGTGTTGGGCAGTCGCCGTACAGGCGACACTACCTTCCCTGACGGTGCCGAGATGGTTGCTCTTGAGCTCGATGGTCGTAAAGGACTGTGCTCCTTCCGGAAGGTGCGCGATGGTCGCATAACCGCAGCTCGTGTCGGCCAGCGCGACGACGCTGGCTGCGTGCAGGAAATCGTTGGGTGCGACGTGCAGTTTCCGGATCGGCATCCGGCTGCTGAGCGTATTCGGCTCCAGCTTCAGAATCACGATGCCAAGGTAGCCCGGCAGGTAGTCGCTGCCTTGCTGATTGAGGAGTTCGATGGTGATGTTGCTGCGCAGTAAGCTCATGGTCGGCGATCCGGAGTGGTGAAGAGGACGTTTTTCGGAGCACATCTCAGGCCGGCGCAAGAGCCCTGCTTACAGGTGCTTCGCGGATCGGCAGGTTGATGAGTGCAGCGGCGGCGGCCAGCGCCATGTCGGCGTACCACATCCAGCCGAAGTCGCCGAAGCGGACGATGACCAGTCCGCCCAGCCAGGCGCCGAGGAAGCCGCCGATCTGGTGCGAAAGCAGGGTCATACCGAACAGCGTGGCCAGGTAGCGAACTCCGAACAGCTTGCCGACGATGGCCGCCGTCGGAGGAACGGTTGCCAGCCAGGTGAAACCGAGACCGGCAGCGAAGACGTAGAAAGTCAGCGCCGTGCGCGGCGCCATCAGGTAAGCGGCGACGAGCACGGCGCGCGAGCCGTACATGATGGCCAGCACGTACTTGCTGCGATAGCGGGAGACGCAGGCACCCGCGTAGAGGCTGCCCAGGATGTTGGCCAGGCCAATGATCGCCAGCGACCAACTGGCGACCTCGGGAGGCAGCCCGCACAGATTGACCTCACCAGGCAGGTGGGTGACCAGAAAGGCGATGTGGAAGCCGCAGGTGAAAAAGCCGGCATGCAGCAGCAGGTAGCTGCGGTCGCCGAAGGCCTCGCGCAAGGCCGCCCACAAACCCTTGTCGGTGCGTTCGACAGTACGGGCTGGCGCGGCCGGCAGCGGGCCGGCGACCCGCCGCACCAGTGGCAGCGCCGCCAGGGTCAGCACTGCCAGGAGCCACATCGCACCCATCCAGCCGAGCGCCTGGATCGCCTTCTGGAGGATCGGAGCAAAGACGAACTGCCCAAAGGAACCGCCGGCATTGATCACTCCCGACGCCGTGCCGCGCACTTCCAGCGGCAGGCGCTGCGCAGCGGCGCCGATCAGCACGGAAAAGCTCCCGGCACCGGAACCCACCGCCGCCAGCAGGCCGAGCGACACCACCAGGCCAAACCCCGAAGTGGCGTATGGTGTGATCGCGCAACCCGCCGCCAGCGTGACGATCCCGCCCATGAGTACGGCGCGTGGACCGAAGCGATCAGCCAGGGCGCCGGCCACCGGCTGAATTGCGCCCCAGGTGAATTGGCCAATGGCGAGCGCCAGGCTGATGGTGGCAATTCCCAGTCCGCTCGTGTGGTTGATCGGCGAGATGAGCAGGCCGAAGGACTGTCGCGTTCCCATCGTCACCATCAGGATGCCGGCCGCGGCCAGGGTGATGGTCATGACGCCGGGACGGTTGAGTGAGCGCAGCATGGCAGTGGCCTCTGGTAAATTGGTCGGAGCACTATCGGCTCTGGGTCAAGCGAACTATATTTGGAAACTGCATCGGCAAGCAGAGCTTGCCGACCTCCGTGGGCATCTGAGCAGTGCCTGTGAAGTATCACTACTGGTGCATGCGCATCAGTATACTTTTTCCGAACAGGCTCTCTACCAGGTCCACCGCCAGTTCCGCAGTCATGTTTCGCCGATCAAGCGCCGGGTTGAGTTCGACGATATCGAGCGAGCACAACCGTCCGGTATCAGCGATCATTTCCATGCATAGCTGCGCCTCACGATACGTCGGACCACCTCGCACCGTGGTCCCCACCCCGGGCGCGATCTCTGGATCCAGAAAATCAAGGTCGAGGCTGACATGCAGGTGCGTCTCCGGACAGATCCCGGCCAGGGCCTGCTCCATGGTTGCGCGCATTCCGACTTCGTCGACGTAGCGCATGTCGAAGACTTCGATGCCGATCTCGGCCAGGAAGCGCTTTTCCCCTGCGTCGACACAGCGAATGCCGATCTGGCGAATCTGGTGTGGCAATATCGCCGGTACAGTGCCGCCAATCCGGGTCAATTCCGCAGGGCCATGACCGCACAGGCAAGCCACCGGCATGCCATGGATGTTGCCGCTGGGCGTCAGCGTGGCGGTATTGAAATCGGCGTGCGCGTCGAACCATAATATCTGGAGCTTCTTTCCCGTCTTCCGGCAATGACACGCGATGGCGCTGATCGAACCGATGGCAAGACAGTGGTCTCCGCCCAGGATGATCGGCAAGCGCCCTTCCTCCAGTTCCACATGCACCGCAGCGTGCAGGCTACGGTTCCACGCCACGACTTCAGGCATGTGGCGGAAACCGTTGATCGCGGGCAGTTCGGGATTGCTCGGGCCGCTCAGATTGCCACAGTCCCTGACCTCGGCACCAAACCGGGCGATCGCCTTGACAATGCCGGCGACCCGCAACGCCTCCGGCCCCATTCTGGCACCACACCTTCCAGCACCCACGTCGGTAGGAACGCCGATGATGCTCACTAACGGTGTGGTCATCGAAGTGGCTGAACTCTGTTCATATTGGATGGCCGGATTATACTGCCAGCGTCATCACCTCCGGCAGAGCGATGACCCGGTTCGAACCCGACGGCGCAGCCAGGACATCTGTGGCCGGCCGGGTCGCCGGTGATGCGCTGTGTAGCCACCTCACTGCAGTGGGCACCGAGCCAGGAGAGCGCGAGCAGCGCCGTCGCATTGCGGCCTTTCAGGAGCATTGGCCGGGGCGGTGAGATTGCCGAATCTTGATCCATATCATGTCTGCCGATGTGGCTCCTGCCGTAATCTCGACCTATTGATCTACAGCTAGGGACGGGTTTCATGAACAAGCAGAGTCAAGGGCTGGCGGTGCTGATCGTCAGCACGCTGGCATTTACCGTGTGTTTCATGGTGTGGATGATGTTTGGCGTGATCGGCATCCCGATCAAAACCACGCTCGGCCTCAACGCCACCGAGTTCGGCTTGCTGACGGCGACCCCGGTACTGACCGGCTCGCTGATTCGCGTTCCCCTGGGCATGTGGACCGACAAATTCGGTGGTCGCATCGTGCTGTTCGCCCTGATGATGCTGTGTGTCGTGCCGATCTTCCTGATCTCCTACGCGACAGAGTACTGGCACTTCCTGGTATTAGGCTTGTTCGTGGGCATGGCTGGCGGCTCCTTCTCGGTCGGGACGCCGTATGTGGCGCGCTGGTTCAGCAGGGAACGGCAGGGGTTTGCCATGGGCATCTACGGTGCCGGCAATTCGGGTGCCGCGGTCAACAAATTCGTCGCCCCGGCGCTGATCATTGCCTTTGGCTGGACAGCCGTTCCCCAGGTCTATGCGGGAATCATGCTCGGCACGGCTCTCCTCTTCTGGTCTCTGAGTCATTCCGATCCGGCGCATCTGGTCGATTCGAAGATCACCTGGCGTGAGCAATTGCTGGCGCTCAAGGATCCCAAGGTCTGGAAGCTCTGCCAGTACTATTCGATCGTTTTTGGCGGTTACGTCGCGATGAGCCTGTGGATGGTCCAGTACTACGTCGGCGAATTCGGCTTGAGCATCCAGACCGCGGCCTTGCTGGCGGCCTGTTTTTCGCTGCCCGGTGGCGTGCTGCGCGCCGTCGGCGGCTGGTTTTCTGATCGTCTCGGAGCACATGCCGTGACCTGGTGGGTATTGTGGCTGAGCTGGATCTGCCTGTTCCTGCTGAGTTACCCGCAAACAGACTTCACGATCATGACGGTCAACGGCCCCAGGTCGTTTCACATCGGGCTGAACGTCTACCTCTTTACCGCACTGGTGTTCGTTCTGGGCATCGCCTGGGCCTTCGGCAAAGCGTCGGTGTTCAAGTACATCTCCGATGAGTACCCCACCAACATCGGCGTCATTTCCGGCATCGTCGGACTGGCCGGTGGCCTCGGTGGCTTCGTGCTGCCGATCATGTTCGGCGCGCTGATGGACCTGACCGGCATTCGCTCCAGTGCATTCATGTTGATGTACGGCGTGGTCTGGGTTTCGCTGATCTGGATGTACTACACCGAGGTGCGCGGCACTCGCCTGATGGGCGCCAGCAGCATCCCAGCCCCGTAAGACTGCACACGCCACACCTCTTTACATCGGAGCCCTTATGCAAAGCACCAACCCTGCCGCGCCCGTGCGCACGAGTTCGGCTGACGTCATCGACTGGCGACCCGAGGACGATACCTTCTGGGAGAGCACCGGCAAGAAGATCGCCTACCGCAACCTCTGGATTTCGGTGCCGGCACTGCTCTGTGGCTTTGCGGTCTGGGGGCTTCCCACTTAAGCCGGGACAATCTCTAACTTCAATGGGTTATGCACAACCCGGTGGCGGGACTTCCTCGGTAAGGGAAGTTCCCCCATCTGGTTGAGCAGCCAATCGAAAAGATCAGGGAAAGAGGTGCTAAACAGACGTTCGGCTGCGATAGTGCCGTCACTACGTCTCACCCCATAGTTGTGGATAACCGTTAGCGCAGCCAGGCGGCATTTCGTCAGACCTCGCCCGTTATGATACAACTGGGACAAGCGGCCATTGCGCCCTTCGACGGCGGAGGAGCTGCGATGGAACTGTCGCACCATCCATTCCCCCCCATTCTAGCCAGCGCTGCAACTCACTCTCGGAGAATCCCGAATGGAACGGGTCTGCTTTCCAGGCCTCTAATGCTCGCTGCCAACGCC
>NZ_SPMX01000051.1 GCF_012940005.1 Candidatus Accumulibacter contiguus | reverse complement strand
CGAGCCGGTAGGCCGCTTTGGTTTCCGCCCAACCCCCGCAAGCCACCGGGATGCTTCCGGTCGGTTGTGCCGACAGATCATCCACCAGCTTGATCAAGCGCCGCGTCCGCCGCGCATCCCCCAAATCCAGATCCTTGAACTCCTCCGCTGCCCAACCCATGCCATACCTCCGCAAGATTACGAAATATACGTTTTAACAACAGCTTGAAAACTGTTGCCGTTTGCATATATGGGGTGGGTAAGCGGAAATGCAACAGCGTTTGCTATCGCGTTGGAGTCAAGCCACGCCGCGCGCTCCTATGTCAAGTGAGTTGTGGGTAATCGGGTGCGTAGAAGGCGTAGCGATTGTCCACCCAGGCAAATGCGCCCGAGATCAGGCCCCAGGTAATCATGATGCGGGCGATCCACAGCTTGGCGCCGACACGGTGCAGAATCAGATTACTCGGTATCTCGAACAGGAAATAGCCGACGAAGAAGAGGCCCGCGCCCAGGCCATATACGGCTTCGGCCGTCCCGGGATTGAAGTCGGTGAAGGATCTCATCATGTCGAGCTTGGCGAAGCCGACATTCACGCGGTCCAGGTAGGCGACCACGTAACACAGCATCAGAAACGGCATGATTCGCCAGGCGATCTTGCGATAGGTCGCGTCGAGATCGACGGTGGCGCTGGGTGATATGTTGACGCTGGATAGCGTCGTAGCAGCAGAAGGTATTGCCATGGTCATTTCCTCATTTGGTGGATGCGTGTCGGTCCACTCCGTTGTCCCCACGCCCCTGTTTTTAAGCTGTGGAGCGGTCTCGTCGCATCCCCAGGGGCGATGCTTCGGGATCCCTCCGGACGGAGAGCAGCCCTTACCAGACCGCGCCGAAAGCCCGGCGCAACTCCTCGATCTGTTCTTCGTTCAGCGGCGGCGGTTTGTCCGTTGCGGCGAGCCAGAGCTTCGCCGTCTCTTCGAGTTCTTCGAGCAGACAAGCTGCGGCGGCGACGCTTTGCTGCCAGACCACCGGGCCGAGGCGCTCCAGGAGCACGGCCCGGACCCCGCGCGCTGCCGCCAGCCGCACCTTTTCGGCGGCAGCCGGATCGCCGGGGCGGTGGTAGGGGATCAGCGGCACATGCCCGACCTTCATCACGTAATAGGGTGTGATGGGTGGCAGGATGTCATCGCTTGCCCAGACGCCGGCCAGACTCAGGCGCACCAGGTGCGTCGAGTGCGTGTGCAGCACCGCACAACTGCCGGCGCTTTCACCATAGATCAGGCGATGCAGCGTCAGCGTCTTCGATGGACGATCGCCGGAGACCTGTCTGCCTTCCCGGTCGACCCTGGCGATTGCCGTCGGGTCGAGAAAGCCGAGGCAGGCATCCCTTGGGGTGATCAGCCAGCCATCTTCGAGACGCACGCTGATGTTTCCCGCCGAACTGTGCACATAGCCGCGCTGGTAGAGGCTGGCGCCGATGCGGCAGATTTCTTCGCGCGCGCGCGTCTCGGCGCTCATGCCAGGGTTCTCGCCGAAGCCACTTGGCGCAGGGCTTTTTCGAAGAAGTCCGGGGTACCAAAATTGCCGCTCTTGAGCGCCAGCAGCAGCGGTTCGGCGGCCAGTGTCGCCGTCCACGGTACACCGGGGTCGATTTGTGGACCGATCTGCAGCGCGCTCACCCGGAGAGCACCGACCACGGCGCCGGAGGTTTCGCCACCGGCGACGACGAGTTTGCGCACACCCTGTTCAACCAGTGCCAGAGCCACCCGTGCCAGCGCCAGTTCGATCAGATGACCGGCGTGCTCGGCGCCCAATTCAGCCTGCACCTGGTGCACCGCATCCGGCTCACTGGTCGCGTAGATCAGTACCGGGCCAGCCGCGAGCTGTGGCGCAGCCCAGGCCAGTGCGGCGCCGACCGCATCCTCGCCGCGCGCGAGCGCGAAGGGATCGAGCTGGAATGCCGGTCTTCCGGCGGCCTGCCAGGTCTGCACCTGCACATTGCTGGCCCGCGAGCACGAACCCGAGAGCACTGCGGCGAAACCGTCGACGACCGGTAGAGCAGCGGCTACCGGATTCGACACGAGCAGACCCTGGCGGCGGAAGTTCTCCGGCAGGCCGAGGGCGACGCCGGAACCGGCGGTGATCAGCGGATGCTCGGTACAGGCTTCGGCGATCTGGTAGAGGTCGGCGTCGCTCAGTGCATCGACGATCGCAAGTCGAACCCCCGCGGCCTTGAGTGCGGCGAAGCGAGCGCGGATCGCCGCTGCGCCAGCCTGGACGCTGTCGTAACGGACCAGTCCCACCTGGCCGCGGCTCTGGCTTTGCAGCACGCGCACCAGGTTGGGGTCGGTCATTGGCGTCAAGGGATGCTGTTGCATGCCGGATTCGTTGAGCAGCACATCGCCGACGAACAGGTAGCCGCGACAGATGGTGCGGCCGTTCTCGGGAAATGCCGGGCAGGCGATCGCGAAATCTGCCCCCAGGCGTGCCAGCAGGGCCTCGCTGACCGGACCGATATTGCCGGTCGCGGTCGAATCGAAGGTCGAGCAATACTTGAAGTAGAACTGCCGGCAGCCGGCAGCCTGCAGCCAGTCCAGTGCTGCCAGCGATTGCTGCACGGCTGCAGCGGCCGGGATCGTGCGCGACTTCAATGCGACCACGATGGCATCGACCTCCGGCCCCAGCGGTACGGACGGCAGACCGATCGTCTGGACGGTACGCATGCCGCTGCGCACCAGCATGTTGGCCAGATCGGTGGCGCCGGTAAAGTCGTCGGCGATACAACCGAGCAGCGCGCTCATCGTCCGGCTCCCGCCGGCAGATCGATGCCGGTGAGCGCCTGAAACATCTTGATCACCGCCGAATCGTCTTCAGCACCATAGCCGCGGGCGCTAGTAGCGAGGTACATCTGGTGAGCAGCCGAGGTCAACGGCAGCGGAAACGGGTATTTTCGTGCCGTGTCGAGGACGATACCGAGATCCTTGATGAAGATGTTCACTGCCGATAGTGGCGTGTAGTCACCGGCGAGAATGTGCGGCACGCGGTTCTGGAACATCCACGAACTGCCGGCGCTGTTGCTGATGACTTCGAACAGTGCCTGCGGATCGGCGCCGGCCTTGATCCCCAGAGCCATCGCCTCGGCCGCCGCCGCGATATGCACACCGGCGAGCAACTGATTGATCATCTTGACCTTGGAGCCCTGCCCCGGTGCGTCGCCCAGGCGATACACGCGCGCCGCGATGGCCGTGAGCACCGCTTCGCAGGCGGCGAAAGCGGCCGGCGTGCCGGACGCCATGATCGTCATCTCGCCACTCGCCGCCTTGGCGGCACCGCCAGAAACCGGTGCATCGAGCATCAGGATGCCCAGTTCACCCAGGCGTTCACCAAAGCGCTCGGCCACGTCGGGAGCGATCGTCGCGCTGAGAATGGCCACCGCACCCGGCGGCAACGCTGCCGCCGCACCGTCCTGCCCGAAGAGCGCGGCTTCGGTCTGATCGGCATTGACCACCAGCACGATCAGGACCTGACTGCCCGCGGCGACCTGTGCCGGCGTCGAACAGGGCAGCGCACCCAGAGCCGCAAAATCCGCAAGCACGCCTGGCCGCACATCGCAAACACGAGTGCTAAAGCCCTCCCGCAGCAGCGAGCGCGCCACACCTCCCCCCATTGATCCCAGACCGATCACCCCGACGACGGGTCGTACGGCCACTGCTTCTTCCGTGGTAAGCGCAGACATGGTTTTCACTTCTCCTCTGACGAATAAACTTAGCATGTAATCATCTTATAGTACAACTTTAGGCATTGCAAGTGTTTTTTGAGGAGCTGCGGGCACTCGTCAACAGGTCATCGCTACCCGGATCGCCGCCAGGAAGGAAAAGCAGGTGGCCATCGCGTCGATGAAAGTACAATACCGCGCCGGCGCTCCTTGCGCGCCGGACCCATCCACTGCTGCCTGACCTGCCACGGCATGAGAAACCTAGATCAAGGCTCCATCCTCGCCATCACTGACTGCCGGCGCCTGCGTCGATGCTGAGCCGCCTGCTGATTGCCTCGGTGTGGATCCTGCATCTCCTGCCGCTGCCGGTGCTGGCGTGCCTCGGCAATGCGCTGGGCGTCGTGATCTACGGCCTGGCGCGCCGGCGCCGACACATTGTGCTGGTGAATCTTGGTCTGTGCTTCCCGGAATTCGACGAAAATCGGCGCCGTCGGTTGGCGAAAGCGCATTTCCAGGTGTTGACGCGCAGCGTCCTGGAACGCACGCTGCTGTGGTGGGCGAGCCGGCAGCGGCTGTCGCGCCTGATCCGGGTCGAGGGCGAGGAACGGATGCGGGCGCTGCTCGATGCCGGCCGTCCGGTGCTGATGCTGGCACCGCACTTCGTTGGGCTCGACGCCGGCGGCGTGGCGATTGCCATGCGCTTCGACAGCGCGAGCATCTACGCGGTGCAGTCCAACCCGGTTTTCGATCGCCTGCTGCTGCGCGGACGCCAACGTTTTGGCGACCAGTTGCTGCTCTCGCGCCAGGAAAGCGTGCGTGCCAGCGTGCGGGCGATGAAGGCCGGGCGGCCGCTGTACTACCTGCCGGACATGGATTTCGGGAAACGGGATTCGATCTTTGTCCCCTTTTTCGGAGTGCAGACGGCAACCGTTCCCGGTCTGTCACGGCTGGCGCGGCTGGCTGGCGCTGTCGTCGTTCCCTGTGTGACCCGTCTGCTGCCTGGTGGTGCGGGCTATGCGGTGACGGTTGGCGAGCTTGGCAGGATTTTCCCTCCACCGATGTCGAGGCCGATACCCGCCGCATGAATGCCTGGATCGAGGACGCAGTGCGCAGCATGCCCGAGCAGTACTACTGGGTGCATCGTCGTTTCAAGACGCGGCCGCCGGGCGAAGCACGCCCGTATTGATCCTTCTCTCTGGGTTCGGTCTGTCCCGCTTGTCGGCAAGCGAACGGTCATGACTTTGCAAGACACCCCCGATGATGAAAGTCATGACCGTTTCCCTCTCCCCCCGACCCCTCCCCCGCAAGTGGGGAGGGGGGGATTCGTGCGTCGCTGACGCGACTTTAACATTAACAGACGCCGGCGCAGGTATACTCGACGAATTCGTCGGCCCGCACTCCTTGCTGCAGCGGCCGAAAATGTGATCCTCTGAGAACTCGACCTTGGCACTGACTCTACTCGGGCTGTCCGGCGCGCTGACCCACGACCCTTCGGCGGCGCTCTACATCGACGGCAAACTCGTCGCAGCGGCAGAGGAGGAGCGCTTCGTTCGCGACAAGCACGCCAAGAACCGCATGCCCTACGAGGCTGCGAAGTTCTGCCTGGAGTTTGCCGGCATCCAGCCCGCCGAGGTCGATGCGGTGGCCATTCCCTTTGCCCCGATCAGCCTCTCCGAAGCGGCACGCTGGCACTATGCAAAACGCTACTGGTATGCACCCGAGCGTTCGCTCGACGCCATCCTGACCGGCAACCGGCGTTTTTACCGTTACCGCAAGCGCATCGAGTGGTGCCTGCTGCAACTCGGCTTCGATCTCGGGAAGACCGAGATCGTGCCGGTCGAACACCATCTCGCGCATGCGGCGAGCGCCTACCATTGCTCTGGATTCAAGGAGAAGACCGCGATTCTCGGTATCGACGGCAAGGGCGAATACGCCACCACCTTCTTCGGCTACGGCGAGAACGGCAAAATCCACAAGATCAGGGAATTCTACGACCCCGATTCTCTGGGAGGGCTGTATGGCGCATTGACCGAGTATCTGGGTTTCGAAATGCTCGATGGCGAGTACAAGGTGATGGGAATGGCGCCTTACGGCGACCCGAACCGCTACGATTTCTCGCGCCTGGCGAAGTTCGAGAACGGCAAACTGACGGTCAACACCGACTACGCCAACGTGATCGGTTTCCGCCGCTACAAGGAAAATGGCAAGGGCTACTATTTTTCTCCGAAGCTGGTCGACTGGCTCGGTCCCCGTCGCTCGGGAGACATTGCCGACGACCCCTACATCCACTACGCGGCGAGTATGCAGAAGCTCTTCGAGGATCTGTCGCTGCAGATGATCGAGCATTACCTCGGCGACATTCTGCGCGAGACCGGCCGACTCGCTTTTTCGGGAGGTGGTGCGCTCAACGTCAAACTCAATCAGAAGATCATCGCCCGCCCGCATGTGCGCGAACTCTTCGTCCAGCCGGCTTCCGGCGATGCCGGAACGGCCGTTGGCGCAGCCGCCTACGTTTCGGTAGAGCGCGGTGTTCCGGTAGAAAAAATGGAGCATGTCTACCTCGGCCCGGCGTACAGCAATGAAGATGTCATCGCCGCCTGTGCCCGGCATCCGGCCTGCCCATCATGGCAGCGGCTCGAGGATGTGCCGCAGCAGATCGCCCGACTGCTTGCCGAAGGTCAGCCGGTGGCGTGGTTCCAGGGGCGAATGGAATTTGGTCCGCGCGCGCTGGGCGGCCGCTCGATCCTCGGTTGCCCGAGTGTTCCAGGCGTCGCCGACCGGATCAACGCGCAGATCAAGTTCCGCGAGCGCTGGCGCCCGTTCTGCCCGAGCATGCTCGACCGCGTCGGCCCGCAGATGCTCGGCAGCGCCCATCCGGCGCCGTTCATGACTTTTACCTTCGAGGTGGCGAAAGGCTGGAAGGAACGCGTCCCCGAAGTCGTGCACGAAGACGGCAGTTCGCGCGCACAGGTACTGCGGCGCGAATTCAACCCACGCTATTACGATCTGATGGTCGAGTTGGAAAAACTGACCGGTAACGGAGTCGTTCTCAATACCTCGCTGAACCGCCGTGGCGAAGCGATGATCTGTTCGCCGACCGACGCGCTGAACATGTTCTTTGGTTGCGACCTGCAGTATCTGGTGATGGAAGACCTGCTGGTGGTCAAGGCCGCAGCAGAGACGGACGCGTAGCGGATTTGACGAGGCAGTAGTGCTCGGGCGATACTTCGTGTCGTGCGTTGAGCCGCCCGGCGCTGGCGCGAACAGGGGAGGGTGCGCGTTGCTGCTTGCGGTGGCATCCGGCTGTTCCGACGCTTTCTCGAAGCATTTTCTACGCATTTTTGTATTTCCAGTGCCGACCGACAGGCAGCATCGGGGCGCTGAGGTGGGGACCAATGGAAAAAATCAATCTACTCTGCGCAAAAAACCTGATCAGCAGAAAAAACGGCAGAGCAGGAGCTGTCGTTTCTGATGTTGGTGGAGAACCTTGCCTTCGACAAGCAGGTCGATGTCGCCTGGGCCGGAGAAGACGGCGTGTGGCATACCCTCGCTGCTTCGTATCACGGTCGCGTTGATCAGGACAGGGAGTACTGGTTCGCCAGGATCACCTTCGCATTGGCCGCCGATGCATCGCTACCCGGAAATGTCGAGTTCGCCTTGCGCTATCGTGTGTTGGGCACGGAATACTGGGATAACCATCACGGCAAGAACCACGCCATTCAGGCCGATTCGGGAATCCGGCTGGCGGATCAGTACCCGCTGCTGAACGTCGGCTGCGAGCGTGCTCTGGTCGATGGCCAAAGCTTTCTGCCCGTCGTTGTGGCAACGAAGAAAGACCTGCAGGCCACGAGCGTCACGGTGCACTGGACCACCGACAACTGGCAGAGCACGCACAAAGAGCCCTGCCGTTACAAGCGCAAGTACTGGGACAGCGAGTTTCTCAGCAATGCGAGAAATCCCAATCAATACGGCTGTCAGATCTGGAATGCCATGCTGAAGGTGGACGATGCCTGGCAGGTGCAATACCGGATTTCCTGCGAAACCCGCCAGCGCATTCTCTGGGACGACAACTTCGGCAAGAACTACACGATCCAGCGTCTGCCGCTCAAGGTGTTGATCCTGAACCTGCATTGCCGGCAGGAAGAGAATCAGGATGACAAGCTCTCGCAAATCGCCAAGGCAATTGGCGCTCTCGATGCCGACATCGTCTGTCTGCAGGAAGTGGCGGAACTCTGGAACGACGGCGAGGGCGACTGGGAAACCAATACGGCGAGAATCATCAATGAACGCCTCGTCCTCCCCTATCACCTGGTGACCGATTGGTCGCATCTGGGCTTCGAGCATTTTCGGGAAGGGGTAGCCCTCCTGAGCCGGTATCCGATCGAGAAGCATGCATCGAAATACGTCTCGGAGAGTAGCGACCCCTACAGCATTCACTCCAGAAAGGTCGTCATGGCCCAGGTCCGGGTGCCGTATTACGGTCTGCTGAACGTCTTCTCATCGCACCTGAGTTGGTGGGAGGATGGTTTCGCTGAGCAGTTCGACAATCTGCGGCAGTGGGCCAGCGATGAAAATGGCGACCAACTCACGGCCACGATGCTTTGCGGGGATTTCAACATCAAGGCTGGTTCCAGGGGCTATCAATATGTCGTCGATTCGAACGAATACGAGGACCAGTATCTGTTGGCCAACTCGCCGAAAATTTTTCGAAAGGTTTTCGAAGTCAGGGAGTCAGCCTGGGAGAGTGCGCTGGAAGACGATCATCGTATCGATTATGTCTTTCTTCGCAAGGGGAGCAAGCTGCGCGCGACCTCGGGTCGGGTCGTGTTCACGGATCAGGATTATGGGCGAGTGTCCGATCACTTTGGCTACCTGGTGACATTCGAGCCGACGTGAGCTGCGGGCGCAACAGAGTCGTTCGCTCGCCACGGATTCTGGCGAGCGGACATTACACAGCATAGGGCAGTGCAGTCTCGATATTATGAAAACAGCAGAGCAATACGCGGTACCCGTACACGGCAATCTGGGCGGATCCTTCGTGCGGGTTAACGACTTCAACGAGAAATTCTATCTGCGTTGGGGAAAAATCAGCTTCGATGTGTTCTTCGGCACACAGGTGAACGTGAAAGTCATCCTGAAGGTCTATCGGGATAATAATATTTGCGAAACCTACATTGTCGATACCGATCCCTACGACATCGAGTGGAACCATCACAAGCGGCGCACCCGGGATTTCTATATCCACCCCTCGTCGAGCAGTTTCGGGCATGCAAACTGCGTCAAGTTTGCCTTTGTGGTGCACCTCGACGAGCACTCGATTGCCTCGCAACTCGAGTACATTTTCATGGACTGGTCGCAGTTGCGCGAGGAACAGCCGCAATATCGCAGAATTACCCCGGAATGGGCGACCAGCAATTCCTATCGCACACATGAGCTGAATGCCTGGACGTTGCAATGCGACGTCGATTGGTACAACCACCATTTCGAATCATTGCGCCTGATTCCCAAGTTCACCAAGGGTCAGCAGTATCACCCCTACCATCCCAAACGCTTCATTCACGATCACATCGACAAGGTCATTCGCAGCAAGCACGATCATCCCAATCGGTTCTGCACCATCAAGGTCAGCGTCGACTGCATCGACGACTACGACTTCACTTGCCACCTGGTGCATGCCAGTGAAAACGGCGTCTGTGTGCAGTGCATCGTCGACTGGCGGAAGATGACGCTCACCAACAGTCCGAACTATGCGCGCCTGAAGCGCGCCGGCATCGAACTGGTGGGTGTCTTCTGTACGCCACACCATCATCTGATCGAGGTCGATCCCGACATGCATACCAAGTTCGTCCTCTTCAACGATGAGGATTGCATCCTGGGTTCGTTCAACATCACCTTCGATCGCTGGTGGGCGAATTGGGAATCGGGGATGACCTTTCATTCGAAAGGCGTCTGTCGTCTGCTCGACAACATCTTCCAGAGCGAGCGTGGCGGCGTCAACCAAAAATATGGCATCGACCCGCTCAGCCATTTCAACCTGCTCTACACCTTCGGCCGGCACTCTCTGCTCAACGGCAAGCATTACCTTCCGCACCACGCCATCCTGAGCGAGATTCACCGTGCCAGGCACTCGATCAAATTGACGCTGTTCCTGATCGGCAACCTGCTGGGCGAACACGGCGACAGCGTCATCGATGCGCTGATCAACGCCAAACACCGCGGCGTGCATGTGCATATCCTGCTCAACGGGCATCTCGCGCGGCAGGGTAAGGTTGGCGTCGAACGTTCGATGCACGATGAGCTGAATCGCCCCCTATTGCCGGCAGCGCAGGGACTGCGGACGGCGGGGATTGCGGTCGGCCTGGTGTACGGCCAGGATGATCACCCGGTGCCTTATTCGCCGATCCACTCCAAGTACTGCATCATCGACGAGGCGACGGTCATCGAAGGCAGTTTCAACTGGTACAACACTTCGGTGTTTTCCCATGACCTGACGGTGGTGGCCACCAATCGCGAAATGGCGAGATCGTATCTGCACGAGTTCGAGCAGATCCAGCAGGTTTTCCGGATCTATTACTGAAACTGAAGCTGCGCTTCCGGATGCGATGCCGGGTGCGCAGCGGTCGGCGAACGACCCTTCCCGATCGGAAGAAAGGCCGTCCTCGACAACAACGACACGATGCACAACCCTCTTGACAACAGACAATTGACTCTGCTAACCGTGCCAAGGATACTTCGTCTGCGTGTCTGAAACGCTTTCCCGCAGCTTGCATTTGCGCAACGCAGTGGCGTCAAAGGTGCTCCGTTGGCGAATCGTTCTGCCGCTCACAGACACCTTGCCGCTTTTGAACCTGCTTTGCTTCCATCCAATTCTGCTTGCCGCTTTTTTCCACATCCAGCCTTTTTCAACACCCACTCACTGTCGAGGAAATCATGTCCAAACTGTTCATCGAAGATCTCGCCCTCGAAGGCAAACGCGCGCTGATTCGCGTCGATTTCAACGTCCCTCAGGACAAGACCACCGGCGCCATCACCAATACCAAGCGGATCGAGGCGGCCTTGCCGACGATCCAGTATGCTCTGGACCATGGTGCAGCCGTCATTCTCATGTCTCACCTTGGTCGTCCCGACGGCAAGGTCATGCCGCAATACAGTCTTGCGCCGGTGGCCACCGCTCTCTCGTGGCTGCTCGGACGCCAGGTGCAGTTCCTGTCCGATTGCGTTGGCCCGGAAGTCGAGGCCGCCTGCGCCGCGATCAAGCCTGGTGAAGTCATCCTGCTCGAAAACCTTCGCTTCCATCTCGAAGAAGAGGGTAAGGGCACCGTCACCAGCGCCGATGGCACGGTTACCAAGGTCAAGGCCAATCCGGAAGACGTCAAGGCCTTCCGCGCTTCTCTGACCCGGCTCGCCGACGTCTACATCAACGATGCCTTTGGCACCGCCCACCGCGACCACTCGTCGATGACCGGCGTGCAACTGCCCGAGCGCGCTGCCGGCTACCTGATGAACAAGGAACTGGCTGCCTTCTCGGCCGTTCTCGAATCGCCGCAGCGGCCGTTGCTGGCGATCCTCGGCGGCGCCAAGGTTGCCGACAAGATCCAGTTGATCAACAACCTGCTCGACAAGGCCGACCAGATCATCATCGGTGGCGGCATGGCCTTCACCTTCAAGAAAGTCCTCTCGGGAATGCCGATCGGCAACTCGCTGTACGACGAAGAGGGCGCCAAGCTGGTCCCGGACCTGATGAAGAAGGCCGAGGAAAAAGGCAAGGAGATCCTGCTGCCGGTCGACTTCGTGATCGCCGACAAGTTTGACGCCGGCGCCAACACCGGCACCGCCAACGATGTCGATGGCGTTCCCGACGGCTGGCTGGGGCTCGACTGCGGTCCTCAATCGACGAAGATCTTCACCGATGCGATCCTGAAGGCCAAGACCATCATCTGGAACGGCCCGGCCGGCGTTTTCGAATTCGAGAAGTTCGAAGCCGGCACCAAGGCCATGGCTGACGCAGTCGTCCAGGCTACGGCTGCGGGTGCGATCACCGTCATCGGCGGCGGCGACACCGCCACCGCTGCCAAGAAATACGGCGCCGACAAGAAAGTCACGCACAGTTCGACCGGCGGAGGCGCTTCGCTCGAATACCTGGAAGGCAAGGTCCTGCCGGGCGTCGCCGCACTTTCCGAAAAGTAAGGCTGCCGGCGGCCCCGCGCGGGGCCGCTGCTGCCCAGTCATCGCAAGCCATCCAGCAATATCACAACGTCACATCGAGGAATACCATGCGCAAGATCGTTATCGCCGGCAACTGGAAAATGAACAAGACCGTCGCCGAGTCAGTGAAGCTCGCCGCCGACGTCGTCGCTGCTGCCAAGGACATCAAGAATGTCGTTGTCGCCATCGCCCCGACCTACCTGGCTCTTGCCAAGGTGGCCGAGGTGGTCAAGGGAAGCAACGTCAAGCTGGCGGCGCAGGACGTGCACTGGGAAAACCAGGGCGCCTTCACCGGTAAGGTCAGCGCCGACATGCTCAAGGAAATCGGCGTCGATTTCGTGATCATCGGCCACTCCGAGCAGCGCAGCTACTTCGGCGAGACCGACGAAACCGTCAACAAGAAAGTCAAGAAGGCCCAGTCGCTCGACATGACGCCGATCATCTGTATCGGCGAGACGCTCGCCGAGCGGCAGGGCGGCCAGCTCGAAAGTGTTCTCACCACACAGGTCAATGGCGCTTACGCGGGTCTTTCCGCCGCCGACGCGCTACGCACGGTAATCGCCTACGAACCGGTCTGGGCGATCGGCACCGGCGTCACCGCCAGCGACGACGAAGCGCAGCAGGCACATGCCTTCGTCCGCGGCCTGCTGGCGCAACTCTACGGCAAGGACGTCGCCGAGTCGATCTCGATCCAGTATGGTGGTTCGATGAAGCCCGAGAATGCCGCCGGCCTGCTGGCCCAGAAGGATATCGACGGTGGCCTGATCGGCGGCGCGGCGCTGAAGGCCGACAGCTTCCTCGGCATCATCACCCCGGGCGAGTCGATCAGCAAGTAGTCTGTTTGAAGGCGGGGCTGCGTAGCGGCCCCGTATGGCACTGCGCAGGATTCGTGAGTCGCTGACGCGACTTTCACATCAAACGCCGTTCTGCTTGAACCAGGCCTGCAGGCGACGCCAGCCATCCTCGGCAGCGTCCTTGCGGTAACTCGGTCGGTAATCGGCATGGAAAGCGTGCGGCGCCTGCGCATAGACATGGATCGCCGACGCCTTGCTGGCCGGATTGACCGAGTCGGCGAGAGCCTTGCGCATCTTCTCTACGCTGTCGATCGGGATCCCCTGATCGAGCCCGCCATAGAGTCCCAGCACCGGTGCAAACAGCTTGCCGGCGATGTCGATCGGGTGCCGCGGGCTGAGTTCGCTGGGCACGCCGACGATCCTGCCATACCAGGCGACGCCGGCCTTGAGCTGCGGATTGTGCGCCGCATACAGCCAGGTGATTCGACCGCCCCAGCAGAAACCGGTGATGCCGAGGCGTGCGGTATTGCCGCCATGCGCCCCGGCCCAGGCCACGCAGGCATCGAGGTCGGCCATTACCTGCGCATCGGGAACCTTGCTGACCACCTTGCCGAGCAGTTCCTCGATATTGCTGTACTGGCGTGGATCCCCCTGGCGTGCGTAGAGTTCGGGGGCGATGGCGAGGTAGCCGAGCTTGGCCAGACGGCGGCAGACATCCTTGATGTGATCATGGACGCCGAATATCTCCTGCACCACCAGGATCACTGGCCAGTTGCCGCCGCTGGCGGGCTGCGCGCGATACGCCGGCATTTCGCCATCGCCTGTCGTCACCTGGATCTCGCCGGCGCTGAGGCCGACGCTGTCGGTCGTGATCATCGTCTGTGCGACGACTGGCTGCACCGCCAGCGCGAAACCAGCGCCGATGGCGCTGACCATGAACTGCCGGCGGCTGAAGGGAACGGCGGGAACCAGGCTGTCGAAATCACTGCGGTCGCTCATTGCTTTTCTCTCCTCTGATGGATGCAAATCTTGTGTATCATGCCATGATCTGCAACCCTCGGAGCATGGAGAAAATGATGAATCCCCCGATCAGTCGATTCCCTGTTCCGGCACTCGATCAATTGCCGGAAGACATGCGTAAGCGCATCCTCGAAGTGCAGGAAAAGTCCGGGTTCGTCCCCAACGTCTTTCTCACTCTGGCGCATCGTCCCGACGAGTTCCGTGCCTTTTTTGCCTACCACGATGCGCTGATGGAGAAGCCGAGCGGCCTCAGCAAGGCTGAGCGCGAAATGATCGTCGTCGCCACCAGTGGCGCCAACCAATGCCAGTATTGCGTCGTTGCGCACGGCGCGATCCTGCGCCTGCGCGCCAGGAATCCGCTGATCGCCGACCAGGTTGCGGTCAACTACCGCAAGGCCGACCTGACGGCGCGGCAGCGCGCGATGCTCGACTTTGCGCTGAAGACCTCGCTACATTCGGCCGAGATTGGCGACGCTGATTTTGCCGTGCTGCGTGAGCATGGCTTCTCGGACGAAGACATCTGGGACATCGGCGCCGTCGCCGCATTTTTCGCGATGTCGAATCGGCTGGCGAACCTGAGCTCGATGCGGCCGAACGACGAATTCTTCCTGCTCGGTCGCCTGCCGAAGGCCTAGTCTCAACAAGCACCCATGAAAATCCTGCAGATCAATGCCGGCGCCCGCCGTGAAGGCGCCAATGTTTCCCATCCCGAGCAGATCAACAGAACACGCACTGTCGAGCGACAACTAATGGGCAATGCGACCTCCGACGGTGCTGGCGTGAAACTGACGCGTGTGCTGGACCAGCAGTTGCAGCATCGGCTCGATCCCTTCCTGATGCTCGATGCTTTTGGCAGCGACAATCCGGATGACTATATCGCTGGTTTTCCCGACCATCCCCATCGCGGCTTCGAGACCATCACCTACATGATTGCCGGCCGCATGCTGCACCGTGACAGTGCAGGTCACCAAGGATTACTCGAGAGCGGCGGCGTCCAGTGGATGACGGCGGGTCGCGGCGTGATTCATTCCGAGATTCCACAGCAGGAAGAAGGCGTCATGGAGGGCTTTCAGCTCTGGCTGAACCTGCCCGCAAAAGACAAGATGAGCGAGCCTTGGTATCGCGATTTCACCGCTGCAGACTTGCCACGTTTCACCAACGACGCAGGTACTAAGGTGACGGTGATTGCCGGCACGAGTCATGGCCTGCCCGGGGCGGTGACTCGAGAGGCCACGATGCCGCTCTACCTCGACTTGCACCTGCCGGCTGGATCGCAATTCACTCAAGCGCTACCGGCAGGTCACAACGCGTTCGTCTACGTGTATCGTGGCACGGTCAGCATTGCCGGCAGCAGCGTGCCACTGCAACACCTGGCCATCCTTGCCAATGATCCCCAGGCCGACGGCGTGCTGATCAAATCAATGCAGGGTGCAAGGGCATTGCTGATTGCTGGCAGGCCACTGAATGAATCGATCGTGCAATACGGACCCTTCGTGATGAACACCGAAGAGGAAGTTTACCAAGCGATGAGCGACTACCGGGATGGCCGTTTGGCCTGACTGGGGATTTGCTGGGTCAGCGTGACCACCCGTGGATGGGTAAGGGTAAAGGCTTCATCCTTGCCGCTGTGATGGCGGCACTACTCGTTGCCTGTGCACCACTGCAGCAGAAAACGGTGGTGAGGACAAACTGGGTGGCATCCCCCAACTTCGACGAGCGCAGGCCAAATCTGGTGATCATTCACCACACCAGCAACCATACGCTGGAGCAGGCACTGCACACGCTCACTTCTCCAGAACGTAAGGTCAGTTCGCATTATCTGATCGGCCGCAACGGCACGATCGTCCAACTCGTCGAAGAGAACGCTCGCGCCTGGCATGCCGGTAAATCGTGGTGGGGCGGCTTTACCGATATCAATTCGGTGTCGCTCGGCATCGAACTCGATAACAATGGCCGCGAACCCTTTGCCGACGCTCAGATAGAAGCGTTGCTCGTCCTGTTGGCCGATATCCGGCAGCGCTACCACATTCCTCCGGCAAATTTCATTGCTCACGCCGACGTTGCACCGACGCGCAAGGACGACCCCAGTGCCTGGTTTCCCTGGCAAATCCTGGCCGGACAGGGTTTTGGCCTGTGGTGTGAGGCGCCGCTGCCGCCAGCTCCGGTCGGCTTCGATCTGGCGCTTGCACTCACCGCGATAGGCTATGACCCTGGCACCCCGGAAGCTTCACGAAAGGCCTTCCGCTTGCATTTCCTCCGTGGTGATCAGGAACCTTCTGTTGAGCATGAAAATGCACTGGCTTTCTGTTTGTTGCAAAAGAAGAAGTCGCCGAGCCCGTAATGGAGGGGTACGATGCATCGCCACCCGCTACCAGCGGATCTGCACTTCCTGGATGACCTGCGGCGTCGCGCGCTGGATGGTGAACTTGATGCCTTCGACTTCGATCGTCGTGCCGGGTGCAGGAATCTCGCGCGCATACTCGAGGAGGAACCCCGAGAGCGTGTCGTAGCTGCCATGGCCGGGCAGCTTCAGTCCCAGTTTTTCGTTGAGCATCGCCGGGTCGGCGCGGGCGCTGACCAGGTAGTCATGGTGGCCAAGTTTCTTCAGCCATTCGGCAGGTTTTTCCTGCCGGTCGTATTCGTCCTGGATGTCCTCGACCACGTCCTCGATGATGTCCTCGATGGTGACGATCCCCTCGGCACCGCCAAACTCGTCCATCACCACGGCCATCGCATCACCATCCTTGCGCAGCTCGACGAGCATCGTCTCGGCGCTCTTGCTGGCTGGCACATAGCGCGCCGGGCTGATGAAGGGCTCGATCGACGCTGATTCGTCTACACCCAGCAGATCCATGCTGTTCAGCACGCCAATCACCCGGTCGATACGTCCGTCATAGACCGGCAGGCGGACATGCGAGCACTGCACTGCCAGACGAACCGCTTCTCCGACCGTTGATCGCTTCTCGATGGCGTTCACGTCGATCAGCGGCACCATCACCTTGTAGACCGTCGTTTCGGAAAAATTGAACATGCGCCGGATCATCGTCTTTTCGATGGCCTGGATGTCGCCCCCTTCCTGCGGTGGCATCTGTACCATGCTCTGGATCTGCTCGCGCAGGGTGAAAGGGTTGTGCTCTGCACGCGCGCCCGCGAGACGCGAAAGGAACTTCGACAAGGTGACAAAGATGATGAGGATTGGCCAGAAGAGGATCGAAAAGAAGCGCAGGATGTAAATCACGTAAGGCGTGATCGTATCGGCGCGCTGCTGGCAGACACTTTTCGGGACGATCTCGCCAAACACCACCCGATTACCCACAACTCATCCGTCATTGAAATAGGCGGCACGGCCAGCCTCCAGGGCAATGGCAAATGCCCTGACCTTCTGCATCCCTTCCCAGATCGCCTTGGGGCCGGGATGCCCGTCGTGTTTTCGCCCGAGAAAGCCGCCAAAGCCGGCAATCAGCCGCACCATCTGACCCAGGGGCGGGGGAGCATCCGGCGGTGGTGAGCGATGGGCGACGATCCAGGCGGCTTGCCATTCCTCGATATCAAACACCACGTCACAGGGCAAATCGGGGCAGTCCCGGCCCCAGGTAACCAAGGACAGGATGCGCCAGGCGATAATCAGGTAAATGACCAAGGCGCGTTCCAGTCGCTCCATGCTGCCCAACTGCAGGGATTCTATCTTGCAGCCTGATTTCCAAATGCGGAAAAGAATTTCTATCAGCCAGCGGCGGCGATACCAATCAATGAGTTGTACGATGTCTTCGAGCGTTTCCGCCGTCCGATTGGT
>NZ_SPMX01000050.1 GCF_012940005.1 Candidatus Accumulibacter contiguus | reverse complement strand
AAACACCAGCAATCTCTGCCAGGCAACTCCAGCCTCGGTTTCCCACAATCCCGATTCAGGGGGCCGGTTCCTGCGAAACTGTGCCTTCAGGTGTCGGTGGACGCTGCTTTTCGTGTGGCCAACCACCTTCCCCAATGCGCGCAGGCTTTGCTTGGCAGCGATCCCAGCAACAATCGCGCGGCTGGCCGCCCGTATGGCTTGAGTGGTGGCGTTTTTTTTGTCATGGTCGGAAGGATACAGGGATACAGCAACCAGTTTCTACCGCCTCCTTCCTCTGAATACGGCAACATCACTGTCCCGGCTTAAGTGGGTAGCCAACACTGGCATGCCGCAATCGGTGACCCGACGCTCGCCGATGCGATCCTCGACCGCCTGGTGCATCAGGCGCCTGTCCTGGATCTCGATGGCGAATCGCTGCGCAAGAACGGCAAACCCGAATGAACCGCCGCGCCAGACTGACGAGTGATCCACCGCCGCCCGCCAGCCGTCCAGCTATAGAAGGAGCGCCGTCTGGCGGGCGCCCGTGGATCACTCTGCGCTTTGCCCCTCCCGGGCGCCAGGCATTCCACCGCCCGCGCCTCGGTTTCAGGGATTTCCTGCGTGCCAGCGCGCAAACCGTGCGTTACTGCGTAACGCTCATCAGGAGGTAAGAATGGCCAAGACCAACGCGCAACGACAGTTGGAATACCGGGAACGTCATCTGAAAGATGAAAACGGACACGGCGATCGGCTGAATATCGTTCTTCATTTCCACACCAAACGCGCACTCGAACGTCTGGCATTCTGTTACGGCGTAACACAACAGGAGTTCCTGGAGAGGCTTCTTCGTCAGGCCGATAGCGACGCCGCAACGCAGGCGTCGAGGCTTCCCGATGGCAGCGCCGACTACTACGAGAAACAGCGTCGATTGGGTCCGGAAATCGTTACGCCGTAACGAAATTCGCCCCGACTGACACGCACTAAAAAGACCAAAGACATTTATTCGGGTGAGCTAAAAACTTGACCCGAGTAAGCGTCTTGAAGTACCACCCATCAACCCCGCGTCGCTACGCTCCGACTGTCCAGTTTGCCGTGGAATCAGTGTCCAGTTTGGCGTGGAATGAGTGTCCAGTTTGCGTGGAATACACACGTACTGGGCGAATGCCTGCTTCTTGGCCTGGATGAGGTCGAGCGCGACGGCCTGCCGGCAGGCACCATAGAAGTCCTGGGACCGCCCCTTGGGTTGGCCCTTGACCGCGTCGATATACGAGAAGTCGGTGTCAGTCCCGTCTTGACGAACAACCCAGAAGCCGGAACTGCTCCAGCCGGTCCCGGTGTTTAGGCGCCGCTCGAAGTGCGCGATCTGGCCATCACCCTTGGTGGGTTCGCCAACCGCGTCGAGCACCGGGTCGTAACGCTCGATGAGCGCCACGAGGTCGGCATGGTCGTCCTGCTTGGAGACACGCTGCCCGTCCTGGTACCGGTGCAGGACTGCCTTGTAGTGATCAAGGGCACTTTTCTGGGTCCGGAAACTCCCGGACCCGATTTCGACCGATTTTGCCATTCGAACTCCAATACGTAAAGGCCGTCAAGACCTGTTACTTCTAAAGGGGCAGCACCTCAGGTGCAAGCCCCTCTTTGTTCATCAAGCGCTGCAACTCGCTGGCGTGTTCTGCTGGAATGGTCAAGGTAAGCATTCCAAAGAGCGACAGCCTCCCACCCGCCCCCAAGGGAGTGCAGATGCCGCGCAAGCTGATGTCATTGCTGAAGCCGCCCGAGGTAAGAAAGCGGAAATGGGCATACGGACGGGGCACGCATACCGAGGTCACCAGCGACAACCTTGGCAGTCCAGTCGAAATATGCCTGCTTCCGCTCCACTGGCCAGCCTGCAGGAGGTGATGCCAGCATGTCTCGCACGTTGCAGATCTTGTCGGCCAGTTTCACCAGTTTGGCCTCAGTCGAGAGGTGTGGCGCGTGTTCGACTTGCCGTTGCGGACATGCTTCTCCAACGATTTGTCGTCGGTCATCAGTGGTACGCCCTTGCAGCCTCACCGAACCCCGTCGTGTAGATGTGCGCAAACACGGCGTTGGCCTTGAGGTTGATCTCGTCCGCGTCGTAGACGCCAGACGGCATGTACGCGAACAAGTGCTTGATGATCTCGGCCTTGACCTGGGCCTGCGCGGTGGCCTTTTCGCGCCAGTGGTCAATCTGCAGCTTGCCGCTGCTCAGCTTGTACAGCAACTCCTTTGCTATCTTCTTGATGGCATCACGGTCACCCTTGGTCAGGCTGTCCTTCTGCAGCAGGTCGAAAACGGCCAGTTGGTCTTCGCTCTCCAGCCCTTCACGCAGGTAGCGTTTCTCTTCTTCGTTGAGGTTGTCGTTGAAGGTGAACAGGTCATCCATCACCTTCTGGATCTCGGCGGCGTCCTTGTCCTTGTTGTACTCCTGGATGATTTCCTGGTAGCGCTCGTACAGGTCGACTCGGGTCGGGTTGAGCGCCACCATCATGGCCAGACGCTCTTCGATCTTTTCCTTCAGGTTCAGCGTGACCACGTTCTTGAACGGCGACTTCTCAAACTCGGTCCGCAGGCGTGAGAAGTCGATGTTTGAGAGGTCGTAGCGTGCATGGCCCTGGTTGGCCACGGCGGGTGCTGGTTTGCCATCCGTCGTCAGTGCCGTGTCGACGACCTCGTACAAGTCTTGCAGCAGCGCGCTGACGTCGGGCGACTCGCGGGCGTCCTGCAATTTGTTGTAGATCGCAGTGACGGCGCTCTCTTCGGCATCGAAGTCAAACAGGCCCGGGTGCGGGAACAGGCCCCGGTGGCGGGCCCGCACGTCCTCCACGATCACCTGATAGGTCTTGCGGCGCTGGTCGCTCTCGCACAGCAGATTCACCGCGACAAGGATCTGCTGCTGCTTGTCGAAGCCCTTGGCGGCAATGAGCCTGTCCAGATCGAAACCGAGGTCCCCCAGAAAGTCCCTGGCCGCCTTCAGGCTCTGAGCATACTCGGCCAGCGCTTCCGAGTCGTCGCGCACTGTGTTCTGCTCGCCTTCGCCCTTTCCTGTGCCGGCGCGGTCGCCCTGGGCAAATGTGGCCAGGGCCTTGCGCAGACTCTTGAGCATGCCGTTGTAGTCAATGATCAGGCCATGCTTCTTGCCGCCGCCCACGCGGTTGACGCGGGCGATGGCCTGCATCAGCGTATGGCCCTGCATCGGCTTGTCGAGGTACAGCGTGGCCAGGCACTTCACGTCGAAGCCGGTGAGCCACATGGCGCAGACGATGGCAATGCGGAAAGGGTTATCGGCCTGCTTGAACTCCTTCTCCAGGTTGCGCTTGACAATCTTCTCGCGGTGCGAAGAGATGTCCAGCGGCTCGTCGCGGAAGTTGCGCCATTTCGCGAACTCGGCCACCTCGCCCTGCTCCTGCGAAACCACCACGCAGCATTCGGTGGTCTTCATCCACTCGACCTGTTTGCGGCGCTGATGCAGCAGCTTCGGCAGTGCCTTGCCCTTGGCGGCGAACAACGCCTCCTCAGCGGCCACGCTCGCTTCCAGCTGGGCGGTCTTCTCCTGCCACTTGGCTTTGACCAAGTCGTGCATCTTCACGCAGGTGATCTTGTCCAAGCAGACCATCATGGCCTTGCCGCCGCCGGTGTCCACCACCTTCCAGCGCTGGTGGAAGTGATCGACGAAATCCTGTGCCACCTTCTCCAGGCGCGTGGGTGAGGTCAGGATGGGGTAGTCGCGCGCCAGCTCCCGGTAGAGCTTTTCCTCCTTCTCGTCGGTCCAGGGGTCGTTCAGCGTCGCGCCCTGCCTGGCCGCTTCGATGTGCTCGGCAATGCGTTCGCTCACCTTTGGGTCGACGATCTTCAGCTTCTCGCCACGGTTCTCATAGAACAAAGGCAAGGTTGCGCCGTCTGCCACAGCGCGCTGGAAGTCGTAGATCGACACGTAGTCGCCGAATACCTCGCGCGTCAGCTGCTTCTCGCCGGCGTCGATCAAGGGCGTGCCAGTGAAGCCCAGGAACTTGGCGCGCGGCAGGCCCTTGCGCATGTTCAGCGCCAGGCGGCCGTACTGGGTGCGGTGCGCCTCGTCACTGATGACGATGATGTCGTCGCGCTCCGAATAGGCCTCTTTCACCAGTTCGCGGTATTTCTGGATCAGGCCGAACACGTAGCGGCGGTTCTGGTCCCGCAGCATCTTGCGCAAGGCGTCGCCGCTGGAGGCCTGGTCCGTTTTGCTGTTGGCGCGGCCGGCATTGGTGTAGGTGGACGCAATCTGGTCGTCCAGCTCGGTGCGGTCGGTGATGACCACGAATGTGTAGCTGCCCGAGATCCGGCGGTGGATCTTCTCGGTCAGAAAAAGCATCGAATACGACTTGCCCGAGCCCTGCGTGTGCCAGAACACGCCCAGTTGCCCGGCCTTCACTTCGGCCTTGACCTGCGGGTCGTCAGACGTGAGGCGCTCGATCACCCGGTTGACGCCCAGATACTGGTGGTTGCGCGCCACGATCTTGTGCGTGCCCCCTTCGCTGGCATCGAATAGCACGAAGTTTTCGACGATGTCGAGCAGACGGGCCTTGTTCAGCATGCCCTTGAGCAGGATGGGCAGCAGGGGTTGGTCTTTGCCCGGCTCCGGGTCGTCCTCGTCCTGCCGCTTCCATCGGTAGAAGTGCTCGCGGGTGCTGGTCAGCGACCCATACTGCGCATCGTGGCCGTTTGAGATCACCACCAGCGCGTTCCAATGGAACAGGTGCGGAATGGTGTCAAGGTAGTCGCTGTAGTTCTTCTTGTAGGCGCTGTCGATGTGCACCTCGAAGCGCTTGAGTTCGATGAACACCAGCGGCAGGCCATTGACGTAGCCGATCAAGTCCGGGCGGCGCAGCCACAGGCGCCCGCGCACCCACAGCTCGCGCACCGCCTGGTAGCGGTTCTTCTCCGGGTGGTCGAAGTCGATCAGACGCAGGCGCTTGTCCACCAAGCGGCCAGCCGCGTCCCGGTACTTCACCGGCACGCCATCGCGCAGCAGCTTGTACTTCTCTTCGTTCAGGGCAATCAGCGTCTTGGTGATGTCGTCCTGCAGCACCTGCGCCAGGGCCTGGCTGTAGGCCTCTGCGGCCAAGCCCGGGTTCAGGCGCTTCAGCGCGGCCAGCACCTCGCGGCTGAGCACCACCTCGGTGTCGTTGCTGCGGCCCAGAAGGCTGTCTGGCCCGAAGTCCTCGTCGTCCTGGGCGAACACGGTTTGCCAGCCGAGCTGCTTTTCCAGCAGTTCGGCGGTCGGCGCCTGGATCAACAGGTCTTCGGAATAGTCCTTCTTGGCCATCGTCTTGTTTCCCTCCAGTCCCCGGGCCCGCCACGAGCAGGGCCCGGCCGTCTGGGCCCGGCCGTCTTGTCAAGTCATGGTCGATCCGCTACCATTGTGGGCAAATGGGTTGCGACTACGCGGCCGGCGTCGGGCTCCTGGTACTACAGGGGCCCTTCTGCTTTCTGGGGGGCGGTTTTCGGTTGTCACGGAAACACCTTCAGCCCCATGCCCAGCTTATTGCCGGCCTTGTCCCGGTAGAACTTCCCCTCCAGCACCTCTGCCGCCCGGTTGGCCTGTCCCGGCCGTAGCACCGTCAAGCCGATCGGCCGTGCCGTCAGGTCGGCCAGTTGCAGGCCTTCCGAGTTGGTCTTCTTGTCGGCAATAATCAGGTCGAACGGCAAGGGGCGGTGGAAGTAGTTCGCGCCGTCACGGATGCGGCGAAATTCCAGCTCCAGATCGGCGTCTTCCTTGGCTCCGCGTGCCTCGCACACGCTGTAGGTCAGCGCGTCGTCCTGGCCCGCGCCCTTCAGCAGCCGATAGATACGCTCGAGCCCGAACTCCAGCGCCAGGTGGTACGGGTGCGCCGGGATGTTGTAGCGGTCCTTGAGCTTGCGCTTGTCGATCACCACGGCGATCAACTGGAAATCGGCCTCGCCGATGATGTCGGTCAGTGCGTTCAGGAAAGCCTCGCGCGGTTCTTTCGACAGCCGCGAAAATGCCCCCTTCTTGCGCCGGATGTCCGCCTCGTGCAGCACCACCATGTCGTGGCCGAAGGTGGCGAACTTCAGCTGCCGGATGACCGGCGTCACGCCTCTCGCGTACCCATCCTTGCGGAAGATGCAGAACGACAGCACGAACACCGGATAGTCCGGGTCGATGGACGTGAGGCTGTGATCGCCGCTTTCGTCGACGTAGACGATGTAGTCGCTGTGGCCGCCGCCGGCCCGAGGGATGACATAGCTCGCCACCGGTCCGGTCATGCCGCGACCTCCTCGGGCAGACGGATGCCGGAGACGTCGAGTTGGCCAGACATCAGATTGGGGAGCAGCAGGTCGCGGGCATCCGCTAAACGACGATTCTGCAAATCGAGGGTATCGATCTGGCGGTCAATGTCGCCGATCAATCGGTCAAACGCCGTAGCAATATCTGCGTTGGGTTGCAGGATCAACTGACCGAACAGTTCCTTCTTCCCCACTGACGCAAAGATCGCACCGCCGCCGATCATGTCCTCTTCTACGAAGAGTGCCCCCAATTGATAGAAGAGAAGCGATTGGCGGCCCGCGCGGCTTCGCATGGCCGACAGACCACGCCCAATCGCTATCCTGTCCCGAGTCACGTTAAGTCTGCCTACAGGAGCACGAACGCTACACAGGATGTCTCCCGCCTCTGCAACCCGTGTGGTCTGCTTTGTGAACATTTCGTGCGTGACAAATCGATGCCCAAAATCGGACACGCCTTGGTGAAAAGGCAGCCCATCGCCATCGGTGTTGTAGTACTTGGATTCCGGGCTCTGGCCCATCGTGATTTCCGCGACATCGCCAAGTGGCAATTTGGTCCACCCCTGCGGCACCCCGTCCTTCACCGGCACCGTTTCACAGCCGGGAAAGCGCAAGTGCACGAACCACTCTCGGTAGAGGCGGCGGGCGGCGTCTTCGAGCAAGGCGATGCGACGCTGGTTGGTGGCGATCAGGTCGTCGTAGGCTTGCGCAATTTCCGCAATCGCCTGTTGGTCGGGAAGAGGCGGAAGTGGAATCAAAAAATTTTTTAGAATGCCGAGATTGATGTGCGGAACGCCCGCCGTAATGGTTCGATTCAGGATTTCCTGAATCGTGGATTCAAGGCGAAAGTACTGGTAGACGTACCTTGCATCCACTCTGCTCGGATCGACAGTGAGCTTCATCTGACTTTGAGACACCACGTACCTATCGTACTTCGAGTCGCTGGGGATGAAGCCGACCTGCCCAAGCGTGCCACGTTGCGTAAACAGGACGTCGCCGCGAAAGGCCAAATTGGGCCGAAGCTGATCAGCCTTCTCCGGGGTAACAAAGACGAAACCACTTTCGTCAAAGCACCCAGGACCGCCGAGGTTCTGGCCGCGAATTACCGGTACGCCCTCATCCACATAGTGTTGCGATGTCAGGTTTGAACCGAACGGCCCGCCGACACACGCGTAAGGAACGTTGGCCTTGATGCTATCCAGCGTTACTACTGGCCAACTCATCCCAGCAACTCCCCAAAGTTGCTGGCAATCCGCCCCGCCAGTTCCACCGCCTTTTCGTTCAGTTCGGCCAGTTCGTCGTGGATCTCGCGCAGCTTTTCGACGAAGTCGTCCTCGTCTTCGGTCGCTGCCGCCGCCACGCCCACGTAGCGCCCCGGCGTCAGCGAATAGTCGTTGGCGGCGATCTCATCCAGCGTGACGGCCTTGCACAGGCCCGGAACGTCCTCGAACACGCCATGCGGGAAGCGGCTATGCAGCCAGTGAACCTGGTGAATGAAGTAGGCAGCCTGTTTCAGCGCGTCGAGCACCGCGTCGCGCACCGTGGGGGCTTCGTTCTTCTTCTCGTCGGCGGCCAGCAAGGCGCGCTTGGCTTTGCGGGTGGCTTTGCCGTCGAAGGCCTTGCTCTGCCGGGCGCGTAGCTGCTTTTCTGCGGTGTCCAGCAGCTTGAGCCACTGCTTGTGGCGAGCTTCCAGGGTCTTGCCCATGGCCTTGAGCTGTGGTGCCAGGGCATCGAGCGTGGCCTGCAGCGCCACCTGCCCGGCGTGGCTGGCGAGGTCGGCTTGGGCGACAGCGGCGCGGGCGTGGGTGCAGGCGGTGAGCAGTGCAGCGATGGCATGTGCCGCGTGGGCGTCGGCCTGCACGGCGGCCAGTTCCGCCTTGAAGGCATCGAGTTGGGCCTGGGTGAGGTGCGCGTCGTCAGGCTGGTCGGCGTTCAGTTCAGCCAGCGTGGCACCCTGCGCGAACGACTGCAACTGCGTGGCCAGCCCTTCCACGGCAGCGGTATCGGCGGCCATGCGGTCCGGAACGGCTGCCAGCCGTTCATCCACCTGCCGTTGGTAGCGGGCGACGAGCGCCAAGAACTTCTCGGTCTCGCCCCGGTACAACCAGACGATGGCGTTGAGGTTGGCGTGCTGCTCGTCGGTGAAGATGTGCGAGCGCGCCGAGACGACGTGGTACACGTTGCGCGCGTCGATCATCAGCACCTGGTCTTGCAGGTCCTGCGGCTTGCCCTTGTCGAAGAACCACAGCGTGCAGGGCAGGCTGCGGGTATAGAAGAACTTGTTGCCGATGGCCATCATCACGTCGACGTGGCCGGTCTTGACCAGCTTCTCGCGGATGTCGCGGTCCTTGTTGCCGGCATCCGAGGCGCTGGACGCCATGACGAAACCGGCGCGGCCGCTGTCGTTCAGGTAGGCATAGAAGTACTGAATCCACAGGCTGTTGGCGTTGCTGATGGCACCGGTCTTGGCATTGGTGCCGGGCAGTCCGAAGGGCAAGCGTCCGCCGTCGCTGGCCTGGCCTTCCACCTTCTTGGTGTCCACGCCGTCGACGTTGAACGGCGGGTTGGCCATGACGAAGTCGCACTGGCCGACGAGGTGGTCCACCTGGTCGTAGAAGGTGTTGCCCTGACGGATGTTGGAGGCGTCCAGCCCGTGCACCACGAGGTTCATGCGCGCGAGCTTGGTGTTGGTGTCGCTCTTTTCCTGACCATGGAAGGTGACGGTGTCGTTGGCCTGCTGGTGGCGCACGTCTTCGATGAAGTGGCCGGTCTGCACGAACATGCCCGCCGAGCCGCAGGCCGGGTCCAGCACCAGGCCGTGGTCTGGCTCGATGATGTTGACGATCATGCGCACCAGCGACGGCGGCGTGAAGAACTCGCCGCCTTCCTGTGCGCCGCTCATGGCGAACTTGTTGAGGAAGTATTCGTAGATGCGGCCGAACACGTCACCGGTGGCGGCCTTGATGGCGGGGCGGTCGAAGATCTTCACCAACTCGGCCAGCAAGTCGGTCTCGAAGGCGGGGTAGCCGCGCGGCAGCGCCCCTTTGAGCACTTCGTATTCGGCCTCGATCACGTCCATGGCGCGGTCGATCACCTCGCCCACGTTCGCCCCTTGCGGCAGGCTGGCGATGCGGTCGAAGCGCGCTGCTTCGGGCAGGTAGATGGCGGCCTTGCCCTGGAAGCCGAGCTTGATCAGCGTCTCACGCTGAGCGGCCGGCACCTGCGGCGGGATGTCGGCCTCGATCTCGGGCAGGTAGGCCTTGAAGCGGTTGTCGGCGTGGCGCAGGAAGATCAGGCCGAGCACCGGCATCGCGTATTCGGCGGCGGTGAGCTTGGAGTTGGCGCGCAGCTGGTCGGCGGCCTCCCAGAGTTCGTTTTCGAGTTGCTGGACGTTCATTCAATCGTTCCCGTTGTTCTGTTCGGCACCGGCCGCAGCACCCTCGTCGGCCCCGCCCGCGCGCACCCATTCATCGACCTCGGACAACTGGAACTTCCACAGTCGACCGATCTTGTGAGCGGGCAGGCCTTTGCGCTCCCGCCAGCGGTAGACGGTGTCCTTCACGACGCCCAGGTGCTGGGCGACATCACTTGCAGTAACCCACGGTTCTGGATTCATGGCATTGATACTTCGGCGTCCCTCACAGTCGTCTTAAATTGTCATCAGTCTAACAGAATGACGCATAACATATCTGGCTCGAGCGGGTGGTATCGACGACAGTTTGTCACGGTTGTGGCAACTGGCCGACGACCACTTCGGCCACGATCCGGACGCCATCGCTGGAGTTGCGTCGGCGATCTAGGGCGAGTGGATACCGGGCTGAACGGCCTCCGTCGCCGTAAAGCTGGCGGCTAAGCCATTCGCCCTCGCGGAAGCCTGTGCCCCCGACCCGATCAGACTCACAAGATCTCCCGCCTTAGGTGATTTCCGGGAATCAAGATCCCGAACAACTACCGCAGCAGCTTGTTTTTCTGGCCATGGGCCCGGCCTAACACCATGACTCTTGGTACGGCCATTTGCGGAAATCACCTTAAGCTTCCCGGCGCCTGGTGGGCACCCAGAAATGTCGAAGCATGCTGGCCCTACGGATCAACCGCGCCAACCGGGAATGGGCTGATTATTGGAAGGGTCTCGAAAAGCAAGCCGCATAACCAGAGCATTTCGCTGGCGCATCACTTTGAATCACACCCAGGGCTGCCTGAAGGCTTGCTTTTCTCTTTGCACTCGGTTCTAATGGGGCATCTTGGACTGGAGACTGATGATCATGTACCGTTCCGACAATCCCCATCGACTGGTTGTGCTTCCGGTTGCTGGTTTTGCCGTGGGCCATGCTTCGGTAGCTGTACTGGTGGTACGCGCAGGGCCTGATACACCGTCGAGGGTCGAAACAAGATAAGTCGAAGCACAGCAAATTCCACAAACCCCCGCCGGTGCAAACCGAGCGGGGGTTTCGTATTTCCGGACCAACGCTTTTGAGGAGATTCCCTTGTCCCAACCAACCCCAGAAACCCTCACCGGAGCACAGATCGTTGTCCGTCTGCTCGAACGACAGGGCGTCCGTACGCTGGCCGGCATTCCTGGTGGCGCCATCCTGCCGATTTACGATGCCTTGTCGAAGTCAGTGCTGATCCATCATGTCCTTGCCAGGCACGAGCAGGGCGGCGGCTTCTTGGCCCAGGGGATGGCGCGCGCCACCGGCATGCCGGCAGTCTGCATGGCGTCTTCCGGCCCCGGCGCGACCAATCTGCTGACGGCGATTGCCGACGCCAAGCTGGATTCGATTCCGCTGGTGGCGATCACCGGGCAGGTGCCCAGGGCGATGATCGGTACCGATGCCTTTCAGGAAGTCGATACCTATGGTTTGAGCATCCCGATCACCAAGCACAACTTCCTGGTCAGTTCGGCAGACGACCTGTTGAGCGTCATTCCGCAGGCTTTCCGCATCGCCGCTTCGGGGCGTCCCGGGCCGGTGCTGGTCGATATTCCCAAGGATGTGCAGAACCAGCTCGTCGAGGTCAGCAACTGGCCCGATCCGGGCTGCGCCGATCCCGTCCCGGCGCCGGCAGCCGAACTGATCGACCGTGCTGCTGCGATGATCAACGCGGCCACCAGGCCGATTCTCTACCTCGGGGGGGGCGTCGTGCATTCGGGCGCTTCCGGAACGGCGGTGTCTCTTGCCGAAAAGGCCCGCCTGCCGACGGTCATGACCTTGATGGCGCTCGGCGCGATGCCGGTCGATCACCCCTTGTCGCTGGGCATGCTCGGCATGCACGGGGCGCGCTGCACCAACCTTGCGCTCGACGAGTGTGACCTGCTGATTGCCGTTGGCGCTCGCTTCGACGACCGGGCGACCGGCAAGGTCGCCGGTTTCTGCCCGCAGGCAAAAATCATCCACATCGACATCGATCCTTCCGAACTCGACAAGATCAAGACCGCGCACATCGGTATCGCCGGCGACGTCGGTACGGTCCTGCAGAGCTTGCTGCCGGCGATCGCAGCGCCGGTGCACGACGACTGGCTGGCGCGTGTGGCCAGCCTGAAGGCGGAGCATCCGCTGCGCATGCCCGGCATCGACGATCCGCGCACCCCCTATGGCCTGATCCGTGCGGTTGCCAATTGCCTCGACGATGCCGCGACAATCACCACCGATGTCGGTCAGCACCAGATGTGGGTTGCGCAGGCGTATCCGCTACGCCGCCCCCGGCAGTGGCTGACCTCCGGCGGTCTCGGCACGATGGGATTCGGCATGCCGGCAGCGATCGGTGCCGCCCTGGCCGAACCCGAGCGCACGGTAGTCTGCTTCACTGGCGACGGCAGCATCTTGATGAATGTCCAGGAGTTGGTGACTGCCGCCGAGGAAAACGTCAATGTCAAGATCGTGCTCATGAACAACTCGTCGCTGGGCCTGGTTTTCCAGCAACAGACGCTGTTTTACGGCGAACGCATCTACGCTTCGAAATTCAAGGGCATGCCCGACTTCATCCGGGTCGCCGAGGGATTCGGGGTGCCTGCCATCGACCTCGACCAGGAGAGCGATCCGCTGGCGGCTCTGGCCAGGGCGCTGTCGACATCCGGGCCGATGCTGATCCACGCCAGCATCGCGATGCACGAACAGGTATTGCCGATGGTGCCGCCGGGTGCGGCCAACAAGGAAATGATCGGAGGCTGAAGATGAACTCGATTTCACGAAGTGAAAACCAGGCACTGGCGCGTACGGTGCTTGAACTGGACGTCAACAACCACCCCGGCGTCATGTCGCACGTCGTCGGCCTGTTCTCCCGCCGTTCGTACAACGTCGAAGGCATCCTGGTGATGCCGGTGGGCAATGGCGACACCAGCCGCATCTGGCTGCTGGTCAATGAAGACGAACGCCTCGATCAGATGGTGAAGCAGATCGAAAAGCTCGAAGATGTGCTCGCGGTGCATCGGCACGGCGCCGAGCACGAGGTGTTTGTACGGCTGGAGGAGTTTTTTCGCTAACGGCCATGACTTATTCAGGCACCCCAGATGAAATGACTGCAAAACAATGGGTTACCGGCAGAGCAAATGTACCCCGTGGCTCTGCCGCTTGACCTGTTCGGTCATCTTGAGACGAACAATCCGGCCATAGGCGCCGGGATGGACTTTGCCTGCGGCGTGGCAGGCCGGCGCCTGGGTACACACTCCCCACGTAGGCCGCCGGGCAACGGTACTTGAGCGTGTCTCGATCGGCTGCGAAGCCCTGAAAGACCAGGTCGGCGGGTGATCGACAGCGGCTCGCGCCAGATCGCCTACTAGATTCCCCTGATCAAAATCGGCGAGTGTCTCTTCGAAACGGTGGACAGCATAGCGATTTCCTCGCCGCTGCTCTGCACAAACGCGGCTGCGCATGCGGCGAGGCAAAATCTGTCAAAAGGGAAACGAGCAGCCATTGACGCTTTCCCGGATAATGCGCGCGGGCCGATTGCTGTTTCTCTCTGTTTCCCCGCTAGGAACCTCATGGCAAGCATTCTGATCGTTGACGATGTCCCCGAAACCCTGGCGCTCCTGTGCGGCCTGTTGAGCCCCATCCATCAGGTGCGCGCAGTCACTTCCGGGCGGCGCGCCTTGCAGGCGGCAGCCGAACAGCCGCAACCCGATCTGATCCTGCTCGACGTGATGATGCCGGAAATGGACGGCTACGAGGTGATTCGGCGCCTGCTGTCCAACCCCGCCACGGTAGACATCCCGGTCATCTTCGTCAGCGCTCTCGAACAAGCCGACGAGGAGGAGCACGGTCTGGCCCTCGGCGCGGTGGACTACATCACCAAACCGATCAGGCCGGCAATCGTCATTGCGCGCGTCAAGGCCCATCTCGACCTGAAAGCTGCCCGCGACCTGTTGCAGGATCGCAACCGCTGTCTGGAAGGGGAAATCACCCGGCGCATGGCGGACAACCTCCTGATCCAGGATACCAGCATCCGCGCACTCGCCCGCCTGGCCGAGATCCGCGACCCGGAGACCGGCAACCACCTGCGCCGCACACAGGGCTATGTGCGCACGCTGGCGATGGAACTGTGCTCGCACCCGCGTTTCGCCGATTTCCTGACACCACGCCGCATCGAGGTGCTCATCAAGTCGGCACCTCTGCACGACATCGGGAAAGTCGGCATCAAGGACCACATTCTGCGCAAACGCGGCAAGCTGACGCCGGATGAGTGGGCCATCATGAAGACGCACAGCCAACTTGGCTATCAAGCACTCGAACAGGCCGAGCAGGGTGCCGAGTACCCGATCGAATTCTTGAGCATGGCCAAGGAGATCGCGCATTATCACCACGAGAAGTGGGATGGATCCGGCTACCCGGAAGGATTGACAGGGGACGCGATTCCGGTTTCTGCACGCATCATGGCGCTGGCTGACGTCTTCGATGCATTGATCACGCAACGGGTCTACAAGAGAGCTTTTTCCCTCGAAAAAGCGCTGCTGATCATCCACGAAGGGCGGGCGACTCATTTCGACCCGGATGTGGTGAATGCCTTTTTCGCCCGTCAGGAGGAATTCATCCACATTGCCGCAAGGCATGCCGATGGCGAGACGGACGTGCTGAGCCAAACCGCCATCGCGATACCCGGAGTAGAATCGAGCCCTTGGTCGAACCAGGCCAGGAGCCAGGAGAATATTGCATGACCTTGCAGAGCAAGCCCAATACCGACGACGTTCGCATTCGAGAAATCAAGGAACTGGTGCCGCCAGCGCACGTCTTCCGTGAATTTCCGGTTGGTGTGCGTGCGGCAACGACGACCTATGAAGCGCGCCAGGGTATCCACCGCATCCTGCATGGCGCCGACAACCGCTTGCTGGTGGTGCTTGGACCCTGCTCGATTCACGACGTCGATTCGGCCGTTGAATACGCTAAGAGACTGCAGAAGGAAGTTCCCCGTTTCGTCAACGATCTGCTGATCGTCATGCGCGTGTACTTTGAAAAACCGCGCACGACGGTCGGATGGAAGGGCCTGATCAACGATCCTCGTCTCGACAACAGCTTCCGGATCAATGAGGGACTGCGCCTGGCGCGTGGCCTGCTTCTCGAAATCAACGACCTGGGCCTGCCCTGTGCGACCGAGTTCCTCGATACGATCACCCCGCAATATACGGCTGACCTGATTGCCTGGGGGGCGATCGGCGCGCGTACCACGGAATCACAGGTGCATCGTGAACTGGCTTCCGGCTTGTCTTGCCCGGTCGGCTTCAAGAACGGCACCGATGGCAACATCCGCATCGCCATCGACGCCATCCGTGCGGCGCAATCACCGCACCATTTTCTTTCGGTGACCAAGGCGGGCCATTCGGCAATCGTGTCTACGGCCGGCAACGAGGACTGCCACGTGATCCTGCGCGGCGGCAAGGAGCCGAACTACGACGCCACGCATGTCGACGCCGCCTGCAAGGAAATCGCCGCCGCCGGCCTCGCCGCACGCCTGATGATCGATGCCTCGCATGCCAACAGCAACAAGCTTTTCAAGATGCAGATCGAGGTCGCCAGGGACACCGCCAGCCAGATCGCGGCCGGCGACGAACGCATCGTCGGCGTGATGGTTGAATCGCACCTCGTTGAAGGACGTCAGGATCTCGTTCCCGGTCAGGATCTGGAGTACGGCAAGAGCATTACCGATGCCTGTCTGGGATGGGAGGACTCGCTGGTAGTCCTGGAGAGCCTCGCCAAAGGGGTTCGCGCACGCCGGCTGGTCAAAGCGGCGCAGTAATTCGCCGGGCTGATCGAGCGGCTTCGGGAACGCGAACGCAACAGCCGGGTTACTGTGGCTGTCGCCAAATACTGGTCATGCAGCCACGCACGGGAACCTGCCAGAACTGCTTAACGCAGCTTGATTTCCTTGTAAATTACGTGCTTGCGTGCTTTGGGATCGTACTTTTTGATTTCCATCTTGCCGGGCATCGTGCGCTTGTTCTTGGTCGTGGTGTAAAAGTGGCCGGTACCGGCGGTCGACTCAAGCTTGATCTTGTCACGCATGGCTGTTCTCCTTGTCAGATCTCGCCGCGGGCGCGCAAGTCGGCGAGCACGGCGTCGATGCCATTCTTGTCAATCGTTCGTAAACCGGCGTTCGATACGCGCAAGCGGAGCCAGCGGTTTTCGCTCTCGATCCAGAAACGGCGATACTGTAAGTTCGGAAGGAAGCGGCGCTTCGTTCTATTGTTGGCATGGGAAACATTGTTCCCTGCCATCGGGCCCTTGCCCGTAACCTGGCAAACACGCGCCATGATCAATACTCCAATTGTATTTGGGGAAGAAAGCCCGCGATTCTAGCCCATGCAGGCGGTCGATTTCAAGCAATTTCCTGCCAGAGACATTTTCGATGCGTCGATTTTCCGGCGGCAAAATATACCCTACGCATTTTTGGCGCTGGCGTCGACGTACTGGCAGCCGTCGGAGGCGAGGCTGCGCTGGATTTTTGTCGTCGGCGCCCGGTTTTTTCCAGTTTGGACGATCCTTGGGCGCCACCCGTCCCCGCCGAAGAATCGCCGTCTGGTATGCCGGATACGAGGGAGTCGCCTGGAGGCGCTAACCGCTGGCCGGTCGTGGAGTCTGGACCAGTGAGCGCATTTGGTGAGTACACCCCTGCTGGATGTGCCCGAGCGCCATCGCGAGCATGACCGCGAAGGCCAGCCCTACGCGCAGCTTCATCTTGTTTCACCCAGGAATGGCAAGGGTTTGCGAGGAGCGAAAATGCCTTCAGGGGTTGTGTTGCCAACAGCGCCCGGCGGCGGCTTCAACTCGCCAGTTCGCACAGGGGATGCCGGTCCAGGCTCCTTGCCACCCAGCCGCGCATCGCGGCGGGCAATTGTCGCAGCGCGTTCTCGGCGTCTTCGCGGTTTGCGAACTCGGCGAAAACACAGGCACCGGAGCCGCTCATGCGCGCCGGGGCGAAGGCGGACAGCGCTGCGAGATGCTCGGCAATCGCCGGAAAGCGGGCACAGGCCACGGCTTCGAGGTCGTTGCCACCGAAGCCGGGGCGCCACGACGCCGGGGCGATCGCGAGCGAATCGCGTTTGAGTTCCGGCGCGCCAAAAATGACTGCGGTCGGCACCTGCAGCGGTGGTTCGAGGACCACATACCAGCACGCTGGCAATTCGACTGCCAGCAGGTTTTCACCGACGCCATCGGCAAAAGCGTTGCGTCCGAAAACGAAGACCGGCACGTCGGCGCCAAGAGCGAGGCCGATTTCCTGCAGGCGCCGACGCGGCACATGCAGTTTCCAGAGGTGGTTGAGTGCCAGCAGGACCGTCGCCGCATCCGAACTGCCGCCACCGAGACCGCCGCCGAGCGGCAGCCGTTTTTCGATGCTGATATTGACGCCGGCCAGGCAATGGGTTTCGGCCTGCAACAGGCGGGCGGCGCGAACGCTCAGATCCTGATCGGGCGCGACACCTGCCAGCGGCGTCGCCAGACGCACCAGGCCGTCGGCACGTGGCGAAAAGCGCAGCCGGTCACCCTGTCCGAGAAAGCGAAACACCGTCTGCAACAGGTGGTAGCCATCGGCACGGCGGCCGACGACATGCAGGAAGAGGTTGAGTTTGGCGGGCGCCGGATAGACGCTTTGCCAGTCCCAGAATTGGCGGCTGGAAGTCATGGGATGCAGTCTACGGCAGGCAGCCGATTCGGCAGCGCAGTGGGCCACATCTGCCACTCTTCGATGCGCAGGCGCAGTGCAAAACCGCTTTCATGCTCGACGAAGAGGCGGCCGGGCAGGGCTTGCGGGTCGTCGCTGTCGTACTCGTAGTCGATCCGCCAGTCCTCGTGGCGCAGGGATAGCGGGCGGCCGAGGCTGTCCCGTGCCAGGTCGCCGCCGTCGGGATGGTGGCCACGCAGCCAGTCGAGCAGTTTGCTCAAGGGCAAGGGATACGCCAGGATCGACTGCAACAGTTCATCGGCAGTCGCTGCCGTATATGAACTGCCGTCGCTGGTGGCCAGGCGCGCACCACCGGCGTCGCTGACGATCTCGGCCAGGCCTTGCCCGAACGGCGAGGACAGCAGCAACTCGTCGCGGTCGCCGTCGTGACGCCAGTGCAGGCGACCAGGGTAGTTCTTGCCTTCCTGGCGAACCGAAAAGCGGCCGGCCAGTGCAAAGGCCTGCAGGTCGTCTCGCGCGACGGCGAGCGGCGCATGCGCGCTGGCCGCTGCCGGCAGGGTGGTACAGGAGCTCAGCCCTGGCAAGCCAAGGACGATCAGGAGTGCGATCAGGACTCGCGGCTGCATCGGAGCGCTGGCGCGACGGTCATGGAACGGCGCGGGTATTTGCCGGTCAGGGCGAGAACTTCCTGATCGCTTCGTTCAGTACCTCGTTTGCCGGATCCCTTTTGTGCGCTTCGCGCAGGGTCCGTTGCGCCTCTTCCTTGCGGCCGAGCATCCACAGTACTTCTCCGGTATGTGCTGCGATCTCGGGGTCGGGGCGCAGTGCAAGGGCGCGTTGCAAGAGAGCCAGCGCGCCTTCGTGATCCCCCTGCCGATACAGGACCCAGGCCATGCTGTCGAGAATGAAGGGGTCGTTGGGCGACAGTTGCAGCGCCTTTTCGACGAGCTGCCGGGCTTCGGGCAGCCGCAGGTTGCGATCGGCGTAGGAGTAACCGAGTGCGTTGTAGGCCTGCGCATTCTCCGGCTGCAGTTCGATCAGCTTCCTGAGACGGCTTTCCATGATTTCCACGCGTCCGAGCTTTTCCGCCAGCAGCGCCGACTCATAGAGCAGCTCTGGCTGCTCCGGCTGCGTGCTCAGTTCCTGGTCGAGCAGGGCAAGAGCCGCCTCGGTCTGCTTCGCATCGCGCAGCAGGGTGGCTTCTGTGATCGATAGCTGGACGCGCAACTGCGGGTTCTTTGTTGCCGCTTCGCGAAGCTGGCGTCTCGCCTCTTCGACCTTGCCTTGATTGCCGAGGATGCTGGCGCTGCGAAGCTGCGCCGGGAGATAGTGCTCGCCTGGGCCAACCTGCCGGTAATCGGCCAGCGCTTCGTCAGCACGCTTGCCTTCTTCGGCAAGCTGACCGAGGTAATAGTAGGCAGCGCTCTTGTCCGGGATGTCGAGCGTCACCAGGTGTTTGAACTGCGTTTCGGCAAGTTTCCGGTCGTTTTCCTGCAGAGCCAGGATGGCCACCGGGAAAACCACATCCGGGTTGTTCGGGTAGGTGAGCAGCAACTGCTCGAACTGCAATTTGGCTTCGCCATAACGCTTCTCGCCGACCAGTGCGCGCGCCAGATGCAGTTGTACTTCGCGCGCCTTCGGATGACGATCGACAAAACGTTGCAGGGCAGCGATGGCTTCGGCGGGTGACTTCTGGGCGAGTAGCTGCGCTTCCAGCAGTGCAGCAGCCTCCCAGTCCGGGCGCAAATCGAGTGCGCGCCGCGTTTCCGCAAGTGCGCGGGGGTTGTCGCCGGCTGCGCTGGCAGCCATGGCGATCGCGTAATGCGCTTCGGGCAGGTCCAGGAATGTCGCGCAGATCTTGATGATCAATTGCAGGACCGCCTGGCGATCCTGGCTGCGGGCAAACATCCGGTTCAGTGCCAGCAGGTTGCCCGGCAGCGCTTCCTTGTCGGCTTCCAGCATGCGAATCAGTTGCGGTGCCAGGCCATCGAACTGGTTGGACAGGATCATCACGCCGACCAGCACCTGTTGGGCACGCTTGGAATCCGGTTCGACCTGCAACCACAGGCGTGCGAGGTCGAGAACCAGATCGTAACGACGCGCGTAGCCAGCCACCTCGATCGCTCGCGCCAGGATTCCCGGGTCGCGGGTGCGCACGGCCAGGTCGGCATAGGCCTGGCTGGCGAACTCGGCTTTGCCTCGCTGCAGCGCCACTTCGGCGAGCAGCAGCTGATAGACCACCTGTCCGCTGAGTTCCTTGTAGTCCTTGTCGTCGAGGCGTGGCGCGAAGGCCTCCGGCGCATTGCGCTTGAACTCATGCGAAGTCGATTTGCGTTTCCCGGAGGGGGCGTCGCCGGCAGCCAGAGCGGGCACGCCGAAGGCCAGCGCCAGCGTCGTGCAGAGGAGAGTGTTCTTGATCGATTTCATGGTTTCCTTGCCTGCCGCGAACCATTGCAGGAACCGACGGCGACTTTGCGTCATAATTTGCGCATGTTATGGACTTTTCGCGGTAGCAGCAATGCCAGAACTCCCGGAAGTTGAAGTCAGCCGACAAGGATTGCTCTCCTGCTTGTCCCGACAACCGATCATCGGCGCGGTGGTGCGCACGCCGCGGTTGCGGCACGAGATTCCCGCCGGGCTGGCTGCGCGCCTGGCCGGTCTGCGTGTGGACGCCATTTTGCGGCGCGGCAAGTATCTCTTGCTGGACTGTCAGAGTACCAGCGGTGGCGGCTGGCTGCTCATTCACTTCGGCATGTCGGGCAGTCTGCGCCTGGTGCCGCCGGCTACGCCAGCACGGCTCCACGACCACTTTGATCTGGTCTTCGCCGACATCGTTCTGCGTTTTCGCGATCCGCGCCGCTTCGGAGCGCTGCTCTGGCACGAGGGCGGCGGCGTCGAAAGTCATCCGGCACTCGCCCATCTGGGTATCGAACCGCTCTCTGATGATTTCAACGGCGATTGGCTGTATGCGGCGACGCGTTGCCGCCGGGTGCCGATCAAACCGCTGCTGATGGACAGTCGTCTGATCGTCGGCATCGGCAATATCTACGCCGCCGAAAGCCTCCATCATGCCGGTGTGTCACCGCTGCGCACCGGTGATCGGATCAGCCGTCAGCGCTATCGCGTACTGGCGGATGCCATCCGTGCAACGCTGCTTGCGGCAATTGCTGCCGGTGGCAGCAGTGTGCGTGACTACGTGCATAGCGACGGTGGTGCCGGTTGCTTCCAGCTTTCCTGCAGGGTCTATGGTCGTGCGGGCGAGCCCTGTCCGACCTGCGCCGGACCGGTACGGGTCATTCGCCAGGCGGGCCGCTCGACATTCTACTGTCCGCGTTGCCAGCATTGAGTTGTCGGTCTATGTCGCTGATTGAGCACGACCTTGTGGTAGAGTGAAAACCTGTGCCTTGTGCTGGAACCTGCCATGACGCTTGCCCAACATTTTGCCGCCTACAGCGAATGGCGTGCCCGCATCTCCGGGATCCTGGAGAAGTTCGCAGGCTGGCTCGTCGAGAACGAATTGACCGACGCCCAGATCGATCGCCGCATCGCCCAACTGCTGGACAATCTACGCGAGGATCGCCTGCATGTGGCATTCGTCGCCGAGTTTTCGCGTGGCAAGTCGGAGTTGATCAACGCCATCTTCTTCGCCGGTTACGGCAACCGCATTCTGCCCTCGACCGCCGGCCGCACGACGATGTGCCCGACCGAGTTGATGTACGACCAAACGAGGTTGCCATCGATCGAGTTGCTGCCCATCGAGAGCCGTGAATCCAACGGCAGCATCAGCGAATACAAGCGCTCTCCCGAGGAATGGGAACTGCTCCCGATCGACACCAGCTCGGCCGAGGCCATGCAGGACGCGCTTCGCCATGTCAGCGACGTCATCCATGTCGACCTGGCAACTGCCGAAAGGCTCGGCTTTGCCATGACCGACGGCGACGTGGCGGCCTTGCGCGTCGACGAACAGGGCGGCGTCGAGATCCCGCGCTGGCGGCACGCGATCATCAATTTTCCGCATCCGCTGTTGCAGCAGGGATTGGTCATCCTCGATACCCCCGGTCTCAACGCGATTGGTACGGAACCCGAACTGACCCTGTCCCTGCTGCCCAATGCGCATGCCGTACTGTTCATTCTGGCTGCCGACACCGGCGTGACGCAATCCGATCTGACCGTCTGGCGCGAACACATCGGCACCTCTGTGGGTCGCAAGAAGGGCCGCATCGTCGTACTCAACAAGATCGACAGCTTGTGGGACGAACTCAAGTCGGCCGAAGAGATCGACACAGAAATCGCCAGACAGGTCGACACCTGCGCGTGGGCGCTGGATTTGCCGGAGGATCAGATTTTTCCGGTTTCGGCACAGAAAGCGCTGGTTGCCAAGATCAATGATGATCACGTGTTGCTGCAGCGCAGCCGTTTGTCGAGGCTTGAGCATGCGCTTTCCGAGGAGTTGATCCCGGCCAAGCAGGAGATCGTTCGCGACAGCATCCATGTCGAGTTTACCGATTGCCATCAGCGCACCCGCAGCCTGCTGGAGTCGCGCCTTGTCGGTCTGCGCGAACAGCTTGGCGAGCTGGCAGAACTGCGAGGCAAGAACAAGGGTGTCGTCGAGTACATGATGGGCAAGGTGCGTTGCGAGAAGGAGGAGTTTGAATCCGGTCTGCAGCGCTATTACGCGGTGCGCAGCGTTTTCTCACAACTGACCAACAGACTTTTTGCCCATCTCGGACTCGATTCGCTGCGCCTGCTGAGCACGGCGACGCGGGAGACGATGGTGCAGGCTACCTTTTCCAGAACGCTTACCGAAGCGATCGATCACTTCTTTGTGGTCGCTCGCGGCAATCTCGCCAACTCGAAGGCAGAGGTCACGGAAATCACGAGCATGATGGAGGCCATCTACAAGAAATTCGCCGTTGAACATGGCCTCAAACTGGGTACGCCGATCGGTTTTTCGCTGCGGAAGTACGAGAAGGAAATCGACCGCCTCGATCAATGGTGCAACACCCACATCAACTCCGTGTTCCAGTTGCTGACGCACGAAAAGAGCCAGCTCACACAGCGCTTCTTCGAGGAGGTGGCGGCGCAGGTGCGCAAGACTTTCGAGCATGCCAACCGCGATGTCCAGGCATGGCTGAAGGCGATCATGACGCCGCTGGAGATTCAGATTCGCGAACACCAGATTCAGCTCAAGCGCCGGCTGGAAAGCATCAAGCGGATTCACCAGGCCACCGATACTCTCGAAGAGCGGATCGAAGAGCTGCAACATGTCGAGGCCAAACTTCTCCTGCAGTTGAATATACTCGGCAAGATCGGCGAGAACTTTCGCGAGGTTCTGCAGCAGACGGTGAACCTTGAGGATATGCGTAGCACCGCCTGAAGCAGCGACCTTGGCCGCCTGAAAAACGATGGCCGCTCACCCTGGCGGATGGTTGTGGGCGCGGCGATTGCCAACCCCCTTAATGTGAAAGTCGCGAACGCGACTGAGGAATCTCCCCTCCCCCTCGGGAGGGGGAGAGGGAAACGGTCATGACTTCATGATCGGGGGTGCCTGGAAAAGTCATGACCGTTAGTCCGGCGTCAGGTGGTAGAGACGTTGATTCAGATATTGCGCAACCTGCGCAATTTCTTCATTGCTCCAGCCAAGCCCCGCAAGCTCCTGCCAGCGGCGTACTTCTTTCTGCAGACTCTTCCAGTCGGTCACCAGTTTCTTGTCTCGCCAATGAATTTGTGTGTCGTGGCAGGCGATGCAATGTGTCGAGTACAACAGCTCGCCGCGTGTCGGGGCTGGCAATGCCTGGGCGCCGACGTCGGCGATACTCCCGAACAAGGCGAAGCACACCGTGGGTATCCATTTCCGAAACATCATGCCTCCTGTCGTTCCAATCAATGCTAAAAGAGTAGCCGCTCGCCCTGAATATGCTTTTGCCATAGACCGGCTCGGTTGCGCATGCCTTTCGACGATTTCTTGCACGCGATCCTCGTCGGTTTGTATCTTCCGGGAAGACTTCGCTGACGGCGGTTGCGATCTCACGTCGACTCCAGCGACCTGAGGCGCAGCAGGAACAGCAGCGCCACACACCATGCGGCCACCGGCAAGAACGCGTCGACAGTGGCGAAGCCCAACCCGCCAGAGGCCGCCAGACCAAGGCGCGACATTGCCGCGACGGCCAGTGTCGCCATCAGCGCGCCGGTATTGCGGCCAGTCTGCAGCGGCTGACCGCATTCGGTCGCCAGGCCGATCGAGGCACAGAGGATGAAACCCCAGAACACCCCGGCAGCGAACTGGCTCGATGCCAGCACGGTCAATGAGCCGGCCATTACCGTTCCAGTGAGCGCCAGCGCACCTGCTGCACAGGCCAGTTGCAGGAGCAGCCAGACGCCGCACGCGCGGAGCACGCGCTCGACGAGCAACAGACCGAAGCTGAAACCGACCCAGAAGATGGGCATCAGCCAGGGAAGCAGTGCCGGATCCGCGAGCCGCTTGAACTGCGGCGCCGAGTTGACCGCCGTATGCCACTGCTGGCCGACAGCGAGCAACCAGGCGACGAGCAGCAGGTAGCCCCAGGAGGCGTTGCCCGAGCGGCCCACTGCATTCGCCTTGGCAGAAGTGACAACTGACTGGGCGGCAGGCAGGGAACGTTCGACATATGCCAGCGCCAGCGCTGAAAAACCCACTGCCAGCGCGCTGAGCAGGAACGGCAGCGCGGCATCGACACCCTTGAGCACGATCGCCAGATACGGCGCCAGCGACGAAGCGATCGCCAGACCAAGCAGTTGGATACCTGCCAGACGCGGGATCGAAGAACGTCCGGCGTAACGGGAGAGAAGAACGTAGGGCGGCGCACGCAAGGCCGACGAAGTGGCCACCCACAAGGTAGTCATCAGCAGGAAGAGCATCGGCATCCCGGCCAGTAAGGGCAGCAGCCACATGGCCAGCGCCGAAAGCGTCGACAGCAGCACCAGCAATGGCCCGATCCTGCGCAACGCTGCGCGGGCGCGGTCAAGCGCGACGCCGACCGACCAGTCGGACAGCGCAAATACCAGTTGGTCAGCGGCCAGGAACCACGGCACATAGCGTTGGTCGATGCCGCCGCGCGTCAGCAGCTCGGGAAGAAAGATGACGTAAACCACCCAACTCAAGGAGAAGAAGAACTCCACGCCCGCCAACAACCAAGCCGCCCTGGAGTCGTGAAGAAGGGGAGAACTGATCATGTCGTCTGCTCTCCGGCATTGTACCGCCGGGGAAGGTCACATCGGTTCATCATCACGCACAGTCAACGCATGAGTTGCCGGAGATACGCGCTGATGGTCAGCAACTGGCTGTGATCCAGACGCGCGATGATCTTGCGAATCACCGGGCCGATGACCCGGACTGCGCCGGCCATCCCGAGATTTGCCGACTGTCGGAGGACAAAGCCCACCCCGGCTTGCTCGAGCGGCTTGAGGAAGTAGTAATCCATGCCGATATCGGTCAACTCGACCACCAGATCCCCCAGGGCATTTGCATGCCTGGTCGGATCTTCGGCCTGTTCGAGAGTATCCAGGAATTGCAGGGTGCGTATGTGCAGGGCTTCCGGATAGAAGAAGCGAAGCGAGGGCTGGACAGATTTGCTCATGATCATTCCTTCTACGGCGGTGGGCATCACCCCCGAAAGTCTTCGAGAAGCCGCTGTGTGTTCTTCACGTTGTTGGACAAAGACGAGATGGTGACGCGCGCTTCCTGGATCGCCGCGTCTTCGGATTTTCCAGCGAGATGCCGAGCAGCCAATCGGTACCTTTGATTGGCGCAAGAAAGAGCAGCCGGTCACCGTCGTTACGCTGGACGGAAAACATTTTCCCCTCGCTCGCGGCGTGCCCGATGCGGTCGCTGCTCAGCTCCGGAACCTGCTCGGTCACCGGTTTCATCACGGCTTCCTTGAGCGGGTGCGCGAGTACGGTGCCGTCCTTGTGCAGCAGAAAACCAAAACCGTTACCGGCCAGTTTGAGCGCCAGCACTTCGCTGACGATTCGATCGATGAAGAGGTCGGCGGCGGCAACGCCGACGGTGTTGCCACCATCCTTGACCAGAGACGAAATCGAGATCACCAGTTTCTTGGTTCCGGCATCCGCGTAGGGTTTGGTAATGACGATGCGTGCTTCGCCAGCCAGCTCGGCTTCCTTGTACCAGGGGCGGCTGGTGGGATCCCAGTCCGCGGGAAGGTTTTGTGACTCGGAGAAGAGTGCGCGCTTATCGGGGTAGCCAGCGTAGACAGTGTCAAAGCCGCCAGCCGCTTTGGCCAGCACGAAAACGCTTTTTGCCTCCGGTGTTCCGATCACCGGCTTGATCGCCTTCAGCAACTGAACCTTGGCGGCCATCCATTCGCCAATGGCCAGCGAGTAAGCGGTAGCGGCGCTCCGGATTTCATTCTCTATTCCTTCCAGCAACTGGCCTCGCAACTGCTGGTAGAAAAGGACACCGAGGAGGAGGACAGCGCTGGCGATCAGCCCGACGACGAAAGCGACAAGTTTGCTCTGCAGGGTGCGCGGCATGAAATTCTCCCGATGTGGATCAATGATGAGCTGGTCATGCTTGCGGCGAGGGATTGGGCAGCGAAAAGGTGAAAGTATCGATTCTCGGCTCAGGGCGAGACTTTTTCAACCATCCATCGATAATTCGTGTTCATTCGCACCTTTTTTTGGACAGTGAACTCGACATTCTGCATAATGCCCTGGATTACATCAGACTATCTGTTTGCGGCGTGCAGCGCGTCGTTAGCGCTGACGTGTCTTTTTTCGACGGATGTCGAGAGGATCGATCCTTGGCTGGAGAGAGTTCGCTTCCACGCAAGTGGCAATGGCTTGTCGCCCGGTTTGCGATTTGTGGCGCGTTGCTTGGCTGTGCACCGCCGGAGCCGCTGCGCCTGGGCTTCCTCGGCGGTATTTCGGGCCGGGTGGCCGACCTGGGAATTGCCGGTCGCAATGGCGCGACGCTGGCCGTCGAAATGCGCAACAGCAGCGGCGGTGTAAACGGCCGGGCGGTCGAACTGATTGTCGAGGATGACAAGCAGGACCCGGATCTCGCCAGAAAAGCCGTTGGCCGGCTATTGGAGCGCAAGGTCGAGGCGATCATCGGGCCGATGACCAGCGCCATGGCGGTGGCTACAGTGCCGCTGGTCAACGAGGCCGAACTGGTGATGCTCAGCCCGACAGTGACGACAACGACGCTGACCGGGATCGACGATCATTTCCTGCGGGTCATCGCTTCGACCGCCGAATACGCGCGTGTCAGCGCCGCTTATCACTTCGATCGATTGGGGCTACGCCGTGTCGCAGCCGCCTATGATCTGAACAATCGGGCCTATACCGAGGGCTGGCTGGCCGACTATCGCCACGCCTTCGAATCGGCCGGTGGCACGCTCGGCATCACCGTTCCCTTCAGTTCCGGCAAGGAAACCTCGTTTGCTGACCTGGCGGAGGGTCTTCTCAGGGCGAAACCGGACGCTGTGCTGATCCTGGCCAATTCGGTCGATGCCGCCCTGCTCGCGCAGCAGCTCCGCAAGCGCGATGCCGTCGTGCGCATCGGCACCTCGGAGTGGGCTGCCACCGAACGGCTGGTCGAGCTGGGTGGCAAGGCGGTCGAAGGCGTCGTGATCGCACAATTTGTCGATCGCGACAGCACACAGCCCGCTTATGTGGCCTTTCGCAGGCGCTACGTCGAGCGCTTCGGCCAGGAGCCGGGATTTGGCGGCCTCACCGCCTTCGACGCGGCGAATGTGGTGCTCGACGCGCTTGCGGCCAAACAGCCCGGCCAGACCCTGAAGCAGGTCATTCTTGCGCGCGGCGTGTTTTCCGGCGCGCAGTCGGAGATACGTTTCGACGCCACCGGCGACGCGGCACGCGAGACCTATCTGACTACCATCCGTGATGGCACCTTCGTGCGCCTGCATTGACCAACCTCCAGGAACGACGAGACCACGGCAATAATGTCACGTTCGCTACGATTCTGGTTGTCGCTTGGACTGTCGTCGCTGGTCGCGCTGGCCATCCTGACGCTCATCGCAGTGCTGCTCGGCGTTCTCCTGCCGCGTCTCAACGCTGGTGTGGAGGCCCAGATCCGTGCGCTCGGCACAACGACGGCGACGCAGATCGACGCTTTTCTCGCGGAATTTTCTTCTCATCTTGGCCTCCTGGCTGACGATGTCGGCAGTCAGCCGAGGATGGACACAGCCCAACTGCGCGTCATGCTCGATACCCTGGCCCAGGCAGATGGCGCCATCGAGTCGATCTACGTCGTCGATGGTGCCGATCGGGTTCTCGAAGTCGGCTTGCCGAAGGCTCGCCGTACCTTGCGCGACAACCAGCTCGGCGTCGATTTCTCTGGCCGTCGCTTTGTGCACGCGGCACGTGTGCAGCAGCGCCCAGTGTGGTCCGATACCTATTTGTCGACCGGTGGACACATCGTTGTGGCGCTGGCCCTGCCATTGACGATTACAGCGGAATTGGCTACTGCGGCACCCAGGCACGGCGTCCTGGTGGGCGAACTCAATTTGCAGGAAGTCTCGCGCTTTGCCGAATTGCTCGCCCGCGCTGCCGATGTGCTGCCGGTCATCGTCGACCGGCGCGGCAATGTCGTCGGACATCCTGACGCCGAGCGTGCCCTGCGTCAGGAAAACCTCAGCCACCTGCCGCCACTGAGTGGGAGTGGTGCGGCCTCGCTGCAAACCGCGCGTTTCCATCTGGACGGCATCGACTACATCGGCAGCAGTACGCCGATCCACGAGGCGGGCTGGACGGCGCTGATCGCGCAGCCGACCGAACAGGCCTTTGCCACGTTCCACTCGACGCTGCGGTCGCTGGCCTTCGGCAGTCTGCTGGCGCTATTGCTGGCAGTCATTGCGGCAGTGCTGGCGAGCCGGCGGATGACGCAGCGGCTTGGCCAGTTCGCCAGGCACCTGGAAGCGGTGGCCGATGGCAATTACCGCGCGCAGATTCCACCCTCGGGCACCGACGAGATCGAAAAGCTGGCGCAAAGCATGCGCCGCATGGCCCAGGTCGTGCTCGAACGGGAAGCGCTGCTGCGCGAGAGCGAGGCCAAGTACCGCGGCGTCGTCGAGACCACCCGCGACCTGATCACCCGTGTCGATCATGAGGGGCGATTGAGCTTCGTCAATTACATGGCCGAGACCTATTTCGGCCTGCCGGCCGCGGACTGTATCGGACTGTCTGCCTTTGAATTCGTCCACCCTGATGATCGCGAGCGCACTCGACAGGCTTTCGCCACCTGGCTGCAAGGCGATGACCCGGCCTTGCAGTTCGAGATTCGGCAGTTTGCGCGCAATGGTGCGGTGCACCTGCTGCAGTGGAACATTGTCGCCGAGCGTGCGGGTACCAATGGCAACTCCGCCATCGTCGGCTTTTCCGGCATTGCCCGCGATGTCACCGCCGAACGCGCTGCCGCCGAGCAGCTCGCCGCGTCGGAAGAGCGTTACCGAGGCCTGTTCCGCATGGCGCCTCTGCCCTACCAGTCGCTGGACATGCATGCGGCGATCCTTGATGTCAATGAGGCATGGCTCGCCCTGCTTGGCGGTTATACGCGTGACGAGGTGCTCGGGCGTCCGATCACCGATTTCATCGAGGAACACTCGCTGCCGGTGCTCGCCGGGAATTTTCCGAATGTTGCTGCCGACCACATCGAAGGCCTGCTGTTCGACTTGCGGCGCAAGGACGGTGAAACGCGTACCGTGCTCATCAACGGCCGAATTACTTGCGATCGGCAGGGTGTGGCGCGGACGCACTGCATCCTGACCGACATTACCGAGCGCCAGCGTGCCGAACAAAGACAGCAACGGGCGGACGAGTTGCTTGCCCTGCAGGCGGCGCGCGCCACGGCGCTGCACGAAATGCCGCGCGCCGCCGAGCGGATGACAGAAGCCGAATTCATGCAGTACGGTCTTGAAATTGCCGAGCGGCTGACCGGCAGCGCAATCTCTTTCGTCCATTTCGTTGCCGACGATCAGGAGATGATCGAGTTTGCGGCGTGGTCGCGGCGCACGCTCGACGAATTCTGTACGGCGGCATTCGAGAAACACTATCCGATCAGCCAGGCCGGTATTTGGGCCGACGTCGTCCGCCACCACGAGCCGATGGTCTGCAACGACTATGGGTCAGCAGAGGGCCGTCGCGGCCTGCCGCAAGGGCATTCGCCACTGCTTCGCCTGGTCAGCGTGCCGGTCATCGCCAACGGCAAGGTACGGCTGATCGCCGGAATCGGCAACAAGGCCGAACCCTACACGCCGCTGGAGGTCGAGACCCTGCAACTGATCAGCCAGGAAATCTGGCGCATTGGCGAGGAGCGCCGCGCCGAGGCAGCGCAACGCCTGGCGGCGACCGTGTTTTCGGCGAGCGCCGAAGGCATTTGCATCACCGACGCCGAGCAGCGGATTCTCTCGGTCAACCCGGCCCTGCTTGCCCTTTCGGGTTATACGGAGCATGAACTGATCGGGCAAACCCCGAGAATTTTCTCGTCCGGGCGGCACGATGCCGACTTCTATCAAGCCATGTGGGAACACATCCTTGCTGTCGGTGTGTGGCGCGGTGAGGTATGGAGCCGGCGCAAGAATGGCGAGATCTTCCCCGAGTGGCTGACCATCACCGCCGTTCGCAATGCGGGCGGCGAAGTGACGCATTACACCGGGACTTTCTTCGACATCAGCGAGCGCAAGCAGTGGGAGCAGGATATTCACTTCCTTGCCCACCACGATGCGCTGACCAAGCTGCCGAACCGCACCCTGCTCGACGACCGGATTCGTCAGGCCATCGCCAAGTCGAAACGCAACGACGACCACATGGCGGTGCTGTTCCTCGATCTCGACCACTTCAAACTGATCAACGACACCCTCGGCCACGACACCGGCGACCGCCTGCTCGAGCAACTCGCGCAGCGCCTGACGGAAGTATTGCGCTCGACCGAGACGGTGGCGCGCCTGGGCGGCGACGAGTTCGTCATCGTCATCCCCGAGCTGGCGGCCGTCAGGCGCGTGGCCGTGGTCGCCAGGAAAGTGCTGGAGGCCGTTGCCGCGCCGTACTTGCTCGAAGGCAGCTCGCTGCATGTGACGCCGAGCATCGGCATCAGCGTTTATCCGGAAGATGGCGATGACGCGGCAACCCTGCTGCGCAATGCCGACACGGCGATGTATCACGCCAAGGAACAAGGCCGCAACAATTTCCAGTTCTTCACGCAGGCGATGAATCAGAGCGTGCAGGAACGGGTCACGATCGAGAACGATCTGCGTCTGGCGATCGAGCGCGGCGAGTTCCTGCTTCATTACCAGCCGCAGGTCGATTGCCGCAGCGGCGAGGTGATCGGCATGGAAGCGCTGATTCGTTGGCAGCATCCGCAACGGGGACTGATCGCTCCCGACCGTTTCATCACCATTGCCGAGGAGACCGGGCTGATCGTGCCGATCGGCGAATGGGTGCTCGGCGAGGCCTGCCGTCAGGCCAGGCGCTGGCAGCTTGGCGGACATCCCGGTCTGCGCATCAGCGTCAATCTGTCGGCGCGGCAGTTTCAGCAGCGGGACTTGAGCGCGCGGATCTCGGCCATGATTCACGCCTCCGGGATCGATCCGGCAAGCCTCGAACTCGAATTGACCGAGAGCATGTTGATGATCGATCCCGAACAGGCGAAGGCAGTCTTGCACCAACTCGCCGCCGCAGGCGTGAAAATGGCGATCGACGATTTCGGCACCGGCTATTCGAGTCTCGCCTACCTGAAGCGATTTCCGGTGACGCGCCTGAAAATTGACCGCTCCTTCGTGCGCGACCTTGCCAATGACAGTAACGATGCCGCCATCGTCGATGCCATCGTGGCCATGGCGACCAGCCTGAAGATGGAAGTCATCGCCGAAGGAGTCGAGACCATCGCCCAGCTCGATTATCTGGAAGCGCACGGTTGCCATGCCATCCAGGGCTACTACTACAGCCCCCCGGCAGTGGCGGAATCCTTTACCCGTTTCCACTACAGCCGCAGGGCAGGCTAGTGGGTCGTGCTTCCCGCAGGTACTCCAGGCAGTTCGCCGAAGTTCAACTCATGTCTGCACAGGTGAATGGGTTCGCGTGAGCGGAAGCGGCCTCCGCTGGCGCGCACCTGCTAGCCAAGACGACCAGAGATCCCGCAATACCCGCCCTTGGCGATGGGCTGGGAGCGGCGTGCCGCGGCATCCGTATCGGGCACTCTGCTGGGCGTTTGCCCGCCATCCGGCCAGCAGCGTGATGGTTTTGCCCACCAGCCGTTGCGGGCGAAGTTCCACGGCCCGGCGTCCAGGTAGCTGCCGGTGAGCCGGGCATAGCTGTGGAAGCTGCTGCCTTCGTCTTCCTGCTGGAAGTCGGCCCAGGCCTGCACGTTGTCGACGCTGAAGGGTGATCCCACGGGCTGGCCAGCCGGCGTGGCGGTCTGCGCATGGCGACCCAGGGCAATCCACTCGGCCGCGCTGGTAACCGAGTAAGCGCTGGACCAGGGCGGTGGCGCCTTCAGCACACTGGTGAAGCGCGCGTCCGAGCGCATGCTCAGCACGTCGACTTCGGCCAACGCCGGCACGCTGGCAAGCGCCAGCAGACCTGCGAGCAATACGGTGCGACCCGGCAGGTCGGTGGGGTCATGTGCTCGTTCTGGGTACAGGATTGGTTCGATCGGTGCGACCTGGGTGGAGGCGCCGGTCGCTCGTCCAGAGCGAGCCATGCCACATCCGCCCGGCCCACCGGGGAGTTTTGCAAGAGGCTCATTGTATTGACTCCTTGTTGACTTGCGTGACATCGATGAACGAATGGGACCACCTGCAGGTGAGCGCCTGGGCGCGCCAGGCGCGTGTAATCGTCAAGCACCGCGCATTCGAAACGTGGCTGACGCGCCGGCGAAGCCCAAGCCCGCCTGCGCATCGCGACTTCTTCAGTACACGGGAAGCACGGCCTTGAGCGCGCACGGCATGTTCTCGCGCCGCGCGTATCGCTTTACTACCCCACTCTGGCCGTGCTGGCGGTGGACGTGTGCGATGCACCGAGCATGGCGGCGGTACCCTTTCTGAATCCTGGAATTTGAAGCGCATGGCCGTATTGCGTCTGCAGTAAGCAAAACACCAAGGAAAGGTGCGCCTTGAGCGTAAAAACGAGATTTCCCGCTCCAAAATGAGCCATTCCGCTCAAGATTTTGGCTGTTTCAGCCCAAGTCCGACAGGCTGCTAGTGTCGAATCGATTTCGTCGACGAAGACGACGGTGCGACCGCACGTTTTCGGCAGGACGACTTCGCGGAACTAAACAACCACCGGCTAAAGCCGGTGGGTTTATGTTGCGGACTGAAAGTCCGGATACGCGTCGCCTAAACGACGCGTGCATGTCGGTGAGCGTCACGCCTGCAGGCGAGCCGATGTCCGGCACCTGCCAGGTGTCGCCCGTAGTGCCGTAATAGGCCTGACCGCTGAGCGTCAGCCGGTGACCGCCGCCCATCGTCCAGTCGCCGCGGAAACCGGCGCGTCCGGCGCGCCAGTAATCGTTGGCCGTCTGTCCTGTGAGCGGCGGCGTGAATTCCACTTAAATTTGGCGGTTTGGAATCCATGCTCCCCATCATTCTTCCGAGACCGTCACAAATCCGTATCGCTGCCCGAAAGCCAGCCATGCCCGTCGTGCCGAATGACGTGCCGGTTCGGATACCTCGACCCGTTCCAGGATGTACAGCAGCGCCCGAAGTGGCGCGTCCTGCTCATGGCCGATCGCGTTGATGGCGTTTCTTTTGTCTCGCACCCGTTGGGCACGTTTGCGCTCTGTGTCAGTCATTGGCCGGTCGCCCTTGAGAGGCTGGCCGGGTTTCGTAACGGTCACCAAGGGGTCGGTCATTTGTTCATCCAGGTTTTGTGACAGTCACGACGTTCATCGATCGGGCACCCCTCGACCGGGGTACCGGCTTACCGATGGCTCAGGACTCGGGGGGTTGCGCACGGGGCGTGTCAGGCGGCCCACGTCATGCCTCGATCTGCTCTTTCATGCGATAACTCTTGCCCTCGATGACGGCGGTTTCGGAATGGTGGAGCAGTCGATCCAGGAGTGCCGAGGTGAGGGTGCTGTCCTGGTTGAAGATTTCCGGCCAGTGCTTGTAGGCGCGATTGGTAGTGATGATGAGGGCGCCGCGTTCGTAGCGTTCGCTGATGATCTGGAAGAGCAGATCGGCGCCATGCTTGTCTATCGGGAGGTAGCCGAGCTCGTCGACCACCAGCAGACGCGGCTGCAGGTACTTGCGCAGTTCGCGCTTGAGATTTCCCTGCGCTTGGGCGGCAGAGAGCGAGTTGATGATATCGACCGCGGTGGTAAACAACACTGGGTAGCCGCGCAGGCAAGCGGCATGCCCCAGCGCGATACTGAGATGGCTTTTCCCCAGGCCAACATTGGCAATGAAGATCACGTTGCCCTTCTCCTCGATGAAACGCAGTCGGAAGAGATTCTGAATCTGGGGCCGGTTGATTTTGCTCGGCCAGTTCCAGTCGAACTGATCAAGGGTCTTGAGCACCGGAAAGCGGGCGAGCCCCACCCGTCGCTGGATGCTGCGATCTTCGCGGGCATGCGCCTCGCCCTCGATCAGCCGCGCCAGATACTCGACGTGTGACCATTGCTCGGCACCCGCTTCCTGGGCCATGGGTTCAAAACGTTCGAGCAGATGGGACAGTTTGAGGCTCGCCAACTGGGCGCGTAGCGCCTCGGTGGGGACATCGGAAAGGATCCGTCGGTCAGTGCCCATCGCTATGCCTTTCGTAGGGAGAGAGATCGGGTGCGGCGATCTCGAGGTCCAGGAGATCCTGGCGGCGGGTGAGATGCAGCGCCCCCGGCTCGGGGGTTTCACGAGCCCGCATTTCCAGGATGTTGGCGATGTACTCGCAACTATAGGCAGCAAAGGCAATGCCGTCCTGGATCGCCCGATCGACCGCGTCGATGCCGTAGATTTCGCTCAAGGCGACGATCTTGCGCAGGTGATGACGCGGGTTAACGCGACGTTGTTCGATGCCTTCGAGATAGACCTGGGCGTGTCTGGACAGGCTCAGGAACTGCACCAGCAAGCGCTGCTCGCGCGCGTTGCGCCGCTGGGCGAGCAGCGCCTTCGGATGATCGGGGTCCTCGATATCCTGATGCCGGTCATAGCTGCGCAGGTGACGCGCGATGAGTTTGTCCTGGTGGTAAATGCATACCCGATCCGGGTAAGCCTTGAGCGTCACGCGTTGACTGGCAAACTCGGCCGGCACCGAATAGTGATTGGTGTCGAGCGCGACCCGGAACTGCTTCGAGGCGCGCTGACTCTGGATGCGACCGATGTCGTAGGGCATCGGGTTGAGTGGCTGCAGTAGCGCCTGTTCGTCCTTGAACCGATCCACGGGTCGCTGGTGTGTTTCACCATGGAGACGGACATTGGCGATGCTCGCCAGCCACACCTCGGCGGCCGGGTTCACTGCACTGAAGTCGAGGAAGTCAGCGCCGTTGAGCAGGTTCTTTTTGACATAACCCACCCCGCTTTCGACCCTCCCTTTCTCATTGCCTTTCGCGACATTGCAGGGCGAGATGTCAAACCCCCAATGACGGGCGAAATCAAGATAGCGCGGATTGAAGACCGGCGCTTCGCCGACCACGCGGCGAAGCACTGCCGACTTCAAATTGTCGATCATCAGGCGGCCCGGACAACCGCCAAAGGCCGCGAAGGCGTGCTCGTGAGCCGCGAGAAAGTGCTCCATGGTTTGCGCGACGGTGAATTCGACGTACATCAGACGGCTATAGCACAGCACCCTGACGAAGAACGAGAGCCGCCGGCGAGTCGAGCCCACGCCAATCGAACCGTACTCGCCCCAGTCCACCTGGGCAGCTTCACCCGGAGCAAACGAGAGCTTGAGGAAAGCTTCTCGACGCACCGGACGGACCCGACGCACATAGTCCTTGACGATCGTGAAGCCGCCCTCGAAACCGCCCTCGCGCAGGCGCTGGTAGATTTGCTGCGCGCTGTACGGGTGCGTTTCGAGCAGACGAATGACTTGGTCCTTGAACGGATCGAGCTGACTGCTTCGCGGTGCCGATTGCCGGGGGTGGAACTGCTCGCAGGCCAACCATTTCACCACCGTTTGCTCATGCAGGCCAAGGGCACGCGCGGTCTGCGCGACGGTCAGTCCCTGCCGCTCATGGCAGTCCTTGATCTTGCAGTACAGCTCGTATTTGATCATGAGGTCCATCCCAAGACGGCGCGCAACTGGCCGATCCGGACACTGATCTCGTCAGCTCCGAGTTCGCCCCCTTCGCTGCAGGGCGGAGAATCGAGGGACAAGACCTGGTAGAGCGGGTGTTGATAGGCAATGAGGCCGATGCGTATCAGATCGCTGCGCGCCTGACTCAGACGCGCAGGCGTCAGCGACAGGCAGCGACCGAGCGCAGCATCCGAGTAGTAGCTCAACCCCTGGACATCGGCAACCGTCACCAGAAACAGGTACAGCGCCGCTGCCGGCGGATCACAGCGCTCGATGTACCGTTCCCGCACCAGGCGGTGGTCGAGCCAACTGAATTGAATCGGGATCTGCCGGACTCGCTCTGGACAAAGAACGCGTTTGATCGTCATTTTTAATTCTTCCCGCCATGATGTCAGTCCCCAGTTGTACTAGCAGCCGGGTGCTCCTGGCGATGTCATCTTGTAACGTACTGCCCATGAAATGAGCGATAAAACCAATCACAACAGCGGGTTGGCCAAGCCAGACATCTTGTAACGCAGGTTGCAAGATGTCTTGAGGCTCGGTAGTGATTTCAATGGGTTGCGTGGGGCAGACATCTTGTAACGCAACTGGCTCTGCCGGCCCTGTCGTCGCTTCTCCTCTCTGGCCTTTCGGTCGTCGCCAATACCCCGGGTGGGCCTCGCGCCATGACTTCACCCGCGCGACATTCTCGGCACCGCGAAAGTAGTTCTGGTTGTCGCTCTTGGCCAGCCAGGCGCGATGACTGGCGGCCTTGCTCTCCTTGCGGCAAGCCGGCGCGGAACAGTATTTCTGGTGCCGCGTGTTTCGCGCATCCGCCACAAAAAATGCCCCGCACAACAGACACTTGAGATCTTCTGTACGCGCCATGGATTCCCTTCGCTTTCCCCGAAATGCGGCGCAACAGCGCGCTGCTCAGCACACTATGAACGCATGAGGAAAGGGAAAAAGCGAAGAAGGAAGAAAACCGAAGAACGAGGAAGAAGAGTCAAAAAGACCTTCAGAGGAAAGTCGTCGAAGAAAATCGACGAAGAAAATCCATGACGATCAAACCGCCAAATTCACATGACTTTCGGAACGCCCCTGACACGCAGACCGCTGCTGCGCCGTGCCGCAGGCTCCCAGGGCCTGTTCGTCGCCGCTCGATCGCGGGTTGACCGGCGCTGATTGCCCCCCCTATACTTGATTGCATGCCACTCCCCCTGCACCCTCCTGGCGCTCCGCTCGTCGCCCCGCAACGGCGGCAGGGCCAGCGGCTGGTGGTGGCCGCGGCGTGAGCAGCCGGCGCTTCATCGACTGGTTCGTGCCGCCGCGTGCCGACGCCCGCGTCGCGGCACGGGCGCGGATTGTCGCCCGCTCGCTGTTGACCATCTCAGCCGTGGTGTCGCTGCTGCTCGTCGCCTTCATCGTCGTGCGCAGCCGGCCGAGCACGCTCGAACTGACGCTCTTTGCGGTCGCGATCTTGACGCCGGTCGGCGCTGCGGCCGCCATCCGCTTCGTGTCGCGGCCGACCGAAGTCCTCCTGCTCACCAACCTGCTCGGCAGCGTGTATGTCGTCGTCTGGGCCTTTGCCACCGGCGGCGTTCTGTCGGCGGCGGCGCCCTGGCTGATCGCGCTGCTGGCTACGCTGGGCACCTTCGGCCGCGCGCGCGTGCTGCTGGCTGCCTTCGCCATCGACATCCTGCTGCTCTTCGCGCTGTACTGGGCGACGGTGTGCGGGCTGCTGCCGCCGAACCTGGTCCCCGCCGAGGAAGCCGCCCTGCTTGCGTTCATCGGCCAGCTCTCGTCGCTGGTCGTCGTCGCCATGGCAGCGCGGATCGTCCTGCGTGCGCGGGCGGCCGACAGCACCAGCATACGGCGTGGTGAGCAGCGCCTGCAGCGCATCGTCAATGGCATGCCGGCGGCGATTGCCCACGCCGATTACACCGAGAGTATGCCGCGCTATTCCTTCGTGAACCGGCGCTACGCGGAGTGCTTCGGGCGCACGGCCGAGGCCGTCGGCGGCATGGGCGTGCCGGAGCTGCTTGGCGACGAGGCCTATTGCCAGATCGAGCCCCATCTGCAGCAGGTACGGCGGGGAGAGGCAGCCGAATACGACATGGCTCTGCCGATGTCCGACGGAAGCACCCGCTATGACCGCACGTACCTGTTGCCCGACCGGGCAGAGGATGGCTCGGTACAGGGTGCCTACATCTTCGCCATCGACGATAGCGAGCGCAAGCGGATCGAGCAGCAACTCATCGCCGCCAAAGAGGCTGCCGAGTCGGCAAGCCGGGCCAAGTCGGCTTTCCTGGCCAACATGAGCCACGAGATCCGGACGCCTATGAACGGCGTCATCGGCATGGCCGACCTGCTGCTGCATGAGCCCCTGGCGGAGCGGGCGCGGCACTACGCACGGACCATCCAGCGCTCGGGGCGGGCGCTGCTCGGCGTGCTGGACGATGTTCTCGACCTCTCGAAGATCGAGGCGGGGAGGCTGGATCTGGAATCAGCGTGCTTCGATCTGCCGGCGATGCTGCGCGAGCTGCAGGATCTCTTCGGCGAGACCGCGCGGCTCAAGAACGTGACCCTGCGGGTGACGGCGGCGGCGGATCTACCGCGTTGGGTGACAGGCGACGTCGTCCGGCTGCGCCAGGTGCTGTTGAATCTGGTGTCGAACGCGGTGAAGTTCACGACACACGGGACGATCGACGTCGACGCCTGTCGTGAGGCTGATGGCGCTCTGCGTTTCGCCGTCCACGACACCGGCATCGGCATCGCGGCGGACAAGCAGGCGCAGATCTTCGAAGCGTTCGCGCAGGCCGAGCAGGGGACGACCAGGCGCTTCGGTGGTACCGGGCTCGGGCTGTCGATCGCGCGTGAACTGGTACGCCTGATGAGTGGCGAGATCGGGGTGCAGAGTTCACCGGGCGAGGGTTCATGCTTCTGGTTTCGAGTCCGCCTCCCCGAGGCAACGGCGCCGGCGGCGGCGGGGCGCCGTGCCGTCGCCGGGTCTTTCGCCGGTCGCCGTGTTCTGGTCGCCGAGGATGACCCGGTCAACGCCGAGGTGACGCGGGCAACGCTGCTGCACTACGGAATCGACGTCGTGCTGGTGCCCGACGGTGAGCAGGCTGTGACCGAGCAGGCGCGCCAACCCTTCGACCTGGTGCTGATGGACTGCCAGATGCCGCGAATGGACGGCTTCGAGGCGACACGCCGGATTCGCGAGGTGGAGAAGCTGCGCGGTACGCAGCGGACGCCGGTGGTTGCGCTGACGGCGCACGCCATGGCAGGCTACCGTGACGAGTGCCTGCAGGCGGGAATGGACGACTACCTGGTGAAGCCGTTCGAGGCGGCGGCGCTGCGGCAGATGCTCGGGCGGTGGCTCAACAACCAGCCATGAGCGACGGCACCCCGCCACCGCTCTCGGGCAGCCGACCGCTCCCGTCGGGCTGTAGCGAATATTTTCCGAGTGATTTTGTCGGATTTTTTTTACAGTCGCGCCGTGCCCGCAGGCTGGAAGCTCATGCAAACAATGCCTTGCAACAATGGTGCGGATCTTGCTTCAGTCTGCACGGGGGCGGGCTGCCCGAATCGCGCGAAGGTGCCGGTTGGTCGATCGCGCGTCCGCTCGACCCCCGCACGCGGCGGCCGTGAGGCTCGCCATGCGGACAACCAGCCTGACAAAGGAGACTACCCGATGCGTACACGTTCATGGCAATCCTGTTTTCTGGCGGCAACCCTGAGCCTGACTTCCAGCCTGGCCTCGGCCACCGTCTACACCTACGCCGCTGATCTTGGCCCCGAAGCCCTGGGCGCCACCGGGTCCGGTATCGTCAAGCTCAAGTTCGATGATGCGACCAACGATCTGTCGATCCACGCCGATTTCACCGGCCTGTCCGGAACGACGACGATTGCGCACATCCACTGTTGTACGGCAACCGCCGGTACCGGAACGATCGGCGTGGCAGTGACCCCGGGCACGCTGCCCGGCTTTCCTGTGGGCGTATCGGCGGGCTCCTACTCGGCGCTCATCGACCTCGACCTGGCCAGCAGCTTCACCAGCGCGTTCATCAACAACTTCGGTGGCGCGACCGTTGCCGGCGCGCGCACTGCGCTGTTTGCCGGCCTCGATGCCGGCACGGCGTACTTCAACATCCATACCAGCAAGTTCCCCGGTGGCGAGATCCGCGCTTTCCCCGAGCGCGTTCCCGAGCCCGCTTCGCTGCTCCTCGGCGCCATGGGCATCGGAGCGCTGGTGCTGACCCGGCGCGGACGGCGACGCCTCTGAGAGCACGGCTTTGGCTGCGGCGCCGGTCGGGCGCCGCAGCCGGGGGGCCTCAGCAGTCGACACCCGGAATTCGACGCGACGGTCGAGGGCGTCGCCGGCATCGTCGGTGCCGGTGCCGACGAATTTCGCAGTCGCCGAGCATGTTGGTCAGGCCGTCGGTGCATAACAGCAGCCGGTCGCCGGCGGAAAGATCCAGCACCGCCGTGTCAGGGAAGTCAGGGCTTGGGCATTGCTGCCGCGCCGTCCCTGGATGTCGGCCATGGCGGCATGGGTTTTGGTTCGTCACGGCCCAGATCGCGGAACGAGAGCGCCAGGTTGTTGAGCCCGTCGGCATCGAGCGCGGCCACGGCCTGAAGGGGCGGGCATGGGGCCGTTCGAGCGCGGCGACGTCGACTTGCAGGCATCGGCCCAGCAGATCGGCCACGGCGGCGGGCATCGCCGGGTATAGGCTGTTGGCGTTTCGCGGCGCGGCCAGGTAGGAGCCTGGTTGAACGCCGGGTCGAAGTCGCCGGCATTGCCGATACAGGTCGTGCAGCCGTAACCGGCGAGCGCGAAGCCGAGTTCGGCGAGCGGCTCCAGGAGGCCGGCCTTTTCCAGATAATCGGTGACCATCCGCGAGCCGGGAGCCAGCGAGGTCTTGATGTGCGGCTGCACGCGCAGGCCTTACGCGAAATTTCTGGTTGGTGAAGGGTGCAGATGGCGCATTGCGACTATAGAACAGTGGAGATAGCCCTCCAAAGCAGACTCTTACGCCTTCCAGCACAGTTTTTTCTGCTGCCCTACAAAGCGCAGGCCGCCCCGAAGAGTTCCACGGCCCAGTTCGCTGCTGGCAACTTTCGCAGCCGGATCGCGCCAAAGCCTGAATTAACCCGTGAAACCTTCTTGCAGATGTCTTCCAGCCGCTTCAACACCGCCGCGTCCATTTCCGGCCGGCGCGTTGCTCCGGAACTCAAATAAGCAATTGCCGTATTGGCTTTGATGCGGGCCTTGTCTTCATCAGACGGTAACCTATGACCTCGGTTAAACGGGGTCAGGCAAGCGGTCGGATTTTCCCCGAGCAGCGTGGCCCAAATGTTCGGGTGGTCACCAGAATAGGAGCCATGGTGCGCCACTTTGTAAGCTGAACCCGTAGGCCGAGCGGCGCACCAGGCGTTGGACACCACCGCGCCCCAACCGCAGGTAGGATGGCTTTCCAAGTCAGAGCCTAACAACGCCGCATCCCCGTCAAAGTCAATGTGTAGCACCACCGCTTCGTGGTTGGGGCGCAGGTCCGGTGCGTGGTTGATTTGCGCTACATTTCGCGGTAGATACTGGGCGAAATGGGCCAGGGATTGGGCGAAAGCAGCTGGGACTGGCGAGAGTGCCGATACTCGAACGTTCCGACCATTTGCGGACAACTCCAGTACAGAGAAGCGTTGCTGTAGAAAACTGACCTCTGCTCGCTGGGCGACCACAGAAAACAGTTCCTTTGCGCCACGTGCCAAGCCGGGGGCCGCTGATCCCCCATAGGCTGCGAGGAAAGCAGAAGCCTCGTCGCTGTTGAACACAGCGGACAACATAAACTCGGCATCCGGGTAGTGCGCAGCCAGCCGGGACATGCCTCGCACGTGATCGTCATGCCAGTGCGATGCTACGATAGTCTTGACATGCTTGGGCTGAACACCGATGGCCTGGAGGTATGCGTGGGTTGCCGGGCCTTTGGTTGCGGGATCGATGCAGGAATCGACCAGCAGCCAGTTGTTTTCGCCGAGATGGACCGCGATCGCTTCACCGAAGCCAGGCCCGAAGAGCGTGATTTCCAGCTCGTCGTGAGCAGGACCGCTGCCGTAATCACTCATTCAGCGATTGGCCGAGCCTTCATCTTCGAACGTATCATTGCCGCGTCTGCCTGGATACGCTGGATCTGCTGCCTGGACCAGGCCGGCCGCCGCCGAAACCGCAGTTCCTGCGCGTTCTCTACGCTGCCCCGGCGCAGTCGTTTGAAGAGAGTCAGGTAAAACACGGCACCGGGCTGGACCAGATCACGGTCTTGGTCGGCCACCCATTGCAGGTCGATTTCAGCGGTATGGTCAGCAACCTGCCCAATTCTTGCAGACAAGAGGACGCTCATCACCTCACTCTGCAAGTCCACGCTCAGTACGCGGCCTTCCCAGATCTGGATCACTGAGGCATCAGTGTCAACCTGGGTTCCGACCGACTTGACAGGCAATGGCGCCAAGAACGCCTTTTCGGCGCGCTGCGAGACACTGCTCGCCAAGTCCGTCCGATCGTAGAACACGGTGGAACTTCGCACGACTTCAACGGGTTTCGGAGCTACAGGCTCGCTCTGGAAGTCGAACGGGTCGGCGATGCGGGAGCTACGGCCCCTGCGCGCTGGACTAGTGGTCTGGACTAGCATGTTTGGTGGTTATCCAGCCAGAGCCTGCGAAAGAATACCATCAAATACCCGAACGGCGTCTTGCCAAGATGTCTCCCAGTTCAAAGCGATGGTATCGGATGCAACCTCGGCGGCAGTTACGGCGTCATTGCTGGAGGCAACGACATGGTGATCGTTGTAGGCGAAAAAAAACCCCGCAACGAACCTTGGTAGAAGGCTGGACGGAAATCCGCTTCTCATCACCGGATACGGGGTTCCGGCTCTTGTCGGTGCGCTGGATGAGCATTGTCAGATCGACCAGGCCGGTGGTAGCGTGCTTTTCGGGGTAAAGACCGTTCCAAATGGTTTTTGGTGCCAATACGTCGCCGACTCGGTGGTACTCATCCTTGCTGGCTAGCCGGTAATGTCCGAGGAAATTTAGCCCGACAGCAGTGATTGGTGTGTGCGGCACCAAGGACAGGATCCCGATTGCCAAGTCCGCAAACGCCGGGGTCAAAGGTCCCTTGCTGGTCAGCGAAAACTGCTCTTCGAACACCTGAAGCGCAAACCAGTCGGTTTCGAACGCACAAACCTGGTGCGAAACTATCAAAGACGCGTCGTTCCGCGCACCGTCCAGGTCGTCTGTTCCGATCAGATTGTTTCGCTCTAGCCAGTCCGGCGTGAAAATGGCCGGATTGAAGGCACCTACCGCGACGATGGAAGAGCTGAATATGTCCGCTTGTCTGGTCAAAGGAGGCAGGTGTGCAGGGGTTGGATAGCGCGCAATTATATGAGATTTCAACATAGCCATTCTGCAGCAATTAGTCGGTCGTGTTTCCCGCAGGTGCTCCGAGCAGTTCGCCGAGAACGTAGGGCAGGATGCCGCCCGATCGGTAGTAACTGACCTCGATCGCCGTGTCGATGCGGCACAGCAACGGGCGTTCGCTGCGTTCGCCGTTGGCGCGCTCGATCACCAGGGTGAGCGCCTGCATCGGCAACAGGCTCGGGCCGATGCCGAGGATGTCGAAGGTCTCGTCGCCGCGCAGGCCCAGAGAAGTCACCGAATCGTCGGCAACGAACTGCAGTGGCAGTACGCCCATGCCGACCAGATTGGCACGGTGGATTCGTTCGTAGCTGCGCGCGATCACCGCCCGCACGCCGAGCAGGCGGGTTCCCTTGGCGGCCCAGTCGCGTGACGACCCGGTTCCATACTCCTCGCCGGCGAAGATCAGCGTCGGCGTGCCACGCTCGAGATGGCGCATCGCGGCGGCGAAGACCGTCGTCTGCTGGCCGTCGAACAGCGTGTAGCCGCCCTGTGGCTGGCGTCCTTCGGCGTCGGCCGGCAGCATCAGGTTACGGATGCGCACATTGGCGAAGGTGCCGCGCATCATCACCTCATGGTGGCCGCGGCGGGCGCCGTAGGAGTTGAAGTCGACGCGTTTGACTCCCTGCTGGGTGAGCCACTGCCCGGCCGGCGTGTGCTCGCCGAACGAACCGGCCGGCGAGATATGGTCGGTAGTGACCGAGTCGCCGAGGATCAGCAGCGCCCGCGCGCCGCGAATGTTGCCGGCAAGCTGCGCTGGCAGTTCGAAGAACGGCGGGCGGGCGATGTAGGTCGATGGTGGCCAGTCGTAGACCTCGCCGGCCGGCGCCGGAATGGCTTTCCAGAGATCCTGGTCGGCGCCGACGTCGGCGTAACGCCGGCGGAAGGTCTCGGGATCGAGCGCGAACGGCAGCACGGCGTCGATCTCTTGCGAGCTCGGCCAGATCTCGCGCAGATAGACCGGCTGGCCGTCGGCACCGCGACCCAGCGCTTCGCTGTCGAGGTCGATATTGGCCCGGCCGGCGATTGCAAAAGCCACGACCAGCGGCGGCGAAGCGAGGTAATTGGCGCGCAGATTGGGATGGATGCGCGCTTCGAAGTTGCGGTTACCCGAGAGCACCGCGGCGGCGACGAGCTGGTGATCGGTAATCGCCTGGTTGAACGCCGGGTCGAGGTCGCCGGCATTGCCGATACAGGTCGTGCAGCCGTAACCGGCGAGCGCGAAGCCGAGTTTGGCGAGCGGCTCCAGGAGGCCAGCCTTTTCCAGATAATCGGTGACCACCCGCGAGCCGGGAGCCAGCGAGGTCTTGATGTGCGGCTGCACGCGCAGGCCTTTGTCGACGGCCTTCTTCGCCAGCAATCCGGCGGCGATCATCACTGCCGGATTGCTGGTATTGGTGCATGAGGTGATCGCCGCGATCAGCACGTCGCCATGGCCGAGATCGACGCCGGGCCGCCCGGTCGCGTAGCGCTGTCGCAGGGTCTCGGGTGGGCGAGCGAAGCCGTCGGCCGACTCGGGTGCGCTCAGCAGGGTATTGAAGCGGCTCGCCATCTCGGGCAGCGCGATGCGGTCCTGCGGCCGCTTGGGGCCGGCCAGTGAGGGGACGATGCTGGCCAGATCGAGGCGGACGGTACGCGAGTAATCGATCTGGCCGGCGCGCGGAATGCCGAACAATCCCTGTGCCCGGAAATAGGCCTCGAAGAGCACACAATCCGCTTCGCTGCGGCCGCTGCTGCGCATATAGTCGATGGTCTTCTCGTCGACCGGGAAAAAGCCCATCGTCGCCCCGTACTCCGGTGCCATGTTGGCCAGCGTCGCGCGGTCGGTCACCGACAGCGTGCTGGCTCCCTCGCCGAAGTACTCGACAAAGGTGCCGACCACTTTCTCACGGCGCAACAGCTCGGTTACCGTCAGCACCAGATCGGTGGCGGTGACGCCTTCGCGCAGGCGGCCGCTGAGTTCGACGCCAACTACGTCCGGGGTCAGGAAATAAACGGGCTGCCCGAGCATCGCTGCTTCTGCCTCGATGCCGCCGACCCCCCAGCCGACGACGCCGACGGCATTGATCATCGTGGTGTGCGAGTCCGTGCCGACCAGCGTGTCGGGAAAGCACAGCCGTCCCTCGGCGCGCCCTGTACCCGCTTCCCGCATTGCCTGCTGACGAACGCCGTGGAACAGATGTTCGAGATTGACCTGGTGGACGATGCCCACTCCCGGCGGCACGACGCGGAAGGTCTCGAAAGCCTGCATTCCCCATTTCATGAACTGATAGCGTTCGCGGTTGCGCTCGAACTCGAGAGTCATGTTCTGCTGCAGCGCCTGTGGCGTGCCGTAGTAATCGACCTGTACCGAGTGGTCGACGACCAGGTCGACCGGCACCAGCGGCTCGATGCGCCGCGGGTCGAGTCCGCGCGCCTGCGCCACCTGCCGCATCGCTGCGAGATCGCAGAGCAATGGCACGCCAGTGAAATCCTGCAGCACGACGCGCGCGACGACGAAGGGAATCTCCTCGCTGCGGCGTGCGCGCGGCTGCCACTCGGCAAGTTCGAGGATGTGTTGCTCGCTGACGCGCTGGCCATCGCAGTGACGCAACAGCGCTTCGAGAACGATGCGTAGCGACACCGGTAAACGAGGCACATTGCCAATCTCGGCAGCCGCCAGTGCCGGCAAGGAATAGAACAGAACCTCCGATTGGCCGGGAGGCGTGAAGCGAGACAGCGTATTGAATGGCGAGTGGGACATGTCGAACCTCCGGACAGATGCGCGCCTGGCGCAGATGGTGGATTGACAGCGGGTGGTGGCAGTACGTTCGCTGCTGCTGGCACGGATTCACTTCGTGAGGCTCAGCGAGGGCAGAATCGACGATGGACCGCCACTGGATGGGAAACATCTACTCTCGTCGCTGGGATAGAATGCTGACGTAGTCCCGCAAGTGTCGGGGACGGGTGCAAGCAGGATGGGCCTGCATTGCCGCGATTCCCGCTTGAGCTTAGCGTCCGCGCGCATTTTATGAAGGCTGCCAGGCAATGAGTTCCGATCCTTCCAAACCCGCCGGCCACAGTCCCCGGCAATCCGTGCCGGATCTTGCCGCCGCTTCGCCCGCTGCGGACCCGCTTGTGGTGCAGGCGCGACAATTCGTCGACCACCTGCTGGAGCGGGCAGCCGCACAACAGGCGGCCGGGCGTGATGAGGTGGAACATCTCGGCCATCTCGAACAGGCCGAACTCGCCCGTCGCAGCGCGATGCTCAAGGAGCCGCTGCGCGCGCTGGCCGGGCGCGCCGAAGACGGCGGCGACGTGGCCCAGGCATTGCTCGCGCTGCGCGACCGCGTGGAGGAACTCGATCCCGCCCGCTTCGATCTGGAGCCGGGATTCGCCACACGCCTGATCGGCTACATTCCGGGGATAGGCACGCCGCTCAAGCGCTATTTTTCTCGTTATGAAAGCGTTTCGACGGTCATCGACCGCATTTTGCAGTCACTGCGTGCCGGGAAGGAGCAGTTGCGGCGCGACAACCTCACCTTGCAGGGCGATCAGAAGGAGATGCATGCCCTCGCCGAGCGGCTGGAACATTCGATAGGGCTATCGCGGCTGGTGGATGCGGAACTTGAACAGCGGCTCGCCACGCAGATCGAACCCGACACGGCACAGGCCAGATTCGTCGCCGAGGAATTGCTGTTCCCGCTGCGGCAGCGCATCCAGGACATGCAGCAACAGTTGCTCGTGGGCCAGCAAGGCTACCTCACCACCGAAGTCATCGTGCGCAATAACCGGGAACTGATGCGTGGTGTGGATCGCGCCGTCAATGTGACGGTGAATGCGCTGCAAACTGCTGTGGCGCTTGCGCTCGCACTGGCGAACCAGAAGATCGTGCTGGACAAGGTGCAGACCATCACCGACACCACCAACAAGTTGATTGGCGCCACCGCCGCGCGCCTGAAAAGCCAGGGGGTGGACATCCATCGTCAGGCTGCTGCTACCCAGCTTGATCTGGAGGTGCTGCGCAAGGCCTTCTCCGACGTGCGGGCAGCCCTGGACGCGCTAGCCAGTTTCCGCCGCGCGGCGCTGCCTGAAATGGCGAAGTCGATTCTCGAAATGGACCGCATCGCCGTTGCGGCCGCAGGTAGCGTGCGCGCGCTGCAGCAGGGCAATGCTGCAGCGGATGACTGGCACACACCTGACCAGAACGGCGCATGAATCCACTGGCGCCGCGTGCTCTCCGGAGCTTGCTGCGCGATCCGCGCAGTGGGTTCGTGCTGGCCGTGACGGGCTTTCTGGAATGGGCGTTTGCCGCGTGGTTCGCGCCGTCCGCCGCGATCCACATCGTCGCGCTGGCGCTGGGCGCCGGACTGCTGGTGCTTTGGCCGGTCCTGGCTGCACGCGCTGCCCAGGAAAATGCGCGCACCGCCCCCGCCGATGACATTGCTCCGCTGGCGGCCGAATTGCGCGAACTTGGCGCGCGCCACGCGGATGCCCGCCGCGGCGTCGAACAATTGAGCATCCTGTGCGACCAGCGCCGTACCCTGGCCATCGTGCTGGGCCGGCGGCTGGACGCCGGCGAACTCACCTTCGACCGCTATCTCGCAACGGCCGACAAGGTCTATCTCGCGGCGCTGGATAACCTGCACGAACTGGCTTTGGGTTTGCGCAGCGTAAGCAGCAGGGATGCCGACTATCTCGACCAGCGCCTGCGCGAAATGCACGCTGCCGGCACACACCCGGACAGCGCCGGTGCATGGCACGAACGCAAGCGCTTGCACGCCGGCCAATTCGAGAAAGCGGCCGACCTGCTGGCCCAGAACGAAGCCGCGATTACCGCGCTGACCAGGGTGGCGACAGCATTCGCCAATACGCATACCGGCAAGGATCGCAGCGAACTCGACACCCGCACGGCCATCGCGGAACTCGAACGACTGGCAAGCCAGACCGGCCGCTATGCGGCGGACGGCGCACGGCCGCCGGGCAAGAGATGAACGGCTCGCCGCTGCTCAAGCGGGCCGACTGGCTCGGCACAGGCCACTCACCGAAAGGTAGATCATGAACAATTCCTCTCCAGGCGCGTTCGGCATCCTTCTTGGCGCACTCCTGACCTTGCTGCTGTCGGCTTGCGGGCCGGATCGTTCCCAGCCATTGACCAGCGAGCAGGCCCACGCCGAACTCGCAAAGCACGTGCAGCGCGTGGCCTATGACACCCGTCCGGTGCGTGCGCAGGTCAATCTGCCTGTCGGCGCGCCGGCCACGCTGGCCGATACACTACCCGACATCGCAAAATTCCCGGTCGTCGTGGAGCCGGCCGCTGGCGCCGGTGACGTGGTGGCCGAAATATTCAGTTCGATCGAAAAATCCGGCAATGGCAGCGATGGCTGGCTGACCGAGGTTGCGCGCGATTTCAATGCCGCGAACGAGAAGCTTGCCGACGGCCGGCGTGCTCAGGTCCGCGTGCGCAACATCGCCTCCGGCACCGCCTACCAGTTCATCGCCTCGCGCAAATATGTTCCCGACGCCTATACCCCATCCTCGCATCTGTGGATACGCATGACGGCCGCGAGCGGCATGGCGGTCACGCCGATCAGTGAGCGTCTGGCCGGCAATCTTGCGGGCGTCGTGCTGAAAAAGGATAAAGCCGACAAGCTACGCACCGCGGGCGGCCAACTGGACGTCAAAATGCTCATCGACGCGACCGTACAGGAGCGCATCGTGATGGGCTACACCGATCCCTATGCGAGCACGACCGGCCTGAATTTCCTCCTCACGGTGCTGCAGACCTTCGCCGGCGGCGAAACCGCGCGCATGCTGGCGCCGGACGTGGAAAGCGCGTTCGAGGGCTTTCAAAGCAAGGTGCCCTTCGTCGCCATCACCACCCTGCAAATGCGCGATTCGGTACAGAGTGGCGGCTCGCTCGACGCCTTCGTGATGGAGCGCCAGACCTTCGCAAACATGCCGGAATTGAGCAGCGGCTACGAATTCGTGCCGTTCGGCGAACGCCACGACAACCCACTCTACGCGCTGGGCAAGATTCCCGCCGAGCGCGTCGAAGTACTGAAGCGCTTCGCGGCGTTCGCGACACAGCAGAAATATCAGGCGAACGCAGCCAAGTATGGCTTTAATTCGCCCATGGACCATAAAACCCCCTTTGCAGCGCCGCCCGGAGAGATGATCGCGCAGGTACAAAAACTCTGGAAAAAGGCCAAGAACCAGAGCCGGCCGGTCGCAGCGGTATTCTTGTGTGACATCAGCGGTTCCATGCAGGGCAGCCGGCTGCGCAACGTCAAACAGGCCCTGCTGCAGGGCTCCGACCTGATTGCCGCGAGCAATTCGATAGGCATGGTGCTGTTCAACGACAAGGTGACCGAGGTGGTGCCGATCAAGCCTTTCGATCTACGCCAGAAAGCCACGCTGCGCACGGCGATCGCACAGATCGATGCCGCCGGTGGCACCGCGATGTACGACGGCATCGCGGTAGCCCTGTCGCTGCTCGTCAAGGAGAAGGCCACACACCCGGACGTGCAGCCCATGCTGTTCGTGCTCACCGACGGCGAAACCAACCAGGGCATGAGTTTCGACGACATGCGAATGATCATCAAAGGACTGAATATTCCGATCTATGCCGTGGGCTACGAGGCTGACATCAAGGAACTGGCACGCCTGTCGGGTCTCGTCGAGGCGGCCAATCTGAATGCCGGCGAGGGCGACATCGGCTACAAGATCGGTTCGCTGTTGAACGCGCAGATGTAAGCCGGCCATGTCTGCTCTGCGCACCTGGCTGGCACTGGCCGTCACGACTTTTGCTGGGCTCGGCGCAGGCTACCATGGCTACCTGCAGACCCACCCGCGTCAAGTCGTGGTGGTCGTGGATAGCTCCTATCCCATGCTCGAAGTCTGGCCTCAGGTTGCCTCCGTGCTGGACGATCTGGGCCGGCGGCGATATACGCAGTTTTTCCTGAGCACGGAGAAAAGCGTCGTCCACGAATGGTCCGACCGGCTGCAGACGGGCCGCATCACGCCCTATGCACCGCGGGACTTTTCCCGACTGAACGGCCTGCTGCCCCCGGCCGCGAATGCCGAGGTCTATTTCCTGACCAACGCCGAAAGCGCACTGACGGAAAGCTTTGCCGGCTGGCATGTGATCCGGCTGACACGCCCGCACAGCTCGAATTGAAAATTCTGATTTCGCCCATGCCGGCAAGCCGCTCGCCGCGATCTGCCACGGCGCGCAACTGCTGGCCGCCGCCGGCGTACTTTCATGATCGGGGGTGCCTGGAAAAGTCATGACCGTTAATGTGAAAGTCGCGTATGCGACTCACGAATCTCCCTCCCCCCTCGCGGGGGAGGGTCGGGGAGA
>NZ_SPMX01000005.1 GCF_012940005.1 Candidatus Accumulibacter contiguus | reverse complement strand
CCTACACCGACGATGTCTGGCGCTTTGCCACGGATCCCGGCGTTCCGTTCACCAACAACCTGGCCGAGCAAGCCGTGCGCATGTCCAAGGTCAAACAGAAAGTCTCCGGCGGCTTCCGGACCAAGAAGGGGGCCGATGCCTACTGCATCATTCACTCGTATCTCGCAACCATGCACAAGCAGGGCGCCAATCTCTTCCACGCCCTGATCCTCACTTTCCAGGGCCAGCCCCCTCAGCCTCGCCTCGCTTGAGCTTCGGCGTGGTCGCCCTGAGTAGTTACCTTGACGAAACCATAGTTGAAGCGGGCATGGTGGGCAACGAACGGACGCCCATGCAGGCGATCGGCCAGTTCTGCCGCGACTTGGGCGAAAGTAGGGGCGTCGGCTATCGCCTCGTTGCGGATACCGTTGAGTCGCTGGATGAGTGCAGGGATCGGCCGCTGTGGGTTGACCAAGGTGCTCCAGGTCGAAACCCGGTCACCCTCGGCTTCCAGCACGCCGATCCTTGTGATGCGGTCCCGTACCGGATTGGCCCCGGTGGTCTGCAGGTTGATGAAGGCAAGCCGCGCGGGAATCACGAGGCCAAGCCCGGTGCCCGGCAGCTCGAACCGTTGAGCGATCTCCTTGCCACGGTAGCCGACCATCCGGACAAGAAGAGAGACTGGCCGATGGCGTGCGAGAGACAGCGTATCCTGGTCTGACCGTTCCAGAACCATCCCGGCAGCGCCCGAGTGTGGCCGAATACGTTCTGCTCGAAATACTTCGGCATGTGCGCCCGGTAGAAGACGCGAACGTACTCGCGCCAGCGGCTAGTCTGCCGGAGGGGCGTGCCGGGACTCATACGGTTTTCTGACCAAGCCCGATGCGCGGGCGTTGCGGCAAGTCGTGTTGCCGATCCAGACAGGGCAAGCCGCGCGTCAGAAGGAAAGGTTCGTGGCAGGGCTGCGCCGCAATGCGGAGAGGACGCAGCGAAGTTGTCGCCTCTGGGGTGTGCGCCCCGCGCAGCGCGTGCCGCAAGTCATGGGGCGTCAACATGATGATCTGGTCATCATCCTCGGCCGCGACTGAGCAGGTTCGGCGGTCAGCACCGCGCGAACGACCGCACCACCTGTTCGGCCAGCGTCCGGCCGCTGAGCCAGGCACCCTCCACTTTGCCACCGTTGAGCCAGTCGCCGCAAAGCCCCAGGCCAATCTCTGGACGCCAGGCGCACCCTTCGACGAGGGCTGGTTCGGTATCGGCGTAACGCCAGCGGTGCGCAGTCCAGGCTTGCGGGGCCGGACCGCCCAGTTGGCCAAAGGCGTACAGCAGCGCTGCGGCGACGCTCTCCGGATCTTCTTCCAGATGCGCCTCGCTCCATTCTGCGCGGGCATGCAGCAGCCAGGTTTCCTCGCCGCTGCGGCCCGGCTTGCCGCTGTTGCGGGCGATCCAGCGCAGTGGGCCCTGATTGACGAAGGCGGCATCGAAGGCCAGGTCCACCGGAGCGGCAAAGTGCAGCATCAGCGCCCAACAGCCGCGCATCACGGCACTGCCGGCCAGTGCCGCCAACTCGGGGGCCAGGTGCTGCAACAAGGGTGCCGCCTGCGGCGCCGGGACGCCCAGCAGGACGGCCGCAAAGCTCGTCTCCAGCCAGCCGTTTTCAGCCGAGAAAACCTGCCAGCCGCGCGCCCGGCGCCTGAGCTGCTGGATCTTCGTTGCTGTTTGCACGGTCAGTGTGCTGGCCAGATAGCGGGCGGGCGCCGTCATGGCTGGCATGCCGACAAAGCGCTCGACCGTAGACTCGCGTTCTTTCGGCGAATTGCCATCAAACAGCCATAGCCTGGGATCCCACCAACCCGCGACCCCGGCCCGCTGCCAGCGCGCCACTTCGGCACGGAAAATACTGGGCACCGTGGTCGCATTGCCAGTCGTCGCCTCGACGCGTGCTCATCCGTCCGCCCGCGCCGCGACTCTTGTCGAACAGGCTGACTTCGAGGCCAGCCTGTTGCAGTGCCGTGGCGCAGGACAGGCCGGCGATGCCGGCACCGATCAGCGCCAGATGGGGAATTGAATTCATGGTTTTCTTGTCAACCACGATTCGGCGAGCCTGTTCGCAGATTCTTCCTGGCACAAGTCATTGCCAGCCTTGCAGCCACTGCTGGCGATCAGTGAGCTTGTGCCAGAACAGCGAAAATACTCGGCGAGAGTACACGGCTTCCAGTTCGATGCTCTCGATTCGAGTGGCCGGGGGCTCCGGTTGAATCACTCGGGTGACGATGAAGTGCTTCTCCTGGTCATGCGGGGTAACCGCCGTCCACTTGCTGAGCAGCAGCTTCTTCGGGTTCAGGCGGCGAGCATTTTGCGAACCGAAAACCTGGACGCCAATTCGGGGTGTAGCAGAGCCTTTTTCGGTTTTCTTCATATTTGTCCTAGACAAAATTCAGTTGTTTTGTTATGCTAGCACGAAATTAGGTGTATCTGACGTGCATTTTGCTTTTTTTGTCCAGCGCAAAAGTGCCTTCCGATCGATCAAACTGCTGCTTTCTGTGACGGACAAGAAGTCCCTTGCTGGACAGCAGGTGAAACTGGAGAAGATATGTCATGGAAAGAATAGCTCTTGTCACTGGAGCGGCAGGCGGGCTCGGTCAAGCGGTGGTGGCCAGGCTGGCAGAGGCAGGCTGGAGGGTGATCGTGACCAGCCGGGAGGGCGAGCGCTTGGCTCGCATCTACGGCGACAGCCACCTACAGGTGGTTGCTGACTGCTCCAGCGTAGCCGGATCGCGCCACATTTTCGCGGTGGCTCAAGCGCACCAGATGCTGCCCACAGCATTCGCGCACTGCGTCGGGAATATTCGCCTTGGCGCACTGCATCGGATGTCCGAGGTCGACTTTGCGGCCTGCCTCAACGCCAATCTGATCAGCGCCTTCCATACGCTGGCGGCTTTCGTCGGCGCTTTGCGCGACGCCAAGTGCGCGGGATCGGCGGTGCTGGTTTCGTCGGCTGCTGCGCGCATCGGCACTCCCAATCACGAGGCGGTAGCAGCGGCGAAAGCCGGTGTCGAAGGACTGGTACGCAGCGCGGCGGCGACCTATGCGGGAAATAACATCCGGATCAACGCCGTCGCGCCCGGCATCATGGACACGCCGGCCGCGACGGCCATCCTCGGCAGCGCGATGGGCCGCGACGCCGCGGCTCGCCAGTACCCGCTGCCGGGCATTGGCTCCCCAGACGAACTGGCGGAACTGATGATCTGGCTGCTCTCGGACAAGGCTGCGCGGGTGACCGGCCAGGTGTGGTCGATGGACGCCGGCTTTTCGACGATTCGGCCCCTGGTCAGGTAAAGCGGCATAACGTACTCGCTGCCTGATCCCATGCCACACAGCGTTGCCTGGCTCGGTTGCGGAGGACTGCTGCCGTTTCTCTTCCTGGCGCGACTTTCACGGTAACGAATAAAGGAGCAACGATGAACGCCTTCAACAGACTTCCGGGATTCGTGCAGGCGCCAGCTGGGCGTGAGCGCGACGTACTGCGCCTGTTACCCCGCATGCTCGTTTTCGGCACGCTGCTTCTGGCACTGCCGTCGCTTGCCGTCAGGATCTTTTCTGGGGAAGGGGATGCCGTGCAGGCCGCGACTCGCCTCCAGACGGTCGACATTCTGGCGATCAGTATCGTGGTCCTGCACTGGACGGCCGTGTTTACAGTGGCCATCGCTTCCCTCATCGTCATGGTTATGAAAGGGCCCGCTTATGTGGCGGACGCGTATCCCCTCGAGGATTCGGAAACCCCGGATTCTCCCGATCGGCGTTAGCCGTCTTCGTGCCCAAGGACTGTTCGCCAATGTTCCGGGCTACTGTAGGATCAGATGACGTCGAGGTCACCTGCCCGACGATCGCCAGATGGCTCGGGTCAAGAGCCATCGATTCGCGACTGGACTGGTTGGCTGAAGGAAAGAGGACGCTGTTCTCGCTGCTCATCCTTTCCCTTGCGGCCATGGCAAGCTCCTTGCCGGCGCGGGCCGACGGCCTGCCGGTGCCGCTGGGCGAACTGGCCAAGCCAGGCCGCTTGCTGATGCTCCGCCATGCCCACGCGCCGGGGGTCGGCGACCCGCCGAATTTCGTCATCGGCGATTGTTCCACCCAGCGCAATCTTGATGCCAGTGGCCGGGCTCAGGCACGACAGTTGGGGGCCCGTCTGCGTGCGGCCGGCCTGACCCATGCGAGAGTCTTTTCGAGCCAGTGGTGCCGCGCGCTCGAAACGGCCCGCCTGCTGGACCTTGGGCCAGTAGAGCCCTTGCCCGCGCTGAATTCCTTTTTCGAACGGCAGGACGATCGGCAACGGATTCTGGACGGCTTGCGGGCGTTTCTTGCCAGGCTGCCGATCGATGGTCAGCCGGTGATCCTGGTCACTCATCAGGTCGTGGTGAACGCCTTCACCGAGGCAACGCCTCCTGCCGGTGGCGGCAGCATTTTTCAGATCAACGGCAGCGGCGCGCCGAAGTGGCTTGGCACCATCCCGATCGAAACAAGGGGAGGTTCATGAATAGGGCCTCGATTCGACGCACCTGCCTCGCACTTCGTGCGTTGGTAGCTGCACGCTCCTGCTGCTCACCGACCCGCCTCGACCGTGACTCCTTTCCAGAAAGCAATGTGGTCCTTGATGTTCTTCGCGGCGTCTTTGGGGTTGGCGTAATACCAGGCCGCGTCCTTGTTCACCTGGCCGTCGACGATTACGTCGTAATAGCTGGCGACGCCCTTCCACGGGCAGGTAGTGTGGGTGTCGCTGGCGCGGAGATACTCGGTCTTTACCGTGCCAGGCGGAAAGTAGACATTGTTCTCGACAGTCTCGAAGGTCGTGGATTCGGCAATGACGGCGTTTTTCCAAATGGCTCTTGGCATGGTGTGGCTCCCGTTGAGGGTTGCAATGAAGACTCACAGAGGCGGCTGAAGTTCCGCTCAGGCTGACTACGCGAAGCTGATCGGGTCGCCTTCGCCGCTGGCCCTGAGTTGATCGGTGATGTCATACTGTACGCCGAGGTAGTAAATAACCTTGCCCTCGCGATCCACCAGCGGGCGGATCGACAGTCGATTGAAGAACAGCTCGCCGTTCTTGCGATAGTTGCGCAAGGTCACCACGCACCCCTCCTTTTTTGCCAGCGCCGCGCGGATGGTTGCCAATGCCGGCTGTTCGCGTTCTTCTCCCTGCAGGAAGCGACAGTTGCGACCGATGATCTCTGCTTGCGAGTAGCCGGATATCTGCTCGAAGACCTGGTTGGCATAGACAATGGGATTGTCGGGTAGATCCGGGTCGGACAGGGTGATGCCATTGACGCAGGCATCGAGAATCTGGGTGAGAACGTAGGGAATCAAACCATCGTCTTTTGCCGTCGTGAACATCAGAGCCTCCGTGGACCTCAAATCTCTCAGCAATGCGATTGCTCCTGCACTGCTAGACGTTGTTCAGCATTTCCTTTTCGATGAGCAGCTTGAGCTTTTTCACCAAGCGCCTGGCACCATCCTGTACCGCGATGCGCACCAGTTTTTCGAATGGGCGGATGTGCGGCGCCAGCGCTTCCACTTCGAAGGTGAAGGTCAGCAACGTGGACGAACTGCGGTCATCGAATTCGTAGATCGAGCGAAACGGATCCGAAACACCCTTGAAGCAGACCCGCTTCAGCGGTTCGAGTTCGGCCACCTCAAAAACCGATTCCGACTTGTGGCCGTGATCGACACGTGTCTGCCGAGCCTGGAAACCCACCTGCACCGGGCCGACCGACAGCGGTTCGAGACTCACCACTTCCGGTGACCAGCGGGGATAATTGGTCACGAAATCAGGGGCGACGAACTGGTAGACCCGGTCGATCTCTTCAAACACCAGAACGTCCGCTTTAGCGGTGATCATTGCCTATCCTTCATCATCGTTGCGTAGTGCTGCCTGCAACGATTCGAAAATGCTGGGCTCAGTGCTGTCTGCCCGGTTCCCGCCAGCAATTGCGAGATTATAGGCCGTTCTGGTCAGGCTGTCCGCGCCTCGCCTGAACCCAAGTTGATGCGATTACGACAATGACCGCCTGCGTTCCCTCTTCGGCCGCTGTGCATTCGACGAATGCAGGAGACGACTCCCCACTGCGAAGAAACCGCACACGCAGGGTCATCCGTTGCCGCCAGGTTCGGCGTCACGGGCCAGGCGGATACCCGAGAACTGCCAGCACGCCGTCGCCGGAAAGAAGTTGCGGTAACTGGCCCGCAGGTGGTCGTCGGGGGTGACGCAGGAGCCACCCCGGAGGACGTACTGATTGACCATGAACTTGCCGTTGTACTCACCCACGGCGCCCGCCCCGGCGCGGAAACCCGGATAGGGATCGTAGCTCGAGCGGGTCCATTCCCAGGCATCGCCAAACAACTGGCTGATGCCGCCGGCTGCTGCGACAGCGGGATGAAAGTCCCGCCGACCGGCGAAATGGCCGGCAATCGGGACGCCGGCGGCCGCATTTTCCCATTCCGCCTCCGTCGGTAGCCGCGCCTCGGCCCAACGGGCATAGGCATCGGCTTCGTAGTAGGAGACATGCACCAGCGGTCGCTGGCGATCGAGGGGAACCAGCCCGCCGAGGGTGAATTCCTGCCAGTCCTCCCGCCGCCGCCAGTACAACGGGTGAATGCGGTTCTCGGCAACCCGCCAGTCCCAGCCCTCGGCGAGCCAATGGACGGGTTCCCGATAGCCGCCGGCCTCGATGAACTGCAGGAACTCGCCGTTGGTCACCAGACGCGAGGCCAGCCGGTAGGGTTCGAGGAACACACGGTGGCGCGGTGTCTCGTTGTCGTAGCAGAAGCCGGAGCCCTGATGGCCGATCATCACCACCCCGCCCGGAAAGTCATGCCAGTTCAGCGCCGGCGCTGCTGCTGCGGCCGGTGGCCTGGCGGCGTAAGCCGGCGCCAGGGGGTTGCGCGAAAAGAGGTGTTTGAGGTCGGTCAGGATCAGTTCCTGGTGCTGTTGTTCGTGGTGCAGGCCGAGAGTGACCAGTGCCGTCAACGCTTCTCCCCCCCTCTGCTCGGCGAGCAGGCCCTGCAGGCGACGGTCGACGTCGGCCCGGTAGGCGAGAACGGTAGCAAACGCCGGGCGGGTCAACAACCCGCGCTCGGGCCGTGGATGCTTGTCGCCGACGGCGTTGTAATACGAGTTGTAAAGCACCCGGAAGGCTTCGTTGAAGGGCTGGAAGCCACGCTCCCAGGGTTCCAGGACGAAGGTCTCAAAAAACCAGGTGGTATGGGCGAGGTGCCATTTGACCGGGCTGGCGTCGGGCATCGACTGCACGCAGCAGTCCTCCACCGACAGCGCTGCGCACAGTTCCAGGGTCCAGTCACGCACCCGCCGGTAGGGGGCCGAGAGATCGTTGAGCGGCATCAGGCTATGCTCCAGGAGATGCTTTCAGGGCCGGGCAAGAAAGATCGCAAACCACTGCTCGGGATCGGTCCAGCGCAGGCTGTTGCTGAAGCCGGCGCGCCCGAGCAGGCCGGCGAAGTCGTCGATACGGTACTTGTAGCTGTTCTCGGTGTGGATGTGCTCGCCGCGGCGAAAGTTCCGGAAGCCATTCGGCCACGCTACCCGCGTTTCGTGCAAAGCTTCCAGATGCATCTCGATGCGTGACTTCTGGCGATTGAAGAAAGCGCGATGCTGCCACTGCGTGAGGTCAAAATCGGCACCCAGCAGCCGGTTGAGGTGCTGCAGCACATTCAGGTTGAAAGCAGCGGTCACCCCGGCGGCGTCATTGTAAGCCGCTTCGAGCACCGCTTCGTCCTTGACCAGGTCGACGCCGATCAGCAGCGCCCCATCGTTCCCCAGCAGACCGCGCATGCGGCCGAGCAGGGTGAGTGCCACCTCAGGGTCGAAATTCCCGATCGACGAACCAGGGTAGAACACCAGGCGTCGGGCGGACGGAACATCGCCGGGCAGGACAATCTCGCCCAGCAGATCGGCGACGACGGGGCGAACATCGAGGGAAGGAAAGGCGTCGCGCAGGCCATCGACGGCCTGATGCAGGAAATCGGCCGAGATATCGATGGCAACGAAGCACCTGGGCCTGATCATCGCGCACAGCGCTCGCGCCTTTTCGCAGTTGCCGGCCCCCAGTTCGATCACCGTCGCGCCGGGACCAATCTGCCGTGCCATCTCTTCGCCATGGGTCTCGATGATCTTGGCTTCGGTACGGGTGAGGTAGTACTCCGGCAGGCGCGTAATCCGCTCGAAGAGCGCCGAGCCGGCGGCGTCATAAAAATACTTCGGCGAAACGTTTGCCTGCGCTGCGCACAGTCCGGCGGCGATTTCGGCGACAAGGCCAACGGAAGCCATAGGCAATTCAGCAACCTCCAAAAAAAGTCTTGATGACCGATCATACTCCTTGGCAGGAACAAGGGAACTGCAACCGGCCCTGCCAGCCACCATAACGACACTTGACAGGAGCGGCGCCATGAATAGCTATCGTACTTCGCGGCTGATCCTGTGCTCGCGGCCGCGCTCGGCTGGTCGGCACCGCCCGCTGCCTGTGCCGCTCCGAGCGGCTGGTTGCAAGCGTCCGGCTGCCGCTGTTCGAGTTCGCGCGCATCAACCGCATCCCGATGGTCGCTCTCAATGTCGACGCCAGCCTGACCCGGGCGATCGATGAGCGCGGCCGGGAGGCCCTCCCCGACCACCAACGCCAGGGCGTCGGCCGCCCGGCGCTGGCCAGTGAGGCCTACCTGGACTTCCTGATTACGGTATATCGGCAGCACGCGCAGCTGAAGGGCGGCCGGGCAGACTCGGGCTTCCAGTACTTCGTCGAGGCGCAGCAGAACTGGGAGCACGCCATGGCCGAGGCGCTGGTGGCGCAACGGGTCACCGGGCCGCAGGGGCAGCCGCCGCTGGTCGTCGGCATCATCGGCAGCGGGCATTTGCGCTTCGGCTTTGGCGTGCCGCACCAGTTGCGCGGTCTCGGCGTCGATCGCGTCACGACGCTCCTGCCGCTCTCACCCGGCGAGGACTGCCGCGAGATTCGCCCTGGCCTGGCCGATGCCGTCTTCACCTTTCCAAAAGAACCCGCGACACCGGTGGCGCCGCCGCGCCTCGGCTCAAAACACGATAGAAGCCGTAACGACACTCCCGGACGCGCAGGGTGTCTTTTCCGAGGCCGCTATCGCAGTCGACGGCACTGATATTCATGGCCGGACGAGTACCCATGTTGTCCAGGACAAATTTTAGAAAATTGTTGACAATATGGGTAGGTATTTATATATTGGCAGTAATTTATATTTTTGTCCAGGACAAAACGTGAACACCACCGTGCGCCACAACGTAGGTCCAGCAACTGGTGCCCTCCTGCTGTCTGCTCTGTTCCTGGCGGTCAGCCTAGTGGCCGCACCGCCTGCTATCGCAGCCGATGCCTGCCCGGTGATACCGAATTCCGATGTTCGCCAAGACAACGGTAACCGGCAAGCACGCCAACCCGCTCTACGCGCAACTCGCCAAAGTGACCGGTACGGAACCGCAATGGAATTTTCACAAGTACCTGATCGATCGCAGCGGCCAGCAGGTGTTGAGCTTCGGTAGTCGCGTCAAGCCCGAGGACAGGGCTTTGCTCGCAAGGATCGAAGAGTTTCTCGGCAAACCGTGACCAACGTCCGTCTGACATCCAGCCTTTTCGCCACCATGGAGACCACAAAATGAACGCCCCAGACAGATTCTTCCTTCCCGACATGCAGGCCCGCGCCGACCTTCGCCAGTTGGCGATTCACAAGGTTGGCGTCAAGGACCTGCGCTACCCGCTGGCGCTGCTCGATGCTGCCGGCACCGTTCAAAACACGGTAGCCCGGTTGTCGATGTCGGTTGGCCTGCCGCCCGAGGTGAAGGGCACGCACATGTCCCGCTTTGTCGAGGTGCTCGAACAGCGGCGTGCACCACTGAACGTCAATCGTTTGCTGCGCATGTTTGACGACATGCTGCTGCGCCTGGATGCGCAGAGCGGTGCAATCGAACTCGCCTTTCCCTATTTCATCAGCAAGGCAGCGCCGGTATCCGGGGTCGAGAGCCTGCTCGACTACGACGTCCGGATGATTGTGGAGAAGCGCCAAGGGCAGGCGGTTGAACTAACGCTCGAGGTGGTCGCGCCGGTTACCAGTCTATGCCCCTGCTCGAAGGAAATCAGCGAATACGGCGCCCACAACCAGCGATCGCACATCACCATCAGCGTCCGCCTCCGTTCAGGGATGACGCCGGAAGAACTGGTACGCCTTGCCGAGGAGGAGGCCTCCTGCGAGGTCTTCGGGTTGCTCAAACGCCCGGACGAGAAGTGGGTGACCGAGCGAGCCTACGACAATCCGAAGTTTGTCGAGGACCTGGTTCGCGACATCGCGTTGCGTCTGATGAACGAGCCACGGATCGCAAATTGGACGGTCAAGTCCGAGAACTTCGAGTCGATTCACAACCACTCTGCCTACGCCGAGATCAGCGGCGAAAATGCTGGCAGTGAAGTCGCCTGAAGCCGGAGGACGAGAACATGCCTGGCGCACAACGTATCGCCGTGGTCGGATCGGGAATTTCCGGCCTGGCCAGTGCCTGGTTGCTGTCGCAAAAGCACCTGGTGACGCTGTACGAGGCAGGGTCGTATCTCGGGGGGCACACCAATACCGTCGATGTGACTGTGGACGGCGTTGAGCATCCCGTCGATACCGGTTTTCTGGTCTATAACAGCAAGACCTACCCAAACCTGACGGCCATGTTTGCTCACCTGGGGGTAGCCAGCGTCGAGACGGAAATGTCCTTTGCGGTCAGCCTCGAAGAGCCGCAACTGGAGTGGGCCGGCAGCAGCCTGGCGACCGTCTTCGGGCAGAAACGCAATCTGCTGCGGCGTGATTTCTGGCGCATGCTTGCCGACATCCTGCGTTTCAACCGGGAAAGCGTTGCCTGCCTGGAACAGTATCCCGAGTATGACCGGAGTCTGCGCTGTTTCCTGGACGCGGGCGGTTACTCGCGGCCCTTTGCCGAGTGGTATCTTCTGCCGATGGCGGCGGCGATCTGGTCTTGTCCGGCGGGCCAGATGCTCGACTATCCACTGGCCAGTTTTGTGCGCTTTTGTCGCAATCACGGACTGCTCCAGGTTTTCGATCGACCACTCTGGCGAACAGTCCGGGGCGGCGGCCGGGAGTATGTCTGCAAGCTGGCTGCCGGACTCGACGACATTCGTATGGCTACGCCGGTTCGCCACGTGCAGCGCCGCGAACTCGGCCTGCTCTTGCACACCGACGAAGGCGTCGAGTCCTACGATCAGGTTGTGCTTGCCTGTCACAGCGACCAGGCGTTGGCAATTCTCGGAGAGGAAGCCACATCGGCCGAGCGGCGCACGCTCGGTGCCATCCGCTACGCGCCAAATCGCGCCGTGCTGCACACGGACGCTGCCCTTCTGCCCCGCGATCCTACCCTCTGGTCGGCGTGGAACTACCTGTCGAGCGCACAGGAACTCGACCTGCGGCCGGTCAGTGTCTCCTACCTGATCAACCGTCTGCAGCCGCTGCCCTTCAGGATGCCGATGATGGTTTCGCTGAATCCACAGCGCGAGCCCAGGACCGAGAGGGTGATTGCCGAATTTGACTATGCACATCCGATTTTTGACGGGCCCGCAATCGCAGCCCAAAGTGAGCTGCCGACCATTTCGGGCGCCAGCGGCGTGTGGTTTTGCGGCGCTTGGGGCGGCTACGGTTTTCACGAAGATGGTCTGAAATCGGCGCTGCAGGTGGCGAATGCCCTGGCCTGTCGTGCGCCCTGGCAAGGCACGGCCGCGGCATCCCCGGCGCCGCCTGTACGGCGGCGAGCGGGTGTTTTCGCATGAACAATGCCCTCACCTCTTCAAGTCCATCGCCGCCGTGTTGGCCTGGCGCTGGCGCAACACCCTGGAGTTCAGAATCGTTCCGGCGAAGTGATCAGGCATTTTCACGTGATCATCGACGCCAGTTGGGAGAAGCGCGATGGAGTCGATGTCGGTACCCTTGACGAGCATTTCTCGTGGTCGGATGGCCGCACCTCGCGCCGCGTATGGACCATCACCCGCGTCGACGCTGGACTTTCATCTGGGTGAAGTCACCCTGAGTTTCACCAGGCGATGAGATGATGAATCCGCACATCGACGACTGGTCGGGGAAACGCGTGTGGCTGCTCGGCGCTTCGAGTGGCATCGGCGCCGCCTTGGGCCGCCTGCTGCTGGCGCGCGGCGCAAGGGTCGCGCTCTCGGCACGGAAGGTGCGCCAACTGCAAGCGGTGGCCAATGGCGCTCCGCAAGCGCTGGTGCTCCCCTGTGATGCGGCCGACGAAGCAAGCCTGTGCAGCGCCTGGGACTCGCTGCTGGCGGCGTGGGGTGGCGTCGACGTGGCGCTCTATGTCGCTGGCGACTATTTGCCGATGCGCGCCTGGGAACTCGACGTGCCCAGGGCGCGCCAGATGATCGATGTGAACTTTGGCGGTGCCGTGGCGTTCGCTGCCCGTGTCGTCCCGCAACTGTTGCAGCAGGGCGAAGGCCAGATCGGTTTCGTCGCCAGTGTGGCCGGTTATCGTGGTCTGCCGAAGTCGCTGATTTATGGTCCGACCAAAGCCGCCCTGATCAACTTTGCCGAGGCACTGTATCTTGATCTGCACCCGCAAGGGATTGGCGTGCGGGTGATCAATCCGGGCTTTGTGGCCACGCCGCTTACTGCCCAGAACGACTTCGCCATGCCGGCGCTGCTCACCCCTGAACAGGCGGCCGTGGAGACGCTTGCCGGTTTTGCCGGTAGCGCCTTTGAAATCCATTATCCGAAGCGCTTCACGCGGGCGATGAAGTGGCTGTCGCTGCTGCCCTATAGCTGGTACTTTCCGCTCGTTCGCCGCATCACCGGGGGCTGAGATGACCGTCTGCCCTGCAGACAGGACCTCTTGGCCGCCAACTTTACGCGGTTTTTCACCGCCAGCAACACGCAGGCATGGTGAAGCACGCGTGTGCGGTACAATCGCATGCCATGCAGCGCTTCGAAACGATTCCCGGACTGACTCACAGCGATTCTGAACCACAGGAACGTCACTCCAGGCAGGCGATCCTGTCCTCCTCATTCCGCTCAGGCCTTCGGGTTGATGATGTCCCCGGCCAGGGCAGGAAGCACATGCTGCGCAAGATCCATACGTTCGACAGCGACGAGTGCGAGGCGGCGATCGAGCGCCTGCGACTGGAGAGAGTCCAGCCGGAGGTGGTGGCGATCTCGCGTTGCCTGGGACTCGGCGCAATAATTTGAGGGTGATCTGCCAGTGAGGAAAAATTCGACGCCAGACCTGTTTGGCGACCTGCTCGAGGTGCCGGCGGCACCGCCAGCCGTACCGCCGCCGGCGGTGCTGCCGCCTGGCGAAGACGACGACAGCATCCTGCTGCACGATTCGGCGGCGCGCGACTACCTGGAGTATGCGATCGCGGTGGTCAAGGGTCGCGCGCTGCCGGATGTCAAGGACGGGCTGAAACCGGTGCAGCGCCGCGTTCTCTTCGCGATGCGCGAACTCGGATTGTCGGCGACCGCCAAACCGGTCAAGTCGGCGCGCGTCGTCGGCGACGTGATCGGCAAGTATCACCCGCACGGCGACACCTCGGCGTACGACGCGATGGTGCGCGTGGCGCAGCCGTTCATGCTGCGCTACCCGCTGGTCGATGGCCAGGGCAATTTCGGATCGCGTGACGGCGACAACGCCGCGGCGATGCGCTACACCGAAGCGCGCCTGACGCCGATCGCCGAACTGCTGCTCGGCGAACTCGGTGAAGGCACCGTCGATTTTCAGCCGAATTACGACGGCTCCTTCGATGAACCGGCATTTTTGCCGGCAAGGCTACCTTTCCTGCTGCTCAACGGCGCTTCGGGAATCGCCGTCGGCATGGCCACCGAAATGCCTTCGCACAATCTGCGCGAAGTCGCCGCAGCGGTGATCCACAAGATCGAGCACCCGGCCGCCGGCGTCCGCGAACTGATGGCGCACCTCCCCGGCCCCGACTACCCCCGGTGGCGGGCAGATCATCTCGTCGGCGAGCGACATCGCCGCCGCCTATGGCAGCGGCCGCGGCAGCCTGCGCGTGCGTGCGCGTTACGAGATCGAGGAGATGGCGCGTGGCGCCTGGCAGGTGGTTTTCAAGGAGTTGCCACCGGGCGTTTCCTCGGCCAGGGTGCTCTCCGAGGTCGGGGCTCTGCTCAATCCACAGCCGAAACCGGGCAAGAAGGTGATCGAACAGGCGGCGGCGCAGCTCAAGGCGCTGATGGCTTCGCAGCTCGATCGCGCGCGCGACGAGTCGGGCAAGGACGACGACGTGCGTCTGGTCTTCGAGCCGAGCAGCTCGCGCATCGATCGCAACGAGTTCGTGGCGCTGCTGCTGGCGCATACCAGCCTCGAAACCTCGGCACCGATCAACCTGGTGGCGGTCGGCATCGACGGCCGGCCGTGCCAGAAATCGCTCGCCGACCTGATCGGCGAGTGGTGCAGCTTCCGCATCCGGACCGTGCATCGGCGTACCGAGTTCCGCCTGCAGAAGGCCGACGACCGCATCCACATTCTCGAAGGCCGGCACATCGTCTTCCTCAACATCGACGAAGTGATCCGCATCATTCGCGAATCCGACGATCCGAAAAGGGCGTTGATCGCGCGCTTCACGCTCTCGGACCGGCAGGCCGAAGACATCCTGGAAATCCGCCTGCGTCAGTTGGCCCGACTCGAGGGAATTCGCATCGAGCAGGAACTGGCGAAGCTGCGTGGTGAACGCGAAGGTCTGGTCAGGCTGCTCGGCAGCGACACGCTGTTGCGCCGGCAGGTGATTCGCGAAATTCGGGCCGATGCCGAGAAGCATGGCGACGCCCGCCGGACGATCCTCCTCGCGGCGGCCACCGCTTCGCGCTCGGAGGTCGCTGCCGTCGCCGATGAACCGGTGACCGTGATCATCTCCGAGAAGGGCTGGGCGCGTGTCCGGCAGGGGCACAACCTCGACCTTTCGGGCGTCGTCTTCAAGGATGGCGATCGCGCCGGTTCGGCGCAGGAATGCCGCTCGGTGGACTCGCTGGTGATCCTGTCGACCGAAGGGCGTGCGTTCACCCTGGCGGTCGCCAGTCTTCCCGACGGTCGCGGCATGGGCGCGCCGCTGTCGTCGTTCGTCGAGCTCGGTACCGGGAAGGTCGCGCATGTACTCACCGGACTGCCGGAGGACGAACTGCTGGTCGCCAAGACCTCGGGCTACGGCTTCATCTGCACCTACGCCGACCTCTTGTCGCGTCAGAAGGCCGGCAAGGCCTTCCTGAGCGTCGAAGAGGGCGCGACCATCCTGCCGCCGCTGCGGCTTGCCGGCAAGGATCATCTGGCGGCATTATCCGAAGATGGCCGCCTGCTGATTTTTCCGCTCGAACAGATGAAGCGCCTGTCGGCCGGCAAGGGCGTGCAGATCATCGGCCTGCACGACGACGAATCCTTGCGCGCGGTCGTTGCCATCCAGGGTGACCGGGTGACGATCAAGGGGATGTTCCGAAACCGCATCAAGACCCTGCTTTCGGAAGATCGGCATCTCGGTCAGCGTGCGCGGCGCGGCTCGCCGGTGGGGCAACTCGGCCAGGTGACGCTGGCCGCGTATCCGGAGTGAGGAGAGTGAAATTGATGAATCGCAATCATTGGACGTCGTTTCGGCAGGCTGTTGTCTGGGGCCTGCTTGCCTTCTGGAGCGCACTGGCGATGGCCGAGCAGGTCGGTTGTGTGACCACCGAGTGGAAGCTGGTTGGCGCCAATCACCGGGTCTGCGTCGAGAGTTTTCCTGATCCGAAAGTGCCGGGTGTGACCTGTCATGTCAGCCAGGCGAGAACCGGCGGCATCAGCGGCTCGTTCGGCCTCGCGCAGGACCCCTCGCAGTTCTCGCTGGCATGCCGGCAGACTGGACCGATTGTTCTGCCCGCGAAGCTGCCGAAAGAGGCAACGGTGTTTGCCGAAGATACCTCGATTCTGTTCAAGGAGACGCGCGTCATCCGGATGTGGGACGAAGCCCACAAGACCCTGGTCTACCTCGCGATCAGTCGCAAGCTGATCGACGGCGCGCCAGCGAACAGCATCTCGACGGTGCCGGTGATGCCCTGGGGGGAACGCTGACGGTGCGTCCGGATCGCCTGCCGAAGCCGTGCTGCTGTAAGATCACCAGTCGATCTGCCGTAGAGCAGGTGTTCCCACCGAGCATTCCGCTGCGTCGACCGGCGCTGACGGGAAGGAGAGAAAGCCCATGGTTCCACGTCTCATGACTGCCTTCAGCGGGCCACTGCTGGAGATTGAGCGGCGTTTCCTCGACGCCATGCCGGAGATCGAGCGCTGGTTGCGCGGGCAGTGGCAGGAGCACACGCCGCCTTTTTATGGCTCGGTCGACCTGCGCAACGCAGGTTTCAAGCTTGCGCCGGTGGACATGAACCTGTTTCCCGGGGGCTTCAACAACCTCGACGCCACCTTCCTGCCGCTCTGCGTGCAGGCAGCGATGGCGGCGATCGACCGGATCTGCCCCGACGCCAGGAGGCTGCTGCTGATTCCCGAGAAGCACACGCGCAACCTCTTTTATTTGCAGAACGTCGCACAGCTCGCGGCGATCCTGCGCCTGACCGGCCTCGACGTGCGCCTCGGCTCGTGGTCGCCGGAGATCGACAGGCCGACGCCGGTGGCGCTTCCCGACGGCAGTTCGCTGCTTCTCGAACCGCTGCTGCGCAGCCGCTCCCGGCTGGGCCTCGAAGGCTTCGACCCCTGCGCGATCCTGCTCAACAACGATCTCTCGGCGGGTATCCCGCCCATCCTGCAGAACCTCGACGGGCAGTTCGTTCTGCCGCCGCTGCATGCGGGTTGGGCTTTGCGCCGCAAGTCGAACCACTTTGCGGCCTACGATGAGGTGGCGGGGGATTTCGCCAGACTGGTCGGGATCGACCCGTGGCGGATCAACCCCTACTTCTCGGTCTGCAGCAGCGTCAATTTTCATGAGCGACAGGGCGAGGACTGCCTGGCTGCCAATGTCGATGCCGTGCTCGGTCTGATCCGCGAGAAATACCAGCAATACGGGATCGAAGAAACTCCTTACGTGGTCGTCAAGGCCGACGCCGGTACTTACGGCATGGGGGTGATGACGGTCAAGGATGCGGCGCAGGTGACCGGCCTCAACCGCAGGCAGCGCAACAAGATGTCGGTGATCAAGGAAGGCCTGGCGGTGTCGCAGGTGATCATCCAGGAAGGAGTGCATTCCTATGAGCGGGTCGGCAGCGGTAGCGACGAAGGTGTCGCCGAACCGGTGGTGTACATGATCGACCGCTTTGTCGTGGGCGGCTTCTACCGTGTCCATAGCGGGCGTGGCAAGGATGAGAATCTCAACGCGCCGGGCATGCACTTCGAGCCGCTGGCCTTCGAGACCAGTTGCTCGCTGCCCGACCATTGCCAGAATCCCGATGCTGCACCGAACCGCTTTTACGTTTACGGCGTGGTTGCCCGCCTGGCGCAGCTCGCGGCCTCGCTCGAACTCGAACGTACGGCACCGATAGAGGAGCAAGTGGCATGCGCATAGCATTCATCGTCGACCCTCTGCGGTCGCTGAAGGCCTACAAGGACACCAGTATCGCGATGATGCGCGCTGCCCAGGCGGCAGGGCACGCGGTGTGGACGATCCAGCAGGAGGCGATTCACTGGTCGCCGCTGCACGGCGTCTGCGCTGCCGCGGTGCATCTGGAAATGCTCGCCGACGATCAGGACTGGTTCGTCGAGGTCGACCGTCGCGTCGTCGCCCTGCGTGATTTTCGCGCCGTTGTGATGCGCAAGGATCCACCCTTCGACATGGAATACGTGACCACCACCTGGTTGCTCGAAGGTGCCGAAGCCGAGGGCGCGCGCGTTTTCAACCGACCGCGCGCATTGCGCGACCATTCCGAAAAGTTGTCGATCGCCGAATTCGCGCATTTTTCGGTACCGACACTGGTGGCGCGCGATGCTGCGGTGATTCACTCGTTCATCGACTACGAACACGACACGATTCTCAAACCGCTCGACGGCATGGGGGGTACCCAGATTTTCCGTGTCCGTCATGACGACCCGAACCGCAACGTGATCGTCGAAACGCTGACCCGTGACGGCGCGCGCACGCTCATGGCGCAACGCTACATCCCCGAGATCGTCGATGGCGACAAGCGCATCCTGATCGTTGGCGGTGAAGTGGTTCCCTATTGCCTGGCGCGCATCCCCAAGGCCGGCGAAACCCGTGGCAACCTGGCTGCCGGCGGCACCGGCGTGGCCCGCGAACTGAGCGCGCGCGACTGGGAAATCGCCAGCACGCTGGCGCCGGTGCTGGCCGCCCGCGGCCTGTTGCTGGTCGGTCTCGACGTGATCGGCGACTGGCTGACGGAAATCAACGTCACCAGCCCGACCTGCATGGTCGAAATCGCCGGGCAGACCGGTTTCGACGCCGCCGCCATGTTCATTGCCGCCCTCGACCGTCAGTGCCTTGCCGCCTCCTAGCCTCCTAGTCTGCCTGCTCGCGCTGCTTCTTGCCAGCGTCCTGGCGGCCTGCGAGCGGGCGCCTTGCACCATCAGGAAGCCTTCGTTTTCGGGACCCGCGTCGAAGTGCTGATCGCCGGCCTGGACGAAGCGGCAGCACGTCCGGCAGCGGCAGCCGTGCTGCGCGAGTTCGATCGTCTGCATCGAACCTACCATGCCTGGAAGCCATCCGAACTGAGCGCGCTGAACGCGGCCATTGCGGCTGGCCGGCGGCAGCCGGTGACGCCGGAAATGGCCGAGCTGATTACCGAGGCGCAGCATCTGACTCGCCTCGGCGAACAGCTTTTCGACCCGGGAATCGGCCGTCTGATCGGCCTCTGGGGTTTTCAGTCCGATGAATTGCCGGCCATCCTGCCCGATCCGCTGGCTCTGGCTGCCTGGCGGGCAGTCCGGCCGAGCCTTCTCGACCTGCGGATCGAGGGCGCTTACGTCAGCAGCGACAAGCGCGAAGTGGCCCTCGATTTCGGGGGTTACCTCAAGGGTGTCGCGCTCGACCGCGCGGCGGCCATTCTGCAGGCGCAGGGGGTGCACAATGCACTGATCAACATCGGCGGCAATGTCATGGCGCTGGGGAGCAAGAATGGGCAGCGCTGGCGCGTCGGCATCCAGCACCCGCGTCAGCCCGGGCCGCTGGCGACAGTCGAACTGGCGAATGGTGAGGCGATCGGCACCTCGGGTGACTATCAGCGTTTCTTCGAGCTCGACGGCCATCGCTACTGCCATCTGCTCGACCCGCGCAGTGCGCAGCCGGTGCCGCATACGCAGTCGTTGAGCGTCCTGATCACGCCGCGCGCGGCGGCCGGGACACTTTCCGATGTCGCCTCCAAGCCTCTGTTCATTGCCGGTAGCGACTGGCCGCGCCTGGCGCGTGCGCTGCAGGTCGAGCAGGTGCTGCGGGTCGACGCACAAGGCCAGGTGCAGGTCAGCCGTGCGCTGCACGGTCGGCTCGAATACGTCGGCGGCGAGCCGAAGGGGCTTGAAGTCATCCCTTGAGGCGTTCGCCAATGCTGCCGAGCAGCGCGGAATCGCTTAGAATGACGGCCTGTCGTAAGGGGTGGAAACAATGATCGGTATTCTCCTGATAACGCATGGCTCGTTTGGTGAAAGCCTGATCCAGAATATTTGTCACGTGCTCAACAAGCGTCCGCCCCTGATCGCACAGCTTGGCGTGGCAGCTCAGGACGATCCGCTCGACATCCTGCCGCTGGCGCGCCTGCTGCTGAAAGAAGTCGACCATGGCGAAGGGGTCCTGGTGATGACCGACGTTTTCGGTGCGACACCCGGCAACCTGGCGCTCAAGCTGCTCGAGCCGGGCCGTGTCGAAGGCATTGCCGGCCTCAGTCTGCCGATGCTGCTGCGCGCTCTGACCTATCGCGAGAAAGGGATGGAAACCATGTTGCAGAAGGCGATCAGCGGTGCCCATGATGGCGTCGTAAAGCTGCCGCCGCCTGCCTAGAATCACAGGAGTTTTTGATGGTACGTGCTGAAACTGCAATCATTAACAAGCTGGGCCTGCATGCCCGTGCTTCGGCCAAGCTGACGCAACTTGCCAGCCGCTTCGCCAGCGACGTCTGGATGGAGAAGGGGGCGCGCCGCATCAACGCCAAGAGCATCATGGGCGTGATGATGCTGGCTGCCGGCAAGGGTTCGACAGTGGTCGTCGAGACCGACGGTGCGGACGAACAGGCAGCGAACGAGGCGATCCTCGGATTGATCGCGGAAAGGTTCGGCGAGGCGGAGTGAGTGCATCATGAGTTTTACCCTGCATGGCCTGGCGGTCTCCGGTGGCATCGCGATTGGACAGGCGCATCTGATGTCGCACGCGACACTCGAGGTCTCGCATCTGTTCATCGCGCCACGCCTGGTGGACAAGGAGGTGGCCCGCTTCGAGGCCGCGCTGCTGCGCGTGCGTGAGGAGTTTGCGGCACTGAAGGGACGCATGCAGCATACCTCGACCGAGTTCGGCGCTTTCATCGACCTGCATTCGATGATCCTTTCCGATCCCGAACTGGCGGAAGTTCCCAAACAACTGATCCGCGAGCGTCGCTGCAATGCCGAATGGGCGCTGGTGCAGCAGATGGAACTCCTGGTCGCCCAGTTCGAGAGTATTGACGATCAGTACCTGCGCGAGCGCAGCTACGACATACGCCAGGTCGTCGAGCGGGTGGTCAAGGAACTGGTCGGTCAGCCAGGCCGGATGTCCCTGAGAACCGGCAAGGGCATCAAGGAAGAGAATCTGATCGTCGTCGCGCACGATCTCTCGCCAGCCGACGTGATTTCCTACAAGGAACATCATTTCGCTGCCTTTGTCACCGATGTCGGCGGCTCGACTTCGCACACCGCGATTCTCGCGCGCAGCCTGCGCATTCCGGCGGTGCTTGGCCTGCATAACGCCCGGCAACTGATTCACGACGATGAGGTGTTGATTGTCGATGGCACGCGTGGCGTCCTGATCGTCAACCCCGATCCGCGCATCCTCGAAGAGTACCGGCTCAGAAAGAGTCAGATCGAGCTTGAAAGGATCAAGCTCAGACGTCTCAGGACAGCGAAGTCGGTGACCCTCGACGGCGTCGATATCGATCTTCAGGCCAACATCGAACTGCCGGGCGACGTCGCTGCAGCGCTTGATGGCGGTGCCGAAGGGATTGGCCTGTTTCGCACCGAGTTCATATTCCTCGATCGCGGCGACATGCCGACCGAGGACGAACAGTTCGAGGCCTATCGTACGGTCGTCAAGGGCATGGGCGGCCGGCCGGTCACCATCCGCACCTTCGATCTCGGCTCCGACAAGGATCTCCATCCGGAAAAGATGCAGGGCGAGCGCCTGCAAAGCAACCCGGCGCTCGGGCTACGTGCCATCCGCCTGTCGCTGGCCGAGCCGAAGATGTTCCAGACGCAGTTGCGAGCCATCCTGCGCGCTTCGAAGTACGGCAAGATCAAGCTCCTGATCCCGATGCTTTCGCAGGCGCACGAAATCGATCAGACGCTGGCAGCAGTAGAGCGGGCCAAGTCGAGCCTGCGCGGCGAACGCGTTCCCTTCGATGAAGCGATCCAGGTGGGAGCGATGATCGAGATCCCGGCCGCCGCGCTGGCCGTCGGCCTGTTCCTGCGGCGCATGCATTTTCTGTCGATTGGTACCAACGATCTGATCCAGTACACACTGGCCATCGATCGCAGCGATGAAGAGGTCGCACCGCTCTATGATCCCCTGCATCCGGCAGTGTTGATGCTGCTGGCGCACACCATCGCGAGCGCCGAAAAGGTCTATATCCCGGTTTCGATCTGCGGCGAACTCGCCGGTGACCCGACCCTGACGCGGCTGCTGCTGGGGATGGGGCTGCGCCAGTTCTCGATGCATCCGGCACAGATCCTCTCGGTCAAGCAGAAGATCATGCAGAGCAACTGCGCCGAACTGGCGCCCATCGTTCGCCGCCTGTTGCGCCATGAGGAACCGGCGAAGATTCGCGAGCAACTGGAGAAACTCAACAGTTGCGTCTGAATTCATTTTTTTCCTGCCACCGAACCGATCACGATGTCACCTGAGAATTCAGTCGGAGTCGTTGCGCCTCGGCGAGCGCAATTCAACGAGCCGCTGCGGCTGCAGAGCGGTGCCGAGTTGCCGGGTTTCGAACTGGTTTTCGAAACCTACGGTACGCTCAACGCCGAACACACCAACGCCGTGCTGGTCTGCCATGCCCTTTCCGGTAGTCACCATGTCGCCGGCCACTATGCTGACGATCCGGAAAACGTCGGTTGGTGGGATAACCTCGTCGGTCCGGGCAAGCCGCTCGACACCAGAAAATTCTTCGTGGTCGGGGTCAACAACCTCGGTGGCTGCTACGGGTCTACCGGGCCATTGTCGATCAATCCGGAGAGCGGCAAGCGCTACGGTGCTGATTTTCCACTGGTGACGGTCGAGGACTGGGTCGCGGCACAGGCCCGTCTGGCCGACCATCTGGGCGTGCGCACATGGGCTGCGGTGATTGGCGGCAGCCTCGGTGGCATGCAGGCGCTCGAGTGGTCACTGCAATTCCCGGAGCGAATCCGGCACGCCATGGTGATCGCTTCGGCGCCCAAGCTGTCGGCACAGAACATCGCCTTCAACGAGGTGGCGCGACAGGCGATCATTTCCGATCCGGATTTTCATGGGGGCTACTACGCTGATCATGGGGTCATCCCGACCAGGGGCTTGCGGCTGGCGAGAATGGTCGGTCACATCACCTATCTGTCGGATACGCAGATGGCCGAGAAATTCGGTCGTCAGTTGCGCCATGGCGAGCACAAGTTCAGTTACGAGGTCGATTTCGAGATCGAGTCCTATTTGCGTTATCAGGCAACAAGTTTGCCGCTTTCTTCGACGCCAATACCTATCTGATGATGACCAAGGCACTCGACTACTTCGATCCCGCCTATGACTACGAGGGCAATCTGCCCGCTGCGCTGGCGCGTGCCAAGGCCAGCTTCTTTGTCGCCAGTTTTTCGACCGACTGGCGTTTCGCACCGGCGCGTTCGCGTGAGATCGTCTTTGCGCTGCTGCACAATCGCCGGCGCGTCGTGTACGCGGAGATCGACTGCGGTGCCGGGCATGACTCGTTCCTGCTCGACGATCCCCACTATCACGCGCTGCTACGTGCCTATCTGGAGAACATCGCCGTATGACCGAGCATGAGCGGAGAGTCCGGGCCGAGCAGCGGGAGCGCTTCGACTTTGCGGTGATCGCCAACTGGATTCCGCCTGGCGAGCACGTTCTCGACCTGGGTTGCGGTGACGGCAGATTGCTGCGTTACCTGAACGAAACGCGGGATGTCAGTGGCTACGGCGTCGAAATCGACCATGAAAGCATCCTCGGATGTATCCGCAACGGGGTGGATGTGATCCAGATGGATATCGAGTGCGGACTTTCCGGTTTTGAGGACAGATCCTTCGAGCATGTGATCATTTCTCAGGCGCTGCAGACGATGCGTGCCACCGAGCGCATCCTCACCGAGATGCTGCGCGTCGCTGCAGAGGCGGTGGTCAGCTTCCCCAATTTCGCCTACCGTGCCAACCGAGCAGCGATCAGCGAAGGGCACATGCCGGTTTCCGAAGACCTGCCCTATGACTGGTTCGACACCCCGAATGTGCGCTTTTTCACAATTGTTGACTTCGAGGATCTGTGTCGCCGGCTCGACATCGAGATTCGCGAACGTCTGGCTTTCGACGAAGCCGGACGCGAGGTCTGCGAAGATCCCAATCTCAACGGCAGTCTCGCCTTCTATCGCCTCGGACGAAGATCCTGATGCCTGGCTGGCTACGCCTGCTGCTGACCAGGCGGATGCTGATCTGCGTGTTTACCGGCTTCAGCTCGGGTTTGCCACTGTACCTGCTGCTCAATCTGCTGCCGGCGTGGTTGCGCAGCGAAGGAGTGGATCTCAGAACCATCGGCCTGTTCGCGCTGATCCAGTTTCCCTACACATGGAAATTCATCTGGGCGCCGCTGCTGGATCGTTATCGCCTGCCCCTGGGTCGCCGGCGTGGCTGGATGCTGTTCTCGCAGCTCGGCCTGCTACTGTCGATTGGTCTGCTCGGAGGATTCTCGCCGTCGAGCAATCTGACACCGGTGATCTGGTTGTCGGTGACGCTGGCTTTCCTGTCGGCGACGCAGGATGTCGCGCTCGATGCGTTTCGCCGCGAAATCCTCAGCGATCAGGAACTCGGTCTGGGCAATTCGGTGCATGTCAATGCCTACCGGATTGCCGGGCTGGTGCCGGGATCGCTGTCGCTGATCCTCGCCGACCTGCTGCCCTGGGCGCAGGTTTTCGGGATTACTGCAGCTTTCATGTTACCGGGAATGGTGATGGTGCTGCTGGTCGGCGAACCGCCCATGCTCGGGGCGCCGAAGACCTTGCGCCAGGCAGTGGTCGAGCCGTTTCACGAGTTCATCGGCCGTCAGGGCTGGCGGGGTGCGCTGCTGGTGCTCGGCTTCATTTTTCTCTACAAGCTCGGCGATTCGCTGGCGACCGCCCTGGCGACGCCGTTTTATCTGGATCTGGGCTTCAGCAAGACCGATGTCGGCGTGATTGCCAAGCATGCCGGACTCTGGCCGGCGGTATTCGGCGGCCTGCTGGGTGGCTTGTGGATGGTGCGTCTGGGGATCAACCGCGCGCTGTGGTTATTCGGCCTGGTTCAGATGGTGACCATTCTCGGCTTCGCCTGGCTGGCGTGGCGTGGCGTGCAGGCGCCTGTCGATGCACTTGACCGGGCCGCTCTGGCCACCGTGATTGCTGCCGAGTGCCTGGGCGTCGGCCTGGGTACTGCCGCTTTCGTCGCCTTCATCGCGCGTGCCACCAATCCGGCTTTCACGGCCACCCAGTTTGCGCTGTTTACCAGCCTGGCCGCCGTTCCCCGGACCTTCATCAACGCGACGGCAGGCGCGCTGGTCGAGTCGCTGGGCTGGGTCAGCTTCTTCATCCTGTGTTTTCTGCTTGCCGCTCCGGGCATGTTGCTGTTGCTGAAGGTTGCGCCATGGAACGAGATTCGCCCGTCGCCGCCACGCTGATCGCTGCCGCCCGGCAGTTGTCGGCCAGCGTCTCGACGCTCACCTTCTCGCCGCCGGTCAGCCACGTCTACAATCCGCTGAGTTATGCCTGGTCAGCGCACGAGTTGTACCTGCGTCGCTATGGAGCAAGCACTCGGCGGGTGGTCTTTCTGGGAATGAACCCGGGTCCCTTCGGGATGGTGCAATGCGGCGTGCCTTTCGGTGAAGTCGCAGCGGTGCGCGACTGGTTGGGGATCGAGGCCGCAGTGCTGAAACCGGCTGTCGAAAATCCCCGGCGACCGATCGAAGGCTTTGCCTGCGCACGCTCCGAGGTCAGTGGGCGGCGTCTGTGGGGATTGTTCCGCGAGCGCTTCGGTTCTGCCGACGCGTTTTTTGCTGAGCATTTCGTCGCCAACTATTGCCCGCTGGCCTTTTTCGATCAAGCTCGCAACCTGACCCCCGACAGGCTGCCGGCAGCTGCAGCGGCAGCGCTGCGGGTGGCTTGCGATGCGCACCTGAAGACGCTGGTCTCTGTCTTGCAGCCCGAATGGGTGGTTGGCGTCGGCGCTTTCGCCGAAACGCGGGCAGCCGAAGCGCTCGCCGGGACGCAGGTCAGAACCGCTCGCGTGCTGCATCCGAGTCCCGCGAGCCCGCTGGCGAATCAGGGTTGGGCGGCAGCGGCGACCCGGCAACTGGTCGAGCTGGGTATCTGGGAGTGACCGGGAGGCTCTGCAGATTGCCGAGGAGGCGAGGGATGTGATTCTCTGACTCGGCTTGCGCGGCAAGGGATGATCAGGCCGGGATCCCGATCTGTTTGCGCAGCATGCGCCAGGTGCGCCAAACGAAAAAAACTCGCTGGCTCCATCGCCAGACGCGGCGCGGTTGCAGCACGACCAGCACAGCGACGCCGATGGCGACCATTTCCGGGTGTTGTTTGACGTAATCACTGCCCTGACGAACGCTGGCAATGGCACGGTCGGCAGTCGCGAGGCCTGCGCCCAGCGGTTGCAGTTGCTGGCCAAGGAGCCGGCGCTGGTTGCTGATACGTTCGATCAGTCTGCCGCGCTCGATGGCAAGGTCAATCAGCTCTTGGTTCATTGCTGGCGGCGCCTTTCATCTGGCGAAGGTCTTCTGCAAGCTCGGCAACGCTGGCCGCGAGGGGTTGATGGCTGGTACGCAGTGCACGTCGCAGAGCCGCGTAGGCAATACCTCCGCTGGTCAGCGAAATGACGGTGAAAGCGCTCAGCAGGAGCACCCGGTTGTCCCAGAACACGACGACCAGCAAGGTGATCGCCAGGATCGTGCCGACCATCAGAGAAAACGCCAGTACTTGCGACAGGAGCAGGATACGGACGGCACGCAGCTTTTCTTCCTTGAGGTCATTGCCAAGGAGTTCGAGTCGCGTGCGCCCGATGGCCAGCAGTGTGGCGGCGCTGTTCCTGGTGGCTGCCAGCAGGCCGCCGCTTGCGCCGCCCGGTGTCTCGCTCATGGCTGTCAGACGGTCGCGACCGATTATCGACGACCGATGATCACCCCGAGCAGCAGACCGACAGCTGCGGCAACGCCGACGGCACGCCAGGGATTTTCGTGTACGAAGTCGTCGGTGGCACGTGCCGCGGCCTTGGTGCGGTCGACCAGTGCCGCTTCGGCATCTGCCAGGCGGAGCTTGGCATCGCGCAGCCGCTCGCCGATGCGCTCGCGCAGATCGCCCATTTTGTCGCCGGCAACGCCAGCCGTGGCACGCAGGATTTCTTCTGCGTCGGCGACGACGACCTTCATGTCGGAGACGAGTTTTTGTTTGCTGGCGGAGGAAAGATCGGTAACTTCGGACATGATGAACCTCACAGGGGAAGATGATGGCAGGAATAGCGAGGGTGCAGGGGCAAACCTCAACGAGGTTCTCAGATTATAGAAATCGGGCGCGGAGAGCAATGCATAAAAGCCGTTGCGCTGTGCCAGGGCCTCCGTTCCGGGCAGACGCGAACTCATTCTCGTCAATCGGCCTACAGTGAATAGTCGTAATCGATGGTCAATGGCGCGTGGTCGCTGAACCGCTGTTCCTTGTAGACGGCTGCGCTGCGCGCCTTGCTGGTGATGGCGGCCGTCGCCAGTTGATAGTCGAGCCGCCAGCCGACGTTCTTTGCCCAGGCCTGGCCACGATTCGACCACCAGGTGTAAGACTCGCCAGTGCTGTCGGGATGCAGGCTGCGGTATACATCGCACCAGCCGCCTTCGTCGAGCAGTCGGCTCACCCAGGCACGCTCCTCGGGCAGAAATCCCGAGTTCCTGCGGTTGCCACGCCAGTTCCGGAGGTCGATTTCCTGATGGGCGATGTTCCAGTCGCCACCGATAATGATGTCGCGCCCGCTCGACGCAAGTTCGACGAGATGCGGATAGATCAGGGCCATGAAGCGGAATTTGGCCTCCTGCCGTTGCTCGGAGCTGGAACCTGAGGGCTGATACAGCGAGATGATCGAAAGATTTCCGAAATCCGCGCGCAGATAGCGCCCTTCGCGGTCAAACTCCTCACTTCCCAGCACGTCGAATACCCGCTCCGGTCTGTGGCGGCACCACAGACCGACGCCGCTGTAGCCTTTTTTTCTCGGCGTAGCGGTAGTAGGCATGGAAACCCTCGGGCGCTCGCATTTCTTCATCGAGGTCCGCAGCATGCGCCTTGATTTCCTGCACACAGAGGATATCCGCATGCTGGGCGCCGGCCCAGGGCAGAAGCCCCTTGCGCCATGCCGAACGAATACCGTTGAGATTCAACGTAATGATGCGTAACATAGAGGACCGATGCCGGAAACGGCTTTCATCGCGAAAATATTTTATGGGCTTTCGTCAGGAATTCATCGAGTTTGCCGTTGCTCAGGAGGTGCTGCGTTTTGGTAGTTTCACGACCAAGGCGGGACGGCTTTCGCCCTACTTTTTCAACGCTGGCCTGTTCAACAACGGTGCGGCGCTGGGGCGGCTGGCGGAATTCTACGCCAAGGCGATCACCGCCAGTGGGATCGCCGTCGACGGTCTGTTCGGCCCGGCGTACAAGGGCATCCCGCTGGTGGCCGTGGTCGCCGTTGCCCTGGCAAGGGCAGGGCACAACCTGCCATTCTCGTTCAATCGCAAGGAGGCCAAGGATCACGGAGAAGGCGGCAGCATCGTTGGTGCGCCACTGGCCGGTCGCGTGTTGATCATCGACGACGTGATCACCGCCGGTACTTCGGTTCGTGAGTCGGTGGAGCTGATTCGTGCCGCCGGTGCTTCGCCCTGCGGCGTGGTCATCGCTCTGGATCGCATGGAGCGCGGCAGCGGTGAGTTGTCGGCGGTACAGGAAGTCGAGCGGGACTACGCCATTCCGGTGCTGGCCGTCGCCAACCTCGATGATCTGATGAGCTTTCTCCAACAGCATCCGGATTTCAGGCAGAACGAGACAGCGGTAGCTCATTATCGGCAGACCTATGGCCTTCTTGCCCACAGCGGCTAGTTGCGCCCTCCTGCTGTTGGTGGTGACCGGCGGAGACGCGAGCTTCGCAGCCGCTTCGATTTTCTGTTGCACGGATGCGCAGGGCAAGCAGGTATGTGGCGACGTTTTGCCTCCGGCCTGTTATGGACGTGCCTATCGCGAGTTGGGTACTTCCGGCCGAGAACGGACTGTCGAGGCGCCACTGACCGCCGAGCAGCGAGCCCAGCGCGCCGCCGAGGAAAAACGGCGTAGCGAGCAGGAACGGGTGCTCAACGAACAGCGGCGCAAGGATCAGGCCTTGCTCAATACCTATGGCAGCGAAAAAGATATCGAAATCATGCGTAGCCGCGCCGAGCGGGACCTTACTGCGGCGATTCAGGCTGCGCAGGATCGAATCGCGGAGATCCGCAGGCTGCGCAAGAAATTCGAGGATGAAGCGGAGTTCTACAGAAACCGACAGTTGCCGGTAGACGTGGCCAAGGGTCTGCGCGACGCCGATCACGAGATCAGGGCGCAGGAGTCGGTCATCGAGTCCAAGAACAGGGATCTGGAGGCGATCCGGCTGAAGTACGACGAGGACCGGCGCCGCTTCGTTGAGATTTCAAAGCGGCCACCAGCGCGGCCCTAACGGTCATGACTTTTCCAGGCACCCCCGATCATGAAAGTCATGACCGTTTCCCTCTCCCCCCGACCCCTCCCCCGCGAGGGGGGAGGGGAGATTCGTGAGTCGCATACGCGACTTTCACATTAAGCCATGTAATGACCGTTAGCCGAGTTTCTTGCGCAGCAGGTCGCTGACGCGCTGTGGGTTGGCCTTGCCGCGCGTCGCTTTCATGGCCTGACCGACCAGTGCGTTGAAGGCCTTTTCCTTGCCGGCCCGGAACTCGGCAACCATCGCCGGGTTGGCGGCGAGCAGTTCATCGAGCAGCGTTTCCAGGGAGCCGCTGTCACTGATCTGCTGCAGGTCCTGCCTGGCGATGATCTCGTCAGCCGAACTGCCCTCGCCGCTCCACAGGGCATCGAAAACCTTCCTGGCGATATTGGTCGAGATCGTGCCGTCGCCAATGCGGGCGAGCAGGCCGCCGAGTTGTTCTGCCGAGACCGGCGATTCGCTGATTTCTCGGTCTTCCTTGTTGAGGCGGGCGGTCAGGTCGACCATGACCCAGTTGGCGCAGGTCTTGGCGTTTGCCTTGCCGGCCGTGGCGACGGCGGCTTCGTAGTAGCCGACCAGTTCCAGCGAACTGGTGAGAACCTTGGCGTCATACGCGGAAAGCCCGTAGTCGGCAATCAGGCGTTCGCGTTTGGCGGTCGGCAACTCGGGTAGTTGCGAACGAATCTGCTCGATCCACTGCTGATCGATGAGCAGCGGCAGCAGATCCGGATCGGGGAAGTATCGGTAATCGTGAGCATCTTCCTTCGAACGCATGGCGCGCGTTTCACCGCTTTCCGGATCGAATAGGACCGTCGCCTGCTCGATGCTGCCACCATCCTCAAGGGTGGCAATCTGCCACTGCACCTCGTAGTCGATGGCCTGCTGCATGAAGCGGAAAGAGTTCAGATTCTTGATTTCCCGGCGAGTACCGAAGTGCGGCTGGCCGACGGGGCGCACCGAGACGTTGGCATCACAACGAAAGGATCCCTCCTGCATGTTGCCATCACAGATGCCGATCCAGCGCACCAGCGCGTGCAAGGTCCGGGCATAGGCGACCGCTTCGGCGGAAGAACGCATGTCGGGTTCGCTGACGATTTCCAGCAAGGGAGTACCGGCACGGTTGAGGTCGATTCCCGAGCGGCCCCGGAAATGCTGCCCCAAGCCTTCATGCAGCGATTTGCCAGCATCCTCTTCGAGGTGAGCGCGGGTCAGGGAAACGACCTTTTCGCTTTCTCCGACCGGTATGGCCAACTTGCCGCCCAGCACCACTGGCAATTCGTACTGGCTGATCTGATACCCCTTGGGGAGATCCGGGTAGAAGTAGTTCTTGCGTGCAAAGACCGATCGGGGGGCAATCTTCGCGTCGACCGCGAGGCCAAAGCGGATCGCGCAGATCACGGCGCCCCTGTTCAGCACCGGCAGGACGCCAGGCAGGGCGATGTCAACGGCGTTCGCCTGGACGTTGGGGGCGGCGCCAAAGGCAGTCGAACTGCCCGAGAAGATCTTGGCCTGGGTAGACAACTGCGCGTGCGTTTCGATGCCGATGACGACTTCCCACTGTTTCATCACTGCTTACTCTCTCTTCAAGAACCGTCGGCGAAAGGCCTGCCGGCGCTGGCCGGAGGAGGGCGCTCCGACGGTATTTGCCGGCTGCCGCTTCTCAGTCGAATCCGCCTGGCCGCTGCAGGTGCCAGGCGTTTGCCTGCTGGTAGCGGTGGGCGATGTTGAGCAGCCGGGCCTCGGTGAAATAGTCACCAATCAGTTGCAGGCCGGCCGGCAAGCCGCCGGCAAACCCGCAGGGGATTGAAATTCCGGGCAGGCCGGCGAGGTTGACGGCGATCGTATAGATATCCGACAGGTACATCTGCACCGGATCGGCCGCTTTTTCGCCGAGCTGGAAAGCGGTGCTCGGACTGGTCGGCCCGATGATCACGTCGCATTTCTGGAAGGCACTGGCGAAGTCATTGGCGATCAGGCGACGGATGCGTTGCGCCTGCAGGTAGTACGCGTCGTAGTAGCCGTGCGACAGGACGTAGGTGCCGATCAGGATGCGTCGCTTGACCTCGTCACCGAAGCCCTGCGCACGACTCTTGCAGTACATATCGTTGAGGTCCTGATAGTCCGGTGCTCGATAGCCGTAGCGAACGCCGTCAAAGCGCGCCAGGTTCGAACTCGCTTCCGCTGGTGCGATCACGTAGTAGGCGGCCACCGAAAGGCCCATGCTCGGCAGGCGGATGGAAACGGTTTCGGCACCGAGCTGGCGGTACTCGCCGATTGCCGCCTCGACCAGTTGCATCACTTCGGGACTGCAGCCGCCGGCAAAAAACTCTTCCGGCAGGCCGATTTTCAATCCGGCCAATGGCTTTGCGGTGCTCGTGGCATTGATCTCGCGGCTGAAATCTTCAGCTGGGCGGTCGAGACTCGTCGAATCGCGTTCGTCGAAGCCGGCCATGGCGTTGAGCAGGATGGCACAGTCGGCTGCCGAGCGGCCAAGGGGTCCGGCCTGATCGAGTGAAGACGCGAAGGCGATCATGCCGTAACGCGAGATGACGCCATACGTGGGCTTCATCCCGGTCAGGTTGCACAATGCCGCCGGTTGGCGAATCGATCCGCCGGTGTCGGTGCCGGTGGCTGCCGGTGCCAGGCGCGCGGCGACCGAAGCGGCCGATCCGCCGGAAGAACCACCGGGAACGCGGCTGTCGTCCCAGGGGTTGTGTACCGGCCCGTAGAAGGACGTTTCGTTCGACGAACCCATCGCGAACTCGTCCATGTTGGTCTTGCCAAGCATCACCGCACCTGCGGCATGGAAGCGGGCAATTACTGCGGCATCGTAGGGGCTGACGAAATTGCTCAGCATCTTCGACCCACAGGTGGTCAGCCAGCCACTGGCGCAGAAGATGTCCTTGTGCGCGATCGGGATGCCGGTCAGCGGACCGCCTTCGCCCCTGGCCAGGCGCGCGTCGGCGGCGTCTGCCTGGGCAAGACTGCGGGCCGGATCGACGGTGATGTAAGCGTTGAGTTGCGAGTTGTGGCGGGCAATGCGTTCGAGGTAGAGCTGGGTCAGTTCGACGCTCGAAATCTCCTTGTTCGCCAGGGCGGCCGCCATCGCCTGGAGGCTGTGCTCTATCATTCGATGACCTTTGGCACAAGGTAGAGTCCGGCCTCGGTTTCCGGTGCGATGGCCTGGAAAGCGGCACGCTGAGCGAGCTGGTCGGACTCGCTCACTACATCGGCACGCAGGCGCTGTGCCACATCCTGGGCATGCGCCATGGGTTCGATGCCTTGTGTATCAACCGCCTGCATCTCTTCGATCAAGCCAAAAATCTCGTTCAGTTGGCCGAGCGTGCTACGCGCTTCGACATCACTGATTTCGATTCGGGCGAGGTGGGCAACGCGACGGACCTGTTCTAGGGTAAGCGACATGGGCAGGAAATCACCAAGGTTGTTAAATGAGGAGGCCATATAAGGTATCATAAAAGTTTTTCCAACCGCAGCCCTCACTGCGGGCCATCACGGATTTCGCAAGCATGTTCAGTTTTCTGCGCAGTTATTTTTCCAATGATCTCGCGATCGACCTAGGCACGGCCAACACGCTGATCTATGTGCGATCGAAGGGAATCGTTCTCGACGAGCCGTCGGTGGTCGCCATTCGTACGCAGGGTGGGCCGAACTCGAAGAAAACGATTCAGGCGGTCGGCAAGTCAGCCAAGGAAATGCTTGGCAAGGCACCTGGCGCGATCACGGTGATCCGGCCGATGAAGGATGGCGTGATCGCCGATTTCACGGTCACCGAGCAGATGCTCAAGCAGTTCATCAAGAAAGTGCACGACTCGCGGTTATTGTCGCCGTCGCCGCGGATCATCATCTGTGTGCCTTCGGGTTCGACACAGGTCGAACGCCGCGCGATTCGTGAGTCGGCGATCGGAGCCGGTGCGAGTCAGGTTTTTCTGATCGAGGAGCCGATGGCGGCGGCGATCGGCGCTGGTCTGCCGGTGTCCGAGCCGACGGGTTCGATGGTCGTCGATATTGGCGGCGGGACCACCGAAGTCGGCGTCATTTCGCTCGGCGGCATGGTCTATGCGGGTTCGGTACGCGTCGGCGGCGACAAGCTCGACGAGGCGATCATGAACTACATCAGCCGCAACTACGGCATGCTGATCGGCGAGAACACCGCCGAGAACATCAAGAAAAATATCGGTTCGGCGTTTCCTGGCGCCGAGGTGCGCGAGATGGAGGTTTCAGGAATCAACAAGGCCGAAGGGATTCCGCGCAAGTTCACCATTTCCTCGAACGAAATTCTCGAAGCACTGACCGAGCCGTTGAACAGCGTCGTTTCGGCGGTCAAGTCGGCGCTTGAAAAGACCCCCCCAGAACTTGGCGCCGACATTGCCGACAAAGGCATGGTACTCACCGGTGGTGGTGCCTTGCTGCGCGACATCGATCGCCTGCTGATGGAGGAGACCGGTCTGCCGGTGATCGTTGCCGAGGAGCCTTTGACCTGCGTTGCCCGAGGTTGTGGCATGGCGCTCGAAAAGATGGATAATCTCGGGAGCATTTTCGCTTCCGATTGACGCGCCGCGGTGCGTGCTGTGATCGCCGCACCTTGTCAACTCCAGGCCTGATTGATGGACCACCAGCCGCCACCGTTTTTCAAACGCGGGCCGGCACCCGTGGCGCTGCTGTCGTTCTACGTTGCGCTGTCGGTTGCACTCCTGGTGGCCGACGCGCGCCTGCAAACGCTGGAGGTGCTGCGGCAGGCGCTGTCCATGTTCACCCATCCGGTGCAACATCTGGCTCAGCTGCCGGCGAAGTTTCTCGATAACGCCGGGAATTATTTCGTGAGCGTGTCGCGTTTGCAGGATGAAAATGCCCAGTTGAAACGTGCTCGCCTTGACAACGTGGCGACGCTGCTGCGTACCCAGCACCTGGAAATCGAGAACGTGCGTCTGCGCAAACTCCTCGGCGTCAAGGAGCGGCAGCAGGCGAGCGGTCAACTGGCACAGATTCTCTATTCGGCGCGCGATCCCTATTCGCGGCGTATCGTCATCGACAAGGGGCAGCAGGACAAGGTGCTTGCCGGGCAGCCGGTGATCGATGATGCGGGCATCGTCGGTCAGGTGACCAGAGTGTTTCCCTTCGTCGCCGAAGTGACGCTGATTACCGACAAGGAACAGGCAGTGCCTGTACAGATCGTTCGCACCGGCTTGCGCTCGGTGGTTTTCGGTCTCGGCAACGGCCAGCTCGAACTGCGTTTTCTGCCGGCCAACGCCGACGTTCAGGATGGCGACGTGCTGGTCACCTCGGGACTGGACGGCATCTTTCTACCGGGCTTCCCGGTCGCCAGGGTGGTGCACATCGAACGCGACACCTCATACTCATTTGCCAGAATCTTCTGCATGCCCTTGGCCGGCGTCGAGAATTTCAGCGAAGTGATGATCCTCGACCCGCGTCCGGCGGTGGTCTTGCCGGAGCAACTCGTCAGGGAGGCTGCCGGTCGGGAAGCCAAATCGCCGGTGCGATCCGGACAGGCAAAGAAGAAACGCCTGAAAAAGGACTGAACCCGATGCAGACCAGCAGCTACTCCTCATCACGCATTCTCTTGCCGGTACGCCCGTGGTTCATCGGTTTCAGTTTGCTGGCAGCGCTGCTGCTGAACTTCCTGCCGACCACCGTCTGGCGCGGCGTGCCCGACTGGCTGGCTTTGTTGATCGTTTTCTGGAGTATTCGCGAGCCACGCCGCGTCGGCATGGGCTTGGCCTTCGTTTTCGGCGTGGCCATGGACGTTGCCGATGCCAGTCTGCTCGGACAGCACGCGCTGGCCTATGTCCTGGCGGCTTACTGCGGATCCTCGCTGTCGCGCCGGATCCTGTGGTTTCCGCTCGGGCTGCAAGCCTTGCAGGTACTGCCGCTGCTCTTGCTGGTCCAGTTGGTGCAGTTCAGCGTGCGCCTGCTCGCCGGCGCCGATTCACCAGGCATCAGCTATTTCCTCGGACCCATTTTCGGTACGTTGTTGTGGCCCTTGCTGACCTTCATCCTGCTGCTGCCGCAGCACCAACCCGTAGACCGTGATGCCAACCGGCCGCTCTGAGCCCGTGCTGTGCTGCCGGCGCTGTGTTCCCCGATGCGCAGCGCTCATGAGTCCGACGTCATCGCTGAGGGTTTCACCTTGCTGGCTGCTCAGTTACCGTTGAATGCCACCGATCGCGAGCTGTATCGCTTTCGCTTCCGGATCGCTCTTTCCGGGGTCGCGGTGCTGGCGGCTTTCATTGTCCTGATTGTGCGCTTTGTCCATTTGCAGGTGTTTCAGCACGCTTACTACACCACCCGCGCCGAGGACAACCGGATTTCCCTGGTGCCGATCGTTCCCAACCGGGGCGTCATCGTCGATCGCAATGGCACGGTCCTGGCCCGCAATTACTCGGCGTTCACGCTGGAGATTACGCCGTCGAAGGTCGCGGACCTCGAAGCGACAATCGAAGGTCTGGGCAAGGTGATCGAGGTCCTGCCCAAGGACCGCAAGCGTTTTCGCAGGTTGCTCGAAGAGAGCAGGAACTTTGAAAGCCTGCCGATTCGTACTCGCCTGAGCGAGGAAGAAGTCGCCCGTTTCGCGGCCAACCGTTATCTCTTTCCCGGTGTCGAGGTCAAGGCGCGCCTGTTCCGCCAGTATCCGCTGGGTCCGGTCGCTGCGCACGCCATCGGCTACATCAATCGCATCAACAAGCGTGACCTGGAGATCATCGAGGAAAACGAACAGACCGCCAACTACAAAGGCACCGACCATATCGGCAAGACCGGACTGGAACAGAAATACGAATATCAGTTGCATGGAGAAACCGGCTATGAGCAGGTCGAAATCGATGCGGGCGGCCGGGCCATTCGCAGCCTGTCGCGGACGGCGCCGGTACAGGGCAACAACCTGACGCTGACGCTCGACGTCAAGTTGCAGGAAATGGCCGAACAGGCTTTTGGCGACCGCCGTGGCGCGCTGGTGGCGATCGAGCCATCGAGCGGAGGCATCCTCGCGCTGGTGTCCACCCCTTCCTTCGACCCGAATCTCTTTGTCGATGGCATTCGCAACGATGACTGGGAATTGCTCAACAACTCGCCAGACAAACCGATGCTCAACCGCGCGCTGAACGGCGCCTATCCACCGGGTTCGACCTTCAAGCCGTTCATGGCAATGGCGGCGCTGGAAACCGGCAAGCGCACGCCCGGACAGACGATTTTCGATCCCGGTGTTTTCAACTTCGGCGGGCACCAGTTTCGCGATGACAAGAAGGGGGGGCACGGCAGCGTCGATATGTACAAGTCGATCGTCCAGTCCTGTGATACCTACTACTACATGCTCGCCAACGACATGGGCATCGACAGCATCGCGCGCTTCATGGGGCAGCTGGGTTTCGGTCAACGCACCGGCGTAGACATCGAGGGGGAATCGGAAGGTGTGCTGCCGTCGCCGGAGTGGAAGAAGCGTCGTTTCAAGCGACCGGAGCAGCAGAAGTGGTTTGCCGGTGAAACGATTTCGATCGGCATCGGTCAGGGTTACAATGCCTACACTCCGATCCAGCTGGCGCAGGCGACGGCCACCATTGCCAACAATGGGGTGATGTTCCGGCCGCACCTCGTGAAGTACATTACCGACAGCCGAAGTGGCGAGCAGACGATGATCGAGCCGGAGCCGCTGCGCATTCTGCCGTGGAAGCGGCAGAATGTCGACACCATCAAGAAGGCGATGATCGGCGTCAACACTGCGGGCACTGCCGCGCGCGCTTTTGCCGGTGCCGGCTATATCTCCGCAGGCAAGACCGGCACGGCGCAGGTTTTCAGCCTCAAGGGAGCGGAGTACCGGTCGTCGAGTGTCAAGAAGGAGTTGCGTGACCATGCGCTGTTCATCGCTTTTGCGCCGGCAGACCAGCCGAAGATCGCGCTGGCCGTGCTGGTGGAAAACGGTGGTTTTGGTGCCCAGTCGGCGGCGCCGATCGCACGCATGGTTTTCGATTACTATCTGCTCGGCAAGCTGCCCAAGGGGGCAGCACGGGAAGACGATGTCGAGGAGGACTAGCTGATGTTGCCGCCGTTGCTGCACCGCGTCTGGGTGCGCCTGGTCGAACACCTCGACGGGCCCTTGCTGCTGATCACCGCATTGATCATGGCCACTGGCCTGGCAACCGTCTACAGCGCCACCTACGACGCCAGCAACCGCCTGCTGGCGCAGACCGTGAACATGGCGGTGGGATTTTGTGCGATGTGGCTGGTGGCGCAGTTGCCACCGCAGAAGCTGATGGGCTTCGGCGTGCCGCTCTACGTGCTCGGCGTGATCCTGTTGATTTGCGTATTTTTCTTCGGGGTCAAGGTGAATGGGGCCAGACGCTGGTTGTCGCTCGGGTTTACCCGCATCCAGCCCTCCGAGGTGCTGAAGATTGCCGTGCCGCTGATGCTCGCCTGGTACTTTCACAAGCACGAAGCGGTGCTCAGATTCCGCCATTATCTCTTTGCCTGTCTGCTGCTGCTCATCCCTTTCGCCTTGATTGCCAAGCAGCCTGATCTCGGAACGGCGATACTCGTCGGTGCCGCCGGCTTCTACGTCATTTTCCTGGCCGGTCTGCCCTGGCAGGTGATCATTGGCCTGTTCGCTACGGCGGCGGCGGCGGCACCTTTCGTGTGGACGATGTTGCATGATTACCAGCGCAAACGCATCCTGACCCTGATCGATCCGACCAGCGATCCGCTTGGGGCGGGTTATCACATCATCCAGTCGACCATTGCCATCGGCTCGGGTGGTACATTCGGCAAAGGCTGGCTGGAAGGTACGCAGACCCACCTCGAATTCATCCCCGAGCGCCATACCGACTTCATCTTCGCCGTATTCTCCGAAGAGCGCGGTTTGCTCGGCAACAGCATCCTGGTGCTGCTCTACTTTCTGTTGGTTGCGCGTGGCCTGATGATCGCCGCCAATGCCTCGACGCTATTCGCGCGCGTCATGGCCGGCTCGGTGACGCTGAGCCTGTTCACCTATGTGTTCGTCAACATGGGCATGGTCAGCGGCATTCTGCCGGTGGTCGGGGTGCCACTGCCGTTCATGAGTTATGGCGGAACGGCGCTGGTGACCCTGTCGATCGGTATCGGCATCCTGATGAGCATCCAGACGCACCGGATGCTGGTCCGAAAATGAGGCGAGCGGAGTGTGGGCTGGCTGGGCTGGCTGGACTGGCCAGGCAACTGCCGTACACCGCGGCACTGTGCCTGTTGCCATTGCTCCTCGCAGCCTGTGGTAGTCAGCCATCGCGTCCGGCCGAGGCAGGGGCGCGCACGGCCGAGCCGGCCAAGGCACCGGCGAAGATGGTCAGGAAGGCGAACGTCCTGCAGAAGCGAGGGGGCGCCTATTACAAGGACGATGGCCCGGGGGACGAGTTTCCCGACAATCTCGATGAGATTCCCGACGCGCAGCCGCGCCTTGAACCGCTGCATCGCTTCGCCAACCGACCGTATGTCGTTCTCGGCAAGGCCTATGAGCCACATGCCAGTCTCAGACCCCATCAGGAGCGCGGTGTGGCGAGCTGGTACGGCAAGAAGTTTCATGGACAACCCACGTCGATCGGCGAACCCTACGACATGTTCTCGATGACCGCCGCACACCCGACACTGGCAATTCCTTCGTACGCGCGGGTAACCAATGTCAGCAATGGAAAGTCGGTGGTCGTGAGAGTGACCGACCGGGGGCCGTTCCATGCGGATCGTGTCATCGATCTCTCGTATGCGGCCGCTTACCGATTGGGGTACGTGGACAACGGCAGCACCCTGGTCGAAGTCGAGTCGATTCTGCCGGCAGGCGCGACGACGATGAGCTACGCGCAGGTGATGCCGGCGCCAGCACGCCCATCACGAGTGGTTCCCGGCCCGGCGGAGCGCGACGAGATTGAACTGCTGGCGGCCAGGCTCGGCCCCGACAAGGCGGCCGCGCCATCCCTGCTGGTCGATGTGACGCCGGCGGCATCTGCCACCGCGTCCGTGGGCCTACGCGGCGTTTTCCTGCAATTGGGTGCCTTTGCCAGCGCCGAAAACGCCGAGAGTCTGCGTGCCCACCTGTTGCGTGAACTGGACTGGCTCAACGAGGGAATCCAGATCAACGCCGGTGGCGGCATGCACCGCGTCCATCTGGGTCCATATATCAGCCGTGTCGATGCCGAAAAGATTGCCGAGAGGATTCGTCTGGCACTGGGTTACAAGCCCACCTTCGTGGCGCGCTGATCAGGCGTCGTCACTGTCGAGTGGGCGGAATACCCCCTGCACGACCTTCCTGCCTTGCCCGAGCTGCACCACCTGGCTCCTGATTTCGAGGGGGATGCGCTTGCCATCGTGAGCGAGCATTTCGCTGCGCACCGACTCCGCACCGCTGCTCCTGGCCAACTGCTTGCACAGATCACGAATGTCCAGGCTGTCGCCGCTGCCATGGACTGCATTGCTCTGGACGCCGAGAAGCGCTTGCAACTGTCGCCCGAAGAGTTTTTTTCGCCTGTGGGTTGGCTTCGAGAATATGCCCGGTGTTGGCGTCAGAGATCAGGATGGCGTCACGCGCACTCTCGAACAGTGCGCGTCGCAGGCTGTTGGCGTCGCGCAGTTCTTCCTTGATCGAAAGCAGCTGATTTTGCAGCAGGGCCTGGCTGACCAGACTGGCGACGGCATGTGCAAACAATCGCTGCACCGAAGTCCAGGCCGAGTGCGGTCCGACGCGCTCGATGCAGAGCACGCCCTGCAATTCTCCTTGGGCATGAATCGGCGAGTTGATGACGGCACTGATGCCGTTCATCAGCAGATAGTCGTTGCCGAACTCACGGGTGGACGGATGCTTCATCGCGTCATCGGCAACAATCGGGTCGCCCTTCTCGAGTGCCCGGAAATATTCCGGATAGCGTGCCGCGCGCAGTGTCAGGCCGCTGCTATGCCGGTCGCGAGACAGCTCGTAGAGATTGATGCACTCGAGATTCTCGCCTTGCGAACTCAAGCCCCACAGACTGACACGCTCGATGTTGAGCATCTGGCTGGTGGTGGCGGTGAGCTGGCGCAGGGTCTCGTCGAGGCGATGACCGGCAAATCCTCGTCTTGACAGTTGTGCAAACGCACCTTGCAGATCAAGGGAGTTCGAAATAGGTCGGAAAGGTGGCAACAATAGAGTCCAGCGGTAACCACTTGCGCGTGGGTATACATCCCGAAAAGTGTCACTACTGTACTGGCAGCTTGGTGTAACGGGCTGTGGAGTAGATCACGGAAGCGAGGAATCTCCTGACTGGATTGGTCACAAAACGCATACGGGTATGGCCGGGATGGCTTGCTATAATCGCCCCTTTGCCCAGACATCCAGCCATGCTCAAGCTTCGATCCCTGCTTTTCGTTCTCCTCTGCCTTCCCGTTCTGGCCGCTGCTCAGCAACTGCCGACACCGCCGGTACTGGCGGCCAAGTCATGGCTGCTGGTCGAGTCGGCTTCCGGGCAGGAACTGACCGGACAGGCGCCCGACCAGCGCCTCGAGCCGGCGTCACTGACCAAGCTGATGACGGCCTATCTGAGTTTTGCGGCGATCAGACAGGGTACGATCAAGCTTGATCAGACCGTGCCGGTCTCCCAGAAGGCCTGGAAAACGGGCGGTTCGCGAATGTTCATCCAGGTCGGCACAGAGGTCCGGGTTGAGGATCTGCTGAAGGGAATGATTGTCCAGTCGGGCAACGACGCCTGTGTCGCGCTAGCCGAAGCCATTGCCGGTGACGAGGAGAACTTCGCCCAGATGATGAATCGTGAGGCGCAGAGACTGGGCATGAAGGGATCGAGTTTTCGCAATTCGAGCGGCCTGCCTGATCCGCAGCACTATACGACGGCACGCGATCTGGCGATTCTGGCCGATGCCCTGATTCGTGATTTTCCCGAAGAGTACGCCAAGTACTACTCGATGAAGGAATTTCGCTATAACAACATCAGGCAGCCGAATCGCAACCGCCTGTTGTATATCGATCCGACCGTCGATGGCCTCAAGACCGGTCACACCGAGGCGGCGGGTTATTGCCTGGTCTCGTCGGCGAAACGCGGGTCGCGTCGCCTGGTTTCGGTGGTGCTCGGTGCGGCGTCGGACCGTGCGCGCGCACAGGAATCACTGAAACTGCTCAACTTTGGCTTCCAGTTCTACGATGCCGTGCAACTGTATGCGAAAAACGAGCCGGTTTCCACGCTGAAGGTCTGGAAGGGCAAGGAGAGTACGGTCAAGATTGGTTTTGCCAGGGATCTCGTGATGACAGTGCCCAAGGGTTTCGGTCCCAAAATCAAGACTGAACTCGTGTCGCAACAGCGGCTGATGGCGCCGGTCGCCCTCGGGCAGGTGCTGGCTACCCTGAAGGTCAGCATCGATGACAAAGCGTATGGCGATTACCCGGTAGTGGCGCTTGAGGAGGTGCCGGCCGCAGGCATTCTTGGCCGCATGATCGACAGCGTCCGTCTCTGGTTTCTTTGATCTTTACATGGGGCATGCAGCCGTCGCGATGTCTGGGTGTCGTCGCGAGAGGCGATTACTGCCGATGAGCGTTTTGCTCGATGAAACAAACCGGAGCGCCGATGTCCGACGAGACTGACCGCCTGTTCGAGTTTCCTTGCGCTTTCCCGCTGAAGATCATGGGAACGGCCAGCGAGGCCTTGACGCAGGCGGTCCTCGAAGTCATGCTGTCGCAGGCGCCGGATTTCGATCCTGCGACGATGGAGGTGCGTTCTTCATCGACCGGCAAGTATCTGAGCCTTACCTGCACCATCAATGCCACCAGCAGGGCACAACTCGACGCGCTCTATCGGGAACTGAGCAGCCATCCGCTGGTCAAGATCGTTCTGTGAAACCGGCCGGTGAGGGCGGTGCCGGTGATTCGGACGGTTTCGACAGCGACGCCATGCCGGCTGCCTCGTCGCTGCGGGTTCGCCATCTTGGCTGCACCGATTACTGGCAGACCTGGCAGGAAATGGTCCGTTTTACTGCTGCAAGAAGCGACCAGACGGTCGACGAACTATGGTGTTGCCAGCATGCGCCGGTGCTCACCCTCGGGCAGGCCGGCAAACCGGAGCATCTGCTGGCCGACCTGGGCATTCCGCTGGTGCAGACCGACCGGGGCGGCCAGATCACCTACCATGGTCCGGGCCAGGTGGTGATCTACCTGTTGCTGGATCTGAACCGAAGGAAGCTGAAAGTGCGCGAGCTGGTGACGGCGATCGAGCAGGCGGCGATCGACCTGCTTGCCGAGCATGGTGTCGTTGCCGAGCGGCATGGCGGCGCACCGGGAGTTTATGTGGGCGTGGCCAAGGTGGCGGCGCTTGGCCTGCGCGTCCGCAAGGGGTGCTGTTACCATGGAATCAGCTTGAATGTTGCGATGGATCTGTCACCGTTTGCAGCAATCAACCCCTGCGGTTACCCCGGCCTGCCGGTGACGCAGACCCGCGATCTCGGCATCGCGCTGACCCCCGCACAAGCAGCGACGGCACTGGCCGGACATCTCGTGGAACAACTGGAGCGCAAGCGATGAGCAGTCAGAATGATGGGCAGGCAGGGCAGGGGGTGGCAAGAACAGGTGCCAGGATCGCCGGCATCAAGGAAAGGGGTGAACTGAAAACGGCCCGCATTCCGATCAAGATCGTCCCGCAGGCGCCACAGCGCAAGCCTGACTGGATTCGGGTCAAGGCGGGTAACGAGGCGGGTCGCTTCGGTGAAATCAAGAAAATGTTGCGCGATCAGAAGCTGCATACCGTCTGTGAAGAAGCCGCTTGTCCGAACATTGGCGAATGTTTCGGCCGCGGTACGGCGACCTTCATGATCCTCGGCGACATCTGTACGCGTCGCTGCCCGTTCTGTGACGTCGGTCATGGCAAGCCGCTGGCGCCCGATGTCAACGAGCCTGCCCATCTTGCCGACAGCGTTGCCCGACTCAAGCTTCGCTATGTGGTGATCACCAGCGTCGACCGCGATGACCTGCGTGATGGCGGCGCACAGCATTTCGTCGAGGTGATTGCCGAAGTGCGTCGCAGGTCGCCCGACACGACCATCGAGACGCTGGTTCCCGATTTCCGGGGCCGCATGGAGATCGCCATCGAGATCCTGGGGCAGGCGCTGCCCGACATCCTCAACCACAACCTGGAAACGGTGCCGCGCCTGTATCGCCAGGCTCGGCCCGGTGCCGATTACGCGCATTCGCTGGCTTTCATCAAAGGCTTCAAGGCACGCTATCCACAGGTGCCGACCAAATCGGGACTGATGGTCGGCCTGGGTGAGAGCGACGACGAGATCCTCGAAGTGCTGCGAGACCTGCGTGCCAACGACGTCGATATGCTGACGATCGGCCAGTACCTGGCACCTTCTGGCCATCACCTGCCGGTAATGCGCTATGTGCATCCCGAGATCTTCAAGATGTACGAGCAGGAGGCGCTGGCGATGGGTTTCACTGGTGCCGCCTGCGGTCCGATGGTGCGCTCCAGCTACTGGGCGGATGTGCAGGCGCACAGCGCCGGCGTCGCCTGATCCGGGGTGTCTGCTGCTCAGTTGTAACGGATGAAGCGCGCCGGATAGCGGGCTGTGGCCCAGGCCAGAAACAGGTATTTGACCGTCTTGCCGATGCCGACTGCGATCAGGATGCCCAGCGTCGATACGTCGGCCAGGGCGCAGAAAAGCAGTGCGGGTGTCTGCGGTATCGGCGAACCGGCAATGATCAGCATGGCCACCAGGCCCCAGCGCTGCAGCCATTCGCTGGCCGTCAGCCAGGCCTGCGAGTGCATCAGTTCCGGGTAGTGCGAGACGATGAACTCCGATCCCAGATACTGGAAAATCTCGACCAGTACCGCAGCACCGCAGCCACTGGCAAGGCCACAGAGCAGTCCGAGCGATCGCCAGCGCCTGGGCGAGAGCAGCACCGCCGGGATCAGTACGGCAACGAATGGGAAGGTGAAGGTCATCGTCGACGAAAAGGCGATCGCCGTCACGACCAGCGAATAGTAACGATGTGCCACACTGCGCATCAGCAGCCGTCGCAACCAGTCGGGAAGCGGGTGCGTCTTCATTCTTTCGACGCCCCGGATCGATTCGATTTGCATACCCCGGCCGCGCGCGGCGGTCGCCCGGGCAGCAGCCTGATGGTCTGCCGACTTGTGCGCGTGCCGAAGCGCAGGATATGCTTACGCAGGCGAAGCTGCAGCCTTGCCAATTGCCACCGGGGAGTCACCATGCGCCACCTTGCAGGAATTGTCGGAATTGTAAGCGCTCTGAGCTGTTGCGGACGGTATTCGACACCCTTGGCCAGTGCGTCAGCGGTGATCGCCTCCAGCACTATGGCTACTATGAAAGTCGCGAGCGACTCTCGAATCTCCCCTCCCCCCCTCGCGGGGGGAGGGGTTGGGGGGAGAGGGGAAACGGTCTTGACTTTTCATCATCGGGTGTGTCTTGCAAAATCATGACCGTTTGACCAGATGCTGCCCACCCAGATGCGCGCGCAGGCAGTGAGGATGCTTGACGACAGGCCTGGCCTGCAATCGATCTGGCTCTTGCGGCCACCTTGAGGAGCCATATCCTGTGAAATTTGTGTTTGTGGTGCTGGTTTTGCTGTTTTCAGGATCAGCTTTTGGCGCGGCCTCTCCTGCGCTCGGTACACCGGGCGAATGGCCGAATACTTCGCCGATCCTGAGCGGCCGAGCCAGCTTTTACGGCACCGCATTTAGCGGGCGCAAAACGGCTTCCGGCGAGCATTTTGATCACCAGACCATTTCGGCAGCAAGCAATCGCTTTCCCCTGGGCTCGCTGGTGGCCGTGCGCCGGATCTTGTCCGCGCGTTGCGTGGTGGTCAGGATCAATGATCGCATGGGACATCGCAGCCGGCTGATCGACCTGTCACGTGAGGCGGCGGTACGTCTCGGAATGATCGAGGCCGGCGTCACCGAGGTGGAAGTCGTTGCCCTGCCCAAATACCTGAAAGGCCACGAAAACGCCTGTTTGCTCGCCTTTTTGCCACCGCTGCACCTGCACGCCAGCGACGGGCAAGATACCGGAATTGCGAAGAAGTAAGATGGCCTGCAGCCGCGGGCCGAGTGGCTCGCCAACGAGGGAGGAATACGAAGTGAAGGAAATCGAACTGCCCAGGGTCAAGAAATCGGTCGCGCTGTCCGGCGTGGTCGCCGGCGACACGGCAATCTGTTCGGTGGGGCGGGTCGGCAACGATCTGTATTACCGCGGCTACGATGTCATTGCGCTCGCCGAGCATGCCACTTTCGAGGAAGTGGCCTATCTGCTGCTCTATGGGCGCTTGCCGAGTCTGACCCAGCTCAACCAGTACAAGAAGAAACTCAAGACGCTGCGTGGGTTGCCGGTGATGCTGCGACCGATGCTGGAGAACCTGCCGGCCTCGGCGCATCCGATGGACGTCTTGCGTAGCGGTTGCTCGGCGCTCGGCACGATTCTGCCGGAGGCGCAGGACCATAACCCCGGTGCTGCGCGCGAGATTGCCGATCGGCTGATTGCCAGCTTCGCGTCGATGCTGCTCTACTGGTACCACTGGTCGCATAATGGCCGGCGTATCGAGACCGAGACCGATGACGACTCGATCGCCGCGCACTTCCTTCACCTCTTGCGGGGCAAGGCTCCGACGGCGCTGCAGGCGAGCAGCCTCGACAAGTCGCTGGTGCTCTATGCCGAGCACGAGTTCAACGCCTCGACCTTTGCCGCCCGGACGATCAGCGGCACCGGTGCCGACCTGTATGCGGCGGTCAGCGGTGCCATCGGCGCGCTCAGCGGACGTCGGCACGGTGGTGCCAACGAGGTTGCTTTCGAGATCCAGAGCCGCTATAACGACGCCGAACACGCCGAGCAGGACATTCGCCGCCGTCTTGAAAACAAGGAAATCATCATCGGTTTCGGGCACCCGCTGTACACCATCGCCGATCCGCGCAACAAGGTCATCCGCTCCGTCGCCCAGCAATTGTGCACCGCTGGAGACAACCTGGTACTGTTCGACATCGCCAGTCGCATCGAGGCCGTGATGTGGGAGCAGAAGCGCATGTTTCCCAACGTCGATTGGTTCTCGGGTGTGGCGTATCACATGCTGGCCGTTCCGACACCAATGTTTACGCCCCTGTTTGTCATCGCCCGCACCAGCGGCTGGGCGGCGCACGTCATCGAGCAACGCATCGATGGAAAAATCATCCGACCCTCAGCCAACTACATCGGGCCGGAGGCACAGGAGTTCGTCATCCTGTCAAAACGAAGCTGAGTATTCCACGAGGCATCCGTTTTGCAGCAAGAGAAACCGACATGAGCACACGCATTCCCACCACTCGTCCCGTACCGGACCGGGTTCTGGTCGATATCGCCGACTACGTCATCGACTTCAAGGTCGAGTCGAGGGCGGCTTTTGAAACGGCGCGTTATTGCCTGATCGACGCTCTCGGTTGTGGCCTCGAAGCGCTCGCCTACCCGGCCTGCAGCAAACTGCTCGGGCCGATCGTCCCGGGCACCGTCGTTCCCGACGGTGCCCGGGTTCCCGGCACCGCATTTCAACTCGACCCGGTGCAGGCGGCCTTCAACATCGGCACCCTGATTCGCTGGCTGGACTTCAACGACACCTGGTTGGCGGCCGAATGGGGGCATCCTTCGGATAATCTCGGGGGTATTCTCGCCACTGCCGACTGGTTGTCGCGAAGCCGCGTCGCCAGCGGGCAGGCGCCGCTGCAGATGCGCCAAGTCCTCGAAGCGATGATCAAGGCCTACGAGATCCAGGGCGTGCTGGCACTTGAAAACAGCTTCAATCGCGTTGGGCTGGATCACGTGCTACTGGTCAAGGTGGCTACTGCCGCGGTATGTACCTGGCTGATGGGCGGCGGGCGAGAGCAGATCATCAATGCCGTTTCGCAGGCTTTTGTCGATGGTCAGCCGCTGCGCACTTATCGGCATGCGCCGAATACCGGTTCGCGCAAATCCTGGGCGGCCGGCGATGCCAGCGCGCGTGGTGTGCTGCTGGCGTTGATGTCACTCAAGGGTGAAATGGGTTACCCGACGGTGTTGACTGCCCCGACCTGGGGCTTTTATGAGGTTCTGTTCAGGGGACAGCCATTCCGCCTGTCGCGTCCGTATGGCAGCTACGTGATCGAAAATGTGCTGTTCAAGATCAGTTTTCCTGCCGAATTCCATGCCCAGACGGCGGTCGAGTGTGCGGTGGAACTGCATCCACAGGTGCTTGGACGGATCGATACGATCTTCAGGGTGCTGATTCGTACCCACGAATCCGCGCTGCGCATCATCGACAAGAAGGGGCCGCTCTTCAACCCCGCCGACCGCGACCACTGCCTGCAATACATGGTCGCCGTTGCACTGATCAAGGGCCGGCTGACTGGCGAAGACTACGAGGACGCAGCGGCTGCCGACCCACGCATCGACGCGCTACGTGCGAAGATCGAGGTCAGCGAAGAACCGAGGTTTTCGGCGGACTACCTGGACCCGGCCAAGCGCTCGATCGCCAACGCCGTGCAAGTCGTATTCGCTGATGGTAGCCGGACAGCAGAACTGATCTCCGAGTACCCGCTTGGGCACTGTCGTCGCCGTGCCGAAGGTATTCCCGTGCTGGTCGAGAAATTCAGAACGCATCTGGCACGCCGGTTTTCTCCGGAGCAGCAAAGCCGCATCGAAGAGTCTTCGCGCGACGTATATCAACTGGGAGCCCTGGCAGTGCACGATTACCTCGACCAATATGCACCCTGATCGGCACTCATCGATCGGACTCCTGCGCACCTTCCGATGAGCGCCCTGGCAGCAGTGGTGCAGCATTTGCGTGGCCATCGTCAGTCTGCGAT
>NZ_SPMX01000049.1 GCF_012940005.1 Candidatus Accumulibacter contiguus | reverse complement strand
AGCGTTGGCCAACTCACCCATGCGCAGATTGGCAAGTTGGTCGGAGTCGCTCCATTAAACGCGGACAGTGGTCGCCACAAGGGTAAGCGCATCACCTGGGGTGGTCGAGCGACGGTCCGTACCGCTTTATACATGGCGGCCTTAAGTGCCATACGTTACAACCCCGTCATCAAGACCTTTTATGAACGTTTGCTTGCTAACGGAAAACTCAAAAAAAGTCGCGCTGGTCGCTTGCATGCACAAGATGCTGACGATCATGAACGCCATAGTCAAATCGGGTATTCCGTGGAATCCAGAGCATGCAAAATGCGCCTAAAAAAGCTTGACTGGGAACACAGTTGCTCTCCCGCCATCGCAGAGAGGGTAAGCGACTTACGCGCCCTTGATGTTCACCAGTCCGCTCAGCACCTGATCCAGGCCACCAAACACCGAGATGCGGTCGATTCGTTCCGCCACACGTTCCAGCGTTTCCAGCTCCTTCAGACGCAGCGCGACCGGGTTGCCTTCCATCACTTTCGCGGTATTGAGCAACGAACGTGTTGCCGCGGTTTCCTCACGGCGACGAATGACGTTCGCTTCAGCCAGCTTCTCGGCCTCGACCACCTTGGCGAGGATGGTCTTCATCTCGCCGGGCAGAACGATGTCCTTGACGCCGATGCTGCTCACCTCGATCCCGAAACCGTTCAGCTTGCGCGCCACGTGCGCGCTGACTGCTTCGTCGATGATCTGCTTGTTTTCCAGCAGCTCATCGAGCGATCGCGTGCCCACGGCGGCCCGCAAGCCGAACTGCAGTTCGCGATACAGGTGTTCGACCGGCTTGGCCAGCCTTTCGTGCGCCAGCAGCACGTCGGTATAGCGCCAGGTAGCCGCAAGGTTGAGGCGCAAGCCGACCTTGTCGCTGCTCAGGATTTCCTGGCCCGACACTTCCATGTTCTGCAGACGCATATCGACGAGCTCGACCAGCACTTCGCGGTTGAAGCGCCAGAATACCTCAATGCCGGGCGACATCAGTCGCTGCACCTTGCCGTCGACGCGCAGAACGCCGACGTGGTAGGCAGGCACCTGCGCGATCAGCAGGCCGGCCAGGCCGCTCACCGCGTGTGCCCGCAGGCTCGGCTGCAGGAAGTGCGCTGCCAGTTGCGGTGCGACTTCATAGCCTTGCTGCAGATCGACTTTTTCCAGTCTCTGCTCGACCAGGCCCTTCCAGAAAACGCGTCGGGAGCCAGGCGCCAGCACTTCGACCAGGACCTTGTTCTCATAGCGCAAACCTGCCTCGTCTTCACCCAGTTCCATGCAGACGAAATTTTCCGCGACGGTCTGCGGCTCGTGCTGCAGCAGATAGTCGACCAGCGTGATGTCGAGCATGGGAGCGTCGAGCTTCCAGGTCTGGAGCGAGAGCCGGTTCACGGGGTCGAAGAAGTAGTGGCGGCCAGCGCTGAGGATGCGCTCGAAATCGCCGTCCCTGAGCAAGGCAGCACGTTCACTCTTCAACACGACGAAACGCTTCAACATCTTCATTCTCCTTTGCTGTTGTTCTGTTGCCGGTCAATGCCGATCCGCTGGGCCGATTGCCCGGCACTCGCGGGGAAGCGAGTGGCGGCTTGCCGGAAGTCAGCGCTTCTCCCTTGGTGCCGAGGCACGCGGGGGAGGGCTGACATTCCTGCTTCGTCGCCGGCTCGCCGTGCCGCCAGTGCGGGACAGTCACCGACCGGACCGGCAGCGGGGGCTTGCGCATCCCGCGACCGACGGGTACTGCTAGCTTACGCTGTCGTGGAAAGACAGTTTGGAGCGGGAATCGAACCCGCGACATGCTGATGATGAGTCAGTTGCTCTACCGATTGAGCTATCCAATGGGGGCGACCCGGGAATCGAACCCGACGAGCTCCCGACGAGATCGCCCGTTATCGCCTTCCCGCTGTGGCGGCATGCACAGAAACGACAGACCGGAATCCGGTCTCTGCGCACCGGCGGGGTGTTGATCCCCTGCCCGCGGGCCTTGCAGCGATGTTGCGACGACTCTTTCATAGCGAAATCCGTGCCAACCTTCGAGATAACCGCGGCATTGCGCTCAAAGAATTGATTTGGCTTGGTTTTCAGGAGATTTTCGGTTTCCGTGGAAACCGGGGTGGGTGGATTCTCATAGAATATCGAATCGTTATTTATCCAGAAGGATAGTCAACATGAAGAGGACCGTCGTCATCGGCTTTCTCGGTACGCAACTCGACTACGGCGGCAAGGGCAGCACACGCTGGGAGAAATGGCGGCCGACGGTGGGCCTGTGCCAGCAGGAAGACCTGATCGTACATCGCCTGGAGTTATTGCACGATGCGCGCAGCCGTGGACTGGCCGAGCGCGTGCAGGCGGACATCAAGTCGGTATCGCCCGAAACCGAGGTCTGCCACGTGGAGATCGAGCTACGCGATGCGTGGGATTTCGAGGAGGTGTACACGACGCTGCACGACTTTGCACGCGCTTACCCGTTCGACCCCGAGAACGAGGATTACCTGCTGCACATCACGACAGGAACCCATGTCGCACAGATCTGCTGGTTCCTGCTGGCCGAGGCGCGCTATTTGCCGGCACAACTGCTACAGACCTCGCCGCCGCGCAGGAAGGAGGTGGCGAGTTCCGTCGGCAGTTACGAAATCATCGATCTGGATCTGTCACGCTACAACAAGATTGCGCAGCGCTTTCAGCGCGATCATGACGACAGGGTGAGCTTCCTGAAATCCGGGATTGCCACGCGCAACGCCCATTTCAACCGCATGATCGAGCAGATCGAACGGGTAGCGGGACGCTCGAAGTCACCGATGCTGCTGATCGGTCCCACCGGCGCCGGCAAATCCTTTCTCGCCCGTCGCGTATATGCGCTCAAGCGACAGAAACAGCGTCTGGCGGGGCGTTTCATCGAGGTGAACTGCGCAACCTTGCGCGGCGATTCGGCCATGTCCAGCCTCTTCGGCCACGTCAAGGGGGCCTTCACGGGTGCGCAGAGCGAACGCCCCGGGCTGTTGCGTGCTGCCGATGGCGGTTTGCTGTTTCTCGACGAGATCGGCGAACTGGGACTGGACGAGCAGGCGATGCTACTCAAGGCCATCGAGGAAAAACGCTTCTTCCCCTTCGGTGGCGACCTGGAAGTCGCGAGCGATTTCCAGCTCATCGCCGGCACTCATCGCGACCTGCGCCATTGGGTGGCCGAGGGGCATTTCCGCGAAGACCTGTATGCGCGCATCAACCTATGGACCTTCGAGCTGCCGGGCCTTGCACAAAGGCGTGAGGACATCGAACCCAATCTCGATTTCGAGCTGGAACGTTTTGCGCGTGAGCATGCTCAGCTCGTTCGCTTCAATGTCGAAGCCCGCCGCTGCTACCTGGCTTTTGCCAGCTCGGCGGATGCCGCCTGGCGCGGCAATTTTCGGGAACTCTCGGCGTCGGTCACGCGCATGGCCACCCTGGCCGAAGCGGGGCGCATCACCGAGGCCCAGGTCGTAGAGGAGATCGCGCGCCTTGGCCACAGTTGGGGCGGCAGCCAGACGGCCGATGCGGTCTCCTACCTTCTGGGCGAACAGGCCGCGCAACTCGACCTCTTCGATCGCTGCCAGCTCAATGCGGTAATCGCCGTTTGCCGGCAAGCAGCCAGCCTCTCGGAAGCTGGACGTCAACTTTTCGCCGTATCCCGCCAGGACAAGAAAATTGCCAACGATGCGGACCGGCTGCGCAAATACCTGTCGCGCTTCGGCCTCGACTGGACGGCAGTGAATCGCAAATGATCCCGACTGACTCTTTCACGCTTGGTGCTTGTCATTGACGCAGGCGGCGCAGATGGTCTTGCCGTTGGCAAAGAGGCAGACCCGGTTCCGACCGGCATTCTTGGCGGCGTAGAGGGCTTTGTCTGCGGCCCGGAGCATGTCATCCTCATTGTCCATGCCGTTCTCCCGGTTGGCCACGCCGATACTGACCGAGGTCTGTATCTCCGTGTCATCGATATGGATTTTCATCGCCTTGACCATCTTGCGCAGACGCTCGGCAGCCAGCAGGGCAGCCTTGGGGTCAGCGTCGTGACATACCAGCAGGAACTCTTCACCGCCGATCCGGCTGACGATGTCGTCCTTGCGGGCTGCGGTCTGGATGGCTTTGGCGACCTCCTGCAATACCCGATCCCCCACCGCATGACCATGGCGGTCGTTGATGGACTTGAAGTAATCGACATCGATCATCAGCGCCGCCACGGGCTGCCCCGTTCGCTGGGAGCCGTTCCAGAATCGGCTGAGCGCTTCCATGCCGGCCCGTCGATTGGGTAGCTCGGTCAGCAGGTCGGTCATCGCGGCATGTTCGAGCCGCCGGTTGCTGATGGCCAGTTCTGCCGCGAACTGCTTGAGCTGTGCCCGGTCGTTTTCCCAGGCCTCGAGCAGCTTCACATAGTGCAGGGCCGCCCGCATTCGGGCGCTCAGGGCGCGGACATTCACCGGCTTGGTCACGTAATCGTCGACCCCCGCCTCGAAAGCATTGATGATCTTCTCTTCCGTCTCCTCGCCGGTCAGCATGATGACATACATCGACTGGCCCCAGTCGGTGGCACGCAAGGCGCGGCAGAACTCGATCCCGTCCATGACCGGCATGAGCCAGTCGGTGATGATGATCTGGGGCATGACTTCCAGGGCCAGGGCCAGAGCATCCTTGCCATTCTCGGCCGTGTGGACCGTGCAGCCGAGCAGGTGGCACAGCAGACCCTCCGTGATCATGCGGGTCGTGGGGTCGTCCTCTACCAGCAACACCCGCTTGCTGGTGTGCGCCGCCTGGGAATCCTCCTCCGGGCGGGGAACCGGGGCGTTGGCCATGGCGCTGAATGAAGGGATGGGGCTGGCCGGCACTTTCAGCAGCTCGGCCCACTCGTACCACAGGTGAACCACCCGGTCGAACACTTCGCCCATGGCCGTCGCATCCAGACCGATCTTGCCACCCAGGAGCATCAATCCAGCAATACTGCTATGGCGCTCGGTCACGGGTGAGCGACCGAGATCCGCCATGCGTCGCGCCTGGAAGAGCAGATGGGTCAGCTGGTCAGGCCGGGAGCCTTCGGAAAAGCCGGAGGTCTGCGGTGCCTCGTGGTAATGGACAGGCTCGGCAAGGGCCTTGGGTATGCCGCAATCGGCGAGGATGATGGCCGTGAATTCCGCGTGATCTATCCCCATACGCTTGCGCTCCAGTTCCAGGAGCGCCACACCGCGGCTCTGCTCGGTCAGCACGGCCGCATAGTCGTTGGGGTAGACGGTGGCCAGCGCCAGGCAGCCGATCTGTGCCAGCAGACCACAGGCGAACAGTTCGTCCGGTGAAGCCGTCCGTGTCATCCGGCCCAACTCCTGGCTGGCCACTGCCATGAACAGAGAATGGGACCAGAAAGCCGGATAGTCGAAGGTGGAGCAGGGCCCTTCCAGAAACTGGTCGACCAGAGAGAACCCCATGGCCAGTTGGCGGACGGTCGCCATGCCCAGGCGCAGCACGGTCTCCCTGATCGAAACCACGGGTCGGGCGGTGTTTGCTGAAGCATTGGCAAGGCGCAACAGGCGGCTGGAAAGGGCGGGATCGCTCTGTACCACCCTGGCCACCTCGTCAAGAGTCGCATCCTCACGACGACTGATCTCCATGATCGCCAAAGCCACCCCTTTCGGGCTGGGGAGCTGGCCGCTGATCCGCAGTTGTTCGATCTTGCTCATGTATTCCTGTGGAGGGTTGTAGGTGTTTCTACCTTCAGCGTGCAGTCTATCAGCCTAAAGCATCGAGTTGCAAAACGGCAAAACACTTTGCCTGGCAAAGCATAAGCCCGCTATAATCGGCGGTTTTTCCACCTTGCCCTACCGTTCGCATGGCGGGGGGCTTTATCCATAAGGAGTGTTCGTGCGCCATTATGAAATCGTTCTAATCGTCCATCCGGATCAGAGTGAGCAGGTGCCGGCGATGGTCGAGCGGTACAAGTCGCTGATCGCTGCCCGCGCCGGGCAGATTCATCGTCTCGAAGACTGGGGACGCCGTCAGCTCGCCTATCCGATCCAGAAGTTGCACAAGGCGCATTATGTTCTGATGAACATCGAATGCGATGGCGCGACGCTGACCGAACTCGAGCATGGCTTCAAATTCAACGACGCGATTCTTCGGCATCTGACGATCAAGACCAAGCGTGCGGTCAGCACACCGTCGCCGATGATGAAGGACGAGAAGTCCAGGTCGCTGCTGGAAGTTCGTGAGCCGGCACCAGCCGAAACCGCCCAAGCGGCTGCCTGATTGTCGAGGCGCTGCTGAATCGCGTCGAGCTCAGCGGAATCCTGATCGAGCGCAAGGCGCTACGTTTTACGCCGGCCGGCGTGCCGGTCATGGAATGTCTGATCGGACACCAGTCGGAACAGCTTGAAGCTGGCAGCCTCCGCCGTGTCGAATGCGAAATCCAGGCGATTGCCCTGGGCACGACGGCACAGTGGCTGCAGGCGGCCAATCCCGGCGCGACGCTGCAACTGACGGGTTTTCTCGCCGCCAGGAGCCGCAACAGCAAGCAAGCAAGACTGCATATCACCACGATCGAATTTGTCGAAGGAAATCAAGATGGCAAGGTTCTTCAAGAAGAAGGATGACAAGAACGTCAAGAAGCGTGGCAGCGGATTGTTCAAGCGGCGCAAGTTCTGCCGCTTCACTGCAGAAAAAAATGGAAGAGATCGACTACAAGGATGTCGATCTGTTCAAGGAGTACATCGCCGAGAACGCCAAGATCATGCCGGCTCGGCTGACCGGTACCAAGGCCGGTTACCAGAGGATGTTGTCGGTGGCCATCAAGCGTGCCCGCTTCCTGGCGCTGCTGCCGTACACCGACAACCACCAGTAATACGAGGAGACGACGATGCAAATCATTCTGATGGAAAAAGTCGCCAACCTCGGCAACCTCGGCGATCTGCTCAAGGTGAAGAATGGCTACGCCCGCAACTTTCTGATTCCGACGGGCAAGGCCAAGCGCGCCACGCCGGCCGCCCTGAAGGAGTTCGAGCTCAAACGGGTCGAACTGGAGAATGCCGCCAACGAGAAACTGGCGGCTGCACAGGGGTATGCGGAAAAGCTGAGCGGGGCGGTCGTCCGGATTGCTCGCAAGGCCGGCGTCGATGGTCGCCTGTTTGGTTCGGTGACCAACTTTGACGTTGCCGACGGCTTGCAAGCGCTTGGTTTCGAGATCGAAAAATCGGCCATTCGCATGCCTGCAGGTCCGCTCAAGGTGCTTGGCGAGACGCAACTGGAAGTGGCGCTGCACAGCGACGTCATGGCGACGATCACGGTTGCCGTGGTTGTCGAACAGCCGAAACTGTAGATGGTCGATACGGCGCCGTTGTCTGGCGTCGGGCGAAAGGCCTTGCCCGAGGGCAAGGCTTTTTTGCGTCTGTACCGCGGATCCGGAGTTGCCGCGCTACACTTCCTGCCTTGCTTGTTCCCTCTGCGGATATTCCATGGCCAAGTCCTTCGATTCACCCAGTTCCGATAGCGGGCAACGCTTCGGCAGTCGCGGAGCACGGCGAGAACGGAGCCCGCAGACAGACTCGGTACTGTCCGAACTGCGCGTGCCACCGCATTCGCTGGAGGCCGAGCAATCGGTTCTCGGCGGCTTGATGCTCGATAACGCTGCCTTCGACAAGATCGCCGACGTGATCAGCGAAAGCGATTTTTATCGCGATGAACACCGGCGCATTTACCGCCAGATTTCCAAACTCCTGGAACGTGGCAAACCCGCCGACGCGGTGACGGTTGCTGAAAGCCTCGACCAGGCGGGGGAGGGCGACGCTACCGGCGGGCTGGCCTACCTTGGCGAACTGGCAGCGAACACGCCGTCGGCGGCGAACATCCGGCGCTATGCCGAGATCGTCCGTGAACGGGCGATTCTGCGGCAACTGGTGACTGCCGGTGACGAAATCGCCGGTAGTGCGCTCAACCCGCTCGGTCGCGACCCGAAAACCCTGCTCGACGAGGCCGAGGCAAGGGTATTCGCGATTGCCGAAGGCGGTTTTCGCCATCAGTCCGGCTTCGTGCATATCAACCCGCTGCTGACGCAGGTGGTCGAGCGCATCCAGGAGCTGCACGACCGCGACAATCCTTCGGACATCACCGGCGTGCCGACCGGCTATCACGATCTCGACTCGAAGACCTCGGGCCTGCAGGGCGGCGATCTGCTGATCGTTGCCGGCCGCCCGTCGATGGGAAAAACCTCGTTTGCGCTCAATATTGCCGAGCATGTGGCAATCGAAGTGGGTCTGCCGGTCGCCATTTTCTCGATGGAAATGGCTGGCACACAACTTGCGATGCGCATGCTGTCATCGGTCGGCCGGCTCGATGCCCATCGCGTCCGTACTGGTCGCCTCAATGACGACGAGTGGTCGAGGCTGTCCTTTGCGCTGGGCAAGATGCACGAGGCGCCGATCTATATCGACGAGACGCCGGCGCTCAACCCGATCGATCTGCGCGCGCGCGCGCGCCGTCTGCATCGCCAGTGTGGCAAGCTCGGGCTGATCGTCATCGACTACCTGCAATTGATGTCCGCCACTTCGCATGGCGAGAACCGGGCGACCGAAATCTCGGAGATTTCGCGATCGCTGAAAGGACTGGCAAAGGAGTTGGGCGTTCCCCTGATGGCGCTCTCGCAACTCAACCGCTCGCTCGAACAACGGCCGAACAAGCGTCCGGTGATGTCCGACCTGCGCGAATCGGGTGCCATCGAACAGGACGCAGACATCATCATGTTCATCTACCGCGACGAGGTGTATAACCCGGACACACCCGACAAGGGGGTTGCCGAGATCATCATCGGCAAGCAGCGCAACGGCCCGATCGGTACCACCCGCCTGACTTTTCTGGGCGAGTACACGCGCTTCGAGAGTTTCGCCAAGCCGGGATCGTATTGAGCGCGGGCAGACGTCAGCCCTCGACGCGGCTGGCGTTGACCGTGTAGCTGAAGCGCTGGACGTCGGTGCTGTCGAAACGGACACCGGCGGCCTCCGCCTGCGGCAGGACCAGGAAGGGCAGGGGCCCGCCACTGGCGCCATGCAGACTGACATCCTGGGCGGCGTTATAGGCAATCCAGTTCATCTCCCAAAAACCGAACAGCAACTTCCGGAGGACGACCAGTTTCGCATCGCTGTTGCCCAGGCGTTCATCGTGGATGGCCTTGCGCACATCACCGGGGTCGACCGGAATCCAGCCATAACCCGGTGTGTAGAATTCGGCGCGGCAATGTTGCACGGCGCGCAGGTTGCCGGTCGCACCGAGACCCGCAAACAGCCGTGAACTATCGACGCGCAGCCCGAAGACCGGGCGTGCGGGAATTCCGATCGATCGACACAGGCCAACGAAGAGCAGGGCGATGTCGGCACTCTTGCCGCTCAACTGGCCACTGTCGAGCATGGCCTCGACATCCCCTTTGCCGATGCCGCTCAGCGCAGGATCAAACGAAGTGTTGTCGACCACCCAGTCATAAATCGCCTTGCCCTGGGCGACCGGATCCTTGATACGGCCAATGGCGCGCTCGGCGGTGCGGCGCACGAGTCCATCGATCGGGACCAGATTGCTCGAATGCAGGCAGCGCCGAAGCACTTCACCGCGTTCGGCAATGCTGCCGCGCCGGGTGATGTCGAAGTGACGATCCTGCTTGGCCACCTGACTGACGAGCTGCAATTGCGGTGTCGCGCTGCCCTCTTTCCAGTCGGCGTAGAACACCTCCATTTCGGCTACTGGATCACGATAGATTCCGGCACTGTCGAAATTGCCTCGCCAGTGATGACCCAGCGAGCGTTGCCAGAAAGTGTCCTTGTACTGCGCCAGCGGGAGCCATAGTCGCAGCTTGCCTTTGACCTGGTTGAGCGTGATCAGCGAAGTAATCTCGTAGGTCCGCCAATTGGGCTGTGGCTCATCGGGCAGGCTGATGGCATTGCGCGGTTCGACGGCTGCCGGCGGTGGACTGGCAACGGGTGGCGGGGCTGCTGGCGGTCTTTCGGTGACCGGTCGGTAGCTGTGCTGCCGGCCTTTGCTACCGGCTCTGCCACTGCCGGCTTTGCTGCCGGTTCTGGTGGTGTCTCTGCCGCTGCTCTTGCCGGCAGGCTTGGCGCCAGACTTGGATGTCGACTTGGCTGCCGGTTTGCCGGCATCCTGAGTAGCCGCCTTCTTCTTGTTGGCGGCAAGCACCGCCGAAGGGGCCAGTAGTGAAAGAAGCGTGGAAGCAGCAAGGAAATCGCGTCGTTTCAATCGACTCTCCGGTAAGCACAGGATCCTTATCGCTCGGAGCCGGCAGTATGGATCGGTGGCCAAAAAACGACTGAGCCGTGTCACCAGACACGGCTCCGTTAACGTCCAGAAAATTATAACACTTCCGCAGCGTAGTCCGCGAGACGGGAACGCTCGCCACGTTGCAGGGTGATATGGCCGGCGTGCTGCCAGCCCTTGAAGCGGTCGACGACGTAGGTCAGCCCGGAACTGCCTTCGGTAAGATAGGGCGTGTCGATCTGCGCAATATTGCCCAGGCAGATCACCTTGGTGCCGGGTCCAGCACGGGTGATCAGGGTTTTCATCTGCTTTGGCGTCAGGTTTTGCGCTTCGTCGATGATCAGGAACTTGTTGAGGAAGGTGCGGCCGCGCATGAAATTGAGCGATTTGATCTTGATCCGGTTGCGAATCAGGTCACGGGTCGCCGCGCGGCCCCAGTCGCCGGCATCGTCATCGCTCTTGTTGAGAACTTCGAGGTTGTCTTCGAGTGCGCCCATCCACGGCCCCATCTTTTCTTCCTCGGTGCCCGGCAGAAAGCCGATGTCCTCGCCGACGGGCACGGTGACGCGGGTCATGATGATTTCGCTGTAGCGCCTGCCTTCGAGCACCTGCGTGAGTCCGGCAGCCAGGGTGAGCAGCGTCTTGCCGGTGCCGGCCTGGCCGAGCAGGGTGACGAAATCGACTTCCGGATTCATCAGCAGATTGAGCGCAAAGTTCTGTTCGCGGTTGCGCGCCGTGATTCCCCAGACATTGTTCTTGGTATGCGTATAGTCGGTCAGCGTCTGGAGTTCGGCGGTCGAGCCGGAGATTTCGCGGACGATGGCATAGAGCGGTTTTTCCCCTTCCTGGAAGAGGAACTGGTTGACCAGCAGTTGCGCGCAGAGTGGCCCCTTGAGGCGGTACAGCGTGCGGCCGTCCTTCTTCCGGGACTCGACGTCCTGACCATGCGCTTCCCAGAAGTCGGGTGCCAGTTCGCGCATTCCCGTGTACAGCAGATCGGTGTCTTCGAGTACCTTGTCGTTGAAGTAGTCCTGCGCCGAGAGCCCGAGGACGCGGGCCTTGATGCGCATATTGATGTCCTTGGAGACGAGGATCACCGGGCGCTCGGGATGCCTGCGCTGCAGATCGATGACGACCGCCAGAATCTGGTTGTCGACCTTGACCGTTGGCAATCCCGCCGGCAACTCGCCGGCAATTGCTTCGGTCTGCAGGAAAAGGCGGCCGCTGGCCAGTTTGCGGGAGGGTCCATGAAGCGGGATGCCCAGGTCGATGGCCCCGTCCAGGCTGTTGACGATCTCGTCGAGCGTGCGCGTCACCTGGCGAGCGTTGCGGGCGATTTCCGACAGGCCTTTCTTGTGGTTGTCGAGTTCCTCCAGGGTCATCATCGGCAGGAAGACGTCGTGTTCCTCGAAGCGGTAGATGCAGGTCGGATCGTGCATCAGGACATTGGTGTCGAGGACGAAAAGCTTGCCGGGCGTGGCGGCAGCTCGCTGCTCGGCACTGAATTCAGTGTTGCGGGCCATGTGAGCGCTTCCCGGATCAGGTCGGTGAGGAGGCATGTCAGATCCGGGCAATGAAATCGAGGACTTCCTGCGCGTGGCCGGCCACCTTGACACCGCGCCATTCGCGCCGCAGCACGCCTTTGCCGTCAATGACAAAGGTGCTGCGCTCGATGCCGCGAACCTGTTTACCGTACATCGACTTCATCTTGATGAGTGCGAAGCGGGTGCACAGCAATTCTTCGGCGTCGGAAAGCAGATCGAATGGCAAATCCTGCTTCGCCTTGAAGTTCTCGTGTGACTTGATGCTGTCCCGGGAAACGCCGACGACGATGCTGCCGGCGGCGACGAACTGCGGGTACAGGTCACGGAACTGCTGTGCCTCGGTGGTACATCCCGGTGTGCTGTCTTTGGGGTAGAAATACAGGACGACCGGGCTGCCCAGGCAGGCCGAGAGAGTGAAGGTCTTGCCACCGGTTGCGGGCAGGCTGAAGTCGTCTACGGTCTGGTCGATCATGGCTGGCTTTTGGGTATGGAGAGTTGGTAGTTGGTTGGATTGTGGTGAGAAACCGGAGCATCGGTCAAGCAGATTGATTGATGTCGGTGATCAATTACTTTTGATCACGATCAATACCATGGCCAGAAAAATGGGTTAGCTTGATTGCAAACAAGCCATATATTCGTATAATTTGTATTATGTAAAGTCAATGCAGTCAACACACATGCAAACGCGAAGCGATCACCTGCTACTTCTGCAGATCCCTGCAAACGCTCATCGGAGTTTCCATGCTGTTTCATGATTTTCTCCGGACCTTCGATGCATGGCTCACTCAAGAACAAACGAGCATTGCCGCGCCATTTCGGCAAATCCAGGCCGATCCCCTGTGCCGCCGGGCGGAACGGAACCAAATCCTGATCGGTGTCGGCGCTTGGGGCAGCCGCGAACAAGCGGTCGAGCATCCCGGCTTCTGCCTGAATAACAAGGGCCTGGCCGAGCGCTTCAGGATCGCGGCAGACCCTTCCACAGTGACGGAGATGGTACTGAAGCCGCCACCAGAACTGGCGGCACATTGGCGGGCAGCGTGGGGAAAGGATGCGGATTTGGGCCGGCGACTGGGCGAAATCACCCTGGTGATTGAAGACGCCTCCCCCGATTCGGTGCTCGCGCTGCTGTTCTGGCTCGCAGTAATGAGCGGGGTGCCGGTAGAATCGTTTGACCAGCCCGAGGTCGCGCGTTGGCTCGGAGCCGTACGACGCTGGGAATTGATGGGAATGGTCGCCGAAAACCCGCACACGGCCTGGGCGGCGCTGCTCTCCGCCCTGTCCCACAGTCATTTCGCCCCGCTGCTTTCGGAAAAAGGCCGCAGCTACGATTTCGCTGGTGCCTGGCGCGAAGCGCTGCAGTTCACCACCACCCTGCTGCGGCGAGACATTGCGCCGGATGCCGTACCGGAACTGTGGGAACTGGAAGCCTACCGCCGCGCCGCCGCTCTGCTGCGCAACGAGGAACAGAATTATCTGCGTTCCCTGGCCCGCTCAACCTGTCTGCAACTGCTGGTGCCGATGGCCGGTCCAGAACCGCGCAAGGACATGCTGGTAGATGCCTACCTCACGGTGGAAACCTGGCCCAGCGGCACCCGCAAATTGTTCGCTCGACTGGATCGCATCCACAGCCCCATGCGGCAGGGTTTCGCCGTCATGGGCATCTACCGCCCGGACCCACGCATTGCCGGTGCCGGTGATGACATGGTGCTGTCGGTCAATCCCCTGACCGGCATCGACCTGCAGGATCTGTGGCTGGAACTGGAACGGCTGGAAAACGAACGCTGGGCAGACCAGCGTCCTACCGAGAATGCACGCCCGATTGCCAGTTATCCCGCGGGAACCGGGTACACTCAACCCTGGTGGGACGACCACGGCCGCTACACCCTGCTCGCTGCGCCTCGGCGCCTGCCGGACGGGCGTCTTGGCAGCCGGCTGGCCTGGCCGGATGTCGTCAGTGCCCTTTGGCGGGTATACAGCCCGGTACGGCGCCTGCGCGTCGAAGACGCCTTGCATGCTGGCCCGCCGGTCTCGCTCGAGGCTTGCATGCGGAAGACCTGCCGTTATGACGGTGACGACGGCATTACCAAGTTTTTTCTGGGGATGCGCTGGCTTCCGAACACCGCCCAGTCGGGCGCGCTGTTCGACCTGCCCAGTGTGCAGCGCTATCTGGCCGCCCTCATCGCCCGCCGGGACCAGCAGCAGGCGATCACGGTCGAGGACCTGCCTGTCCCGGATGAATTCAGCGTGCTGCCAGTGCACGGTGGCTTCGCCATCCTCCACGATCAAGGCACTCTGGTATTCGACGACTGGCGCACCGAACGTCTCCGCTTGCAACAGCTTACCGAAGAGTTCGAGCGGGTATTCCAGATCCTCGGCACGGGACGCGATGTGGCGAGGGCTCTGGACGCCCTGTTTGCAGAACGCAGCTCCGGCAGGAAACCGCGTCCCACCGCCGCCGTCCTGGGTGATCTCGCCACCCTGCGTGGCCGGCTGACCGAGGCCGGCTATCAATTCCAGCCAGGCAGCCATTGGGCCGACGTGCGCGCCTTCCGCGCCGCGCTGGAGAACCGCTGGTGTGTCGGTGACACCATCAAGAACCTGCATACCCGCGTATCGCAACTGGAAGACGCCATCCGCACCGCCAGTACACTCGAGACCCAGCGTCTGACCTATATTCTCTCGACCATCGGTCTGCCCTTCGTCATCAGCAACGCGCTGACCGGCTTCCTGAAACCCTGGCTGGTCGGCCCCCAGCTTCCTCCCGGGCCGCGCGAGGTGTGGGCGCCGACGCTGTTCTACCTCGGCGTGGCCTTGCTCCTGATCGGCCTGATCCACATCGCGTTGAAACGCTGGTTGTTGTCCGCGCGCAAACGCAAGCAAAAAAGTGGCAAGAAGCGCCTAGTACATTCACAAATTTTCGGAGAACTTATCCGAGACCGCTTAACGCTGGGAATCCAGCATTTCATTCTGGGCCACGGCATCCGGTGGCTTGGTCTGGTCTCGAAGAGTCGCTGGCACGCTCTGCCGGGGGATCGTTACTTGGCAGGTGTTGATTGGGAATGTTCACGCTTCGAGGTCGAAGACCAGGACTTCTGCGTCTTTACCGTTCGTGATTTCAATGCGACTTTCCGCGCTGATCAGGGCGGCGTCGCCACCCGACAAGTGCTGGCCGTTGACCTCAACTGCACCACGTACCACGTGGACATAGGCCTTGCGCTCGGAGTTGATGTTCAGGATGGCGGATTCCGTGCCGTTGAACAGGCCGGCGAACAAATACGCATCGGCATGAATCGTGACTGAATCTCCTGCTCCATCGGGCGACGCCACCAGGCACAACTCACCTCGCCTTTGTTCTGCCGGAATATGCCGTTGCTCGTAACTCGGCGCAATGCCGGTCACGTTGGGCGTAATCCAGATCTGCAAAAAGTGCGTGGTCTGGCCCTCGGCGTGGTTGAACTCGCTGTGCGTCACGCCGGTGCCGGCACTCATGCGCTGCACGTCGCCGGGTGGAATACCCTTGATATTGCCCATGCTGTCCTGATGCGCGAGATTTCCCGACAGAACGTAACTGATGATTTCCATGTCGCGGTGGCTATGCTTGCCAAAGCCGGTACCGGGGGCCACCCGGTCCTCGTTGATGACCCGCAAGTTGCCCCAGCCCATGTGCGCCGGGTCGTGATAACCGGCGAATGAAAACGAATGGTAGCTCTCGAGCCAACCATGGTTTGCGTAACCGCGATCCTGAGACTTACGAACTGTGAGCATGTGAACCTCCTTGTTGATGAGGTGCATTGTGACTTGTTCAGTATCGTTGCAGGTGCTGACAATTTGATGGCATCATTCAAAATGATTGAATGGATGACACTCTGATGCCGACTGCCCGCGATGTGTTAACACCCGATGCCCTGGCCATGCTTGAGACCATTGCAAAGGCCGGCAGCTTTGCTGCGGCTGCCCGTGCAGGTCATATGGTGCCGAGCGCACTGACGTATCGCGTGCGGCAGATCGAAGACGCGCTGGATGTCCTGCTGTTTGATCGCAGCTCGCGGCAGGCCCGCTTGACTGAAGCTGGGCAGGAACTACTGCGCGAGGGTGCGCGACTGTTGGCCGATATCGATGCCGTGGCCAACCGCATCAAGCGGGTGGCGACCGGTTGGGAGCCACAGTTCACGATTGCGGTGGATAGCATCATCGTGCGTGCGACGGTGATGGAGCTTTGCCAGTCATTTTTTGCGTTGCAACCGCCGACCAGTCTCAAGCTGCGCAGCGAGACGCTGTCTGGCACGCTCGAAGCGCTCGCGTCGGGCCAGGCCGATCTGGCGCTGGGCGTGGTCGTGCAGGCCGGTAGCCGGGCTGACCTACAGCGGGAGTCGCTCGGTTCGGTTCGTTTTGTCTTCGCCGTATCGCCTCACCACCCGCTGGCACAGGCGCCTGAACCATTGACCGATGAAACCATCCGCCCGTATCGCGCGGTGGCGCTTGCCGACTCCGTACAGCGCGGCGGCGGCCTGACGGTCAGACTATTGCCCGGCCAGGAGGTGATGACCGTTCCGGACCTGCCAGCGAAGCTCGACGCACAGCTTCGAGGGCTGGGTGTTGGCTTCCTGCCGACATGCCTGGCACAGCCCTACATGGATACCGGACGCTTGGTGGTCAAACAAATCGAACAAGGGGAACACCAGCTTCAGTTTTGTTACGCGTGGCGCAAGAGCGGAAGGGGTGGCCAAGGGCGGGCACTGCGATGGTGGCTTGAGCAATTGCAAAGCCCGGTGACGCGGGCTACGCTATTGGCAGAGAGGCGCTCTTGAGCTTCATCCAGTTCAGTAGTAGTCCACAGGAATTCCCGACATGAAGAATGTTTTCCGCGACAACCCGACCATCGCTTTCGGTCTCGGTTTGCCGCTGTTGCTGGTCGTGCTGTTCCTGGTGATCTCCGGCATTCCGGTCCTGCTGGTCGCACCGGCGCAGCATGACGTGCTGTACGCCACCAATTACAGCTATTACAACAACGCCCAGAACACGCTTCAGATTGCCGTCGTCGGCGACCGGGTCCAGGTCAATTACATTGGCAGCAATCAGCCCTACCAGAATCCGCGACTCTGGCGCTTCAATCCTAGAACCGGTGCGGTGAAGGAAATCGCCCTGCTCCTGCCGCCAGGTCTCGCGCCGAATACCGGAAGCACCGTCGAAGCGCCGAAGATTCCCACGGTGACGCCGATCGAGGTGCCTGATCTCGCAGGACTGAAAGTTGATTCGTCGAGTCTGGCACCCGATGGCTACGCATTTAGCGCCGGCCCGGACGGCTATTCGGGGCGCATCTTTACCGACCTGTTCTATTCCTCCCGCTACCGTTCGCAAGCCGAGTTGGTAAAAAGCGGGCGCAGCATCCGCCTGCCCAATACCGACGGCGCCTACTACGGCAACACGGTTCGCTTCATCGGCTGGGTGGTTTCGCCATGAGCGTGCGGACTAAAACGCCAGCGTGTCGCTCGGCGGCAGGAGCATAGTTTGATGAGCTGGCTGATTCTGCTGCTGGTGCTGCTGTTCGTCATCGGCGGCGGTTGGTGGGGCTGGCCGCTGGTCGCCGCCCTGTTCGGCGTCAGGCACGTCATCGACAAACCCGGTGCACTCGGCAAAATCACCGAACTGATGCGAACCTATGACATCACGCCGGATGAAGTGGCCGTGGCCTATCGCGACCCGTCACTGATGCAGGCGGCGCCCGCCCGGCGTAGTGGCGGCGAAATCGCCAAGACGCTGTTCACCTATCTCGGCGCGATCTTCATTCTCGCCGGCATCAGCACCTACATCGGCATGTTCTGGAATCGGATGGGCAGTGTGATGCGCGTCCTGGTCACGCTGGGCGTTGGCTACACGCTGCTGATCGTGCTGATCTCGGCGCTGCACGAGAAAAAGTTTCCGAAACTGATCCTGCCGCTCGCCTTGGCCTCCGTGATCATGCTGACCAGCGGCTGGTTCGTCTTCATCCATGAGGTCTTTCCACGCGGCGACAACTGGCGCCTGGCGGCGCTCAGCGTTTTCGGACTGATGGCGCTGCATCAGGGTGTGCTTTTCCGCAAATATGCACAGACCGTACTGGCCTTTACCGCCCTGCTGTTCGTATACGCCTTCCTGCAAGTCGGTCTCGACATGCTCGACGTCTCACCGGGTTTCAGCGCCATCATTCTTGGCAGCTCGCTGTTTCTGGTGGCGACCGAACTGGAGAAATCCCCCCATCGCAGCCTGTCCGAGTTCGCCTTCCTGATCGCCCTGTGCTGGCTCAACGCCGGCATCTTCGATCGGCTTGCCATCGCATCGACACCCAACTGGGCCGTGCTTCTCACCGGCATGTCGATCATGTCAGCCTCCTACGGTCTGGAAAAAGGCGGGCGACAGCACCGTCTGGCCGGGCTGGGCACGCTGATCGGTTCGGCCATGGCCTACACCGGCCTTTTCGATCTGGTGCACAAGACCGCTGTCGAACCGGCTTTCTTCGCCGTCACGGCCTCGATGCTTTACGCCTGTGTCCTGCTGCAAAGCCGCGCCCTGCTGCTAACGACGGTGATCGCCATGCTGAGCTACATCGGCTATTTCACCACCCAGCATTTCGTCGATTCACTGGGCTGGCCGATCTCGCTGGTCCTGATGGGTGTTGCCTTCATGGGCGTCAGCGCGCTGGCCATGCGGGTGAAGCGACAGATGTAAAGCTACCAGGAGTGGGATTGGTTGTGTTATGGGGCCGCGCTGGCGCGACCGGGCAGGATCCGGACGAGGAGAGACGCTGCCTCGGACAGGCCAGCAAGAGCCGTTTGACAGCGAGGGCTATCGGGCAGCTACAGACTGGAAGCAGTCGTTCAGATTTCGTAGCCACCGACCCACCGCCGACCTTCGGGCCGACCGTGTCGACGGTCGGCTTATCGGCCTTTGCCGCCGTTGGCTGATCGTTCAATGGCAGTCAGCAGTTTGGCAGTAAGCTGCCGTCGGGGCACACCTCACGGCGACCGGCGGCTTTCTACTCCCGCAAATACGTGCTCGCGACCCCGAGCGGCCCTTGCTGACTCGCCTCGCTACGGCCCCAATCGCCTTGCTGCTGTCTTTCCTTACCTCAGTTTCCGAACGGTAGGTAACGAGTTGGAGCTGACTCTTTGTAGAACTGGTACGTGGAGCTAAGGAACGCCTACGAAATAACTTCCCGTTTTGACTGTGCGCTCGGGCATGCCACTTGCTTGCTTGGTTGTTCTGAAAACAGCAAAGGGAATGCAGCGTGGGCTATTACCGGGAAGACGTAGAGCGGCGCATGAAGGAATTCTATCGGCGACTATCGGAAAAGGATCGTCGCCGGTACGCGGCGGTGGAGTCTGACAAGTTGGGGCATGGGGGCCAGCAGTACATCGCGCAGTTGTTTGAGATCGATCGCAAGACGATCCGACAAGGACTGGCCGACCTGGACATAGCGGAAGAGGCGACGGGGGATAAGCTCCGAAAAANGGCGGTG
>NZ_SPMX01000048.1 GCF_012940005.1 Candidatus Accumulibacter contiguus | reverse complement strand
AGAACGTGTACAGCACAGCAAATACCAGCAATCTCAGCCATGCCTCCCCCTCTTCGGTTTCCCAAAACCCCGATTCAGGATGTCGGTTCCTACGGGCTTGCGCTTGCAGGTGGCGATGAACACTGCTTTTCGGGCGATGAATTAATTCCCCCACTGCACGCAGGCTTCGTTTTCCCTGGTCTGTAAGTGCGGCAAAAATGACGCGGCTGGTTGTCCGTATGGCTTGAGTCGTAGAGTTTTTTTGTCATAAAACTGATGATACAGGAGATGCGGCAACCAGTTCCCATCTCCTCAGCTCCCTTCATCCTCAGACTCTATCGGTAGCATGACTGTCCCGCTTTAAGTGGGAAGCCGGTCTGGGGCATGTGGGGAATCATCACCGTGCAGATGCTCAACCTCGGGTTTCCGTTCACCCAGGCCGAGCTGTTCACGCTGACCGCGATTGCGGGCATTGCCGGTGCGACGATGCGCATCCCGGCGTCGTTCCTGATCCGCCTGGCCGGCGGACGCAACACCATCTTTCTGACCACGGCGATGCTGCTGTCGCCGGCGATCGGCACCGGCATTGCCCTGCAGCACAAGGACTGGCCACTGTGGGCATTTCAGCTGATGGCGCTGTGGTCGGGCGTCGGTGGTGGCAACTTCGCAAGCTCGATGTCCAACATCAGTACCTTTTTCCCGAAGCGGCTGCAGGGTACCGCGCTGGGCCTGAACGCCGGGCTCGGCAACTTCGGTGTGACGACGATGCAGATCGTCATTCCGTTGGTGATGACCGTTGGCCTGTTCGGCGCCTTCGCTGGCGAGCCGATGACGCTGATGAAAGACAGCGGCTGGATCTTCGGCAAGATCGTTGCCGGTACGCCGACCTGGATCCAGAACGCCGGCTTCGCCTGGGTACTCTCGCTGGTCCCCTTGTCGGCGCTGTGCTGGTTCGGCATGAACAACCTGAAGACGGTTTCGCCAGACACCGGCAGCCCGATCATCGCATTCGCCAAGATCATCTACCTGTATTCGCTGGCCTTCGTGCCGGCCATCGCCATCCTGTACCTGTATCTGCCCGCGCCGACCGGCCTGGGTCTGATCAATATGTGGGTCGCCGTTCCGCTCGACGTGATCAGCGCCCTGCTGGTGATGCGGCTCGCGGCCTTCGGCACGATGAAGGAGAACGTCGCCAAGCAGTTCAAGATCTTCGGTGACAAGCACACCTGGTCGATGACCTTGCTGTACATCGTGACCTTCGGCTCGTTCATCGGCTTCTCGATGGCGCTGCCGCTGTCGATCACGGTGATCTTCGGCATCAGCCACGTCCCTGATGCCAACGGCGTGTTGCAGCACACATTGAAGAATCCGAACGCACCCTCGGCCTTCACCTATGCCTGGATCGGCCCCTTCGTAGGCGCAGCGATCCGGCCGGTCGGCGGCTGGATTTCCGACAAGCTGGGCGGTTCGATCGTCACCCAGGTCATCTCCGCGGCCATGGTCGTCGCCTCGATCGCCGTGGGCTACGTGATGATGCAGGCCTACGCCTCGGCCACGCCGGAACAGTACTTCCCGGCATTTCTCGGCCTGTTCATCGTGCTCTTCGCTGCCAGCGGCATCGGCAACGGCTCGACTTTCCGCACCATCGGGGTGATCTTCGACCGTCAGCAGGCTGGCCCTGTCCTCGGCTGGACCTCGGCCATCGCCGCCTATGGCGCCTTCATCGCGCCGGTGGTGATCGGTCAGCAGATCAAGACCGGTACGCCAGAGATTGCCATGTACGGTTTTGCTGCCTTTTACGCCTTGTGTCTGGTGCTCAACTGGTGGTTCTACCTGCGTGCGAATGCGTACGTAAAGAATCCCTGACCGCCCAGAGACCCCCCGCCCAAGTTCCCGAGGAATTCGCATGAGCCACTTTCTAGATCGACTGAGCTACTTTTCCGCACCGAAAGAAGCCTTTTCCGATGACCATGGGATGGTCACCGGCGAGGACCGCACCTGGGAAGATGCCTACCGCAATCGCTGGGCGCACGACAAGGTCGTTCGCTCCACGCACGGAGTCAATTGCACGGGTTCGTGCTCGTGGAAAATCTACGTCAAGGGCGGCATCGTCACCTGGGAAACACAGCAGACCGACTATCCGCGCACACGCTGGGACATGCCCAACCACGAGCCGCGCGGCTGTGCGCGCGGCGCAAGCTATAGCTGGTACCTGTACAGCGCCAATCGCGTCAAACATCCGATGGTACGCGGGCGCCTGCTCAAGAGCTGGCGTGCAGCGCGCCTGGAACAGGATCCAGTGGCGGCCTGGGCGTCGATTGTCGAATCCGAGAGCAGGCGCCGCGACTACCAGAGCGTGCGTGGACTCGGCGGCTTCGTTCGTTCGAGCTGGGACGAGGTCAACGAAATCGTTGCCGCAGCCAACGTCTACACGATCAAGAAATACGGTCCCGACCGGGTGATCGGCTTCTCGCCGATTCCCGCCATGTCGATGGTCAGCTACGCGGCCGGCAGTCGCTATCTGAGCCTGATCGGCGGGGTGTGCATGAGCTTCTACGACTGGTACTGCGACCTGCCGCCGTCCAGCCCGCAGGTCTGGGGCGAGCAGACCGACGTTCCCGAATCCGCCGACTGGTACAACTCCACTTTCATCATCGCCTGGGGTTCGAATGTCCCTCAGACGCGTACGCCCGACGCCCACTTCTTCACCGAGGTGCGCTACAAGGGTGCCAAGACCGTCGCCGTCACACCCGACTATTCCGAAGTCGCCAAGCTCGCCGATCTGTGGATGCACCCCAAACAGGGCACCGATGCTGCGGTGGCGATGGCGATGGGGCATGTGATCCTGAAGGAATTCTATTTCGACAAACGCAGCGAGTACTTCGACGACTACGCGCGCCGCTATACCGACCTGCCGCTGCTGGTGATGCTCAAGGAGCATACCGGCGCCGGCGGTGGGCCACTGCTGGTCCCGGATCGGTACGTGCGCGCCTCCGACTTCGACGGCAAATTCAGCCAGGACAACAATCCCGAGTGGAAAACCGTGGCGATCGACGAAACCGGCAAGGTGGTGCTGCCAAATGGTTCGATCGGTTTTCGCTGGGGCGCTGAAGGGCGTGCCGACCAAGGCAAGTGGAACCTCGAAGCCCGCGAGGCCGTCGCCGGCGACCAGGTCAGGCTCAAGCTATCGCTGCTCGAAGGAGCCACCTCGGCGGCGCAGACGGCGCGGGTCGGTTTCCCGTATTTCGGCGGCATCGAGAGCGAGCATTTCCCGAACAATGCGCAAAGCGACGTGCTGGTACGCACGGTGCCGGTACAGCGCCTCACGCTGGCCGGCGATGCTGGCCCGCGCGAGGTACTGGTGGCGACGGTATTCGACCTGCAGGTCGCCAACTATGGCGTTGCGCGTGGCCTGCCCGGTGAACAGGCGGCGTCGAGCTTCGATGACAACACGCCCTACACACCAGCATGGCAGGAGCGCATCACCGGCGTGCCGCGCGAGCAGATCATCACCGTCGCCCGCCAGTTCGCGGACAACGCCGACAAGACGCACGGCAAGTCGATGGTGATCATCGGCGCGGCGATGAACCACTGGTACCACAGCGACATGAACTACCGCGGGGTCATCAACATGCTGATGATGTGTGGCTGTATCGGCCAGAGCGGTGGCGGCTGGGCGCACTACGTCGGTCAGGAGAAGCTGCGTCCGCAGACCGGCTGGACGGCACTGGCCTTCGCGCTCGACTGGATTCGTCCACCTCGCCAGATGAACTCCACCAGCTTCTTCTACGCGCATACCGATCAGTGGCGTTACGAAAAGCTCGGCATGGAAGAGGTGCTCTCGCCCTTGGCCGACAGGGCCCAATACGCCGGCAGCATGATCGACTACAACGTGCGCGCCGAACGCATGGGCTGGCTGCCTTCGGCGCCGCAACTGCAGACGCATCCGATGCAGGTGGCGCGCGACGCGCAGGCGGCCGGACTGGAGGCCAGGGACTACGTCGCCAGGTCGCTCAAGGATGGCTCGCTGAAAATGAGCTGCAGCGATCCCGATCACCCCAGCAACTGGCCACGCAACCTGTTCGTCTGGCGATCCAACTTGCTGGGTTCCTCGGGCAAGGGGCATGAGTACTTCCTCAAGCACCTGCTCGGGACCAGCAACGGCGTGCAGGGCAAGGATCTGGGCGCTGAAATCGACGACCCCCAGGCGCTGCGCGCCGCCCCCCAAGGGGGTCCGGCCGCCTTGGGGCAGCCCGGCGCCGGCCGGAACGCCAAGCCGAGCGAAGTCGTCTGGCACGAAAAAGGTCCGGAAGGCAAGCTCGACCTGCTGGTGACGCTCGATTTTCGCATGAGCACCACCTGCCTCTACTCGGACATCGTTCTGCCGACGGCCACCTGGTACGAGAAGAACGATCTCAACACCAGCGACATGCACCCCTTCATCCATCCGTTGTCGGCGGCAGTAGACCCGGCCTGGCAATCGCGCAGCGACTGGGAAATCTACAAGGGCTTCGCCAGAAAGTTCAGTGAAGTGTGTGTCGGCCACCTCGGAGTCGAAAGGGAAGTCGTGCTCACCCCGATGATGCACGATACGGCCGGAGAACTGGCGCAGCCGCTGGACGTGAAGGACTGGAAACGCGGCGAGACCGACCTGATTCCCGGCAAGACCGCGCCGCAGGTGCAGGTCGTCGAACGTGACTACCCGAACGTCTACAAGCGCTTTACCGCCCTCGGTCCACTGATGGGCAAGCTCGGCAATGGCGGCAAGGGAATCGGCTGGAACACACAGGACGAGGTGAAGCAACTCGGCGAACTCAGCGGCCTGGTTCAGTCCGAAGGCGCTTCCTGCGGCATGCCGAACATCGACACGGATATCGACGCCTGCGAAGTGATTCTGCAGCTCGCACCGGAAACCAACGGCCATGTGGCAGTCAAGGCCTGGAAAGCACTTGGCAAGCAGACCGGGCTCGATCATACGCATCTCGCGCTGTACCGCGAGGACGAGAAGATTCGCTATCGCGACATCCAGGCGCAACCGCGCAAGATCATCAGCTCTCCGACCTGGAGCGGCATCGAGAGCGAGACGGTTTCCTACAACGCCGGCTACACCAACGTGCATGAGCTGATCCCCTGGCGCACGCTGACCGGGCGCCAGCAGTTTTACCTGGACCACCCCTGGATGATCGCTTTCGGAGAAGGCTTCTCGAGCTATCGCCCACCGGTCGATCTGAAGACCACCGCCGGCATTCATGGCCGCAGGCGCAATGGCAACCCGGAGATCCTGCTCAACTTCATTACTCCGCACCAGAAATGGGGGATTCACTCGACCTATACCGACAATCTGATGATGCTGACCCTGAGCCGTGGCGGCCCGATCATCTGGTTGAGCGAAGACGACGCCAGGAGCGCCGGCATCGTCGATAACGACTGGGTCGAACTCTTCAACGTCAATGGCGCCATCGCCGCGCGGGCGGTGGTCAGTCAGCGGGTCAAGCCGGGCATGGTGATGATGTACCACGCACAGGAAAAGATCGTGAACACCCCCGGCGCCGAGATCACCGGCGTACGTGGCGGCATTCACAACTCGGTGACGCGCATCGTTCTCAAACCGACGCACATGATCGGTGGTTACGCTCAGTTCTCGTACGGCTTCAACTATTACGGGACCATCGGCACCAACCGTGACGAGTTCGTCGTGGTGCGCAAGATGAACAAGATCGACTGGCTCGACACACCGGTTGGCAGCGAACGTATCGCGCTCGTACAGGCACAAGGAGAAAACGCATGAAAGTCCGCGCACAAATCGGCATGGTGCTCAACCTCGACAAGTGCATCGGTTGTCACACCTGTTCTGTCACCTGCAAGAACGTCTGGACGAGTCGCCCGGGAATGGAATACGCCTGGTTCAACAACGTCGAAACCAAGCCCGGCATCGGTTACCCCAAGGAATGGGAGAACCAGGACAAGTGGAACGGCGGCTGGATGCGCAAGGCGAACGGCTCGATCGAGCCGCGCCAGGGCGGCAAGTGGAAGCTCTTGATGAAGATCTTCGCCAATCCCAACCTGCCGGAGATCGACGACTACTACGAGCCCTTCACTTTTGACTACGACCACCTGCAAAGTGCACCGGAGATGAAGGCCAGTCCGACGGCGCGGCCGCGCAGCCTGATCACCGGCATGCAGATGGACAAGATCGTCTGGGGACCGAACTGGGAAGAGATCCTCGGCGGCGAGTTCAGCAAGCGCAGCGTCGACAAGAACTTCGACGGCTTCGAGGCCGCGCAGAAAGCGATGGTGGGTGAATTCGAGAACACCTTCATGATGTATCTGCCGCGGCTTTGCGAGCACTGCCTGAACCCGGCGTGTGTGGCGAGTTGCCCGTCGGGTTCGATCTACAAGCGCGAGGAAGACGGCATCGTCCTGATCGACCAGGACAAGTGCCGCGGCTGGCGCATGTGCGTCAGCGGCTGCCCGTACAAGAAAATCTACTACAACTGGAAGAGCGGCAAGGCGGAGAAGTGCATTTTCTGCTATCCCCGTATCGAATCCGGGCAACCGACGGTCTGTTCGGAGACCTGCGTCGGCCGCATTCGCTATCTGGGCGTCCTGCTGTATGACGCCGACCGGATCGAGGAAGCCGCCGCAGTCGAACACGATCGCAACCTCTACCCGGCGCAACTGCAGGTCTTCCTCGACCCGAACGATCCCAAGATCATCGAACAGGCGCGCCGCGACGGCATTCCCGATGCCTGGATGGACGCTGCGCGCAAGAGTCCGGTCTATAAAATGGCCATCGACTGGAAGGTCGCCCTGCCGCTGCATCCCGAATACCGCACGCTGCCCATGGTCTGGTACGTGCCGCCGCTGTCGCCAATCACTGCTGCCGCCCATGCCGGTCAATTGGGAAGCAACGGCGAGATCCCCGACGTCAAGCAACTGCGTATCCCGGTCAAGTACCTGGCCAACCTGCTGACCGCCGGCGATACTACGCCAGTGGTGCGGGCGCTTGAGCGGATGCTGGCGATGCGTGCGTATCAGCGCGCAAAGCATGTCGAAGGCCGCACCGACCTGGACGTTCTCAAGCAGGTTCAGATGACCCAGGCGGAAGTCGAAGAGATGTATCAGGTGATGGCCATCGCCAACTACGAAGACCGCTTCGTGATCCCGACCAGCCACCGCGAGTATGCCGAGAACACTTTCAACGTGCGCGGCGGCTGTGGCTTCTCGTTCGGCAACGGCTGCTCCGAAGGAATCGGCGAGATGAGCCTGTTCGGCAGCGAGAAGAAGCGAACGATTCCCATCAAGGCGGAGGTCTGAGCGATGTTTTCGCCGAAAATCCCGACCATGGCGATGACCCTGCGCATTCTGGCGCGGCTGCTGAGCTATCCCGATGCCGACCTGCGCCAGCACCTGCGCGTCATGCGCGACGTGCTGCATGATGAACGGGCGCTCACTTCGACGCGCCTGGCCGAACTCGACGCCCTGATCGCCAGCATTGATCGCCAGACCGACATCGATGCCGAAGCCGATTACGTGCAGCTCTTCGACAGCGGGCGCCGCACCTCGCTGCATCTCTTTGAACATGTGCATGGCGATTCGCGCGAGCGCGGCCCGGCGATGATCGACCTGGCGCAGACCTTTGAGCAGGCCGGCCTGTACCTGACGGAAGGAACGCTGCCCGATTACCTGCCGGTGGTGCTGGAGTACGCCTCGACACAACCGCCACGCGAAGCGCGCGCCTTCCTCAACGAGATGGAGGAGATTCTGAACGTCATCTTCAATGCCCTGCTCAAGCGCAACAGCCGCTACGCCAGCGCCCTGGGCGCCCTGCTCGAACTGGCGGGCGGCAAGGCAAGACCGGTCCGCATTCCCGACGACGAGCCGATCGACGACACCTGGGCCGAGCCCGCCGCCTTCGACGGTTGCGTCGCACGCGGCCAGCAACGGACCCACACGACGCAGCCGATCCATATCGTCCGCCCCACCTCCACCCAAGGAGTGCGCACATGAACACCCTGCAAGCCTACGCCCACAACTTCTTCTTCAACGTCTATCCGTATCTGTGCCTGGCGGTCTTCCTGATGGGCAGCCTGGCGCGCTTCGACCGCGACCAGTACACCTGGAAGAGCGATTCATCGCAAATGCTGCGCGCCGGCACACTGCGCTGGGGCAGCAACCTCTTCCACATCGGCATCCTGTTCCTGCTGATGGGCCATACCGTCGGCCTGCTGACGCCGCATTGGCTCTACGAGCCGTTCATTTCGCCGGAGCGCAAGCAGGTGGTGGCGGTAGTGGCTGGCGGCATCGCCGGCGTGGTCTGCTTCATCGGGCTGACCCTGCTCTTGCATCGGCGCCTGTCCGACCCGCGCATCCGCCTCACCAGCCACCGCACCGACCTCGCGATCCTGATCATCCTGTGGGTGCAACTGACCATCGGACTGATCACCCTGCCCTACTCTTTCGGGCACGAGGACGCCAGCGTGATGCTCGCGCTGTCCGACTGGGCACAGCGCATCGTCACCTTCCGACCCGACGCCACCGGTCTCGTCGCACTGGCCTGGCCGTACAAGATCCACCTGGTGCTCGGGATGACGATTTTCCTGCTGTTGCCGTTCAGCCGGCTGGTGCATGTATGGAGCGGCTTTGCGTCACTTGCGTACGTCTTCCGCCCCTATCAATTGGTACGATCCCGCCGCCTGAATCTGCCAGGCGGTCACAACACGCCGCCAGCCCGCAATTAGAGGAGAGTGGAAATGGCCATTGCCACGACCCCTTTCGAGGTTTCCGACACGGTGGCCGCCAGCGCGCGCGTCAACGGTGTAGCGCTGCATGCGGACGGTGAGTTGCTCGATGCCGAAACCCTGCGCCAGCGCGCTTGCACCGAGCTGTTGCGACAGGCGGCGCAGGCAGCGGGACTGCTGGACCCTGGCGATCAGGCCACGCCCGACGGCGTGCTCAGCGAAGCCGCTGCGAACGCCATCGAAGCGCTGCTCGAAGGTACCCTGAAGGTGCCTGATCCGTCCGAAGACGAGTGTCGTCGCCACTACGCAGCGCACGAGAGCGCTTACCGGACCGGCGAACGGGTTCGCCTTCGCCACATCCTCTTTGCCGTGACGCCGGGCGTGCATGTCCCTGCCCTGCGCCAGCGCGCAGAAACGGCCCTGCTCGACGTCCGCAGCCACGATGATCAGGAAGTTGACCGTTTCACCGAAGCTGCCCGGACCCTCTCCAACTGTCCAAGTGCTGCCGAGGGGGGAGATCTCGGGTGGCTGACCGCGGCCGATTGCGCTCCCGAGGTCGCCCGCGAAGTATTTGGCCATGCCGAGGTGGGCGTCCTGCCTCGCCTGGTGCACAGCCGCTTCGGCCTGCACGTGATCGAGGTGGTCGAACGGATGCCTGGTGTCATACAGCCCTTTGCAACGGTACGCGCAACGGTGGCCCAGTCATTGCGTCAACGCAGCTACGTGACCGCGCTGCGCCAGTACCTGAACGGACTGGCCAGGGCAGCCGTGCTGGCGGGGGTTGACCTGGATTAGCGGCTTGATCTGCATCAAGGACAGCGCACACTAGAAATCTGAGACTATCGACTTCCGACAACTATCTAGAAGGGGAGGAAATGAGAACGATTGAATCGATTGCCGGGCTATTTGCCGCCACCGCCTTGACCTTGACCATGAGCAGCGCATTTGCCGAAGAAGGCAAGAAGAGCGTTACCCCGGCTGAAGTCAAATACCAGGCCGCCGGCTCGCCGCTGGCCAGCGAGCCGATGCATCAGAGCATCGATCCCAAGGCCCCAGCGATGACCAAAGCCGAGTTCGACAAGGCGCGGCAGATCTACTTCGAGCGTTGTGCCGGTTGCCATGGCGTTCTGCGCAAAGGCGCCACCGGCAAGGCATTGACGCCGGACAAGACGCTGGCCAGCGGCACCGACTACCTGAAGGTATTCATCAAATACGGTTCGCCGGCCGGCATGCCGAACTGGGGGACCTCGGGCGAACTCACCGACGACGAAGTCGACCTGATGGCCCGCTATATCCAGCAGGAGCCACCGACTCCACCCGAGTTCTCGATGGCCGACATGAAGAAGACCTGGAAGGTCCTCGTACCGCCCGAGAAGCGCCCAACCAGGAAGATGAACAACTACAACCTCGACAACATCTTCTCGACGACATTGCGTGATTCCGGAGAAGTGGCACTGATCGACGGCGACACCAAGAAGATCATCAACATTGTCAAGACCGGTTACGCCGTGCACATTTCGCGCATGTCAGCCTCCGGCCGCTACCTCTACGTCATTGGCCGTGATGCTCGCCTCAACCTCATCGACCTCTGGATGGAGAAACCGGACAACGTCGCCGAACTCAAGATCGGTCTCGAGGCCCGCTCGGTAGATACGTCCAAATTCAAGGGCTTCGAGGACAAGCTGGCGATTGCCGGTTCGTATTGGCCGCCGCAGTACGTGATCATGAAGGGGGACACCCTCGAACCGCTGAGAATCGCCGCCACGCGCGGGATGACTGTGGACACCCAGGAGTTCCACCCTGAGCCACGCGTCGCATCCATCGTCGCCTCGCACTACAAGCCCGAGTTCATCGTCAATGTCAAGGAAACCGGCAAGATCCTGCTGGTCGACTACAGCGACCTCAAGGCATTGAAGACGACCGAGATCGATGCTGCCCGCTTCCTGCACGACGGCGGCTGGGACATGTCGAAGCGCTACTTCATGGTCGCCGCCAACCAGTCGAACAAGATCGCGGCAGTCGATGCCAAGGAAGGCAAGCTCGCAGCGCTGATCGAGGTCGGCAAGATTCCGCACCCAGGTCGCGGCGCCACCTTCGTCGATCCAAAATTCGGTCCAGTCTGGGCGACCAGCCACCTCGGCGACGAGACCATCAGCCTGATCGGCACTGATCCGGTCAAACATCCGAAGGAAGCCTGGAAAGTCGTGCGCACGCTGAAGGGACAGGGCGGCGGTTCACTCTTCCTGAAGACGCATCCGAAGTCGACCAACCTCTATGTCGACACGCCGCTCAATCCGGATACAGCGGTCAGCCAGTCGGTGGCCGTCTTCGACATCAAGAACCTCGACAAACCCTACAAGGTTCTGCCGATCGCCGAATGGGCTGGCCTTGGTGAGGGGGCCAAGCGCGTCGTGCAACCGGAGTACAACAAGGCTGGCGACGAAGTCTGGTTCTCGGTGTGGAGTGCGAAGAACCAGGAGTCAGCGCTGGTCGTGGTCGACGACAAGACCTTGAAGCTCAAGGCGGTAATCAAGGACAAGCGGCTGATCACGCCAACGGGACACTTCAACGTGTACAACACGCAGCACGACGTCTACTGAGAATGGGATAGGCGACCGGGCACGCCTCTGCGCGCCGCCCGGTCTTCCAGAACGAGCGGGCTGTCCAGGCCCGCCTCATTGACCATCCGAGCGTTTCAAACTCTAAACGGAGTACAAGCATGAAAGCGATCCACCTGTGCCTGCTGGCTGCTGCCGGCGTGATGTCTGCTGGTGCTGTCCAGGCTGATGAAGCCTTGGCGAAAGCCAAGAATTGCCTCGCTTGCCACGCCGTGGACAAGAAGGTTGTCGGCCCGTCCTACAAGGATGTGGCGAAGAAGTACACGGCCAAGGACGAAGCCATGCTCGCCGAGAAGGTGATCAAGGGCGGCAAGGGCGTCTGGGGCCCGGTGCCGATGCCGCCGAATGCTGCCGTCACGCCCGACGAGGCGAACAAACTGGTCAAGTGGATCCTCAGCCTGAAGTGATCGCCGCATCCACGAGAAAACCGGTCGAGTACCGGTTTTCTGTTCTTTACGAGGTCGACGGCCGCAAACTCGTCGAGGTAAAGTATTCTTCCATACGATCAGGTCAGCGCCAACTGCATCACGAATTGCTCGGCGGTCACGATGGGACAGCCAAATGAATCACCAAGACTCAGCAGATCCTGATCCCCGGTGACCAGAGCATCCGCCCGACCTGCCACAGCCAGTTGCAGGAAGGGCAGATCGAAAATGTCGCGACAAGCGGGGACTTCGGGAGCAGGGTCAGGAATGCACACAGTGATGCAGTACGGCAAGACAAGATCGATGTCGATCACGACGCGCGGCGGGTGCACGCCGGGCTTCATGTGCTGGGCAAGGTCTGCTTATCAGCATCTTGCCGAACCCAGGCCACGGCGTCGGCGACATCTTGCTCGTCCAGGTTCAGCTCCGCGAGCTTGGCTCGCACCGCATCCGCACGCTGAATACGCATCGGCGTCAGCATGATCTGGCCATCGCGAGCCTCCACTTCGAAGTATTCCGCAGGGCCGACCGCCGCCGTGATGCTCTTCGGCAAAGTGAGCTGGTTCTTTGACGTAATTTTTGCAAGCATGACGACCCTCTCTCGCTATGGTAAGGAATTCTTACTGTACGCCACATGCCGAGGCCCGCTCAAGTCATCGTCTGGGCGTTGCAGCGAACCAGCGATCTGTCCGTAGTTGCGACGACTGCGCCGTAGAGTTGGTCATTGCTATTACGCCTTCACCTCCTGAAATGGATCGATCAATGTCCTCCGCTGGTCGATCGATTGCCCATGCTGCATGTCCTCCGTATAGAGGATCAAGCAGCCTGCCGAGATCGCGGTCGCGACGATCAGGCTGTCGTAGCAGGGCCTTGCACACCCCCAATGCTGCTTGATGGCGGTGGTGGGGCCTACCCCCCAGCGATCGCCTTCCTGGCCTGAACCATTCCCGCCTGCCGCTGACGTTTGAGCCGGTAGCTTTCCCCGGCGATCGGTACGATCTGCGCGTGGTGCAGCAACCGATCCAGCAAGGCCGCCGTCAGCGTGGCATCCTGGGCAAAGGTGGCATCCCATTGGCCGAACGACAGGTTGCTGGTGACGATCAGGCTGCCCTTCTCGTAGCGCGCGGCAATGACCTGGAAGAACAGGTTGGCCTGCTCGCGGCTCATCGGCAGATAGCCGATTTCGTCGATGATCAGCAGGCGGTAAGGTGATTTCCGCAAAACGCCATACCAAGAGTCATCGCGTTAGGCCGGGCTCAGGGCCAGAAAAACAAGCCAATGCGGTAGTTGTTCGGGATCTTGATTCCCGGAAATCGCCTAATGCCTTTAATTCTACTTTGCCACATTTCTAAAATGGTTGAAATACAGGCTATTGAGCTACATATCTAATGCTCTACCACATAAGGAGTATGACGATGAAATCGCCAAATTTATTTATTTGGGATCGGGCGTGCGGTGGCCAGCTGCTGCGAGAATCTGACCAGCCATTTTCAGTCGTTCCGGGAGTGTTTCCGCAGTAAAACGCGAAGCACGGCCGAGCAAGCTGAACAGTACTTGCGGGGCCTTTTTCAAAGCCCTCGTGCGAACCTGGAACAGATGAGCGAGACGGTGGCGGAGACCGAGTATTACAGCCTCCACCACCTGTTGAGCGATGCTGCATGGGACTTTGAGAATGTGCGTCGGGAGACGGCGCGACAAGCGGACGAGT
>NZ_SPMX01000047.1 GCF_012940005.1 Candidatus Accumulibacter contiguus | reverse complement strand
CCTCACGCTCGCCGTTGTTTCAGCAGGACTTGCAAGCGCTTGCCAATCGGCTCAAGCTGGAAATTCGGATCGCCCACTTCCCGCCGTATTGCTCCAAGCACAATCCGATTGAGCACCGCGTCTTCCCCCATGTCACGCGCGCTTGCGAAGGCGTCGTATTTGAAAGCGTGCCTCTGGTCAAACAACTGATCGAGCGTACCCAGACTCGAACTGGACTTCAGGTCACCGTCGATATTATCGATCGCGTCTACGAAACCGGACGGAAAGCGGCGCTTGATCTCAAGGCATCCCTGCGCATCGTCGCCGATGCACTACTGCCCCCATGGAATTACACCATCCTGCCAAATTCAACAGCATAAAACCGGGAAGTTATTTCGTGGGCGTTCCAAACTCATCAGGGCGCAGCTGAATCTGAACCTGTTTCAGTATGGCTATCGCTTCGTCACCATCATCCTGCCCAGCGCGATCATTGCCGGCCGGGTGATTTCGGGGGAACTCGAGGTTGGCCGGGCAATCCAGGCCACCGGCGCTTTTGCGGCGATCCTGACGGCGCTGACAGTGATCATCAGTAACTTCGAGGCCTTCAGCAAGTTTGCCGCCGGGATCGATCGTCTGCACGGCTTCGCCGGCTTCGTCGCCGGCAAGGATGCCGATCGCGCCAAGGCCGAGGATGGCATTGTCTTCGTCCAGGATTCCCGGCTGGCCATCGAAAACCTTACCGTCGAAACCCCCAATCATGCGCGAACGCTGATCAAGGATCTTTCGCTGGTGATCGATCCGGGCGAGGGGGTGCTGATCGTCGGCGCCAGCGGTTGCGGAAAAAGCTCGTTGTTGCGCGCCATTGCCGGTCTGTGGCGTTCGGGCAGTGGCCGCATCATTCAGCCGGAGGCCAAGGAAATGCTGTTCCTGCCGCAACGCCCCTACATGCTGCTGGGTAGCCTGCGCAGCCAGTTGTTGTATCCGCTGCGCGAGCAGGAGATCGCCGACGAGGAACTGCTGCGCTTGCTGGAGAAGGTCAATCTGCCTGACCTTGCCGCCCGCTTCGATGGCCTGGATGCCGAGCTCGATTGGGCCAAGGTCCTCTCGGTGGGCGAACAACAACGCATCGCTTTCGCCCGCGTGCTCCTCTCCGCACCCCGCTACGCCATTCTCGACGAAGCGACCAGCGCCCTCGATATCGCCAACGAGAACAGTCTCTATCGGCAGTTGGCAGGCAGCGGCACGACGCTGATCAGCGTCGGCCACCGTCCCTCCATCCTGAAATACCACCCGCAGGTCCTGGAACTGACGGGTGATGGCGGATGGCAATTGTATGCGGCGAGCGATTACCGCTTCGATCGGGAGGCGCCCGCCGAGTAGCGGAGAAAGTGCTGGCACGCCGTCGGCGAGTACGCATCATGCCGTCGGCCGATCTTCCGTTCGCTGGCGCACATACACCCGTGCGCGCCTCGGTCATGATGGCTGCCTGCCCGCAGTGACGGCTTGAATCGCGTCGGCCAGCGGGCTGCAGGGTGCGCGATGCGTTGGCACAAGCTATCGCATGTGCGATCCCAGGTTCCATCCACACGCGGGAGAGATCATCATGAATCAGCAGACTCCTGAAGGCGAGGCTTGGCTGTCCCACCTGCCCTTTTGCGGAAATCTTCTGTTCCCGATGGACGCCCGTTAGAGATGTATTTCCAAGGCATCGGCACGGCGACGCCGGCAGCTCGCTACACCAAGGCGGAGTGCCTGGCAGCCTTCGAGAACTCCGACTGGTCTCGGTGCGGTGATCGTCAGCACCTGTACCGGCTACCTGTCCTGATCGTCGCCAAGCTCTTTCTGCACCATTTCGCGGATGCGGACCTCGCTGGGCTGCTCCGCGCCATCGCTGCGCGCAGCGATCGCCTGTTTGCCTGCGAGCCGCGGCGTGCCTGGGTCGCCCTTGCCGGTAGTCATCTCCTCGGCGCGCTCGGCGTCAATGCGGTAACGCGCGCAGACGCAGTGCTCAGCGTCCATGCCGGCTTCAAGGGGAGGGATCTGAGCGCGTTGTGGCCGAGCCGCTCTGCCGAATGGCGCCTGCAGGAGTATCCTGCCGGCCTTTTCAGCCACTGCTTTCGCGCTGAGCGCGCCGCGGTGACCTGATGCGCACCGACTTCGATGCAATCGTCGTCGGCGCGGGTCCGGCCGGCTCTTCGGCAGCGATCCTGCTGGCGCGTGCCGGTTGGTCGGTAGTGCTGGTGGAAAAGCAGCGCTTTCCGCGCCGCAAGGTCTGCGGCGAATGCCTCGCCGCGAGCAACCTGCCGCTGCTCGCCGCCCTCGGCGTCGGGCCGGCGTTCGCGGCCAGCGCCGGCCCGGAACTGCGCCGGGTCGCACTGATGTCCGGCGAGCGCACGATCGTTGCCGATCTGCCGGCAACGCCGCATCCGGAATACCCATGGGGCAGGGCGCTCGGCCGCGAGACCCTCGATACCCTGCTGCTCGAAAGGGCGCGGGCAGCCGGGGCGTATGTGCTGCAGCCCTGGTCCGCGCTGGCGATCGAAGGCGTCGCCGGCGACTGGCGCTGCGCCGTCAAGGCGCTGGAGACGCGCGCGGCGGTGAGCTTGCGCGCGCCGGTGGCAATTGCTGCGTACGGCTCGTGGGAGGCGCTGCCACTCGATCGTCAGCGTCGGCGCCCGGCTCGCCGGGCCTCCGACCTGCTCGCCTTCAAGGCCAACTTCCGCGATGCGTCGCTGGACGAGGGCCTCCTGCCCGTGCTGTCGTTCGCCGGAGGTTATGGCGGCATGGTCGTCGCGGATGGCGGCTTGACCACCATCGCCTGCTGTATACGACGCGACCGTCTCGAAGCCTGTCGACAGGCGTCGTCCGCGCTGCGTGCCGGCGACGCCGTCGAAGCGCTGCTCCGGCGCGACTGCCGCGGCGTTCGCCGGGCGCTGCAGGCCGCCTCGCGTGCAGGTCCCTGGCTGGCGGCCGGGCCGCTTGATCCGGGGGTCCGCTTGCGTGCTGACGACCGGCTGTTCCGCATCGGCAATGCGGCCGGCGAGGCGCATCCGATCATCGGCGAGGGCATGAGCATGGCGCTGCAATCCGCCTGGCTCCTGTGTGCGCAGTTGCTCGCTGACCAGCGGCGCGACCAGCTCTCCGGCAAGGCCTGGCAAGACGACGTCGCCCGCCGTTATGCAGCGGCGTGGCGCAGCCAGTTCGAGCGGCGACTGCGTCTGGCCGCGGTCTTCGCCCACCTCGCAATGCGGCCAGCCTCCGCCGCCTTGCTGATGGAACTGGCACGCAACTGGCCAGGGCTGCTGACGCTGGGCGCGCACTGGGGCGACAAGACGCGCTGCGCCGTCAATGCCGGGACCATCGCCGCGCTGGCGCCGACTGCGGTGACGGCGGCCGCATCCAGCGCTGACTACGCTGAGTCAGCTTGACCGCAGCCGGGCCGGCGTTTTTGTCGGTACCGGGATGGGCGGCTCGCAGACCAGCGACGACGGCTACAAGACACTCTACGGCGACGACTCGGACCGCATCAAGCCGTTCACCGTGCTGATGGGCATGCACAACGCGCCCGCCGCATGGATCGGCATCGAGCACGATCTGCGTGGCCCGAATCTGACGTATTCGACCGCCTGCTCGTCGTCGGCGGTGGCCATCGGCGAGGCCTGGCGGCGCGTCGCCGGCGGTGACCTGGAGGTGGCGATCGCCGGCGGCGCCGAAGCGCCGCTTTCGTTCGGCTCCTTGAAGGCCTGGGAGGCACTGCACACGCTGGCCGCCATCGATGCGATCGATCCGTCCGCATCGTGCAAGCCGTTTTCGAAGAACCGCAGCGGCATGGTGCTCGGTGAGGGCGCGGCGATGCTCGTGCTCGAGCCGTGGGAGCGCGCCGTCGCGCGCGGCGCCTCGATCCATGGCGAGATTCTCGGTTACGGGCTGTCGACGGATGTCAGTCACATCACGCGTCCAAGCGTCGAGGGACAGGCGGCGGCGATGCACGCGGCGCTGCGAGCGGCTGCGATCGCACCCTCGGCGGTCGACGCCATCAACGCGCATGGCACCGGTACGCAAGCCAACGATGCGATCGAGACGGCGGCGATCAAGGCGGTGTTCGGCAAGTGCGCAGGCCGTATTCCGATCAGTGCGACGAAGGCGCTGCACGGACACCTGTTGGGCGCAGCCGGTGCGCTCGAATGCGTGCTGTCGCTGCTGGCCATGGAGAGCGCGGTGGTCTTGCCGACGATGCACCTGCAGGCGCCGGATCCGGAGTGCGACCTCGACTATGTGCCGAATGCGGCCCGCGAAACCCCCGCCGTGCGGACGATGCTGTCGAACTCGTTCGCGTTCGGGGGAACGAACGCCGTCCTCGTCCTCGGTGCGGCGTCGTAGGTGGAGCGGGGCAGACGGTAGCGCTGCCAGGGCGATGACTTTTCCCCTCTGGGCGCTGGTCATCGGCGCGTTGCTGATCACCATGGCCCTCGCCGGTTCGTTGCTGAAGCGCCTGCCGGTGAGCGCTTCGATGCTCTATCTGGCGGCCGGCTTCGGCCTGGGCGCTGCCGGTTGGGGGCTGCTGACGCCAGACCCGCGACAAGTGCCCGACATTCTCGAACGCGTTGCCGAAGTCGCGTTGTTGATCTCCCTTTTTTCAGTCGGCTTGAAACTGGGTCTGCCGCTTTCCAGCCGGCAGTGGCGCTTGCCGTTCCGCCTGGCATTTGCGTCGATGGCGCTGACGGTCGGGCTGATCGCCGCGGTCGCCTTCTTTCTCATGGGACTACCGCTCGGCGCCGCCGTCCTGCTCGGGGGCATTCTGGCGCCGACCGACCCGGTGCTGGCGTCTGACGTCCAGGTCGACGAGCCCGGTGACCGTGACCTGCTGCGCTTCAGCCTGACCGGCGAGGGGGGGCTGAACGATGGCGCCGCTTTCCCGTTTGTCTTTCTCGGCCTCGGTCTGCTCGGTCTGCACGATCTCGGCGCCGCTGGCTGGCGATGGCTGGTGATCGATGTCCTCTGGGGGCTGGCGGGCGGACTTGGCATCGGCGCTCTGCTCGGCACGATGATCGGCAAACTGGTGGTCTACCTGCGCACCCATCACCAGGAAGCCGTCGGATTGGACGAGTTCCTCGCCCTCGGTCTCGTCGCCTTGGCCTACGGTGTCGCGCAGCTTGCCCACGCTCTCGGGTTTCTGGCAGTGTTTGCCGCCGGTCTGGCCCTGCAACGGGTCAAGGAGGATAGTCGCTCGCAGGGCTCTCCGAAGGAAGGGCCTGCCGGCTTGCAGGACAAGCCGGCGCATCTTGCCGTGGCCACCCATCCTGACCTGGCCGGTGCCTACATGCGGCAGGCGGTCCGCGGCTTCAACGAGCAACTGGAGCGTATCGCCGAACTGGTCATTGTTCTGGTGGTTGGCGCGATGCTGCCCTATGTTCGCGTCGAGTGGGCCACGCTCGGCTTCCTGCTGCTGCTGTTCGGCGTACTGCGCCCGCTATCAGTGTGGTTGGGCTTGCTCGGCGCAGCGGTGTCTCGCGATCAGCGCCTTCTGATCTCCTGGTTCGGCATCCGAGGCATCGGCTCGATCTACTATCTGATGTTCGCCCTCAACCACGGCCTGTCCGGCCCCGTCGTCGACCAGGCGATCACGCTCACCCTGACGACGGTAGCCGTTTCGATCGTCATCCATGGCATCTCCGTGACACCCTTGATGAATCTGTACGCCAGGCGAAAAGTCGGCCGGCGCGACCGCGCCGCAAGCGGCAAGCACGGCGACGAAGCGCCCTGATAGGTCGCTGCAGCCTGCCGCCGCGCGCGCTGACGCGGATTGCCTGGCGATCAGCATCGGCTTGCCGGGTGGTTCGCTGACCAGCCTTTGGCAAATGGCTCAGTGCTCGATAGGCTTGAACCCCGGATCATCGAAATATGGTCCGTACTCTTAGAGAGAGCTCCCGCGTCAGCGCATCTCGAAGGCCTCCTGATGGAAGCGCCCTGGCTCGCCCATGGCGCGTAAGCCATTGCGCAAGGAATCGGCCAGCCCGCGCGGACCGCAGAACCAGATTTCCGCATTTCTTGCTTCGCCCAGCACGGCCGCCTGCAAGGTCGCTCCCTGCCGTGCGCCGTGAATATGAAGATGAACGCGGGGCAGCTTTGCGCAGAGGCTTTCGAGACGCGGCACAAAAGCATCGCTCACCTGATCGCGGGTGCAGTAGTGCAGGTCGGCCGCGGGCGCCGCATCGGGATCGGCCTGCAGCGACTCCAGCCAGGCGAGGAAGGGCGTGATGCCAATGCCACCAGCGATCCAGATCTGCCTGACCTGTGGGTTGCAGCGGGCGACATCGAAGCGACCATACGGGCCTTCCACGCGTACCGCCTGTCCCGGATGAAGACGCACGGCGAGGCTGTGGGTGTAGTCGCCCAGCGCCTTGATCTGGAAGCTGATGACGCGATCGCCATGATCGGCGCTGGCGATGGTGAAGGGGTGCGCACCTTCCTTGTCGTCGAAGGTGACGAAGGCAAACTGCCCCGGACGATGCCCGTGCCAGCCGCGATCAAGGCGACAGATAACCGTGGTAATGTCGTGCGCCGGATGTTCGACGGCAACGACCTTGCCAACAGCGATGCGGCCACGGCCGATGCCGCCAAGCAGCGAATGAATTGCCCCATACACGCCCACCACCAGCAGCGTGGCGAGCAGCCAGCCCGCCGGCTGTGCCCAGTAATCTCTGGGCGCGAGCAGCGCGGCATGGAAGGCGAGCATCAGGTAAAGCACCGGCATGGCACGGTGCAGGAAACGCCAGGCGCGATAGGGGAACTTTTTCCACAGCGTGATCACCAGCATTGCCAGCAGCGCATAGATCGCCCATTCGCCCATGTCTTTGGCCAGATCGCGCAGGATTTCGAGCAAGCCGACGAATTTTTCCTTCGGCAGGCGGCCCTCGCGACCGACTGCCGTTTTGAGGATGTCACCCGACAACTCGATCAGCCAGTGCATCGCGGCAAAGGAGATGGCCAGGATGCCGGCCCACTTGTGCGTGCGGTAGACCCGATCCATGCCGCCCAGAGGGGCTTCCAACCAGGCCGGCCGGGTCGCCAACAGCATGCTCAGCGACATCAGGGAAATCGACAGCAGGCCGCTCAGATAGAGCGCTTCCTGGCGGGTGATCCATAGTGGATGCGCGCTGGCGGGAAAGGTGGTGGTCAACACATCCCAGCCCCAGACGGCGGCGACCACGGTGAGCAGACTGGCGAGTAGGGTTTTCATGGCGATTCGCTCGAAGACGTTGAAGGTACCTCCAGTTGCGCCCTGAAGGATCGGTTCATCCGGTGTTCATGCAACATGTCATTCATTCGTCGTAGTAGCCGCGCTCGGCATCGGCATGGCAGCCAGCGCAGTTGGCCTTGCTGCGCACCCTCGGGTGTTTCCATTCCCGGTCCGGCACCTTGCGGTGTTCCTTCACCCACTTCGGCAGGTCAGTGATGCGCAGCGGCGCACTGATGGTCGACACACCGCGTAACAGCTTGTCGCTGTAGCGCCGGCCACCGCTATCGCCAGCGTTGTTGGCCAGGTAATCGGTAACTCTTGCCGCCATGGCGGGATCGATCGTGGCATCGGCACCGAAGTGGTTCTTGAGGTCGTCCATCATGCGCTTCCATGAACTGGCCGGCAGCATGGAGGGGGCAAAAGCGATGTGGCAACTGCCGCATTCCTCCTTCACCACCGGGTCGACGACGGGCGGGAAATAGTGGCTGCCGCCGGCCTGTGCGCGGCCGAGCACGAGAGCGGAGAAGGCGATGGCGAGCAGGCCGAGGGTCAGCGGGCGATAGGGGATGTTCATGTTCTGCTCCTTGAAGACTTGCGCGCTTACTGGCCGATCATGAAGGTCAGCCAGTCGCCCTTTTCCAGCGGCGTACATTCGCGGCCAAGGACTTCGTTGCAGTTGCGCTTGAACCACTTCTCGACTTTCGCCGGGTCGTTGTAACGTGACGGCGAAGCCGACAGCGCCATCGCCTCGATGCTCTTGCCAGCGGGGTTACGGCTGGCGCCGCGCGTATCGTTACCGTGGCAGGAAGTGCAGGCCGGCGTATCCGGCTTGCCGCCGGCGAAGGCCTGCGTGTGCAGCGTTTTGCCACGGGCGGCAGAGAATCCGGCGAAGGCCGGGCTTGCCGCCCTGGCGGCGCCGGCATACTTGTCCAGTTGCTCCTCGCGCGGGCCGGCGATGCCGGCGCCGGGAAACATCAGGGCCAGGCTGGCTGCAAGCAGGAGCGCGGCGACGTTGCGGTGCATGTGTTTCTCCTCGGTCGGGGCGGTATGGGAGCTACTATGCCAGCGGACAACTGAACGCAGACTGAACCTGCCGTTCATCCTGCGTTCACCTGTACCGGGCTATAAGAAAGTCTGACAAGCCAAGGCAATCCGGGGGTCGCCGTGACCGTGATGAAGCAGTTCTCAAGCCACTGGAAATGCGAGGTGTTTGCTGCAATGTGCGCGGCGTCCCTTGCCTTGGGGTGCGGGGCTGCGGTCGCCAGCGACGATCACGACCGGGCCCGGCAGGCGCTTGAGGCGGGTGAAGTACTGCCGTTGCGCACCATTCTTGAGCGGGTCGACCGTGAGTATCCCGGCCAGGTGGTCGATGTCGAGCTGGAACGCGAACGCGAGAACAGCCAGGAACGCTGGGTCTACAAGCTCAAGGTTCTGCGCAGCGGTGGTTCCCTCGTTAAACTCAAGGTCGACGCGCGCGACGGAACCGTCATTGGAAAAAGAGGGCCGGGCGAGCACAAACGGGACCAGCAAAAGACTCGCCACGGCGGAGAGGGAAACTGATGCGCATCCTGATTGTTGAAGACGAGCCGACGCTGCAGGCGCAACTGGCCAAGGGGCTGAGCGCGGCAGGCTATGCGGTGGATACCGCCGCCAACGGCATCGATGCCCACTACCTGGGCGATGCCGAGTCCTACGATGCGGTGATTCTCGACCTGGGACTGCCGCAGATGGACGGCATCACCGTGCTGCGCAAGTGGCGTGCCGCTGGCCGCACGATGCCGGTGTTGATCCTCACCGCGCGCGACGGCTGGCACGAGAAAGTGGCCGGCATTGACGCGGGTGCCGACGATTACCTGACAAAACCCTTCCACATGGAAGAGTTGCTGGCCCGGCTGCGAGCGCTGATCCGTCGTGCCGGTGGCCATGCCAGTGCCGAGATGACTTGCGGACCACTGACCCTGGACACCTGCAATGGCAGGGCGACCGTCGATGGCCAGGCGCTCACGCTGACCAGCCATGAATACAAGGTGCTCGCCTATCTGATGCACCATCGGGATGAAGTCATCTCGCGCAGCGATCTGGTCGGACACATTTACGCGCAGGACTTCGACCGCGACTCGAACACCATCGAGGTATTCATCGCCCGGCTGCGGAAGAAGCTGCCACCGGGGCTGATCGAAACCGTGCGCGGCCTTGGCTATCGTCTTTCCGCGCCACCATGAATATGGTCGCACCACGCAGTTCGCTGCGCATCCGTCTACTGGCCGGCACCCTGGTCTGGATCACAGCCTCGATCATCGTCGCCGGCTGGGGGCTGCGCAGCCTGTTCCAACAGCATGTCGAAGCCCAGTTCCACGCCGAACTGAAGACTCATCTCGACCAGCTCACCGCTCAGTTGACCCTCGACAGCAGAGGGCACGCGAGCCTTGCGCTTCCCCTCAGCGACCCGCGCCTGAGCCGGCCCTACTCGGGCTGCTATTGGCAGATCGACCAGACCCATGACGGCATGCCGCCAGAAACCGGCGTGTTGCGTTCTCGCTCGCTGTGGGATCACGTGCTGGCGACGCCGCCGGACACGCCAGCCGACGGCGAAATCCACCAGCACCGGATCATCGGACCGGAAGGCAAGATGCTCGGCATGGTCGAGCGCAGTGTGCGCATCGACGACACGCCCGATGGCAAGTCCCGCAGTTTCCGCCTGATCGCGGCGGCCGATGAAAGTCTGATGACTGAACCCGTCAGCCGCTTCAGTGGCGCGCTGTGGCTGGCGCTCGGAGTGCTTGGTGGCGGCTTGGTGATCGCCGCGCTGGTCCAGGTCTTCATCGGATTGGCACCCCTGCGCAAGCTGCATACCGCGCTCGGCAAGGTACAAAGCGGCGAAATGCAGCACCTCGATGGCGACTTCCCGGCAGAGATCATGCCGCTGGTCGATCAGTTCAATGCCGTTCTGGTGCAGAACGCCGAAGTCGTCGAGCGCGCACGCACGCAGGCGGGCAACCTTGCACATGCGCTGAAGACACCACTCTCCGTGCTCTCGAACGCAGCCCTCGCTCCGGACGCAAGAGACAGCGCACTTTCCCGTCTGGTGATCGACCAGGTCGGTACGGCCAGAAGGCAGCTCGACTATCACCTCGCCCGGGCGCAAGCGGCCGCCACTGCGCTTATCCCCGGCACCCGCACACCGCTCTCACCGATCATCGACGGACTGGTGCGGACCATGCGTCACATCCATGCCGATCGACAACTGGCGCTGACCGTGATGCCGGTGTCGCCGTCGCTGGCTTTTCGCGGCGAACCGCAGGACTTGCAGGAAATGCTTGGCAACCTGCTCGACAACGCCTGCAAGTGGGCTGCGCATCAGGTCGAGATCAGTGCGCGCTGCGAAGGCGGGAACCTGCGCATCCTCATCGACGACGATGGTACTGGCCTCGCTGCCGAACAGCGCGAAGCTGTCATCCAGCGCGGGGTTCGCGCGGACGAGCAGGTGCCGGGCTCAGGCCTTGGGCTGGCCATCGTCGATGATCTGGCCCGCCTGTATGGCGGGCGGGTGGAACTGGCAGATTCCCCGTTGGGTGGCTTGCGCGCGGTGCTGATTCTGCCGGTAGCCCAATAGTTCGGCGTTTCCTTGCCGGTGGCAGTCATGAAGAAGGCCGCCGGCGGTGGTCGCGGGTGACTCCTGTGTACGCCGGCGCACAGAGCCGGACGCCTCCGACATGCCATCCTCTTCACGACTGTCACGGGGAGTCCCGGAAACCGAGGAGGCAACAATGAACGAGACAAGGATTCTTGGCATCGTCGGAAGTCTGCGCAAAGACTCCTACAACCGCCTGGCACTCAAAGCGGCGCAGGAACTTCTGCCGGCAGGCGCGCTGCTGAGCCTGTTCGAACTCCACGGCATTCCGGTGTTCGACCAGGATGATGAAATGGCGCTCCCGGCCAGCGTGCTTGAATTCAATCTTCGGCAAGTCCTCGTGACGCTGAACATGCCCACGGTCAATCAACCGGAAGTCATGATCGGCAATGCCGCGCAGTGCTTTGACGAAGCCGGCAGACTGACCGACGAGCCAACCAGGCAATGCCTTCAGAAGCTGCTCAGCGCGCTGGTGCGCCTGACAAGAACCAGTCCGACGCCGAAGGGCCGGCCGGTTGAGGATTGATTGTCTGCAACAGGTCTGCAACAGAACTGGCACCCGCGCCGGAAGATGCGAAGCCGACATGCCAGTCCGGCGGCTGAGCGGCGCTGGAACAGGCGTCCTCGCGATTCCGGTGTCAGGGATTCGGGCCAACGCTCGGAGGAGCGGCGACGGGCGGCACGGCCTGATCGGAGGGCGGCGCCAGGTTGCCGCCCTCGTCCTCCCAGTTACGCAAACCTTCTTCGAGCTGGCGTTTCTCCAGACGCCGGGTGCGACGGCCAAGGCCATAGACAGCCGTCGCGCTCGCGACCAGAGCCAGGGAGAGCAGGAAGAACCTGCTGGTGCTCATGATTTTTTCATTTTCCGGGTGTCCTTCTGCATGGTCACGCTGGCGTCAGCCGGAACGCCGTCCGCTGATGATGTTGACCAGGATCGAGACGATGGCGATCACCAGGAGAATATGAATGAAGCCACCCATGGTGTAGGAAGAAACCAGGCCCACGAGCCACAGGATGATGAGAACGACGGCGATTGTGTAGAGCATGTCGATTATCCTTTCCAGGTTGTATTTGGCTTCCCCGATCAAGCAAGCGCTCAAACCGGGTCTTGACGGGTTCGTCGGCCAGCGCGCTTTTCGCTGCTTGTTGAACTCAATAGGCATTCTCCTCGTCACGGTCCGCAAGTGTCTGTGCGCCTGCGTACATATCTCGCCGGCCAGGTCCACGTCCCGGGATGCCTGACGAGCGCTTAGCTGTCGCGAAGTCTCCTCCCCGTTATGTACGCGAACGAACAGAGACCGGCTTTGCCACCGACTATACTGAGGGTGGACTGGAGAAGGCGCCAGGCAGGAGACGAACTTCCGGCCGCCCCCGAACCAGGTCTTCCACTTTGCAACAACAAGGAGCACGGATATGTCAACGAGAGAAGAGTACACCGCGAAAATCAAACTGCAACTCGACGAGTTCAACACCAAGATCGACGAATTGCAGGCGCGGACCAAGGAAACAAAGGCCGAGGCGCTGGTGAAATACGAGGCCGAGATGGCGAAGCTGCGCCAGCAGTCCGACTTGGCCGTCGCCAAACTCGAGGAACTCAAGGCGGCGGGTGAGGATTCGTGGGAGAAAATGGTCGCGGAAATGGAAAAGATACGCGACGCATTCATCCATTCATTCAGTTACTTCAAGTCGCAAATCAAGTAGATCTGCGGCAGGTGGGGTCGTCGCATCGACGCGGACGGATGGAGAACCTGGCCAATGTTCGCTAGCGCACAGATCCCGTCGGACATTCGGCAGACAATGTAATCGGGTGCTTGGCGGCTCAGACCTCCTCTACGTCAGGCGCTTGTAGTGATGGCCCGGTAACGGCACCCCCCCGTTTCCGGGCCATTTTTTGCGTTTGCGTTCCGCTTCCTGGCCGGCAATCCATCGCAAGATCGTATGTCGGGAAGAATTCGGCAAATTGACCGGCAGCAACGAGCAGCAGGCAAAGGGCGTGAAGAATCAGGCCGCAGGGGCCGCCCGCTGGAAAGCGGCGTTCGTGGAACAGGCACCCGAACTGCACGCGCCTGCACCAGAGTCGGTATACTCGCGCTTCGCAGTTCCACCGCGTGGGAGAGGAGCGTGGCCTTGCCTGGCGACCATCAGGAAGACCCCCTGAAAAACAAATTGCTTGCTGCACTTCCGGACGCCGACCTGGCGCGCTGGCTGCCGCAGCTCGAACCCGTGGACCTGCCGCTCGGCAAGGTGCTTTACGAGTCCGGAAGACGCCTGAGCCACGTCTATTTCCCGACCACGGCGATCATTTCGCTGCTGTCGGTGATGGAAGATGGCGCATCGGCCGAGATCTCGGTTGTCGGCCACGAAGGCATCGTCGGCGTTTCCTTGTTCATGGGGGGCGACTCGACGCCGAGCCGGGCGGTGGTGCAGAGCGCCGGCCGGGGATTCTGCCTGAAGGCGCACCTGCTGCTCCTGGAGTTCAACCGCGCCGGTTCCGTGATGCACCTCCTGCTGCGCTATACGCAGGCCCTGATCACCCAGATGGCGCAGACGGTGGCATGCAACCGGCACCATTCGCTGGATCAGCAACTGTGCCGCTGGCTGTTGTTGAGCCTGGACCGCTTAGCTTCGAACGAACTGGTGATGACGCAGGAACTCATGGCCAACATGCTTGGCGTTCGCCGTGAAGGGGTCACCGAGGCAGCCGGCCAGTTGCAAAAGGCCGGCCTGATCGACTACCGGCGTGGGCGCATCACGGTACTCGACCGTCCCGGGCTCGAACGGCGCAGTTGCGAGTGCTACGACGTCGTCAGAAAGGAATACGATCGCCTGCTGCCGGCACGCAAGGCAACCTGAGCTTGCTCTCTCTGCCCACCCAACGGCTGCCTCGGGCGCTGTACGACAACCCTTCAAGCGGCCATGCCGCGCAGGACAACTTGCCATGACTATCGCGATCAAGAAGCTACGTACCGGCGTGCCGGGGCTCGACGAAGTACTCGGGGGCGGCCTGCCCGAGTTCTCCTTCAATCTCATCGCCGGTCAGCCCGGATGCGGCAAGTCCACCCTGGCGCACCAGATCATGTTTGCGCTGGCAACGCCCGAGCGCCCGGCACTCTACTTCACGGCAATTGGTGAGCCGCCGCTGAAAATGTTCCGCTACCAGCAGCAGTTCGACTTCTTCGACCTCGACAAGCTCAACCGCAGTGTCCGCTTCATCAACCTTGCAGAAGACACGGTTTCGGGCGACATCGCCAGGGTGCTGCGGCGAATCGTCGCGGAAGTCGAGGAACGCCAACCGGGACTGGTCTTCGTGGATTCTTTCACGTCGGTGGTCCTCGCCGGTCGCGATGAAGGCAGGTCGCTCGTCGGCCTACAACAATTCGTCCAGGATCTTGGCGTACTGATGACGAGCTGGCAGGCCACGACCTTCCTGATCGGGGGATACTTTACCGAGAACGATCAGAACCCGATTCTCACCGTCACCGACGGGCTGTTCTGGCTGCGCCAGAGTGTGCAGGGCAACTCCATGGTCCGCAAGATGGAGATCATGAAGATGCGCGGGCAGTGCACCATGCCGGGACTGCACACCTTTCGCATCAGCTCGGCAGGAATTCACGTCTTCGCCCCGCCGCAACTCGCCATGCCGGCTCCTCCACCATCGGCGGTGCCCTTCGGCGATCGCCTGCGGATGGGGGTGCCCGGCCTGGATGACATGATGGGCGGCGGTCTGCCGCGCGGCTACTCCTTGCTGGTGGCCGGCCCGTCGGGGTCGGGCAAGAGCATCCTGGCGGCCGCCTTCCTGGCCGAGGGCGCGCGCGGCGGCGAGACGGGGGTGATCGCGGCTTTCGAACAGCGGCCCAACCACTCGCGCGGCCGCGCCATGGTCGACCTGATCGAGAGCGGCCGGGTCGGCGTCGTCGACACTCGCGCAGCGGCACTATCGGTCGACGAGATTGCAATGCTGCTGATTACCGAAATCCACCGGATCAAGGCGACGCGTGTCGTCATCGATTCGCTCTCCGGCTTTGAACTCGCCCTGGCGCCCACCTTCCGTGACAATTTCCGTGAGTCGCTGTCGCGCATGGTGTCGGCCCTGGCCAGCACCGGCGTCACGGTCCTGATGACCTCGGAGCTGGAGGACCGCTACAACGATCTGCGCTTCAGCCCCTACGGCACGGCCTTCCTGACCGATGCGATCATCGTGCAGCGTTACATCGAGGTGGACAGTTGCCTGCGGCGAGTGATGGCCGTGGTGAAAGTGCGCGCGAGCGCGCACACCAACGAGTTGCGTCTGTTCCATATCGACGACCAGGGCATCGTAATCGGCGAGCGGCTCGCCGATTACGAGGGGCTGCTGGGTGGCCAGCCAAGCCGGCGTCCAGCCGGGTGCGGGGCGGCCGGCATGCCGCCGGCGACTGACTGACTGAGGGCGAGCGCGTCGGGCGGCACTCATTGCCCGCGTACGCTGACCTTGACCCGGTGTTCGCGACGATCGTCGAGCAAGGCAATCGCCTGGTCATCATGTCTCCTGCTGCGAGTGAGTGAACGAAATGGTGGCTGCCGGAATCACCGGCGCACCGTAGCACGATCGAGAGCAGAGGCAGGAGACCGGCCCGACCCCACTGGCGAAAGCCGGGCGCCTGACGGACAGCGTCAGTCCGTGTGGCCACCAGTTCATGCGTCATCACCAGTTCCTCGGTCGGCAGTCGATCGAGCGTCAGCAGCAGCCAGCGGCAGAGTTGCTGCTCGACCGAGTGGTGCCGGTTGCACGCCGCAGTCTGGGCCATCTCGGTCATCAGCGCCTGCGTGTAGCGGAGCAACAGGCGCTGCAGCAGTTCGCCGCGTTGGAATTCCTGTTGCAACAGGCAGCGGCCCAAGCGGTACGCATGACCGGCCGTCTGCACCATCGCCGAACTGGGCGTGGTGTTGCCGCCCATGAACAGCGAAATGCCGACCACCCCTTCGTTGCCGACTCCGGCGGATTCGGCCGAAGCGCCCGACGCCATGACGTAGTGCAGCGAAACGATCGCCGTGGTCGGGAAATAGGCGTAGGACAACTGCCCGCCGGGTTCGTAGAGCATGTCGCCGAGCAGCATCGGCACGAGTTCCAGGTGCGCCGCCAGACGTTCGAACTCGGCTGTCGGCAGCGCCGCGAGAAGATGGTTCTGGCTCGGACTAGGGTGGGTAGACACGGTGGGCGTCTGGCTGCGGATGCTAGTTCCCTGGGATCACTTCGACGCCGATTCCCCGGTAACCGATGAAGCGGCACGAGCGGTTGAACATCGGCTCGCCGCTCACCCGAAACTGTTGTTGCGTGCCATCAGCATTGACGCGGTGGAAGAGAAAATCGAGGAAGGGCTGCCGGGCGGCAATGGTCGCCTGCAGCACCGCCCGTTCGGCCTCGTTCCAGCCGGCGGGCGGCACCTCGGCGGTATCCCCAAGCAGCGGGCCGACGCGGATCCCGAGCATCTCGAGGGCCGGCCCGGAGACCTTGGTGAAGTTCATCTTCTCGTCCTGCTCCCAGTACCAGTCTGAAGCCAGCTCGGTCAGGCTGCGATAGCGCGCTTCGCTTTCACGCAGCTCGGCAGTACGCTCCTGCAACGTCTGTTCGAGCACCTGGTTGTAGTCCTCGAGTTTCCTGTACAACAGGCGCATTTCCAGCAGGTTGTGGATGCGGGTGCGGACTTCGAACAGATCGAAGGGCTTGCTGACGAAATCCTTGGCGCCGGCCTGCAGGGCGCGCAACTTGTGGCCCGGCTGGGCGGTAATCACCAGCACCGGCAGGTAGGCGTCGGCCGCGTTGGTCTTGAGACCTTCCATCACCTGGAATCCATCCATGCCGGGCATCTGCAGGTCGAGCAGGATCAGGTCGTAGTGGTGCTTGCGATGCAGCGCACAGACCTCGTGCGGATTCATCGTTGACACGACACGACGGTAGCCGGCCTCGCTCAGCAATTGCTCGAGGAGAAGCACGTTGGACTGCTGATCGTCGATGATCAGGATGCTGGCGTCGAGAATCTCGGAGCGGCTGATGATCATGCCTGTTCCTCTCGTGCTGCGTGGGCCAGCTCCGCCTGGGCAAACTTGAGCGCCACGTCGAGGGTCTCCATGAACTCATTGACCTTGATCGGTTTGGTGCGATAGCGAATGAATCCGGACTGGAGCAGCGGCGCGGGCTCGAGCGCCTGCGCGGCAGTCTGCGCGGCGCTGATCAGATCGAGTTCGATCCAGAACACACAACCCTTGCCGACGGTGCTTTCCACTCCGATGACCCCCCCATCAATTCGACCAGCCGCTTGCACACCACCAGGCCGATGCCCGTACCTTCCTCGTCATTGGCCTTTTGCCCGAGGAGATTGAAGGGCTGGATGAGCAGGCGCACGACTGCGCACCATCTCGACCGGAAAGGGCCGCTACGGGGCGCCAGAGAAAGATACCGATTGCTCCGTCGCTGGTCTGTGCGCTGGCGTACGGACGGTTGCGCGCAGTTGGGGCAGAATGTACGCGTACCAGCCGGGAGCGCCCACCCAGTGAATGTGACAGGTCCTACCCACACTCACCCCGCCCTGGCTAGAATGCTGGGCTGTGAAGGCAGGAACCTTTGGAGTAAGCCAAGGTCATATCCGGGACGCAGGCACGGCAAGCTCGCACGATACGGGCAGTGTGCCCCCCGAATTGAGAGAACATGAAAATGACTAACAGCATACTGAATGCCCTGAGCCTGCCCGCATTCATGGTCGACACCCGGCATGTGGTGGTGGCCTGGAATGGTCCGTGCGAGTTGTTGACCGGCATCGCCGCCGGCGATGTCCTGGGTACGCAGGATCACTGGAAGGGCTTCTACGATGAGCCCAGGCCCTGCTTGGCCGACCTGGTACTGGACAACCTGCTGGCGGATGCTTCGCGCTTCTACAGTCTGCATGAGAGAACGGAATTTGCCAGTGATGGCTACAAGGCAGAGGGCTGGTTCGACGACCTCATGGGCAAGCGACGTTACCTGACCTTCGAGGCAAAACCGCTTTTCGATGGCAACAAGATCATTGGTGCGATCGAGGTACTCCAGGACATCACCCGTCACAAGGAGGCCGAGGAGCAACTGAAACTGTCCGCCAGCGTCTTCGAGAACGCGGGTGCGAACGAAAGTGTTGGACGGGGAGTCTCGGTTTTAAGCCGCTCTGCGTAGAGGCTCCGCCCAGCGCTTTTCCCAATAGGTTTCCCACAGCTGGTTATGTCGCATGACACGCAGGTTGATCATGGCTTGAGCCATGTCCGCACGCCACCAAGCCCCTGGGCGCTTGAGGCGGGCCTGCACGAGGTAGCGATGAGAACTCTCGACCTCGCCAGAGCCGACGGGCAGATTCAGCGCAAGTGCGCGGGGGTAGTCCAACTGGTCGAGTCGGTTGGAGAAATAGCGCCAGGCGACGCGCACCGGAGCCTGCGGGTCATCGACCGATGCAGGTTCGAGGTGCAGTTTCATCTCTGCAACCACCTCGCGG
>NZ_SPMX01000046.1 GCF_012940005.1 Candidatus Accumulibacter contiguus | reverse complement strand
CTGGCAGCGAGCATTAGAGGCCTGGAAAGCAGACCCGTTCCATTCGGGATTCTCCGAGAGTGAGTTGCAGCGCTGGCTAGAATGGGGGGAATGGATGGTGCGACAGTTCCATCGCAGCTCCTCCGCCGTCGAAGGGCGCAATGGCCGCTTGTCCCAGTTGTATCATAACGGGCGAGGTCTGACGAAATGCCGCCTGGCTGCGCTAACGGTTATCCACAACTATGGGGTGAGACGTAGTGACGGCACTATCGCAGCCGAACGTCTGTTTAGCACCTCTTTCCCTGATCTTTTCGATTGGCTGCTCAACCAGATGGGGGAACTTCCCTTACCGAGGAAGTCCCGCCACCGGGTTGTGCATAACCCATTGAAGTTAGAGATTGTCCCGGCTTAAGTGGGAAGCCCGTTGATCGATGTCTTCCAACAGTCGAGGAAGTTGGCACGATGTTCCAGCAGCGCATTCAGTGATTCCGCCATGGCGTTGATCTCGTCCCGCCCGCCGGGCAAGGTTGGGACGCGTGCAGTCGGGGCACCATAGGCGAGGTCGTCGAGCAGACCGGCCATCTGCCTAACCTTGCGAACGATGCGCCTGGTCAGGGTGATCACGAAGACCAGTGCGAGGGCAAGCGCGCCGTACATCGAGAGCATGCCCAGGCGGACGCTGGCCTGCGAGGATTCGGTGATGGCCTCGACGCGGGCGGCCATCATCTGGTTGGCCTGATTCACGTTGGCCGTGATCAGTGGAGCGATCTGCCTGGCGGCAGCGTCCACCTCCCTGGTCAGTGTCACGATGCTGGCGTGCTGTGCTACCAGCTGCAGGAAACCCTGCTGGTAATCGAGCAACAGGCCGGCGAGGAGCGCCTTGTCGGTCTCGGAGAGCGGTGATGCGGCGATCTGGGAGCGGAGCGTCCTGGCGATGTCCACCAACTTCGTCACGTAGGCCTCGTCGCCGCGCAGCAGGAAGTCTTTTTCCTGCCGTCGGAGCTTGTAGACGTTGGTTTCCAGATTGGGGACGTGATGGGCCCTGAGAATCGCCTCGATGCGATGTGCCGCATCCCGGAATGCTCCCATGCCGCCACCGACGTTGCCGGTCTTGAGTGCGTTTTCGGCATAGGGTTCGAAGGTTCTGGCGTAGACGGCCAACTCCGACAGCAGTTTCTGTTTCACCGCTGCCCGCAGTTCGGAGGCGTGGACGAGCTGGCGAAACTCCTGAATCAGCGTCCGAACCCGTTCCCGGTAAGCCGGATCCCTGCGCAAGGCCAGGTCCTTTTCGCTGCGACGGATCTGCAGCAGAACGGTATACAGCGGGTCGACGTAGTATTGCGCGGACAATTCCTGCAGGCGATGGACCTTCTGGCGGAAAGCTCCCTGGATGCCGGAGTTTTCATCCAGCCCGATGCTTCGCCAGGCCTCGGTGACGGCGCGAAAACTCTCCTGATAGGTGGTCAGCAGCCTCTGGAGTTGTTCGGCGGTCTGCCGGGATTGTTGATCCACCGCCGCCAGCGCGGTCACCTTTGTACGCAAGACCTGCAGGTGCTGGTCGACATCGTCGGCGAAATGCTCATGTCGCAGGATCAGAAAGTCTTTTTCTGCATCGCGTGCGGCCGCCATCTCGATCTCGATTTCGAGAGCCAGCGATTTACGGACTTCGAAGACGGTTTGCAGCTGCCGATGGTCAGCAAGCACCGATTGCAGGGTCTGGTGGTAGTGCCAGACGACGCCGATGAACAGCAGGCCGACGACAGCGAAGCCGAGCCCGATCTTCTCGCCGATCCGGAATTTGCTCCAAACCTTTTCCACATCTTGCTCCTGGCGGGTGAGAGCTGTCGTTTCTCTGGGGACGGGTGGGGGCTACACAGGCTCGTTTGCACGGGCGGTTTACCGCCGGCGTCAGCGAGCGGCTAGGCGCCGCGTGGAAAAGTATATCTGATTTGCCATTACTGCTTTATTCCTTTCGAGCGTGGCTTTGGCGCCTTGGTGGAGATTGGCGAGCGGGGATCCAGCGAGCCTGTGGTGCCGTGCTTCTCGCATAGCCGTAGCTCTCGGCAGGATTTCCCGATTGACTATCCGAGCGGAAATCCGGGATACTGGTATCGAGGCCGACGGGGCGTCGGATTTTCTGTCCTTCGTCGCCTGGCCATTTCTTGAACAGTGAGGGATTCGAATGAAGGAGACAATCACGGCCGCCTTGCTCATCCTTGCAGCGGCATCCGCGACGGCCCAGGTCTCGGTTTCGGTCGGAGGTTCGGGTGAGGTCGACGTGAAAACCGGCGGTGCCGGGGGGGTGAGCGTAAACACCGGTAATGGCACCAAGGTCAATACCGGCAAGACTTCCACCAGCACCAAAGGCAACGCCGTGTATGTGAATCCCGGCCAGAGTTCGTCCTCGATCACTCATTCACCAGGCACCACCGTCACGACCCGCAAGGGGGATGACGATGCGAGCGGTATCCGCGTGGTGAATGGCAATGTGACGATCGACGGGGTGAAGGTACCACCCTCGGCGACCCGGTGGACAGGCAAGGACGGTACCCGGTACCTCATCAAACGCTCGGGCAAGGGGAACGTCAGTGTCGAAGAGATGGATGAGTGAAACACCCACGAATCTATCGTTCCTCAGAGGCCGCGCTGCCTTGCCGCATCGCCGTGTCCAGTAACTGCCGCATACGTTGCCAGCGTGATCCTTGCCAGAAGACACGAGCGCAAGGACTGCAGAAGGTGGGTAGTGGTCCAAACGTGGATATGAGCCCCATATAGTATTTTATAATCAATATATTAGGGATTTGTATATCCACTTGAGGAACACCACCCAGAAGGTGAAATGTTGCCGGTTTGCCCGAACGGACGGCGGCAAGCATTCGATTACCTGTATCTTGTCGATCGCCAGCAAAGGCGCGTTGCACTCCAGGCAGAGGGTGAACGGGCTGAATCGCTGAACCAGGTCCAGCCGCTGGCTTTTCCCGCGCGAGACGGTGCTTAGGTGATTTCCGGGAATCAAGATCCCGAACAACTACCGCAGCGGCTTGTTTTTCTGGCCATGAGCCCGGCCTAACACCATGACTCTTGGTACGGCAATTTGCGGAAATCACCTTAAGCGAATCGCCGTGGCCAGGTAAGGCGATTTCCAGGATAAGAAACCCCGGACAAGATATCCTGCCGCACGTATCAGCATTGCTTCTTGGCGCGATGCCAGAAGGCAGAAGACGACGTGCGCATGGCAGGAGCCGTTGGGCTTCGTTCCTCAGCCCAACCTACGTTCGTTGCGTCGTGACGCCGTCGAAGCGCGGATGGTTCGCCCACCACATCCTTCTTCCTGCCACCGTTTCGCCCTTCGCTCGCCAGGGTGGCCTCGCCGCCGTAGGTTGGGCTGAGGAACGAAGCCCTGGAGCAAACTCCTGGGATCGAAGGGCTGCAAAGCCTCTCGTGTACCGCTAACCTCAGTTCGGGATAAGAAAAGTGGGTCAGATTATTTGTAAGCCATTGATTTACCAATGCGGGTTGGACTTACTAACTAAGGAGCCCCAACAGGTGTCGAAGATATCCTCACCGGCTTTCCGTGAGTCGCTGTGCGAAAGCGGTTCCGGCCTGCCGTGCCGAATGGGAGCAGTGCAGGCCGGAGCGGCGGTGTCGTCGCGCGTGCGGCGTACAGCGACCGTTGGTCTGCTCACCACGCGCAAATCCGGGTCGATGTCGCGTCGTTCTCCTAGCACGACTTTTCAGTTGGGCTGCGAACGAAGCGGCCAGGCAAGGGAATATTGCCTTTGCCAATATTGAGGAAACCGTAAGCGAGCCCAGGTTCCACCATATTCAAGGTGTAAGTCGGCTTTCCTTGGGCCGAGATCTGAAAACTGCCGTGCCGTGGCGCGGAACTCGCACTTGAAATGGCCCTCGTCGCTCGCCGAGCAGCGGGCCGACCGCGCTTCTGCGATGTATGCCTGGCAGAGGATGGCGGCAAGGACGCTGTGCACCACAAGCGAACGCGGCCTTGCTCCGGAAAGTCTTGCCGGGATCACCGTCAACAACAGCCTCCCACGACCAAGCCATCCAGGAACGATCCGCCCTGGCGGCACAGGAGACCGCGGAAGTCCAATGCAGGCAGGGGCATGAGGCCACGTTCCCGAATGCCTTTTACGGGTGGTTTGTCGACTGCTTGCGGGTGGCATGACGGTGTTTCAGTCGGTAGAGGCTCTCAGTGTGGCCCAGGTTCGCGCACCCACCACGCCGTCCGTAGTGAGACGGTGCCGTGTCTGGAAATCAAGCACGGCCTCCCTGGTATGATCGCCATAATGGCCGTCCACCCGGAGACGATAGCCGGCATCGATCAACTCGTTCTGCAGATCCACGACGGCATCGTTGCGGTCTCCAGGGCGGAGTGTCTGATTCCTGGCGGTGGGTGTGCTCTCCGCCAGCCAGATCGCTTTGGCCTTGATCAAGTAGCGTTGGCGGTCATCGAAGCCATTGAGGCCGCCATTCACTGCGCGCGTCACGGCGCGAATGTCGTCGCGGTCGGCAAATCGGTTAATATTCCGGCGTCGCCAATACGAGACCGCCGACAACAGTGCCCACGGGAATTTTTCCAGTTCCATCGGCTGCTGCTCGAAATCCGGCGCTTCGGGAACGATCTTGCGGATGTCGTCACGGGCTTCTCGATAGTTCGCCCGTCCGGTGGTCTGGATCAGGCCCCGGCCTCGATACCGGGGACCATCTCCCGGTTGCACATTCCCCAGATCCTTTCTGCCCTCGTAGGCGTTGCCGGAGGCAAACTCACGAGTCGTTCTGAAGTGGGCACTTTCGTGCGCGAGTTGGGCCATGAAATGACAAATCTGGAGCGGGGTCTCGATTCCGCCCTGAACAATGAACTGCTGGTTGTCCACGATTCCTTGCACGATCGAAGAAACCGCAGAGGCTGATAGCTCGAAAATGTCCGATGCAGTGATTTGTTCCATAGTTAATCTCCTAAAAAAACAATGAACAATTAAAATTCAGGCCGATCTCGCCACACTGGCTGTCGCCCACCCTGGCGCTTCATGTAGGCGCAAGCAGCAGAGGGAGGATCGCCTTGATGGACCGCAGATCGAATTTGCAAGGAAACAATTCGCCAGCGCCCAATACTGAACCGCCGGGGTCGCAGGGGCAAGGCTACTATACCATTTCAGACAAGCCGTGCCTGCTCAATCGTTGAGCACCACGCTGGTATAGACTTCCTGAACGTCGTCGAGGCTTTCGAGTGCGTCGATCAGCTTCTGCATGCGCAGCGATTCGTCGCTGCCGAGTTGCGTTTCGTTCTCGGCCTTCATCGTCACGCCAGCGTACTCGGACCGGAAACCGGCAGCTTCGAGCGCTTCCTTGACCGTCATGTAGTCGTTCGGCGCGGTGATCACTTCGACCGAGCCGTCATCGTTGGAGAGCACGTCGTCGGCGCCGGCTTCGATCGCCGCGTCCATCAGCGCGGCTTCGTCGGTGCCGGGGGCAAACAGCAACTGCCCGCAGTGCCTGAACTGGAAGGCAACACAACCGTCGGTGCCGAGGTTGCCGCCGTACTTGTTGAAGGCATGGCGCACGTCGGCAACGGTGCGCGTCTTGTTGTCGGTCAGGCAGTCGACGATCACCGCGGCGCCACCGATGCCGTAGCCTTCATAACGGATTTCGACGTATTCGACGCCTTCGATCTCGCCGGTTCCCTTCTTGATCGCGTTGTCGATCTTGTCCTTGGGCATGTTGACGCCCTTGCCCTTGTCGATGGCCAGACGCAGACGCGGGTTGAACGACGGATCGCCGCCGCCCATTTTGGCGGAGACGGTGATTTCCTTGGCGATCTTGGAAAAGGATGCGCTGCGCTTCTCATCCTGGCGGCCCTTGCGGTGCTGGATGTTGGCCCATTTGGAGTGTCCTGCCATGCTGACCTCTGATGATTGCTGATCGGGTCCGGCTGCTGCCGAGAGCAACAAACCCGACCGCAAATGGTTGATAATCAAGCCCCGCATTTTAGCACTTCCCGCGTTCCCTCCCTGCCACCACTTTCCGGAGTCGATCATGGTTACCCCTCTGCTCATCGCCAGACACGAAGATACCGATCTGTCCCTGCTGCCGGCCCTGGCCAACCGGCATGGCCTGATCACCGGCGCCACCGGCACCGGCAAGACGATCACCCTGCAGTTGCTCGCCGAACGTTTTTCGGCGATTGGCGTGCCGGTGTTCATGGCCGACGTCAAGGGCGATCTCTCCGGTCTGGCCGCTCCCGGCAGCCTGACGCCGAAGCTGCAGGCGCGCCTGGACGCGCTCGGCGTCACCGACTACGCGCCGGCGAAATGCCCGGTCACCTTCTGGGACGTGTTCGGCGCGGATGGACATCCGGTGCGCGCGACGGTCTCGGACATGGGACCGGTACTGCTGTCGCGGCTGCTGAACCTCAACGATACGCAGGCCGGAGTGCTGCAACTGGTATTCCGCATCGCGGACGACAACGGCCTGTTGCTGCTCGATCTCAAGGATCTACGGGCGATGATCCAGTACGTCGGCGAGAACGCCAAGACCTTTACCAGCGAATACGGCAATGTCTCGGCAGCTTCGATCGGCGCCATCCAGCGGGGCTTGCTGAACCTCGGCGAGCAGGGTGGCGAGGTCTTTTTCGGCGAGCCGATGCTCGACATTGCCGACCTGATGCAGACCGACGATGGCCGGGGAGTGGTCAATATCCTGGCCGGTGACAAGCTGATGGCCTCGCCGCGCCTCTATTCGACTTTCCTGCTCTGGTTGCTCTCCGAGCTGTTCGAGCAAATGCCGGAAGTCGGCGACCTCGACAAACCCAAGCTGGTCTTCTTTTTCGACGAGGCACATCTGCTGTTCAATGAAGCGCCCGCGGCACTACTGGAAAAGATCGAGCAGGTGGTGCGCCTGATCCGCTCGAAAGGCGTCGGCATCTATTTCGTCACGCAGAATCCGCTGGACATTCCCGATACCGTTCTCGGTCAGCTCGGCAACCGGGTTCAGCACGCGCTGCGCGCGTTCACGCCGCGAGACCAGAAAGCCGTGAAAGCTGCCGCGCAGACCTTGCGGGCGAATCCGAAGTTCGATGCCGAGACGGCGATCACTGAACTCGGAGTCGGTGAGGCGCTGCTTTCCTTCCTCGACGAGCAGGGCCGGCCAAGCGTCGTCGAGCGTGCCTTCATTCTGCCGCCGACGTCGCGAATCGGCCCGCAGACCGCCGAGGAGCGGCAGGCGGTAATCCGGAGTTCGGCGATCTACGGGCATTACGAAAATGTCGTCGACCGCGAGTCGGCTTACGAGAAGCTCAAGGGAAGCGCCGTCGCCGCGCCGCCGAAAGGCGGCACGCCTGCTGGCGAGGCGCCGCCAGCGGCGGCCGGTGGCGGCTGGCTCGATGGTCTGGGCGACCTCTTCGGCGGTGCCGGGAGTGGCCGGGGACGCGGCGATTCGGTGATCGAGACGGCGGCCAAGAGCGCCGCGCGTGCCATCGGCTCGCAGGTGGGTCGCGAGATCATTCGCGGCGTTCTCGGTTCGATCCTCGGCGGCGGCTCGCGCCGGCGCTGAGTTTTGGCAATTTTGATCCCCTGCTGACGAACGAGCGAGGCTGCAAATGGTACCCGAAGAAATGACCCTGGGCGACGCGTCGCTGATTACCGCAACCTTCCTGTTTACCGACATCGAAGGCTCGACGAGCCTGTGGGAGCGCGAGTCGGTGGCCATGCGCCTTGCCCTGCAGCGCCACAACATGCTGCTATCGTCAGCCATCGAAGGCCACGGCGGCTACGTCTTCAAGACCGTCGGCGACGCTTTCTGTGTCACTTTCGACGATGCTGCCGAAGCGCTCAGGGCTGCCTGCCAGATCCAGACCAGCGTCGCTGCCGAGAAGTGGCCGACGCGTGCCGCGCTGCGGGTGCGCGTCGCACTGCACACCGGCCCGGCGTACCTGAGTCATGGAGACTATTTCGGCACGACGGTGAACCGCGTTGCCCGCCTGCTGGCGGTGACGCACGGCGGGCAGACCCTGTTGACCTCGAAGACCGAAGTGCTGGTGCGCAATTCCCTGCCTGCCAGCAGCAGCCTGCACGATACCGGCATGCTGCGCCTGCGCGACCTGCCGCACCCGATGCATGTCTTCCAGCTCGTTCATCCGGGTCTGTCGGCGAGCCTGCTGGAAACGAGTGACGCTTCGGGTGGCAACAAACTGACGGCGGAACCTCTGGCACGCTTCCGCCCGATCGATATCTACGAGGTGCCGACCTTGCCGACGATCATCATCCAGGCAGTCAAGATGATGCAGAATCCCAATGTCGATGCCCGGGCGGTGGAACGATTGATGATCAACGACCCGGCGATCTCGGCCAAGATCCTGCGGGTCGCCAACTCGGCCTTCTTCGGTTTCTCCCGTCGTGTGGCCACCATTGCCGACGCCGTGCGCGTGCTCGGCTTCATCAATGTGCAGGGAATGCTGATCTCGGTCGGCGCATTCGATGCCTTTCGCACCGAGCGACTGAACCTGGTCGATTTCTGGAAACACTCGATCGCCACTGCCACCGCGGCACGTTTCCTCTCGTCGCGAGTGCACTGCTCGGCCGACGAGGCGTTCATGGCCGGCCTCCTGCACGACATCGGCAAGCTGATCTTCGCCGTGCAGGCCGAATCGGCTTACCGACAGGTGCTCGAACTCAAACGCGGTTCGGCCATGAGCAGTCTCGAAGCCGAGCGCACGCTGTTCGAGTTCACCCATCCCGAGGTTGGCGAAATGGTTGCCGAGCGCTGGGATCTGCCGGCAAAGTACCTCGCCGCCATCGCCCACCATCACGACCCCGCGGCAGCCGGTGACGAGCGCATGTTCTGCGCGCTGATCGGTCTCGCCGACCAGGCGGCGTACGCGTCGCTCGGCAGTCACGCGCCTGCCGAGCATGACGCCGAGCGGACGGCCTTGCTCGACGAAGTCGACCTGGGCCAAGCGCAGTGGGAAGACTGCCTGCTGCATCTGCACCAGGCGCGGGCGACCATCGGGGCATTCGTTGGTGCGATTCAGTGAGATCAGCAGCCGCTCAGCCGGCGGTCACGCCCTCGACGATCGGCGAAATCACTGACCACTCCTCGATCCCGGACAGTTGGCAGCCAAGCTGGCGGGCCATGCCCTGGGCGCCGCTGGCCATCACCGCGAAGTGGCGCCAGGCGAAGACCGGCCGCAACAGGGGTGCCAGGCGACGCATCCAGGGTTTGCTCAGTTCGACGTCCCAGCGGTACGTGAGGCGTACTGCGCCGGGGCTGGCCTCCTCGATGACCCACAGCCCGATGCCGCGCAGGTCACCGCTGGCCGCAGCTTCGAGTTCCCGCCAGGGTTCCGCGCGCCGGGTGGTCATCACGATCCGCAGCAGGTAGCCCAGGCCGCTACGCCAGAGGAAGGCATGCCGCGAACCGATCCCATCCTGGTCGCCGCTCGCGAGGCTGTTGACGCTGGCCAGGTGTGGCCACCAGGCAGGCCAGTCCACGGGGTTGATCAGCAGCTCCCAAAGGCGCTCGCGGGTCGTTTCCAGGCGCCAGCGGCTGATCATCACAAAACGCGGGCTCACCGTCCTGGTGACAGCGGCAGAACCTCGCGGCCACGGACGAAGGCCACCGCGCCCTGGTCGCTGCTCACCTCACCGTGCTCGCTGCCAGCCGGTGCGAGGTGGAACTCGCCGGCCTGGACCAGCACATCGCCGAAGAAGGCGTCACCACTCAGCATGATGCATTCCTCCTCGCCGTCGTGTGCGTGCGCCGGCAGGTGTGCCCCCGCTGCCAGGCGGAAGAAGCGCGAAATGACGTCGCCGTCGCGCCAGAGAATCTTCTGCTCGATGCCTTTGGCAATACCTTGCCAATCGCCTTCACCAGCGAAGACGGTATGGCTCGCCGGACCATCGCCCGGGATCAGGCCTCCGAGCAGCTCACCGAGGACGCTCCTGGTATGCCCGAGTGAAGTGCCACGCAAATAGGCCAGTGCGCCGGTACGGGAGGTAATGCGCGCATGCCGACTGCCCGGTGGTGAAACATGGTAGTCGCCCGCTCCCAGGTTCAGTTCGCCGAGTTGCAGGCCACCGCGCAAGACGATCCCTTCCTCGAGATGATGGTGGCGATGTACCGGCAGCATGGCTCCAGGGGCCAGCTCGATCAGTACCGATGCGCCTCGTGGACCCTCCCAGAGGGTCTTGACGCGGATGCCGGCCTTGAGCGCGCGCCAGTTCCCATCGCCGGCGCGAACGGTGAGCAGCCCGGCGTGCCGGCGAACGCTGTCGCCGATCCGGCACAGCAAGCGGCTGCGCAGGTCGGTACGCTGGCGCACAGGCAGGTCGATCGGCAGCAGCCCCTCGCAGATCAGGCGAGTCAATATGCGGGTATCGCCGTCGTCTTCAGGGGGATTGGCGAATTGTTCGGGATTCATGGCGTCACCATTGGCGAGCGAGGATCATCGGCGCCGAGCAACTGGCGCAGGCGCAGAAGAGCGCGGCGGATATGGGATTTGACCGTGCCCAGAGGAAGACACATCTGGCAGGCGATCTCTTCGTGCGAAAGATCCCGGAAAAACGCCAGCGCGAGCAGTTGCCGGGGCAGGGGATCGAGATCCTGCAGTGCGGCATGCAGGCGGTGCTGTCGCTGTACGGCCAGCAGCAGATCCTGGGGGTCATTGTCTTCCTGCAGGTCCGCAAGACGATCCTCATCCAGGGCTTCGGCCGGGTCTCTGCGGCGCAGGGCGTCGAGCGCACGGCTGCGGGCAATGGTCAGCACCCAGGCCAGGACACTGCCACGGGCCGCATCGAAACGCGGCGCCTGCCGCCAGACCTGCCAGAAGGCATCTTCGGTCACCTCTTCGGCAGTTTGCACCTGGCGGGTGATGCGCAGTGCCAGTCCGTAGACGCGTCCGGCCAGCGCCTCGTACAACTCGGCCAGCGCCTGCTCATCCTGGTGCACGATACCGGCAATGCAGGCCTGCAGACGCGCCTCGTCAGCCAGCACCCGCTGTTCTCGGGCTTGCCCTTCCGCCAGTTCAGCCTGGTCGGTCGTGGGGAGCGTTCGGGCATCGAAATCGTCGGTTTCGTTCATCTCGTGGGCTTCGGTTTCCGCGTCGGACGAATTCTGCCCGATCAGGACCACAAAGCCAAACGCCTTGGCGAGAACTTCAGAGGGCCGTCGGTTGGCAGCATCCGCGGCGCCTCCGCAGGCGGCAGGCTGGCCGGTCACGCCGGGATGCCGATGAAGGGTTGGTGTTGTGGTGACATGTCAATCATACGCACGAAGTCACGCAGCGGATGCAGGCAAGGTTCCGGCCGGCACCGCAAGCCATCGACCGCGACGTGCAAGGGTGCGTCCGCGTATCGCTATTTCCGCCCGCCAAGCAGGCCCAACAGCCCTTCGGCGAGGCGTTGTATCGTTTGTGGGTCGGGCATGGGCAGTTTGAGGTAGCGTTCTCCGGTCGCCGGATCGGTCTGTACCCAGGGTGACGCACGCTCGCCGCTTGACGCCGCAGAGAGCTCGCCGAGCAGTTGCGCGCCGGCGGCCAGCAGCGGCGCCCAGGGATCAGCGGCGCCCGGTGCGGTCGCGGTGGCCGGCGGCGCTGGCTCGCTGGCCGGGCTGCGTTCGCCAGCGGGCGGTGCTGCCGTCGCGTCGGCGGGCGTGGGAGAGAGGTATTCTGCCTCGCCGTCGGCTTCGTTCTCGGCACCTGTCGTGGCTTCGAGCGGCGAGGGGTCCGACTCTTCGACGGTGCTCTCGCTGGCTACTGCGCCGGAGACCTGCTCGACCGTTTCCATGAACTTCGACAGGCGCGTTCCCTGCAGCACGACTTCGCTTTCCCCTCCGTCGAGGACGCCGGCGAACAGGGATTGCTTGAACGCCAGCACCGAAAGCATGCCTTCCTCGATGGTTCCCTTGGCGACGAAGTTGATCACCTGCACGCCGCGCGTCTGGCCGAGCCGGTGTACGCGACCGATGCGCTGTTCAAGCACCGCGGGATTCCACGGCAGATCCATGTTCACCACCACGGCTGCCGCGTGTTGCAGATTGAGGCCGACGCCGCCGGCATCGGTGCTGAGAAACAGGCGGCAGGCGGCGTCGTGGTTGAAGCGCTCCACGAGCGCGCCACGCTTGTCACCGGGAACGCCACCGTGGAACAGGACATGTTCCCAGCTGCGCTGGCGCAGGCGGCGGATGATCAGCTCGTGGGTGCGCAGCCACTGGCTGAAGACGACCACCTTGGCCTGTGGGTCGGCGAAGATGTCGTCGAGCAGGGTCAGCAGTTCGTCGGCCTTGTAGCCGTCATCGGTTTCGTGGTCGATCAGGAAGCTGCTGTTGCACGCCATGCGCATGTTCTGGAGCGAGCAATGCATGCGCAACTGGTCCTTGTCGGAAAGGAAGCCGGTATGCCGCCAGCGCTGCACGATGCGCGCGACGACCTGGCGATTTTCCTCGTGGTGGTCGGCCTGCAGCGGGCTCATCGGCATGAACAGGGTGTTGTCGACGCGCTCGGGCAGTTGTTCGAGTACCTCCGCCTTGCGTCGCCGCAGCATGATCGGCGCCAGCGTCTCGCCGATCCGGTGCAGTTCGCGGTAGCCGATGACGCGTCCGCGTTCGTCGCGTTGCTGGTGTTCGTCGAGCAGCCGCCAGGTCGGTCCAAGCCGGTACTGATCGACAAACTGGACGATCGAGATCAATTCCTCGAGCCGGTTCTCCAGTGGCGTGCCGGTCAGCACGATCGCATAGGGGCTGTCGATGCGCTTCAGCGCGCGCGCGGCGATGGTGTTCCAGTTCTTGATCCGTTGCGCCTCGTCGACGATCACCACGTCCGGAGCCCAGGCCTGAATCAGGTCGAGGTCGCGGCTCAGCGTCTCGTAGTTGGTGATCTTGCAGAATCCGTCCTGCGCATAGCGCGCCTGGCGGACAGCGCGCAGACCGCCGATGATGGTGGCGCAGCGATCGCTGAAACGGGTGATTTCCCGTTCCCACTGATGTTTGAGCGAGGTTGGGCAGACGATCAGTACACGTTCGGCGGCAAAGTGGCGGGCAAAGATTTCGACCGCCGCGATCGCCTGTACCGTCTTGCCGAGGCCCATTTCATCGCCGATCAGGGCACGACCGGCGCGCGCAGCAAAGAGTGCGCCTGCGCGCTGATAGGGATAGAGCTCGACCTTGAGCAGCGTTTTCAGTTCGGGACTGTCGGCGCCGAGCGGATAGGCAGCGGCGAGGGTCTGCCTGCGTACCTCGCCGTCGCGGACTTCGGCGATGTACGACAGCGCGTCATCAGCACAGCGCAGATCGTGGCCGGCGGCGCGAACCTCGTCCACCCAGGCCGGCAGATCGGCAAAGTGCTCGGGTGACAGTTGCCAACCCCTGGCGGTATCGAACAGACGGTCGGCGGTCGGCTGCAGTTCAGCGGGAAAATCGCTACCGAGCCGCAGGCGGACGCGCCGCTGGCCGGCATAGTCGAGGAACAGTTCGCTGAACGATCCGCAAAAACCGCGCTCGAGTGCGCTCTTGCCGCCGCGCCTGGCGCTGATCTGGGCGAGCGTGAATTCGACATGCTTGCAGGTACCCAGATCGTTGGTCGCGAAGTCGGGACAGGAACAATGGTTGTCGCCGGCCTGCGCGCCGCGGATCGCGACCCGGTAGCGGCGACCGCTGTCGGGGTTGAACACCGAGAACTCGGAAAAAACCGGATCATCGCCCAGGTTCTCGAGTTGAAACGGCTGCTCGCGGCCGAATTGACGACGCAGCGCTCTTTGCCAGTCATCGACCGGCAGATCCTGGGGTTTGCGCTGGCGCGAGAGGCGCGGTTCGGCGGCGCTGCGGGGAGAGGTTTTACGGTCGGTGGTGTTTCCGGGTGTTCTGGTCATGGCGGGTGTGCTCGCTGGTGTTTGCGGGGAAAAAGGGTTCCGGAAGTCAGCGCTTGAGGCGGGCGAAGGCGCTGGCCATGGCACCGGTCGGCTCCGGCTGGCTGCGCTGCCGCTCCTGGGCTCTGGCCGAAGCGGGTATCCTGGCCATTTTCGGAGCGTTCGGCAAGTCGTCGGCGAGTCGCATGCTCAGAGCGATGCGCTGGCGTGGCAGGTCGACCTCGAGGACCTTGACCTTGACCACGTCGCCGGCCTTGACGACGCTGCGCGGGTCCTTGACGAAGCGGTCGGCGATCGCCGAGATATGTACCAGTCCGTCCTGATGGACACCGATGTCGACAAAGGCGCCGAAGTTGGCGACGTTGGTAACCACTCCTTCGAGGATCATTCCCGCCTGCAGATCCTTGACGGCCTCGACGCCTGCACGAAAGTTGGCGGTGCGGAACTCGGGACGCGGGTCGCGACCGGGTTTTTCGAGTTCCCTGAGGATGTCGAGGACCGTCGGCAGGCCGAACTTCTGGTCGACGAATTGCTCCGGCAACAGTGCCCTGAGCAGTTGCGAGTCGCCGATGACTTCGCCAATTCCCTTCTTGACGTTGGCGAGGATACGCTCGACGAGCGGGTAGGCTTCCGGGTGCACCGCCGAGCGGTCGAGCGGATTGTCGCTCTCATGGATGCGCAGGAAGCCGGCCGCCAGCTCGAAGGTCTTCTCGCCGAGGCGGGACACTGCCCTGAGCGCCTGCCGGTTGGGAAAGGCACCGTGTTGGTCGCGGTGGGCGACGATGTTCGCCGCCAGCGTCGGGCTGAGTCCGGAGACGCGCATCAACAGCGGTGCCGATGCGGTGTTGACGTCGACACCGACCGCGTTCACACAGTCCTCGACGACCGCATTGAGCGCCTTTGCCAGCCTGGTCTGGCTGACATCATGCTGGTACTGGCCGACACCGATCGACTTGGGATCGATCTTGACCAGTTCAGCGAGCGGATCCTGCAGGCGGCGGGCGATCGACACCGCACCGCGCAGGCTGACGTCGAGTTCCGGGAATTCCCGGGAGGCGTATTCCGAGGCCGAATAGACCGAGGCGCCGGCCTCGGAAACGACGACCTTGGCGAGCTGCAGCTCGGGTTGCTGGCGGATCAGATCGGCGACCAGACGATCGGTTTCGCGCGAGGCGGTGCCGTTGCCGATGCTGATCAGCTTGACCTGATGCTTGCGTGCCAGCACGGCCAGGGTGTGCAGTGTGCCGTTCCAGTCACGGCGAGGTTCGTGCGGGTAGACCGTGGCGGTTTCGAGCAGCTTGCCGGTGGCATCGACGACGGCGACCTTGACGCCACTGCGCAGGCCGGGGTCGAGGCCCAGCGTGGCGTGTTTGCCGGCGGGTGCGGCGAGCAGCAGGTCGTGCAGGTTGGCGGCAAAGACGCGGATCGCTTCGGCCTCGGCGCGCTCGCGCAGGGCCTTCATCAGTTCCAGTTCGAGGTGTAGAGAGGCCTTGATTCGCCAGCTCCAGCGTACCGTCTCGAGCAGCCATTGGTCGGCTGGCCGGCCCTGGTCGACGATGCCGAAGTGTCGCGCGATGCGTCCCTCGCAGGAGTTGGGCGCGCTCTGGTCAAGCTCGCCGTCAAGGACCAGCGACAGTTGCAGCATGCCCTCGTTGCGGCCGCGGAGGAGTGCCAGCGCGCGATGCGAAGGGATCGCCAGGATCGCTTCAGTGTAGGCAAAATAATCCTGGAACTTGGCCGCTTCGTTTTCCTTGCCGGCAAGGACCGTCGACTTCACGAAACCATGCGCCTCGAGATGGCTGCGCAGTTCGCCGAGAAGCCCGGCGTCCTCCGAGAACTGTTCCATGAGAATCTGTCGAGCACCGTCGAGGACACTTCTGACATCGGCAAAACCGGCTTCGGCGTTGAGGTAGTGCGCGGCTTCGGTTTCGGGTGAGCGCATCGGGTTGGCCAGCAGCACTGCGGCGAGCGGCGCGAGGCCGGCCTCGCGGGCGATTTGCGCCTTGCTGCGCCGCTTCGGTTTGTACGGCAGGTAGAGGTCTTCGAGGCCTTGCTTGGTCTCGGCGGTGTAGATTGCGGCGGCCAGTTCGGGCGTCAGTTTGCCTTGTTCCTCGATCGAGGCGAGGATGACACGGCGCCGTTCCTCCATCTCGCGAAGGTAGAGCAGGCGTTCGTCGAGCAGGCGTAACTGGATGTCGTCGAGTCCGCCGGTGACTTCCTTGCGGTAGCGTGCGATGAACGGCACCGTCGCCCCTTCGTCGAGCAGGGCAGCCGTGGCCAGTACCTGCTGGGGGCGGCAGCCGATCTCTGCGGCGATCTTCTCGGCAATTTTGTTGGCTGCGGGGTATTCTATCTGTGGGGGCATCGGCGATGACGAGTGTGTGGAATGACTGGAAAGACCGCGAACTATGCAGAAACGGCAGGCAAAACTCAAGGAAGGAGATTCTTCTGCGACCAGACGAATTGCCGCTGTGCTGTGAATCGGGGTACATTGCCAGCATCAGCCAGCCGCGTTCGGCCGGCCATGCGGCCAGTCACGAATCGAGCGGCGACGAGCAAATCTCTCACCCTGGTGCCAGCCTGCTGCATACCCCGACCACAGAGATGTTTACCATGCGAAACCATGCGCTGCTTTTCCTTTTCCTGATCCAAGCCACGATCGGCGTCGCTGCCGAGACCGGAGTCCCTGCCGGGAAGGTCAAGCGCAGCGAAGGGAATGTGACGGTCGATCGTGCCGGCCAGGTACAGATGCTCAAGGTGGGCGCGCCGGTGTACGTCGGTGACCGGATTCGCACCGCTGCCGATGGAGCGGTGGGTATCACTCTGTCCGACGATACCCTGCTCACCGCTGGACCGCGCAGCACTCTGCTGATCAACGAGTTCCAGTTCAACAGCACGACCCATGAGGGGGGGATGCTGGCGACGCTGCTCAAAGGTACGCTGAGTGTGGTGACCGGCCTGATCGGCAAGCAGGCACCAGAAAACGTGCACTTCAGGACACCGACCGTGCTGCTCGGGATTCGGGGCACCGAGTTCATTGTCGATGCGCGCGCAGAGGACGAATGAGGCCGCTGACCTGCTGGGTGTGGTTGCTCGCACTGAGCCTTGTGGCCTGTGTGCGTCTCAGCGACCGCGTCGTCTTGTTGCCGGGGCCGGATGGCCGTACGGGTGCGCTGTCGGTCACCAGTGCCGGGGGGGCTGTGGTGCTCTCTGAGCCCTACGCCAGCGTCAATGTGGTCGATGGTAAGTTGACCCCGATCCAGACCAACGCAGCCCTGGTAAGCGAAACCTATGGCCGGCTGCTGGCCATGCAACCGGCGCGACCGCGCGTTTATGTCGTGTATTTCGAGTTCGGGCAGAGTCTGCCGACCCCGGAGTCGCGGGCACTGCTGCCACGCATTCTGGCCGAGGTAACTGCCCTGCCAGCCAGCGAAGTGGTGGTCATCGGGCACGCGGATCGGGTGGGTGGCCTCGAGGCCAATGACCAGTTGTCCTTGCAGCGTGCCGGTGTGGTCCGCGATTTGCTGGTTGGCGTGGGGGTGGCGCGTGAGACGATTACCGTCATTGGTCGAGGCAAACGAGAACCGGCAATCGTTACCGCGGACAATATTCCGGAACCGCGCAACCGCCGTGTCGAATTGAAGCTGCGCTGAGTTGGCCTGGACCTTCGAGTTTCGGCTTGTGCCTCTCGATCTGCGGCAGTGGCTTGGCGTCGCGCTGCTCGGCTTTCTGCTTGCATACAGTCTGGGCTACATCGAGATCGATCCACTGCGCCGCTTCGACGCCTTCCTCTACGATTCGCGCGTGCGTTTGTTTGCACGCGGAGAGCTGGACGAGCGCATCGCCATCGTCGATATCGATGAGCGATCGCTGGCCGAACTGGGCCGCTGGCCGTGGAATCGAGCCCGTCTGGCGACCCTGATCGAGCGGATTTTCGAACAATACGGCGCACTGCTGCTGGGCCTGGACGTGATCCTGGCGGAAGCGGACGAGAGTTCCGGGCTGGCTTCTCTGGATGCGCTGGGCCGCGGGCCGCTACGCCAGAATACCGCTTTCCATGCCGCGCTGGAAGCGTTGCGGCCGGGGCTCGATTACGACGGCCGATTGGCGAAGGTTCTACAACGTTATCCGGTCATTTTAGGTTTCCATCTGTCGCGTGCGGATGTTGCGGCCAGGAGCGGCGCTTTGCCGCCGCCGCTACTGCCGGAGATGGCCGAACAGGCCGGGCAGTTTTCGCAGTGGCACGGCTACGGAGGTAACCTGCCGATACTTCAGCAAGCCGCCATGGGGGCCGGATTTCTCGGTGCGCCGGTGGACCTGGACGGGGTGACGCGGCGTGCCTGGTTGTTGGCCGCCTATGACGGGCAGGTGTACGCTGCGTTTTCGCTGGTGATGGCACAGGCGCTGCTGGGTAATCCGGCACTACAACTCCGATTTGCCGATCATGCCCCCTGGCAGTCCGGTTCCGGACCGCTCGAGGCGATCGAACTGCGGACGGCACGTGCGCCGCTACGCATCCCCGTCGCCGAGCAGGCGAGCGTCCTGCTGCCTTTCCGGGGTGGCCAGGGCAGCTTTCGCTATCATTCTGCGGCCGACGTGCTGGCGGGCCGCTTGCCGGCTGACAGTCTGCGCGGCCGCGTCGTACTGCTGGGCACCACTGCGCCGGGCCTGCTCGACCAGCGTGTGACGCCGGTGGGTCAGGCCTTTCCGGGGGTGGAGGCGCATGCCAACCTGCTTGCGGGATTGCTCGATGGTCGCCAGCTGCAATCGCCGGCCTACACGGCGACGCTCGAGGCCGGCTTGCTGGTGATCGTCGGTCTGCTGCTCGGCCTGCCCCGTCTCTCTCCGGCAGGGGCGGTCGTTCTGGCGGTGTGGATGTTGGTGCTGCTGACGATCATCAACCTGGCGGCCTGGACAGGCATGCAGCTGGTATTACCGATGGCGGCGAGCCTGCTCCTGGTGGCGATGCTGCTTGGCCTGCACCTGTTCTTCGGCTATTTTGTGGAACGTCGTGCCAAGCGGCGCCTGGCGGAGCTTTTTGGCCAGTACATTCCGCCCGAACTGGTCGATGAGATGAGCCGTGACCCCGAGCACTACACCATGGCAGGCCGTAGTGCCGAACTGACGGTGCTGTTCGCGGATGTGCGCGGCTTCACGACCCTTGCCGAGAACCTGCCACCGGACGAACTGGCGCAACTGATGAACGACTATCTGTCGGCGATGACCGATGTCATTCGTGCCTATCGGGGTACGCTGGACAAGTATATCGGCGATGCCGTGGTCGCTTTCTGGGGAGCGCCGCTGGCCGATCCACAGCATGCCAGGCATGCCGTCGAGGCCGCTCTCGCGATGCAGGCGGCGCTGTGCGGCGTCAATCAGCATTTTGCCAGCCGCGGCTGGCCAGCGTTGCAGGTGGGCATCGGCATCAACACCGGCACGATGGTGGTGGGCGACATGGGGTCCCGCCACCGGCGTGCCTACACCGTGCTCGGCGATGCGGTGAACCTGGCCTCGCGTATTCAGGGGCTGTCGGCACAGTATGCCGCAGGAGTGATCATCGGCGAGGCAACGCATCAGGCCCTTGGCGATTGGCGTTGCCGACAGCTCGGCTATACCGCGGTACGCGGTCGGTCGGCGCCGGTAGCCATTTATGAGCCGCTGGTCGAGGCGTAGGCGATTGCCTGGCAGGGGCATTGACCCGAATGGTTCATGGCCGGTGGCGAGCCGGGCCAGAATGACCAAATCGCTAAAGTCGTCGCCGTTTGTGCCGTAAAATTTTCAATCCGAGGCTTGATTGATCCGGTTTCGATCTTTTGCAGTGGGTGAGCATGACGTGGCGCCGCTTATTGGATTAAGATGTCCGGGATCAGGCGTGCTGTGCTTTACGCGAGGAAATGAGGAATGTCCGATCTACTGAAAAACATCGATGCCCGCACCAAACTGGCCGGGACCAACAAGCTGGAGATCCTGTTGTTCTCGCTCGGAACCGATGCGCGCACCGGACGATGTGAAACCTTCGGCATCAATGTCTTCAAGGTGCGCGAAGTGATGCGGACGCCGCCGATCACTTCAGCGCCGGACATGCCGTCTTCGGTCGAGGGGATGGTGAGTTTGCGAGGGGCGCTGGTGCCGGTCGTCGATCTTGCCCGTTATGCCCGTATAGATACGGAGACGCAGCGCTCGATCATGATCGTCACCGAATACGCGGGTCATACACAGGGCTTTCTTGTCGAGGGGGTGGATACCATTCTCCGTCTCGACTGGAGCCAGATGCGGGTACCGCCGGCGATGCTCATGGCCGAGATGGGTGGCCTGGTGACGGCGGTCACCGAATTGCCGGATGGTCGTCTGGTGATGATGATGGATGTCGAGAAGGTACTCTCGGAAACGACGAACTACGACGACGACATCGTTTACCGCAACATCAAGCCGATCGACAATGCCACGCTGACGGTATTCTTTGCCGATGATTCGGCGGTGGCACGCAAGCAGATTCAGCGGACTCTCGATGCGATGGGCGTGAAATTCGTCGCCGCGATCAATGGCCGCGAAGCCTGGGACGAACTGGAGAAAATGGCGGATTACGCACAGGCCTCCGGCCAGCAGGTGACCGACCTGATCAGTCTGGTATTGACCGATATCGAGATGCCGGAGATGGACGGTTACATTCTGACCAAGAAGATCAAGTCCGATCCACGCTTCGCTGGCGTGCCGGTGATCATGCATTCCTCCTTGTCCGGAATGTCGAACCAGCAACTGGGCAGATCCGTTGGCGTCGATGAGTATGTGCCAAAATTCGAACCGCAGCGCCTCTCGGAAACTTTGACGCGAAGGCTGCAAGGTACTCTTCCGGTAGCGCAGCCGAGCTGAGACTCTGAGACTGCGCAATCTTTCTGGAGCGATACAATGGATTTGGCGGATAGGAAGAACCTGCTGGAGAGCGTTGACGCACGCACCCGGCTGGCCGGTTCCAACAGGATGGAGATTCTGTTGTTCTCCCTGGGAACGCGCGAGACTTTCGGGATCAACGTTTTCAAGGTGCGCGAAGTCGGGCGGACACCGCACATTACCAAAACGCCGAACATGCCACGCGGGGTCGAAGGCCTGATTTCCCTGCGCGGCAACGTCATCCCGGTGCTGTCGCTGATTTCCTTTCTCGAGTACGAGGGTCAGCCGCACGAGTATGGCAAGACCATGATGGTCGCCGAGTACTCCAAGCGGACCCTGGGTTTCCTGGTCCATGAAGTGGATCGGATCATCCGTGTGGACTGGGAGAAGGTCAAGGCCCCCGAAAGCGTACTTTCCAGCAACCAGGGTCTGATCACGGCGGTGACCGAACTCGATGACGGCAAGCTGGTGTCGATTCTCGACGTCGAGCAGATCCTCGCCAACGCCTTCGGCGAGGCGATCATCGTCGACATCCCGCCAGCGAACGTTGATCAGGACGTCTGCATGTTTTTTGCCGATGATTCGCTGGTCGCCCGACGCAAGATCGTCGAAGTCCTCGACAAGCTCGGCGTCAAGCACAAGCATGCGACCAATGGTGCCGAGGCCTGGGGGCGACTGCAGGGAATTGCTGCGCATGCCACACAAACTGGCCGGAGCGTTCGCGACGAGCTCCGCCTGATTCTGGTCGATGCCGAAATGCCCGAGATGGACGGCTATGTCCTCACCAAGAACATCAAGAGCGACGTCCGTTTCACGGGCATCCCGGTAGTCATGCATTCGTCGTTGTCGTCGCAGGCCAATCATGCGATGGGCAAGGCCGTAGGGGTGGATGCCTACGTCGGCAAGTTCGACGCCGAAATCCTCGCCGATACCCTGCGCCCCTTGCTCGAACGCTGAGCAAACAGAAAGAAGGAATCTGGAGTTACAGAATGGCTGATCCGAAGATGAAGATTCTGGTGGTGGATGATTTCTCGACGATGCGACGCATTGTCAGGAATCTCCTCAAGGAATTGGGTTTCTCGAACGTAGACGAAGCAGAAGACGGTGCGGTGGCATTACAGAGGCTGCAGAATGGCGACTTCGAGTTTGTCGTCACCGACTGGAACATGCCAAACATGGATGGCCTGCAACTCCTCCAGTCGATTCGCAGAGCACCGGCGCTCAAGCATCTGCCGGTACTGATGATCACCGCCGAGGCGAAGAAGGAAAACATCATCGCAGCTGCACAGGCAGGGGCAAGCGGCTACATCGTCAAACCTTTCACCGCAGCCACGCTGGCCGAAAAACTACAGAAAATCTTTGACAAGATGGGTGGCTGAGATGAGCGACGCGGATAGGTCTGGGGACTCCAGGGAACTCGAAGCGCTGTTCGACAGCATTGCTGCGGGAGTGGCAGCGTCCGCAGCACCGGCGCCGCCAGCGTCTCGGGGAGCGTCGTTGATGCAGCAGTTGCGCGAGGGCGACGGGGCAGACGACAGCGACGAGTTGCAGATTCTCTTCGATTCGGTCGTCGCAGCGCAAAGCGTCGCAGCGGGCAGTCCCGAGGCCGCGGGCAGCGTTGAGCAGTGGCAGGGCCAGGACCGGGTGTTTCAGCGCATCGGCCAGATGGCCAGGCAGTTGCACGACACACTCGGGCAACTGGGTTACCACGAACTCATCGAGAATGCCGTCGCCGCCATCCCTGACACCAGAGACCGCCTCAACTATGTCGTCAACCTCACCGAGCAGGCTGCCTGCCGGGTATTGAATGCGACGGATCTGGCCAACCCCCTGCAGGAGGAACTCGAGACCGCTTCGGCCACGCTGGCGACGAAATGGGATGCCCTGTTCGCCAATCGAATGGGCGTCGAGGAATTCAAGCACCTGGCCGAGGAGACGCGTTCTTTCTTCAAGCAGGGCCTGCCTCAGAAAACCGGGGCCACGAAAGCGCAACTGCTCGAGATCATGATGGCGCAGGATTTCCAGGATCTGACCGGCCAGGTGATCAAGAAAATCATCAATGTGGCGCAGGAACTCGAGTCGCAACTGATGGGAGTGCTGATCGAGACCCTGCCCGGCGAGCGGCGCACCGACTCGGTGATGAGCCTGCTCAACGGGCCAGTGATCAATGCCGAAGGATGCAGTGACGTGGTGGCCACACAGCAGCAGGTCGACGATCTGCTCGACAGCCTGGGATTCTAGGAGATTCAGGATGAGTGATTTTGCCGGGATGGAAGACCTCCTGCAGGATTTCCTGCAGGAGGCCGGAGACCTGCTCTCGGATGTCGACAACAAACTCGTCGACCTGGAGCGGAGCCCGGATGATCGCCGTCTGCTCAACGACATTTTCCGTGGGTTTCACACCATCAAGGGCGGTGCAGGTTTTCTCAATGCCACCGAACTGGTCACCCTCTGCCACTTGACCGAAAGCCTGTTCGACAAGCTCAGAAACGCCGAGATGAAGCTGACGGCGAGTTTGATGGATACCATCATGGCAGCGACCCAGAGTGTGCGCCACATGTTTGGCGAGATCGCACAGGGTACGCAACCGCATGCGGCCCCTGGCGAACTCACTGTCGCGCTGCGAGCCATGCTCGAAGGGCGTGGCGCAAGTCAGGATGGCGGGGGAATGGCCACTCCCGTCGCTGTTGCAGACGAAGGTCCGGACTGGCACACCCTGCATGCGGCCGTGAGCGGGCAAAATGTCGCGGTGCCGGCGGTGGCAGCAAGTGGGACACCTGCGATGACGGCGAATGCGGCCGTGGCCGCAGCCGCAGCGGTGGATCTGTCCAAGCTGCAGCCGCATTTTCCACCGGAAGGGCGTCGCAGCACCGACAGGCCTGGCGCTGCGGTGAGCGGCGCCCCTTCCGGTCGCCGTGCCGACGAGAAAGCCGCTGCGCGCGAGGCGACGATTCGGGTCGATACCACGCGCCTGGATCAGGTGCTCAACCTGTCTGGCGAGATTGGTCTGACGAAGAACCGCCTGACCAGTCTGCGCGCCGATATCCTCGCCGGCAGAACCGATTCGGAAACCCTGCAGGCCCTCGATCAGGCGGTCAGCCAGCTTGATCTCCTGGTCTCGGATTTGCAGAACTCGGTAATGAAGACGCGGATGCAGCCGATTGGCCGGCTGTTCCAGAAGTACCCGCGGATTGCCCGCGATCTGGCTCGGCAATTGGGCAAGGACGTCGAGTTGGCGCTGATTGGCGAAGAGACCGAAGTCGATAAGACGATGATCGAGGACCTGGCCGATCCGCTCATTCACCTGATTCGCAATGCCGTTGATCATGGCGTCGAGAGGCCTGAAGAGCGTCTGCTGGCCGGCAAGCCGGCGAAAAGCGTGGTCCGTCTCGAAGCGCGTCAGGAGGGAGATCACATCGTCCTGATCATTGCCGATGACGGGCACGGGATCAGTCCTGAACGGATTCGCGCCAAGGCGGTCGAGAAAAACATCATCAGCGAAGAGGAAGCCAACACGCTCGATGACCGGCAAAGCCTGAACCTGATTTTTCTGCCCGGCTTCTCGACGATGGCGCAGGCATCGGCGGTATCCGGTCGTGGCGTCGGAATGGATGTCGTCAAGACCAACATCCAGAAGCTCAATGGGGCGATCGAGATCCGCTCCGAGCCTGGCAAGGGCTCGGTGTTCATCATTTCGCTGCCGCTTAGGAACGCCCACGAAATAACTTCCCGGTTTTATGCTGTTGAATTTGGCAGGATGGTGTAATTCCATGGGGGCAGTAGTGCATCGGGCGACGATGCGCAGGGATGCCTTGAGATCAAGCGCCGCTTTCCGTCCGGTTTCGTAGACGCGATCGATAATATCGACGGTGACCTGAAGTCCAGTTCGAGTCTGGGTACGCTCGATCAGTTGTTTGACCAGAGGCACGCTTTCAAATACGACGCCTTCGCAAGCGCGCGTGACATGGGGGAAGACGCGGTGCTCAATCGGATTGTGCTTGGAGCAATACGGCGGGAAGTGGGCGATCCGAATTTCCAGCTTGAGCCGATTGGCAAGCGCTTGCAAG
>NZ_SPMX01000045.1 GCF_012940005.1 Candidatus Accumulibacter contiguus | reverse complement strand
AGTCGCTCCATTAAACGCGGACAGTGGTCGCCACAAGGGTAAGCGCATCACCTGGGGTGGTCGAGCGACGGTCCGTACCGCTTTATACATGGCGGCCTTAAGTGCCATACGTTACAACCCCGTCATCAAGACCTTTTATGAACGTTTGCTTGCTAACGGAAAACTCAAAAAAAGTCGCGCTGGTCGCTTGCATGCACAAGATGCTGACGATCATGAACGCCATAGTCAAATCGGGTATTCCGTGGAATCCAGAGCATGCAAAATGCGCCTAAAAAAAGCTTGACTGGGAACACAGTTGCTCCCCCCTCGCGGGGGAGGGGTTGGGGGAGAGGGGGTGTCTGTGCTCCACCGCAGCCATCACGGCCTCCAGGCCAGAGCAGACTTCCGGCTTCGGTCATGTGCTGCCGCAGGGATTTTACGAATTCGTGTTCAACCATTGCCCCTCTCCCCAACCCCTCCCCCGCAAGGGGGGGAGGGGCGATCACCGATGCCAACGCCTCGCCATCGAACAGTCGCCTTGGAGAGGCCATGCCACATGAAGTACTTCGACCAACACTTTCATTCGCACCCGGCGCACGCAAGGCTTGCCGGCGGCGACCAGGGCGTCTGCGGAACGTGGCTTCGCGGTTGGCGCCTATGGCTCCGCATGCGTTTCCGGAAGATAGCCGGCGCGAAGAACGAAATCACCGAAATGTTCGCCGCGCTGACGTTCCTTCGCATAGTGCTCGATGATCGGACCGAGCAGCGCAATGATCTCATCTTCGCTGACGCCGTCGCGATACAGCTGATTCAGCCGACCACCGGCAAAGCCACCGCCCAGATACAGCTTGTAACGGCCCGGCGCTTTGCCGACCAGGCCGATTTCGCCGAGGAAGGGGCGCGCACAGCCATTCGGGCAACCGGTCACCCGCAGCGTGATGGCGGTCTTCTCCAACCGGGCTTTCTTCAGGATCGGCTCCAGGCGTGCGAGCAGAATCGGCAACCAGCGCTCGCTTTCCGCCATCGCCAGGCCGCAGGTCGGGAAGGCGACGCAGGACAGGGCGTTCCGGCGCAGCCCGCCCCAGCGACCGGCATCCGGGAAACGATGTTCGTCAAGCAGTTTCTCGATCGTCGGTTTCTGCTGTTCATCGATCCTGGCGATGATCAGGTTCTGGTTCGCAGTCAACCGGAAGTCGCCCTGGTGCACTGCGGCGATCGCACGCAAGCCGCTGAGCCAGGCGGTCTCCGGCGTGTCCCGGAGCCGCCCGCTCAAGACGCCGAGCGTCAGATGCCACTGGCCGCGACCGTCCCGGACCCAGCCCAAAGGGTCGCCGGTGCTCTCGAAGCGGAAGGGTCGAGCCGCCTGCAGGCGCCAGCCCAGCCTCTCTTCCAGTTCGGCCTTGAACCAGTCGAGGCCACGATCATCAAGTGTGTACTTGAAGCGTGCATGTTTGCGGTTGCTCCGGTCGCCAAAGTCCCGCTGGATCCTGACCACGTTCTCGGCCACTTCGAGAAGCTGTTCGGGCAGGACGAAGCCGATCACGTCGCCAAGTCGGGGGTAAGTTGCCAGATCGTTGTGGGTCGTCCCCATGCCGCCCCCGACGGAGACGTTGAAGCCGGCAACCTTCTTGTCTACAACGATGGCGATGAAGCCAAGATCCTGCGCGAAGACATCGATGTCGTTGTGCGGCGGCAGGGCAAGACCGATCTTGAACTTGCGTGGCAGATAGGTGGCGCCGTAGAGGGGCTCCTGCTCTTCCTCAGGCTCTGCGGCCACTTTTTCGCCGTCCAGCCAGATCTCGTGATAAGCCCGCATCTTCGGTAGCAGCGCGTCGCTCAGGCGACGGCTCCAGGCATGTAGCTCGTCGTGCAGCGGCGACAGCCAGGGGTTGTTGTGGCACACCACGTTGCGGTTGACATCGCCGCAGGCCGCGATCGAGTCGAACAGGGCGTGCTTGATTCCGGCCATCGCCGCCTTCAGTTTGCGCTTGAGAACGCCGTGATACTGGAGGGTCTGACGCGTCGTGAGGCGCAACGAGTAGTCCGCATGCTGGCGGGCCACTTCGTCGAGCGCCAGCCACTGCGCGGGCGTGCAGACACCGCCCGGCATGCGCACACGGATCATGAAGCTGTAGGCCGGCTCGAGCTTCTGCCGCAGGCGTTCGCTGCGAACATCCCGGTCGTCTTGCTGATAGGTGCCGTGAAACTTGAGCAGCATGCCATCCGGAGCCGGCACGGAGCCTGTGACGTCGTCGGCCAGAGCCTCCACGATCTGGCCCCGCAGGTAGGCACTCCGCTCCTTGATCGCTTCCTCTTCGCTGCGTGGAACCTGTTTCTCGGTGGTCAAGGCTTCTTTCCTCGTCAAGACTCAATACACATCGCGCTGGTAGCGCCTGGCAGCCAGAAGTTCGTTCACATACTCTTCGGCCCGCTCTCGACGATGGCCGCCTTCCTTCTCGACGATCTGGATCAGCGCCTGGTGAACATCCGGCGCCATCCGCTGTGCGTCTCCGCAGACGTAGACATGGGCGCCTTCTTCGATCCAGCGATACAGTTCGCGGCTCCTGTCGAGCATCCGGTGCTGCACGTACACCTTGCGGTCGCTGTCACGCGAAAACGCGACGTCGATCCGGTTCAACAGCCCCTTCTGCCGATAGTCCAGCCACTCGACCTGATACAGGAAATCGCTGTGGAAATTGCGGTCGCCGAAGAACAGCCAGTTCTTTCCTTTTGCCCCGGCGGCTTCCCGTTCGGCCAGGAAAGCCCGGAAAGGCGCCACGCCAGTACCCGGGCCGATCATGATCAGCGCCGCCTCGGGGTCAGCGGGCAGGCGAAAGTTCGGGTTGCTATCCACGTAGACCGGGACCGTTCCACCCTCCGGAACGCGGTCAGCGAGAAAGGTGGAGGCCACGCCCTGTCGCGGCAGGCCGTAGCTCTCGTAGCGCACGACGGCGACCGTCAGATGCACTTCGTCGGGACTCGCGTGGTAACTCGAAGCGATTGAATAGAGGCGCGGCGGCAGCCGGCGCAGGATGCCGACGAACTGCGCGGCGCTGATCCCCGGCACCGGATAGCGCTGCACCACATCGAGAATTTCTCGGCCATGGACGAAATCCCGCAAGGCCGTGCGGTTCTCCTCTTTCAGCAGATCCCTGAGCTCGCCAGCCGCCGAGATCTCCGCGTATCGTTCTAGGAATGGCCTGGTGATCGTGGTGATCTCGTAGTCGTTGAGCAAGGCGTTTTCCAGGCTGGATTCGCGCCCCGACGGACCCGTCAGCGGTGCCGAGGCGTCCAGACCCAGTCGGCTGAGAAGATCGGCAACCCTCTCCGGCCAGTTGCTGACGACGACGCCCAGCGAATCGCCCGGTTCGAAGCGCAGGCCCGAGCCCTCCAGCGATAGCTCGATATGTCGCACGTCCTTGCTTGAACCTCGACCGGTCAGACGGAGGTTCTCGACCAGACTGGCCGGAAAGGGATTTCGCTTTGACCAGGCAGATACTGTTTCGAGTGGTGCCGGCACGGCCGATGCAAGCACTGTTGCGCACCGCTGGCGCAAGCTCATAACGACGCCTTCGATCCAGCGCTCGGCGCTTTCTTCATAATCGACGTCGCAGTCCACCCGTTCGTGGAGGCGGCTGGCACCTAATTCAGCCAGCCGCGTATCGAAGTCGCGGCCGGTCTTGCAGAAGAATTCGTAACTGGTATCCCCAAGCGCGAGGACCGAAAAATGCACCCCTTCCAGTCCGGGGGCCTTCCTGCTGTGCAGGAATTCGTGAAACGGCCGCGCGTTATCGGGCGGATCGCCTTCACCGTGCGTACTGACGATCAGGAGGAGAAAACGATCGCGCTTCAGTCGGGCAGTCTTGTAGCTGCTCATCGCCTCCAGCCGTGCCGAAACGCCGCTGCTCGACAATCGCGTCTGCAACTCGTGGGCGAGCTTCTCGGCGTTCCCGGTCTGCGACCCGTAAAGGATGGCGATTTCTGGCGGCACCGCATTGACCTGGGTCGCCGGGGCTTCGCCCGGCGATCGTCTGGCGTCGCCGAATCCGGCGAGGTAGCCTTTGATCCACAGCAACTGCTCGGCAGTGATGCCGGCCGTCAGTTGCTGGAGGGCTGCCCATTGTTGCGGGATCAAGGGATCATGCTGTGGGTGCATCGGCCGATGTCGCTAGAGGGTTGGGTTGCCAAACGGTGGCGGTGAGTCGCCGATCCTTCGTTTCGGAGATTCAAAAAAAACGTCCTTGTGATCCGCAGAAGTGTCCGTCGAATATAGCAAGAGTCCGATTCCCGGCAATAGATTGAATTTGCATGTCCTTATATTGGCGCCCGGTCGCGCAGCACCCGGCGTGATCAGCCGTCGCCGCGCAGGTTGACGCTCCACACCTGGATATTGGGTTCGCGCGAACCCAGGTCGTACTGGCGCGACATCGCCTCACGCAGAACGCGATAGCCGGCCTCGTCGTGGATGGCGGAGACGGAATCCAAATCCGACTGCCAGCAACGGCGGGACGCGTCGTCAGCAGACTGTGCGGCCATCGAGCTGATCTCCGAAACTGAATCTCGACTCACACCAGATAGTAGGCACCACCTTGGGGTGCCGCAATGGCGGCTGAACCGCCCGCGTCGCCGTCACCCGCGCGCAGAGCGAAAGCCTTGCGGACCGCTTTCAAGGTGGCCGAAAACTCCTCGTCCTCTTCGGCAAAGACCAGTTCGGCAGGCAGATAGCGGCCGATACCGACACGCTCGATAGCACTCAGCAGGTCGGCGCGCACGCCTGCCAGCAGCACGGTCAGACCGCCGGCGGCGGCGTCGCGCAGGAACTTTTCGAGCACTTCGATTGCGACCACGTCGGGATTGCGGACGCGCTTGACGCGCAGCACCAAATGGCGGATATCCTGCTGCTGCGCCCGTCTTGCGGCGTCCGTCAGGTGCCGTTCCAGGTCGGGCGCCGCGCCGAAGAAGAGCTCGCCTTCGAGGTCTATGATCAGCACCTCGCGGCTTGGCGGGTCGACCGGCAGGCGTTCGCGCACCACGCGTTCGGGCGTCACGACCAGCTCGGTGGCCTTCAGTTTCGCTGCCCGCGGTACGTACCAGAGCACCGACAAGGTGACGCCGATCAGGATCGCGAACTCGATATCGATGAACACAGCAGCCAGCGCGGTGGCGATCAGCAGCACCGCGTCATAGCGCGAGCCGCGAATGATGTAGCGCAAACGTTCAGGGTCTATCAGTCGGGACGCGGCAACGATCAACAGGCCCGCCAGCGCCGCCTTCGGAACATAAGCGGTGAGCGGGCCGGCGGTCAGCACCACGACCGCGACCACAGCAGCAGTGAACACGCCGGAGAAGCGTGTCACCGCACCGGCCTGATAATTGATCGCCGTGCGCGACAGCGAACCCGCACCGGGCATCGCACGGAAGAAACCGCCGACCAGGTTGCCGACGCCCTCGGCAAGGATTTGCCGATTGTAGTCGAGTTGCTGACCAGACTTGTGCGCGATCGCCTTGGCAATCGCCAGCGCTTCGAGCAGCCCGAGCACGGCGATGGCAAACGCACTGCCGGAGAGATCAACGAACCAGTGCCATTTGATTTCCGGAATGTGGGCTTGCGGCAGGCTGGCCGGAACCGCCTCGATCAGCGACACGGCCGGTTTGACACCGCCGCCGTGCTCCGACCAGCCGGCCGCCCAGGCGGCGACGGAGAGGAAGATGAGCACGAAGAACATGTCGAGCTGAGGCAGCTTGAAGTAGCGCACGACGCGGCGCGACAGCAGCGCCAGCACAATTGCACCGACGCTGATCGCCAGCGCCTTGGGATTGATCGCTGCGTCCTGCGTCAGTGTCAGCCACAAGCGGTAGAGCACGTGCTGGTGACCGGTGCCCTGCGCCTTGACGCCCAGCGCATTGGCGATCTGGCCGATGATGGTCAGGGAAGCGGCACCGACGATGAAGCCGGTGACGACCGATTCGGAAATGTAGCGCGTCAGGTCGCCGAGTTTGAGCACGGCGATCGCGATCTGGATGATTCCGATCAGCACTGCCAGCAGGAACATCGCCTCGTAAGCGTCGAGCCGCGCCTCCGGGTCGATGAAGGCCAGCGCACTGAAAACGACCAGCGACACCGCTCCGGTGGGTCCGTTGACCAGATGCCGCGACGAGCCGAGGATGCCGGCTACCGCGGTAAAGATGATTGCCGCGTAGAGGCCGAAGCGCGGGTCCACCCCCGCGAGCAGCGCATACGCAATACTCTGCGGCAGCGAGATGGCCGCCACGGTGACCCCGGCCAGGAAGTCGGCACGCGCGCTCTGCCACGGGTACGACCAGTTGATGCCGCCGATACGTCTCCCCACGGCGCCGGAAATCACTGCTTCTGTCATGTCTGTCCTTCTTCGGGAAAAAGAGTTGTTCGCAGGGCTCAGCGCGGCTTCGGCCTATAGACCGTGTCGATGATGCCGTTGTCGGCAAAAAACTTGCTCTGGGCATCGTCCCAGTCGCGCGCAATGGCCGTCACGGCAAAAAGCTTCAGCGGCGGCAACTTGTCGGCGTGGTTCGCCAGGATCTGCGGCTTGAACGGGCGGTAGCCGTTGCGCGCGATGATCTCCTGTCCCTCGTCGGTAAACAGATATTCAAGGTAGGCACGGGCTGCCTCCGCGCTGCCGTGGCTGGCGACATTGGCATCGACCCAGGCCACCGACGGCTCGGCCAGGATGCTCACCGGCGGGTAGACGATTTCGAGCTGGCCACGCGCCTCGGCCACTTCGCGCAAGGCTTCGTTTTCCCAGGCCAGATGCACGTCGCCGATTTTCTCGACGGCGAACGCCGTGCCGGCGGCGCGCGCCGCGGGGACGAGGAAAGGCGTGTGCTCGTAGAGCGTCTTGAGATAGGCTCGTGCCGCGACCTCGCTGCCGCCGCGCGTGACGATGGCGCCCCAGGCGGCCAGCGCTGTAAGCTTGCCGTTACCCGAGCTTTTGGGGTCCGGTGTGATCACCTCGACACCGGGTTTGACGAGATCCGGCCAATCGTGGATTCCTTGCGGATTGCCCTGGCGAACGACGAAGACGATGGTCGAGTAATAGGGCCGCGACTGGTTCGGCAGCCGCGCCGCCCAGCCGTCGGCGATCTGCCCATGCTTGCGCAAGACGTCGACGTCCGACGGCAAACCAAGGGTGACGACGTCAGGCTTGAGTTCACCGCCCACTGCCAGTCTGGCCTGGCGCGACGAACCCCCATGCGACTGGAGAACCTCGATGGCGCGCCCGGACGCCTTCTCATAGCCCGCCGTGAAGCCGGCGTTGATGTCCCGGTACAGCTCACGCGTCGGGTCGTAGGAGACATTCAGCAATTTCGCTGGCGCCTTGCCCTCGACATTCTTGACGACGATCAGGGTGATCGCAAGCGCTGCGGCGGCGACTGCAGCCAGGTTGATCCAAGGGAGTTTTCGAGTTGCCATCGGTCAGTGTGTCCTTCAACTAATTGTTGGCGGAATTCTGAGCACTCCGATTCGCCTCAGCAACGAGTTATTCCTTCTAAGAATATGGGGCACACATGGAGCATGGCAACCGCCGCTGCCGGCAAGGCCCGTCGTCGAACTGGAACGTCTGGTTGGTCAAGAGTATCAGTGCTCGCTGGCGGCACGCGGGCGTGGGTCAACGCCGGCTTTGCGCAGGAAACGGGGCCGGGCCGGCTGGCGTCACAATCGATCGACCGCTACCGCCGTCCGTACGAAGGAACCAACAATCCACGGGAGGCCATGCAGGCCTATCTCGACTGGGAGTTTGTAAACAAATAAGCGCCGGCTGTCTCAAGACACCGCTTCTTGAATAAACAAAGCAGGAAAACATCGTTGGCGCGGTTCCGGCGGATGGCTAGCATCAACCGCTCCAGATGCCACAAACTGGTTGTCACCAATTGCGCAGGAAGTGAAGTGGGCAGCGTATCGTAGCGCGCGCGTTCGTTGTCGTCAGACGGTGGCGCGGCGCCCAATGGCGGCACCTGATCGGAGAATTTTCATGGCCTTCAAGGGGTCGGGGGTGAGGGGAAACGATCATGACTTTGCAATACACCCCCGATCATGAAGGTCATGACCGTTTGGATAGCCCGGCTTCGCTGCCTGGATAGCCGCCGAGCCAGGCTCTCCCAATCGGCAGTGCGGCGTCGCATCCTGACACGCCAGCAGCGCCAGAAGCGGGAGCGGCGTGGTCTACCCAGACTTCGCTTTGTCGAGCAGTGCTCGCGCCCTCGCGGCCGCAGGTGTGTCGAGCGCTTCGGGAAGCTGATCGACGAGCTAGGCAAGCGCGCGTCGGTCTTCGGCCGTTGCACTGTGGCGGTCGCACAGTTCGATCAGCGCCATCAACTCCAGCCACGGCGCCTCCGCGCTCTGGCCTCCGCGATCGCGCGTCGAATCGCGGCGTCGGCGGCTGCCCGGTCGCCACGCGCGCGCCCGATGACCGCCTGACGCCAGTTCCGCCGCTATCTCGAATGCGGCATTCTCGCCAATGGTTTTGCGCGCGCCCGATGCGCCGAGTGCGGTCACGATTTTCTCATCGCCTGGCCGTGCAAAGGTCGCGGCGTCTGTCCCGCTGGTAACACCCGGCGAATGGTCGAAACCGCCGCCCATCTGGCCGACCCCATTTTGCCGCGCCTGCCGGTCCGTCAGTGGGTGCTGTCGGTTCCCAAGCGGCTGCGTTATCACCTCGAACACGATCCGGCGATCGAGACGCTGGCGCTGCGCATTTTCCTGAGCGTCGTGGAACAAGCCTTGCGCCGCGCCTGCCCGGCTGGGGGTTCGGATTCCCGGATCGGCGCGGTGGCCTTCATCCACCGCTTTGGCGCGCTGCTCAATTCGCATGTGCATTTCCACTGCATCGTCATCGAGGGTGTCTTCGAGGCGGACGCTTCGGGAGCAGCGACGTTTCATGAAAGCCGTGCCCCTGACCAGAAGTTGCTCGACGAAGTTCAGGCCAAGGTCCGCCGCCGTCTACTGCGCGCGCTGACCCGGCGCGGTGTACTTGAGCCGGAAGATGCCGAGCTGGGAGCACGGTGGGGGCTTCTCACTCGACGCCAGCGTGCGCATCGAAGGGGCCGACCGCCAGGGCCTGGAACGGCTGCTGCGCTACTGCGCTCGGCCCGCCTTTGCGCTGGAGCGTTTGCGTGAAATCGACGCAGAACACCTGGTCTATGAGAGCGTCAAGCCGGGTCCCGGCGGCAGCGTCAGCCTGATGCTCACACCACTCGAACGGATCGAGCGTCTGGCGGTGCTGATTCCGCCGCCGCGCCGACATCGCCATCGTTACTACGGGGTGCTGGCAGCCAACGCGCCGCTACGCGCACAGGTGACCGCGCTCGCCGGCCTGCCGGAGCGTCTGACCGCGCCGCTTGCCACAGCGACTGAGACCGAGCCAATCGCGGCGGCCGCGGCGCAAATCACCGCCGCAAGCGTGTCCTCCGACAGCAAGGAGGAAGCAGAGGGGGCAGAGGAAGCGATTCACCGTCGCGCCGCTCGTTACGCTTGGGCGCTGCTGCTCGCGCGGATCTATGAGGTCTTTCCGCTCGTCTGCCCACGCTGCGGCGGCGAGATGCGCATCATCGCCTTCATCATCGATGCGGGTGCCGTGCGCGACATCCTGACTCCTCTGGGCGAGCCGACCTCGCCGCCTCGCCTGATGCCCGCCCGTGCGCCGCCGCTCTGGGAGATGCCGGACGCCACCCTGGGCGAGGACGACCCACAGGCTCAATCGGCGTCTGAGTACGAATTCGACCAGCGCATTGCCTGGTCTGGTAGGTGCGGGTTGGAAGTCCCCATGCGCAAAGGTCCAGACTGAAGCATGACGAACTGCCATCGCCCGTCGTGGGACGACTCGTGCCTGTGGTCATCCGCCTGGCTGGTCCCCGGCCCGGCGGATGACCACACGCGCTGGGCGAGGCGGGATTCGGGGAACTTTTCAGGGGCCATGGGCCACCGGAGCCAAATTCGAGATTGACGCCCCTTGATGGAGGCTCATATGCTCTTTTTGGTACCGTTGGATTTCCTATCCTTCGGCAGTGCGGCGTCGCATCGACACGCCAGCAGCGCCAGAAACGGGAGCGGCGTGGTCTACCCAGACTTCGTTTTGTCGAGCAGCGCTCGCGCTCTCGCGACAGCGGCTGTGTCGTGCGCTTCGGGTAGTTTGTCGACGAGCGCGGCAAGCGCGCGTCGGTCTTTGGCCGTTGCCCTGTGGCCGTCGCACAGTTCGATCAGCGCCATCAGCTCCAGCCACGGAGCCTCCTGGGCTCTGGCCTCTGCCATCGCCCGTCGAATCGCGGCGTCGGCGGCTGCGCGGTCGCCACGCGCGAGCGCGATGGCAGCCTGCATCGCGAACAACTGCGGCAGATACACGCGCTCCCCGAGCACGTTTGCCACTTGCAGCGCATCCTCGAGTTCGTGTTGCGCGCCATCCCAGTCGCCATCAAGCAGCAGGGCCTCCGTGGCATACCCCAGGACCTCACTTCCTCCCGCCAGCATCCCGAGCCGCGTATTGTCTTCGTACGCCTCTCGAATGCGGCGATAGCGTCGCGCGGTCGTCCCATCCGGGCATCCGCCCAGCCGCGAAACCACCGGCACGCCGTCCGACCTTGCGCGACCCCGGATTTGTCGACAAGTGCCCGCATTTCGTCGGCCAGAGCCGCGACACGTTCCGCGTTGCCGAGTCGGGCCTCGAACAGCGCCTCGTACCAAAAGGCCGCCAGCCGCGTGTTCGGCCATCCCAGCAGGCGAGCGCGTGCGTGCGCCCGCTCCAGCCGCGCGCGCCCCTGCTCGACGAACCCGGAATGAAGAAGGTGGATGCCGTGCAGCCCCAGCAGCGTGACTTGTGGATCGGCCACGAAGATTTCGACCGGCGCCAGTTCGAGAAGCTCCGCGGCCGCGAGCCCGCGCTCGATCCATGTGCCAGCCGCGCGCAGTCGACCCTGAAGCTGAGCCACGTATCCGTGCACGATACACGTGACGAGCACAAGCACCGGATCGTTGGGTGCAGACGAGAGCGCCTCGGCTCGTTCCGCCACCGCCAGCGCCTCGGCATAGTCCGCCCGCAGGCTGAGAACGAACGCGAACCCGTGCAGCAGCCGTCCGCGCATCGAATGATCGGGGATGTCGGCGAGAAGCGCGTACGCACGCTGGAACGCGTTTTTCGCTTCGGGATGACTGATGCCATGTACGTGGGTGGCCGCTACTCCATGAAGCGTGGCCAGCGCGATCTCCAGCGCGTTGCGTTGGGTGCCCTCCGGCGCCTGGCCAAGAAGGGTCAACGCATGCTCGGTGAGGTTCATGCACTCGCACGGACTCAGGCGCGCGAGCGCCGCTTCGGCAGCCGCAACGTAGTGGCGCAGCGCGGCCATCGGCTCCCGGCCAAGCTCGAAGTGCATGGCGAGTTCCGCCGCGGCGACCGATGCGCCGGGCGCACGCTCGCGTTCGAGCGTGGTGCCGACTTTGCGGTGGAGCTGCGACCGAACCGACAGGTTGGTGTGCTCGTAGAGCACCTGGCGAAAGAGCGCATGTCGGAACGAATACGGCAACTCTGCTGCATTGTTGCCTCCCTGGGGACGCGGGGCGACGAGCCACAACTGCTCGCGCGAGAGATCGTCACATGTCTGGCCGACCCATGCGGCGTCTCTCTCGAGCGCTCCCGAGATCGTATTGATGCAGAACTGGATGCCGCAAACTGCGGCGACCGAGAGCACCAGGCGCTGATCGCTGGTGAGCTTCGCGATGTAATGATCGATGATGGCCGCGAGATTCTCCGGAACCGCGATTGTCGCGAGCTGCGACGACCGGGCTGCCGCGTCGCCACCGGCTGGCGCGGCGCGCGTGATCGCCTCCGTCATCACCGACGCGACGAACAGCGGTACGCCGTCGGTGCGTTCGTGCAAGGCGCGCACGAACGCTTCATTGGTGGCGATCGCTGGTGATCGTTTCGCCACGTAGTCGGCGACCTCGCTTTCGGAGAACGGATCGAGCACGATCTCCTCGCACAGGTCGTGCAGGCGCAGCTCGTGCCGCAACGGGTTGAGCGGATGATCGAGGGCCACGACCTCGGCCAGACGAAAGCTTGCCAGCCACATGAGCCGCGCGCCGCCACGGCGCCGCGCGATGTAGTCGATCAGCCGGATCGTCGCGCGGTCGCTCCAATGCAGGTCTCGGTCACCAGCAACAGCGGGCGACGCTCGGTGTAGCGATAGAGGACCTGGCCCATCTCGCGCAGCATGCGATCCGGGCTGACGCCGGCGAGTTCTCCTCGTAGCGCTTCTCGCTCCTCCGTCGTGCCGAGCCACGGCAACTGCAACAGCCAGGTCGGCGCCACGGCGCGCAGCAAGGACGGGACCTCGCTGTCGCTGCGGCACAACTCATCCAGCGCTTCCAGAACAGGAAGGTAGGACTCAGCCGTGCCGTAGTGCTCGACGCACTGGCCGCGCGCGCACGCGACGTGGCCGAGGCTGGCAATGAACTGTTCGATCAGCGTCGTCTTGCCGATACCCGGCTCGCCGGCAATCCAGACCACCGCGCGCTTGCCGCTGCACGCCATGTCCCAGGCGCGGTGCAGTCGTGATAGTGGTTCGGCGCGACCGATGAAGTAGGGCACCTGCACGGCGGCGAGTCCCGAAACGCTTGGCTGGACGCTTGGCGCAGCGGGGAGCGCACTGGGAGCGGCAAAGAAGCGATACCCGCGCCGCGACACCGTTTCGATGTAACGCGGTTTGCGGGCATCGTCGTCGAGCACCGTCCGGAGCTCGCTGATGGCGGTTCTCAACACCGAGTCGGTCACGAACTGGTGGCCCCAAACCTCATCGAGCAAAGCATTCGTGGTGAGCAGGGACCCGGCGTGCCGCACGAGCGCGCACAGGACGGCGAATGGCCTCGGCGCGAGCGCGACAGCCGTTCCGTCGCGCAGCAAGCGCGCGTTCGCCTCGTCGAGCTCGAATCGGTCGAAGCGCACTCGTAGCGGATGGGGTTCTCCCGTGGAGCGACCGAGGTCGGGGCCTTCGATCATTGCGATGTCAGGCGGGTTCGATATGGCATAGGACGATCGAGCGCCGGCCAAGGAAGTGGTGCCCGCGTGGCCGGTCGCGCAATTGACGCAGGTAGCGCTTCCCGATCGGCAAAGTCACCATGGATCGGACGCGGCCGCCACACCCAGGGCGCAGTCAGCGTCGATGCCAGCGTTCGCGTTTGTTGGCTGGTTCTCTGTCGATTGGCTCGGCACCGGCATTTGAACCCGATCATTGTCGACAATGGCTCCATTGGGAATTCGGCCTGCTGCGTGCAGTCTAGCGCTGCCTGGCTAACCGGGGCAAGAGAGAGCAGATTCGAAGCCGAAACCGCCAAGGAAGCCGAAGCCGTAAGACTGAGCCGCGATACCCAGGCTGGCGGCTACCGACTGCTGACCGCGGCCGAGCTGAAAAAGATGATCGACGAGGGCAAGCCGATGGTGCTGGTGGATACCATGCCCTACGACGCCAGCTACAGGAAGGAACACATTCCGGGCGCGAAGAATTTTCTCTTCCCGGTGCCACGCATGAGTTCCTGGGATGCGAAGGAAACCGATGGCAAGACCGAGGCTGACTTCACCGCCTTGCTGGGCGAGGACAAAGACAAGCCGGTGGTGTTCTACTGTGGCTTTGTCAAATGCACGCGCAGCGATAACGGTGCAGCGTGGGCGCGCAAGCTCGGCTATACGCAGGTCTATCGTTTCCCTGGCGGTCTGTTCGCATGGAAGGGTGCCGATTTTCCGCTCGAAGCGGTGCAATAGCGCCGGCCAATCACCCCGCGCCGGCGCTGCGCTCACGCCGCTTGCAGGAACGGCGTGCGGATGTCCGAAAGGAACTGGCGCAGCCGCGGATGCTCGGGCCGGGCGAAGAATTCGCTCGGCACCGCGCGTTCGAGAACCTTGCCCTGGTCCATGAACAGCACCCGGTCGGCGACGTCGCGTGCGAAACCCATCTCGTGCGTCACGCACACCATGGTCATGCCGTCACGGGCGAGGTCGCGCATGACCAGAAGGACCTCGCCGACCATCTCGGGGTCAAGCGCGCTGGTCGGTTCGTCGAAGAGCATCAGCGGCGGCCGCATCGCCAGCGCGCGGGCAATCGCCACCCGTTGTTGCTGCCCACCCGAGAGCTCGCCCGGATAAGCGCGCGCCTTGGCGGCCAGGCCGACGCGATCGAGCAGCGTCAGCGCCTCGTCGCGGGCTTCGGATGGTTTGAGTCCGCGCAGGCGGGTCGGCGCCAGCGTGCAGTTTTCGAGCACGCTGATATGCGGGAACAGATTGAACTGCTGGAAGACGAAGCCAATGCGCGAACGGAAGGCATTGAGTTTGACGTGCCGACCGTAGGCATCCACGCCGTCAACGACGATGCGTCCGGACTGGATCGGCTCCAAGCGGTTGAGCGTGCGGATCAACGTCGACTTCCCCGATCCCGATGGGCCGCAAACGACGACTACCTCGCCCTTGGCCACGTCCTCAGTGATGTCCACCAGGGCGTGGTAGCTGCCGTACCACTTGTTGACTCGTTCGATCTTGATCATGCGTGGGCCTTCGCCAGCGTGCGTTGTTGGTGATGGCGCTCCAGCCAGAATGCGAAGCGAGAGAGGCCGAAGCAGAGAATGAAATAGGTCAGGCCGAGCAACAGATACACTTCGGCCGGCTTGGTGAGCACCTGGGTGTTGATCTGGGTGGCGATGAACGAGACTTCGGTCAAGCCGATGATGTAGCCGAGCGAGGTTTCCTTGATGGTTGCAACGAACTGGTTGACCAGTGAGGGCAGCATGTTGCGTACCACTTGCGGCAGGATCACCAGCCGCATCGCGTCCAGATAGCTGAAGCCGAGCGAGCGTGCGCTTTCCGTCTGACCCTTGCCGATGCCCTGGATGCCGGCACGGATGATCTCGGCCAGGTAGGCGGCGTCGAAGACCACCAGGGCGGTCAGCATGGTCCAGAACTGGTCGGTGTTTTGCCCGGTCAGGCTGGGCAGGAAGAAATAGGCCCAGAAGATCACCATCAGCAGCGGTGTGCCGCGCACGACCTGGATCAGCGCGCTCACCGGCCAGCGTACGCATCGCCAGGGACTGACGCGGGCGATACCGAAGACCAGGCCGAGAGGAAAGGCGAAGAGCAAACCGAGCACGGCGAGGATCAGCGTCAGCGCCAAGCCGCCCAGCGGTCCATGCGGATACTGGCCAACCAGGAAATACAGCCAGTAGGTGTCGATCAGGTCGATCACGCCGCTCGCACCGGGAAGCGGCCCTGATACCAGCCTGCCGCGCCGGTGATCAGGAGAGACATGCCGAGATAGCAGGCCGAGGCGAAGGCGAAGGCCTCGAAGCTGCGGAAACTGGCGCTTTCCACCTTGGCTGCCTGATACATCAGCTCGGCGACACCGATGACGGTAGCGATGCTGGTGTCCTTCCAGAGGTTGAGCGTCTGCGAGATCAGCGGCGGAATCGTGACGCGCAGTGCCTGCGGCAGCACCACCAGTCGCATGCTGGCGACGAAGCTGAAGCCGAGCGCACGCGCCGCCTCGAACTGCTGGCCGGGAATCGAGCGGATGCCGCTGCGGACATCCTCCGACATGTAGGCGGCGGTGTAGAGCGTCAACGCGATGATGGCGCTGGTGGCCTCGATGTTGCGCGCGTAGAGCCATTCGCGCAGGGCTGTCGGCAGGAGTTCGGGGGCGCCGAAGTACCAGAACAGCATGTGTGCCAGCAAGGGTACGTTGCGGATCGCTTCGACGAAAGCGAAGCCGGACCATTGCAGCACCTTCACCGGCGAGAGGCGAATCAGCGCGATGAGGATGGCCAGCGGCAGCGCCAGAGCAAGACTGATTCCGGTCAGACTGAGGGAGGTGATCAGGCCCGCCACCAGCCAGTCGTGATAGGTGCCGGTCAGCAGAAGGTCGAGATCGAAGAGCGGGGTCATGTGAGCGCAGAGAGACGTTGAACGGCATCCCCATCGCCCGCAGACGGGCGATGGGGCCGGGAGGTCAAGCGTCTCAGCTATCGACCTTGTCGCTCTCGATCTTGAAGGGGCGTGCCTGGAACTTGATCTTCGAATCATTCCCATACCACTTGAAGAACAGCTTCTCGGCTTCGCCCGATTTCTCGAGTTCGCGCAGAGTGTCGTCGACGACCTTTTTCAAGGCGGGCTCGCCTTTCCTGATACCGAGCGCCAACGGTTCGATGCTGAGATTCTCGGGAAGAATCACGAAGTCCTTCTGGGCGGGACCAAGCTTGGCGTAATCGGCCAGGATCGACACCTCATCGTTGACGTAACCGACCCCCTTGCCCTGCTGCAGAGCGACAAAGGCCTGGCCGGTGGTCTCGAAGGTCACCACTTCCGCCGTCGGCACGGCCTTGCGCAAATTCGGCTCCTGCGTCCCGCCTTTCACCGTCAGGACCTTCTTTCCAGCCAGTTGCGGCACGGCCGTAACGTTGCTGTCCTTGCGTACGATGACCTTCTGGCCAGTGACGAAGGTGGTCAGCGAGAAGTCAACCTTGGCTTCACGTTCTTTGTTGTGGGTCAGCGACGCGGCAAGCAGATCAACGCGGCCCTGTTCCAGTTCGGGGATGCGAGCGGCGACCGCGAGTTGCTTGAGCGTCAGCTTGATGCCCAGCTTCCTGGCGATCGCCTTGGCCAGATCAACGTCGTAACCGACGATCTCGCGGGTCTTCGGATCGACAAAGCTGTTTGGTTCGTCGGTGCCGAGAACGCCGACGACGATTTCGCCCTTCTTCTTTATGTCGGCCAGTTGGTCGGCGTAGGCAGTGCCGCCAACGAGTGTCACAAGTGCGAGCAGGCCAACCAGCAGATGATTGCGCAGGTTCATGATTGTTCTCCAGTAGTCAGATTTTCAATGTACTGGGCATCGGACAAGGACAGAACGAAGTTATCGGCAGATACAAATCAGCGCCGACCTGATATCGATCTGCAAAAAAAACAGAACACTCAATCGCTGGTGGCGAGAACCACTTGATTGGACTTGAAAACAGCCAGCACGTCGGCACCGAGTTCCAGGGGAAATTCGCTCAGGGTGCTGGTGGGCACCGCCGCACTGAGCACACCCGCAGGCGTCATGACCAGCACCTCCGAAAGCACCTTGCCGATGACGATCTCGGTCACTCGCCCGCGCAACTGATTGCGGGGGTTGAGCGCATCCACGGTCATCAGGCGCTTGAGGACGCGGCTTTCCAGCGCCGCGAAGCGTGCTTCGCCGTGCTCCCGCGGCCGCGGCAGATCAACGGGCTCGTCGAAGGTGATACGCCCTTCCTCGATGAGCAGGATGCGATCAGCCAGCGCCACGGCCTCGGCGACGTCGTGTGTCACCAGCAGTGCCGTGAAGGCGTGCTGGTGCCAGATCTGCTCGATGAGGCGCTGCATCTCGATACGGGTCAGGGCGTCGAGGGCACCCAGGGGTTCATCGAGCAGCAGTAGGCGAGGGCGATGAATGAGCGCCCGCGCCAGGGCGACGCGCTGCCGCTGGCCGCCCGAGAGACGGCTCGGCCATTCGTCGGCGCGGTCCGCCAGGCCCACTTGCGCCAGTGCTTCCTCGGCCTGGGCACGTACTTGCGCACGGCTGCCGGGCAGACCCAGGGCGACGTTCTGAATCACCGTCCGCCAGGGCAGCAGGCGAGCTTCCTGGTACATGATCCGCACCTGGTCACCAAAGGTCTCGCGCGCCTTGCCGTCGAAGCCGATGGCACCACCGGAAAGCGAGTCGAGTCCGGCCAACTGGCGCAGCAGCGTGCTCTTGCCACAGCCGCTGCGGCCGACGATGGCGACGAACTCGCCGGCCGGAATGCTCAGGTCGAGGCCGTGCAGTACCTGTCTCTCGCCAAAATATTTGACCAGTCCGCGGATCTCTACGTCAAGGCCGCCGCTACCATCCCGGACAGCCCCGACTTGCGCCAGTTCGGGATTATCGATTTGCATGCTCGTTCCCTCCATCAGGCTGCGCTGTAGGCGCCGTTCCATCTGAGCCAGCGGCGCTCCAGCAAGCGGGCAGCGACATCGGCAAGCTTGCCGAGCAGTGCGTAGAGCAGGATGCCAAGCAGAACGACGTCGGTCTGCAGGAACTCGCGGGCATTCATGGTCATGTAGCCGATGCCGGCCTGTGCGGAAATGGTCTCGGCGACGATGAGAATGACCCACATGAAGCCCAGTGCATAGCGAACGCCGACCAGGATCGACGCCAGGGCACCGGGCAGGATCACTTCACGATACAGCGGCCAGCCGGAGAGACCATAGCTGCGGCCCATTTCGATCAGCGCGGGATCGACCGAACGGATGCCGTGAAACGTGTTGATGTACACCGCAAAAAACACGCCGAAGGAAATCAGGAAGAGCTTGGCCACCTCGTCGATACCGAACCACAGGATGACCAGCGGAATCAGTGCCAGCGGCGGGATGTTGCGAATCATCTGCAAGGTCGTGTCGAGAGCGATTTCCACCTTGCGGAAAGATCCGGTCAGCAGGCCGAGGACGAGCCCCAGCCCACCGCCGATGGCAAAGCCCGCCAGAGCCCGACCGGCGCTGACCCTGATGTGGGTCCAGAGTTCGCCGGAAAGGGCCAGCGTCCAGCCTGCCTTCAGTACAGCCAGCGGTTCCGGCAGTATGCGAGTCGACAGCCAGCCGAAGAGCGCGGAAAGTTCCCAGACGACCAGAATGGCGATGGGCACCAGCCACGGCAACAGCCCCTTGGCGCCATTCCTGAGGGCGTCGATTGGTGATGTCATGCGGTTCTCCTGCGGGAATCACCGGAAACTTGACCGGCAGAAACCCGACATTCGTGTCAAAGCTTGGCGATCGAAACTTCGGTTGCCTTGACCAGAGCCAGGACCTCGGTGCCCACCCGCAGTTGCAGATCCTTGACCGAGCGAGTGGTGATCACGGACGTGACGATGCCATGCGGTGTCTCGACGTCCACTTCGGAAACGACGGGGCCGTCGATGATTTCCTTGATGCGTCCGCGGAACTGATTTCTGGCGTTGATTGACTGGATGGGCACGACGTTCTCCGTTGGGTAACTGACCAAGGGTCGCATTGTGGGCAGCCAGGACGGGCGCGACAAATAATAAGAAATGCATAGCTTATTCCTCCGGATCCCTGCTCTGTATGGAGCACGATTGGTGGCAGAGATCAGCAAATCCAGTTGCCGCGGCGACCAGAGCTACCGCGCGAGCGGTCAGTACGACCCCCTCGGCAGCCTGTTCGTCGACTGGCAAAGAAGTCCTGGCCATGCCGCCCCACTGGCTCCGCGCCGAACGCATAAGCATAGAAAAACTTTGTCTTTGCAGGATGTTGCGCCGTGGCCTAAGGTCGACGGCTACGCGCTGAATTCCCCCGTGGTGAGTCCATGGATCTCGGCAGCCAGTTGCCCCTACACCGTTCCCAGTTCAGGAGATTCGCATGTCCAGATGGTACGCAGACAATTCCCTTTCCATAGGCCGCACGCCGCTGATCAGACTCAACCGCATCGCCGACGGCGCTCCGGCCAGTCTCCTCGCCAAAATCGAGGGACGCAACCCCGCCTATTCGGTCAAATGTCGCATCGGTGCTGCGATGATCTGGGATGCCGAGCAGCGTGGTCTGCTGGGCCCAGGTAAGGAACTCGTCGAACCGACCAGCGGCAACACCGGCATTGCCCTGGCGTTCGTCGCCGCTGCACGCGGGATCCCCCTGACACTGACCATGCCGGAAACCATGAGCCTGGAGCGGCGCAAGCTGCTCGTGGCCTATGGCGCCAAGCTGATACTGACCGAAGGCGCCAAAGGCATGGGTGGCGCCATCGCCAAGGCCGAGGAGATCGCGGAGTCGGACCCGGATCGCTACGTGCTGTTGCAGCAATTCAAGAACCCGGCTAACCCGGCGATTCACGAGAGCACCACCGGCCCCGAGATCTGGGACGACACCGACGGCAATATTGATATTTTCGTCTCCGGGGTTGGGACTGGCGGCACCATCACCGGCGTTTCGCGTTACATCAAGAATACCCGCCGCAAACCCATTCTCTCGGTAGCGGTCGAGCCTTCCGCCAGCCCGGTACTCACGCAGACGCTCGCCGGCGAAGCGCTCAAGCCGGGTCCCCACAAGATCCAGGGCATCGGCGCCGGCTTCGTACCACAGGTGCTCGACCTCTCGCTGGTTGACGTCGTCGAACAGGTGTCGAACGAAGAGGCTGTCGAGTACGCCCGCCGCCTCGCCAGGGAGGAAGGAATCCTGTCGGGGATTTCCTGCGGTGCGGCCGTGGCGGCGGCGGTGCGCCATGCCAGGAAACCGGAAAATGCCGGCAAGACGATCGTCGTCGTGCTGCCCGACTCCGGAGAACGCTACCTGAGTTCGGTGTTGTTCGACGGCGTCTTCGACGCCACCGGCCAGGCGCTGTAAGGCGGCTGCATCGGGGCGCCATTGGCTACCCCGGTGCAGCAAGCAGAAGAACCAGTAAGGACCAGCTACCGCCCGGTTCACCCCGCGCTCCTCGGCAATACTCACATCCCGACGGTGATGATCGGCGAGCGTGGCGCCGACTTCCTGCTTCAAGGTCACAAGGAAAACACATGAGTAACGGTCCTGACCTCGATCTCTCCTTCAACTGGCTACCATTTACGCCCAACCGGGACTTCCGGCGTGAGCCGAAGATCCTGGCCCGCGCCAAGGGAATGTTTTACTACGACCCCCTCGGCGCCCGATTATCGACGGATCTTCCGGCTTGTTTGCGGTGGCGGCTGGGCATGGCCGCGAGGAAATCACCCAGGCAGTCGGCAGACAACTCGACGAACTGGACTTCGCTCCCAGCTTCTATCGCGGCAACCCGCCTGCCTTCCTTGTAGCGGAGAAGCTGGCCGGCATCCTCCCCGCCGGACTGGACAGGGTGTTTCTGGTCAACTCGGGTTCGGAGGCCGTCGATACGGCGATCAAGATGGTCCTCCTGTACCACCGCGTATGTGGCGAAGCACAACGCACCCTGTTCGTCTCGCGCGAGCGTGCGTATCACGGCGTCAACTTCGGTGGCCTGGGCCTTTCCGGCATCGTAAACAACCGTCGGCACTTTGCCAGTCAGTTACCCAACGTGCCCTTGCTGCGGCACACCTGGCTTGCGGAGAACCGTTTCACCCGCGGACTTCCCCAACACGGGGGGGAACTCGCTGACGATCTGCTCCGGATCATTGCCACCCACGGCGCCGAAAACATTGCTGCCGTCTTTGTCGAACCGATCGCCGGCTCGACCGGTGTCCTGCTGCCACCGCAAGGCTATCTGGAACGCTTGCGCGAGATCACTTCGGCGCACGGCATCCTGCTGGTCTTCGATGAAGTGATCTGCGGCTTTGGCAGGACCGGCAAGGCTTTTGCAGCCCAGAGCTTCGGTGTGCGGCCCGACATCCTGACCGTTGCCAAGGCGATCACCAATGGCGCCATCCCGATGGGTGCGGTCGCCGTCGACCGAGGAATCCACGAGGCCATCATCGACTCTGTCCCAGCCGACCAGATCGAGTTCTTCCATGGCTACACTTCCGGTGGTCACCCGGTGGCTGCTGCGGCCGCCATCGCCACCCTGGAGATCTATCGACGCGAAGAATTGTTTGCGCGTGGCGAGGCATTGTCGAGCTATTTCATCGACCAGCTTTTCACCTTGCGCGAGTTGCCAGTGGTCACCGACATCCGCGCCTATGGGCTCATCGCCGGGATCGATCTTGCCCCGGACGGGAAGCCGGGAGTGCGTGGCTACCGCTTGCAGAAAGCCCTGTTTGATCGCGGACTACACGTGAAGACCACCGGCGACGCCGCGATCATTGCTCCGGCATTGGTCGCCGAACGTCAACATATCGACAAGATCGTCTCGATCCTGCGGCGAACACTGGCGGAAGAGAAGTAAAGCCGTCGTTCTGCTGAGCATATTCCGTAGGACGTGATTTAGATATCCGACTTTCTTCGTTCCGGACGGGAATGCCCCTTTGCTACATTGCCTCCTTCTCACTCACTCCACCGGAAGGTAATGCGACATGCACATCTATCGACGCTTCACGATCGCCGCCCTGGCACTGCTGGCGTTCTCGGGCACCACCATCGCTGCCGACGAAGTCACCATCGCCTATCAGACAGGCGTCGATCCCGCCAAGGTGGCCCAGGCTGACGGTCTTTATGAAAAGGCGACAGGCGCCAGGATCAACTGGCGCAAGTTCGATGCCGGCGCCGAAGTCCTCACGGCAATCGCCTCGGGTGACGTGCAGATCGGTTACGTTGGCTCAAGCCCCATCGCTGCTGCCGCGAGCAAAGGACTGCCGGTCGTCACCTTTCTCGTCGCTGCTCAGCTCGGCGGTTCCGAGGCGCTCGTCGTGCGCAATGGCAGCAAGATTGCAAAGCCCGAAAACCTGATCGGCAAGAAGATCGCGGTGCCCTTTGTGTCGACCGGACACTACAGTCTGCTGGCCGCACTGAAGCATTGGAATATCGACCCGTCCAAGGTTCAGATCATCAATCTACGGCCGCCGGAAATCACTGCCGCTTGGCAACGCGGTGACATTGATGCCACCTACGTATGGGACCCCGCGCTCGGCAAGGCCAAGGAAAGTGGCAAGGTTCTGGCGACTTCGGCGGATGTCGGCAAGTGGGGGGCGCCGACCTTTGACGGCTGGATCGTGCGCAACGATTTTGCCGAGAAGAATCCCGACTTCGTGACGAAGTTTGCGCGCGTGACACTGGATGCGTACGCGGCTTATCGAGCCAATCCCAAGGCCTGGCTCGGGAACGCCGACAATCTCGACAAGGTCGTTCGCATCACCGGTGCCAAGAAGGAAGACATTGCCGGCCTGCTCGAGGGCAACGTCTTTCCGTTGGCCAAGGAGCAGAGCGAGTTACTCGGCAAGCCGACCGTGAAGGCTCTGACCGATACCGCCGGCTTCCTCAAGGAGCAAGGCAAGGTGGATACCCTGCAGAGCGACTATGCGCCATTCGTTTCGAGCGCCTACATCAGCAAGGCCAGCACGCTTGCTGCCAGGTAGCCGCCCGAGCGACCGAGCGATCACTTTCCATGTCCAGACTCGTCATTGACCAGGTGACCGTTCACTATCCGGGCGCTGCTCGGGGCGTGGCGGCCCTGCAGGATGTTTCACTGGTCATCGACCCCGAACAACTGGTAGTCGCTCTCGGCCCCTCGGGTTGCGGCAAGACGACCTTGCTCAACCTGATTGCCGGCTTTCTGCAGCCGACGAGTGGGCGAATCCTGCTCGACGATCGGCTGGTTTCCGGGCCGTCCGCGGAACGTGGGGTGGTGTTTCAGGATGATGCGCTGTTGCCCTGGTTGAACGTTCTGGACAACGTGGCTTTCGGATTGCAGTTGCGCGGACTTCCGGGGGCGGAACGTGAGGCGACAGCGCGCAGGACGCTGCAACTCGTTGACCTCCAGGAGTTCGAACAGCATCCTATCTGGCAGCTCTCCGGCGGTATGCGACAGCGCGTCGGGCTCGCGCGCGGGCTGGCTGCGGACCCGCGCGTTCTGCTGCTGGACGAGCCCTTCGCGGCCCTCGATGCGTTCACTCGCGAACAGATGCAGGAACTACTTCTGCGTCTGTGGCGAAAGACTCGCAAACAAATCTTTCTCATTACCCACGATCTGGAAGAAGCTGTGTTTCTGGCGACCGACCTGATCCTGCTCTCGCCACGACCCGGTCGAGTGGCCGAACGGATGAAGCTGGACTTCGGCCACCGTCATGCCAATGGTGAATCCGCACGCAGCATCAAGTCGGATCCACGCTTCATCGAAACCCGTGAGCACGTTCTCTCACTGGTCTTTGCCCAACGCGAGGTCAGCACCACATGACACCCACCGAAATGAGCATCGGCGACAATTCGCGATCGACAGCGTTCGCAAGCGAGCAGGCGCCGGCACGCCCGGCCGGGAACTTCTTGCTCAGCGTCAACACCATCAGTACCCTAACCATCATCTTCTTACTTGTCGTGTGGTGGGCCACGACCACGGCCGGACTCATCGCACCCCTGTTCCTTCCCTCGCCTCAAGCTGTGCTCGGAAAGTTCTGGCTGGTAACCACAAAGGGGTTCATGGACTCGACACTCTGGCAACATCTGGCGGCAAGCCTGGGTCGGGTAGTCTGCGCGCTCATCGCAGCCGTCGTCCTGGCCATACCGACGGGGATCGCGATTGGCCTCTCACGAATCGCGCAGGGCGTGCTTGACCCCCTCATTGAGCTCTATCGTCCGGTGCCGCCGCTCGCCTACCTGCCGCTGATCGTCATCTGGTTCGGGATTGGCGAGTTGTCCAAGGTCTTGCTGATCTTCCTGGCGATCTATGCGCCAATCGCGATTGCCACAGCGGGTGGTGTTCGACAGGTCTCGCAAAACCGCCTGCGCGCTGCACAGTCCCTGGGAGCGACGCGTGTCCAGTTGCTGCGTTACGTGGTGTTGCCCAGCGCCGTCCCCGACATCCTGACTGGTATCCGCATCGGCCTGGGGACCGGCTGGTCGACACTCGTTGCCGCGGAACTGGTCGCAGCGACGAGCGGCCTGGGGTTCATGGTGCAGTCGGCTGCACAGTTCCTGGTGACCGACGTGGTCATCCTGGGAATTGCCGTGATCGCCATCATTGCCTTTGCGCTCGAACTCTCCCTGCGCGCCCTATCCCGTCGCCTGGCCCCGTGGCGGGAGCAGGGCATAAGCTGAAAGCGACCATGGCCGTTGGGAACGCTTGCCGAGTTCAGCATCCTGTACCACTTGGGTGAGTTCCTGGTCGATTTCGGCATGGGCCAGCGGGAAGTAGAAGGCCATGAACTCGGGGAAGCATCGCCACCCAGGACGTGCTGCACAAATACGGCAATGACTACATCTACCATCTGATGGGTGGCCGCATGTTCCCACTGACACTCGATGGGCTGGGGCGGGGAATGAGGTTGTTGAGCAAGTAATCACATGGGCTCAGGTGTGAATATTCTCACAGCAGGCCTGCGCTCCAGGCATATAATGATTCCACGAGACAAATGGCAAACGGGGTGAAAGCCCCGGACGCAAAGCTGCAGACCCTAACCTGGAATCCAGGTGGGTGGCTGGGTTACCTCGCTCCAGGCACGTTCGTGCGGGCACTTGGTTTCCTTTCCACGGCTGAAACATGACTCTCGTATGAGAGTGCGGCAACGGTGTTGTTGAACAATGGATGCCAAGAAAATGTTGGCGCAACAACCGCTGCTGATGTCATGCATTGTATGCGTTGAGAGTCAGAGGAAACCATGAGAACCTTTATTGCGACGATTGAAACTCCCGCCGGAACCGAGACCATGAAACTGGCGGCCGCCAGTATCCAGGATGCCTATGGACAGGTGGCGGAACGGAGTCTGTCGGCTGCGAACTCGTCGTATCACTACTCGATCAGGGAGACGTCTCCCATCGCTTCGCCCCAGTTTTTCAACGGGTTCACCAACGCCAGCATCTCGCTCGTGGCTTGCCTGATCCTTTTCATGGTCCTCGATCATCTGCTGCGCAAGTGGCTCAAGAGCTGATTGCCAATCAGGAGAACATGCGGACGACAAAACGGATGTTCTCTGATTGAATTGATTTGCTGAGTAGATTTGAGAGGACTGAAGGGGTCGCGGCACTGCTTTGCGGGGTCGCTGCGGGTGCCGCCGCTTCCCTTTCTTCAGCTGAGGTAGTAGGGTCAGGGTCGAAGTGTTCCCGGCAGCCTGCTTCTGCGCTGCGGTAGAATAGTATCGATGAACGACGACTATTTCATGCGTGAGGCGATTTCCCTGGCGCGGGCTGCCGAGTGCCTCGGCGAGGTGCCGGTTGGTGCGCTGGTGGTTCGCGATGGGGTCATCGTCGGTCGGGGCTTCAATTCGCCGATCGGCGAACATGATCCGACGGCGCACGCCGAAATTGCCGCCCTACGCGATGCCGCGCGCAATCTGCGCAACTACCGTCTGCCTGGCTGCGAACTGTTCGTGACTCTCGAACCTTGCGCGATGTGTGGCGGTGCGGTGCTGCAGGCGCGCATTGCCCGTTTGATCTACGGCGCGCGGGATCCAAAAACCGGCGTGCATGGCAGCGTCGTCGACCTCTTTGCGGTGCCGCGCCTCAACCATCACACGCTAGTCGTCGGCGGCATCCTGGCCGATGAGTGCGGACAGTTGCTATCGGGGTTTTTTGCGGCGCGGCGCAGCCGCGAGTGAGCATGCACATCGAGATCTCCATCAAACAACAGACGCTGACCCTCTCGGACGACTCCGGGCAGGTGCTGCGCAGCTATCCTGTGTCCACGGCAACGAATGGCCCTGGCGAAGTCTCGGGCAGCTTCTGCACGCCGCGCGGCAGGCACCTGATCCGCGCCAAGATTGGTGCCGGCGAAGCGGTCAACACGGTTTTTGCCGCCCGCAGGCCGACTGGCGAGATCTATGGCAAGGAACTCGCCGAACGATTCCCGCAGCGCGACTGGATTCTCACGCGCATCCTCTGGTTATCTGGCTGCGAACCCGGTCGCAACCGCCTGGGCCGGGTCGATACCATGCGCCGTTATGTCTACATCCACGGCAGCCCGGACACGACGCCGATGGGTCGCCCCGGATCGATCGGCTGCATTCGCATGCACAACGCCGATATTGTTGAATTGTTCGAGTGGGTGCCGCCGTACACGCCGGTCGATATCCGCGAGGACTGAGCATTGCACCGACCGTTATGAAACCTGTCGTGCGGCAAGTCAGGTGTCTGTCTGGTCCTGGGCCGGACGGGTATCCGAATATTTCCGGTTCGATCCGTAGCTGCTCGCGACCGGATATTTGATCGCATTCTTGACGAGTTTTGCACGGGCGGCCTGTTCAAGGTCGATGCCGGCATTTTCGGCAATCAACAGCAGGTAAATCAGGACGTCGGCACATTCGTCGCGCAGGGCTTCCTGCGCGCTGGCGCTGCCTGCCATCGCTGCCATCTCGGCGTCGTTCTTCCACTGCGTCAGTTCGAGCAACTCGCTGGCTTCGAGGTTCAGCGAGACGATCAGGTTGCGCAGGCTGTGAAACTGCGCCCAGTTGCGTTGGTCGCGAAATTCGAGCACTGCCGCGGTCAGTGTCGAAAGGCTCATGGCTTCAGGTGAAGAAGCGTGGTCTTGCTTATTCCGGCAGGCGCAGGTGATTTGCCTGCGCGCGTGCGCGCAGCGCCCGGTAATCTGGGAAACGCTTTCTCGCCTGCAAACAGGTCCTCCGTAGGGTGGCGCATGCGGGTCACTTGCGGGTTTCGCGAAGCTGCCATTCTACCGCGACAGGGGGCGCGAAACTGCCTGCTATTCTTGATGACCTTCAGAACACCTGATCTCATTGCCATGACATTAGGGCGGTAGCCTTAAAAAACACATTACAGTCCAACGGCTTGACTCTTGTTTTCGGTACTATGGAGCGTTTTTGGAGAAGGAGTGTGTCGGATATTGTAAAGATACGGCAATTGGCAGATAGTTGGTGACTGACGGGGCACCGGCTCCGCTTGACCTGGAGAGAGCGATGCCGCAAATGCTGTTGCCGATGTTTCCTGCGGGGGCGATCCACATCAACAATCTGCTGGCTTTTGTGAGGCAGGACGAGCGGATCACCTATTTCAACGGGATGATGCCGGTATTCAGCCATGACGAGCAGGACATCCCCACCTTCCGAATGATTACGGCACAATTTATCGCTGGCGGTAATGCCCGGGGTGTGGACGTTGCCCGTGCCTTTGGCGTACCCGTACTCAGTGTCAAGCGTGCGGTGAAGCGTTACCACGAGCAAGGGGTCAAGGGGTTTTATGCCCCACGGGGAACTCGTGGTCCAGCGGTGCTGACCGCCGTCGTCATGAAGCAGGCACAAGACTTTCTGGACGAGGGTCTGACGACTGCGCAGGTGGCTGCCCGCTTGAAGATCAAAGCGGACACGCTATCGAAAGCGGTGCGTGCCGGGCGACTGCACGCACCGTCGTCAAAGCCCAAGCCAGCGGTCGTCTTGACTAACAAGAGTGAGCGCAGCCTGCTCGACAGTGAGGCCCCGATGGGGATGGGCGCGTCGAACATCGATGCCCGGGTAGCTGCCAGTATGGGCGGACTGACTGCGGTGCTGCCGCAGTTTCAAGCGGTGGTCGATGTGCCCTGTGGGGGTGTGCTGTTTGCGCTGTTAGTGGCTGGAAGGAAGCGCGCATAAATGGCGCAGAAGAATGGCAGAGAATGCTGGACTGATTGAGTGGACAAAGGAGGGGCCGGTAAGGGCCCCTTGAGGATTGGAAGGTTGGCAGCGGTTAGAACGGCGGCTCTTCGGTCCAGGGGTCGTAGGGATTGGCGTCGCTGTCCCTGGATTGCTCGTCACGAAGCAGTTCAAAGAGGGCGGTCTGGTAGTGAGCGCAGATCCGGTCCCGCAAGTCGTCGAGCAGTTCGACGACGGCGAAAGCCTGGGCCGGTGTCCATTCGGCGGATATCAGGCAGTCGAGGCCGTGGTTCAATCCGGAGGGTTGGGGGTAGGGT
>NZ_SPMX01000044.1 GCF_012940005.1 Candidatus Accumulibacter contiguus | reverse complement strand
TCGTCGATATTCGGGCGTCCAGGTCGAGTCTTACGCTTCCGCCCACCGCCTTTTTTCGGAGCTTATCCCCCGTCGCCTCTTCCGCTATGTCCAGGTCGGCCAGTCCTTGTCGGATCGTCTTGCGATCGATCTCAAACAACTGCGCGATGTACTGCTGGCCCCCATGCCCTAACTTGTCAGACTCCACCGCCGCGTACCGGCGACGATCCTTTTCCGATAGTCGCCGATAGAATTCCTTCATTCGCCGCTCTACGTCTTCCCGGTAATAGCCCACGCTGCATTCCCTTTGCTGTTTTCAGAACAACCAAGCAAGCAAGTGGCATGCCCGAGCGCACAGTCAAAACGGGAAGTTATTTCGTAGGCGTTCCTTAGTACCCTTATCGAGCAAAGCAAGTTTCATGCTCTGTGATACAAGAGCTTGATGCAAATGGCTATTTATCTTCTTGGGCAGAACTGCTGCTCGATCTGGTGTAAAGAAATTCGACACCGGATCTAGACCGAAGCTTAGTCGGCCATTCGAGCGGGATGTCGCTCCTCCGGTCTGTCTGCGCTTCGCCGCGGGAAAATGCTGCAGAGATTCAGGCGGTATCTTCGCAGGTCGAGCAATCCACCTGGAACAGCGCGCGGTCGTCCAGGCGCACGGCCGTCAGGTGACGACCCCAGAAACAACCGGAATCGAGGGCCAGCAGGTTGGGCTCGATCCTCAGTCCGAGTGCCGACCAATGGCCAATCACGACAACGTCATTGGCACTGAGCCTGCCGGGAACTTCAAACCATGGCAGTTGGCCAGGCGGGGCATCGGCCAGCTCGCCCTTGGTCTTGAATTCCATGACTCCTGCGGGCGAACAGAAGCGCATCCGGGTCATCGCGTTGACAATCACCCGCAGGCGCGGCCAGCCCTGCAGGTCTTCGTGCCACGCCGCCGGTTCGCTGCCCCACAGATTGGCCAGAAAATCCTGGTGAGCGGGACCGGTGAGCGCTGCCTCGACCTCTGCCGCCAGCGCACGTGCCTGGGCGACGGTCCATTGTGGTAAGAGTCCGGCATGCACCATGCAGAACTCGCCTTCGCAGTGGCACAGCGGTCGATGCCGCAGCCAGTCCAGCAGGTCTGCACAGTCGGGGGCATTGAGGATCTCGTCGAGCGTATCGCCTTTGCTGCGCCTGCCGGATCCTGCGGCCACCATTAGCAGATAGAGGTCGTGATTGCCGAGGACGGTGACTGCGGCGGTGCCAAGATCGCGCACGAAGCGCAAGGTGTCGAGTGAGTGCGGACCACGGTTGACCAGATCGCCGACCAGCCACAGGCGGTCGTTTGCTGGGTCGAAACGGCACTTCTTCAGCAGATGCTGCAGCGATTCGAAGCAGCCCTGAATGTCTCCGATTGCGTAGGTCGCCATGCTCGGTGATCAGACGGTTGCGTGTTGCTGCCAGCGCCAGGCATCGGCGCACATCTGCTCGATGCCGCGGCGGGCTTGCCATCCGAGCAGGTCGGCGGCGAGCTGCGGGTCAGCGTAGCAGGTTGCCACGTCGCCCGGCCGTCGCGGCACCCGTGCGTAGGGCACTGGCCGACCGCTGGCGGCTGCGAAGGCGCGCACCATGTCGAGGACCGAGTAGCCGCAGCCGGTGCCGAGATTGACGGTCAGCAGGCCGCCCTTGTCGAGCAGGTAGTTCAGTGCCGCGAGGTGACCTTCGACGAGATCCATCACGTGAATGTAATCGCGTACTCCGGTGCCGTCAGGCGTCGGATAATCGCTGCCGAAAACACTCAACTGCGGGCGTTTGCCTGCGGCCACCTGGGCTACGTAGGGCAGGAGATTATTGGGAACACCATTCGGTTCCTCGCCAATCAGGCCGCTTTCGTGCGCGCCGACAGGATTGAAATAGCGCAGGCGAGCAATCCGCCATGCGCAGTCGGCGTGCGCCAGATCGGCGAGGATGTCTTCAATCATCAGCTTGCTGGCACCATAGGGATTGGTCGCCGAACGCGGGAAGTCTTCGCGGATCGGTACCGAAGCCGGGTCGCCGTAGACCGTGGCGGAAGAACTGAAAATCAGGGTCTTCACTGCCGCCTCGGCCATCGCCTCGCAGAGCGCGATGGCGCCGCCGACGTTGCAGTCATAATATCGTAAAGGCTGCGCGACCGACTCGCCGACGGCCTTCAGGCCGGCGAAGTGAATTACCGCATCGACCGGTGCCGCAGCAAAGACCGATCGCAACAGCTCGTGGTCACGGACATCGCCCTGGAAGAAGAGCGGCCGTTGCCCGGCAATCTGTGCCACACGATCGAGCACTTCATAGCGGCTGTTCGAGAGATTATCGACAACGGTCACGGTGTGGCCCGCGGCGAGCAATGCGACACAGGCATGCGATCCGATATAGCCGGTACCACCAGTGACCAGGATGTTCATCCGCCAGCTTTCCAGGAGTCTGCTTTCATGGTGGGCATTGCGCATCGATAATCGTTGGCCGTATCAGACAACACAATGCCCCAGGCAATCCCTGCTTACGGAGAAACGAGGAATTCGTCGCGGTGCCGTTGCTCTGATTCCAGGCGGGTCAGCCAGTTTGGCGCCTTGCCGCGACCCGACCAGGTTTCACCATTCGGGCCGCGGTATTTGACGGCCACCGGTGCCCGGACCTTTCCGACAACTATTCCCATTGCTCCCATCTTGAAGCCAAGGTCTGCCGCCGTCAAACCGTACTCGGCAATCAATCGCTTCACCTGACTGATCGCTTCCGACAACTCTGCCTGCCGAGCTTCTTCGATCTGTTTTTCCAGCATCGCACGTTGTGCGAGCAGTTCCTTATAACTTGCCATATCCTACTCCTCGAGAAAAAAACGTCTTATACACCAACGCCGGATAATTGCAATAGGCGGTCAGGTGTTTGTCAAGCTGAATGGTCGATGATTCGTGTTCTCAACGTAAAACCATTCCGGCGATACTGCAAATAGTCCACTCATTTAGCAGCAAAATCGTATTTTACGGCGAGAATCCTGTCTGCCTGGATGATAAAACACAGATGTAATTCTCTGAACGGAAATAATGCGGAATAAGGTCGGAGCTATTGCCCGGAATCGTAGCGCAGATGCCGGTAGCGGCCGGCATGGAAAATCAACGGCTCGCCAGCCTCGCTGCGGGCGAAACGCTGGACGCGACCAAGGAATATCAGGTGGTCACCGCCCGGATAATGTGCCTCGTTGCTGCACTCGAACCACGCCGAGCAGCCCTCGATGAGTGGTATGCCGGCCAGTCCTGCCGTGACGTCGAGCGTGCCAAAACGATCCTCGTCACGGCTGGCAAAACAGTCCGAGATGGCCTGCTGACCGGCGGACAGGACATTAACGGCGTAATGGCCGGCTTGGCGGAAGGCTTCGAGTCGGGGCGAGTCGCATGCGAGGCTCCACAGGATCAAGGGCGGGTCCAGGGAAACGGCGTTGAAGGAGCTGATGGTTACACCGATCGGCTGACCGTCTGCCGCCAGGGTCGTCAGCACGGTGACGCCGGTGGCAAAGCTGCCCAGCGCGTCACGAAAGTCGCGGCAGACCAGATCCCTTGCCGCCGGCGCACGACCAGTACCTCTGTCTGGCAGCTGGGTCGACACTGCTTCCGGACATTCCGGAGAGCCAGTCGGGAGGCGCATCAGGCGATCCGGACGCATGATTCAGGCGTGTTAAGATTCAATGTTGGTAAAATGATCCTTGAGTTCCGCGATGCCACTGACCCAGCTGATGCCTGTACAAAACCCATCGCAAGCTTTTGTACGCACTCTCGTCGGTTTGCTGCACGCGACAGTGTGCTCGCTGCCGACAATCAGGCCAAAGGTGCAATTATCTCCGCGCAGCTTGCGCATGTCGAGATGATTCTGGAGCAACGCCATTTGCGCTTTCTCGTACGGATATTTACCGAGACGTCCGCAGGGGATTATCTCCGGAAATTGTCGACCATCGCCGGCGTGTCCTGGAAGCCTCGGCCAGTCCCGCTGCCGGCGGCTCCAGACTGCTCAGTGCATGGCTGACGCTCGGCCGGAAGACAGACCGAGCTTCTCGATGCGGGTGATTCGCTGGCAGATGGCGAATGGTCGCCACGATCTGCCCTGGCAACAGACGCGTGACGCGTATCGCATCTGGTTATCGGAAACCATGCTGCAGCAAACCCGGGTGCAGACCGTGATTCCTTATTACGCCCGCTTTCTCGCGTGTTTTCCCACGCTTGAAGCGCTGGCCGAAGCACCTCTCGAAAGCGTGCTCGAATTATGGTCCGGACTCGGCTATTATGCGCGGGCCCGCAATCTGCATCGCTGCGCGAAAACCATCGTTACCGAGCGCGCCGGGAAGTTCTCTGCCGATCCCGTCGAGACTGCGGGCTTGCCGGGAATCGGCCGCTCTACCGCTGCGGCGATCAGCGTCTTCGCCTTTGGTCGTCGGGCCGCGATCCTCGACGGTAATGTCAAACGTGTACTGGCGCGCTGCTTCGGGGTCGCAAGTGGCGATTCACCGGCACAGCAGGAACGCTCGATGTGGGCGCTGGCCGAAGTGCTGCTCCCGGAAAACGACATCGAAGCCTACACACAAGGCATGATGGATCTCGGAGCGACGATTTGCCTTCGCAGCAAGCCTGTTTGCGACGCTTGTCCGCTACAGCCAGTCTGTGTCGCTTGCCGGGAGGGCAGACAAGCCGAACTGCCCAGGCCGACACCGAGAAAAGCACTGCCGGAACGGACGACAAGCGTCCTGCTGCTCAGCGACGGCCGCCGCGTGTTTCTCGAACGCCGCCCACCGAGTGGTATCTGGGGTGGTTTGCTGTGCTTGCCCGAAGCGATCAGCGAGTCGGCCACAAGCTTTGCCCGACGCCAGGGCTGTCGGCTGCTGGGCACGCAGGCGCTGCCACCGATTACGCATGCGTTTACCCATTTTCGTCTGACCCTCCAGGTACTGCGCTGCGATGTCGAGGTGATCAGCCTGCAGGCCAGGGAAAACGGGTGCGAGTGGCTGCCCCTGGACGATGTCGCTGGTGCGGCATTGCCGACGCCGATCAAGAAGCTGCTGCTGTCCCTTGATCGCTGACCCTGGTCAGTTCGCCTGCCTGAGCGAATGCTTGCCGGTCAGCACCCGCCCCGGTTCAGGAGTTGTTCGAAGGCCTCGATGGGCAGGGGGCGGCTGAAGAGAAAACCCTGGTAGCCGTGACAGCCATGGTTTTCAAGAAACTGGCGCTGCGCCTCGTTTTCGACCCCCTCGGCCAGCACCTTGAGACCGAGGCTGCTGCCCATGGTGACGATGGTTTGCGCGATCACCGCATCGCTCTGGTTGTCGGGGAGTCTGCTGACAAAGGCCCGATCGATCTTGAGCTGGTCGAGCGGCAAACGTGTCAGGTAAGACAGTGACGAATAACCGGTGCCGAAGTCGTCCATCGAGAAGCTGACGCCGAACTGCTTGATGACGTTCATTTTGGCGATCGTGTCGGCCACGTTGTCCAGCACCAGGCTCTCGGTCAGTTCGAGTTTCAGGCGCAGCGGGTCGGCGCCGCTGCGTTCGATGACCTTTCGGAGTTGATCGACGAAATCGGCCTGGCGGAACTGGCGTGCGCTGACATTGACCGCCAGTTGTAGATCGCATGTCCGTGCCTCGACGGACCAGGCCTGGAGTTGCGCGCAGGCAGTTTCCAGCACCCACTGCCCGATCGGTACGATCAGCCCGGTATCTTCGGCGATCGGGATGAATCGGTTGGGTGGGACCAGGCCGTGCTCGGGATGCTGCCAGCGCAGCAGCGCTTCGGCAGCAAAAACGCGGCGCAGGTCATCGATCTGTGGCTGGTAATGCAGGACGAACTGGTTTTTCTGCAATGCCAGATGCAGATCTTCTTCGAGCTGTCGCCGGTCGCTGGCGGCCTGGTTCATGCTCGCGGTAAAAAACTGCATGTTGTTGCGCCCGGCTGATTTGGCGTGATACATCGCCGCATCGGCATTGCGCATGAGAATATCGACGCTTTCCCCGTCGCCGGGGAATACGGCGATGCCGATGCTCGAGGTGGTGTGCAGTCTCTGTCCGTCGAGGTGATAGGGTTGCGACAGGGCCCTGAGGATTTTTCCGGCGACTCGTTCGGCGGCCATGGCATCAGCGCCGGTCAGGACGACGACGAACTCGTCACCGCCCAGGCGGGCCACCACATCGCTTTCGCGCACGCTCGCCATCAACCGTTTCGAAACTTCCAGCAGCAGCGAATCGCCAACGTGGTGACCGAGAGTGTCGTTGATATTCTTGAAACGATCGAGATCGAGAAACATCACCGCCAGCGGGCGGTGCAGGCTGTCACGTCGTGCCGCGGCCAGGGCCTGCTCGAGCCGGCCCTGCAGGTTGGAGCGGTTGGGCAGATCGGTCAGGGTATCGAAATGCGCGAGGTGGCTGATCTTTTCCTCGGCCGCCTTGCGCTCGGAGATGTCGACGAAGCTGCCGATGTAGTGTTCAATGTTGCCGTCGGATCCGCAGATGGTCGAGATCGACAGCCATTTCGGGTAGACGCTGCCATCCTTGCGACGGTCCCAGATCTCGCCCTGCCAGTGGCCGCTGCTGTTGATCGACTGCCACATGGCGTGGTACGCCTCCGGAGGCGAGCGCCCCGACGACAACAGGCGCGGGTTCTCGCCGCGTACCTCGTCGGCGGCATAGCCGGTGAGGCGACAGAAGGCCTTGTTGACCTCCAGGATGCGGTTGTCGCGGTCGCTGACCATGATCGCTTCGGCGCTGTGTTCGAATACTCCGGCCAGCAGACGCAAGCGGGTTTCCGTGACGTGACGATCGCTGATGTCTTCCTTCACGGCCAGGTAATGCGTTACCTCGCCGTGATCGCCAAATACCGGCGAAATGCTCGTCTGCTCCCAGAACAATTCGCCGTTCTTGCGCCGGTTGTGCAGAATCCCGTTCCATACCTTACCTTCGAGCAGGGTTTGCCACATTTGCTGATAGGTTTCGGGAGGGGTTTCCCCGGATTTCAGGAAGCGCGTGTTCTGGCCAATGGCTTCGCTCCGGGAAAAACCCGTCACCTGGGTAAAGCTGGGATTGACGTACTCGATCTCGCCATTGCGACTGGTGATGACAATGGCCACCGGACTATACTCGACCGCCTGCAGCAGAAGCCGCGATACCTGTTCGGCCTGCCGACGTTCGGAGATGTCGGCGAGCACGTTGGCGATGATCGGCGTTTCGCCGGCGGCGTTGCGGACGACGAACAGGGTGTGTATGGCCGGGATGCTGCGCCCGTCCAGCGAAGACAATTCCAGCTCACCTGTCCACTGGCCCGCCTGGAGAACCGCCGGCAGCACTTCCTCCCGTAATCTTCGGCGGTTCTCTCCGGTATAGAACTGATTGAACGAATAATCGTTGTACGCGGCGTTCGCCGGCAGGTCGAGCAGGCGGCGCAGCGCCGGGTTGGCATAGGTCATGGTCCCGTCGGGATGCGCCATGCCGATGCCCTGGCCGGCGTTTTCTACCAGGCGTTCGAATATCTGGAGTCGCTTGCCGTTGTCGCGTTGCTGCCGTTCGCTGTCGACCAGGTCGGCGACGACCTGTGCCTCGCGTGCTTCACTTCGCCACAGACGCAGCAGCAGCGCGGCAAATAGCGCGAGCAGCAGGAAACCGCAAGCGCCCACCACCCGCGCGCGTGTTCGCCAGCCGGCGAGGACATCGTCGAAGCTGACGCCGATGATGAAATAGAAAGGGTAGTGTTCGAGCCGGTGAAAGCTGTAAATCCGTTGCACGCCGTCGGTCTGGGAGGCGAAGTGCAAGGTTCCCGTCCTGTCGCCGCGGGCCATCGGCGGTCGAAGCGGATGACCCGGATCGAGTTCCTGGTTCATCTTGCCTGGCACCGATGGCCAGCGCACGACCTGCCGGTGATCGTCGCTGCGGCGAAACGAGATGATGCCATTGCTGCCGACATCGACCGAGCGAAATATTTCCACCTGGCGATCGAGGTCGAGCACTGCGGTGACGATGCCGAGAAAAACGCCATGCGGATCCTGCAGTGCGCGGGCGATGATCAGGCTGGGCCGGCCTGTGGTGCGCGAAACGATCACTTCGGAGAACATCAGGCCGGACTGCGGCTGGTTTTGCAGGAAGCGAAAGTAATCTCGGTCGGCGACATTGGTGGGTGCCGTATGGGCCCCATCCGAGCTGTACCGCAGATCGCCGCTGCGGTCGAAAACCCGCAGACCGGCCAGATCATCGAAATGCAGCAGGTGTGAGTCGAGTTCGTCGTTCAGTTGCGCAGCGTAGGCGCTGGACGCCTGCCCGGCCAGGGCCTGCGCCGGGAGGCTACGGCTTAATCCCTGCAGGATGGCATCGGTACGACGCAGCGTGGCGTCCAGTCGCGTCTCGAAGATTGCTGCGTAGTTGCGGGTTTTGGTTTCGGCATCGACGATTTGCTCCTGGTAGTTCAACCATAGTTGGTAAGCCAGCAGTTGCAGGACGCAGAGGACAAGCAGAGCCAGGCCAAGCAGCAGTGTCCGGCGCTGTCTGCGGTCGGGAATGGGTGTCTTTTCCGGGATCATCGGGGAATACTGCAAGACTTTGCCGTTGAAGGCAAGGATGCGCCCTGGGAGTGATCGGCTTGCGGGCGGACGCGGGTCTCCTGTCCGCTCAGGAAAGGTGGGCAGGTGGAGGCGCGGCGCCGATCCTGCCGATTGCCCAGCGTCCAAAGCCGACGCCACAGGCCAGCGTCACGAATGCTGCCGTCCAGCCGGCCTGCAGGCTGCGGCCGAAGGCATCGAGGGCGACACCAAAGGCGATCGGTCCGATGCAGGCGCCGGCAAAGCCGATCGACGAATACAGCGCGAGTGCCGTGCCACGTTTTTCGGGAGAGGTTTCGGTGAGCAGGCCGGCCGTCAGCGCGGCCGAATCGAGATTCATGCTCGCCGCGTAGACCAGCAGCAAGGGCAGCAGCAGGCGGCTCGACTGGCCGCCCGAGAAGCCGACGACAATCGCCAGAACGCCAGACAAAGGCATCACGGTTTGCAGCCAGCGAGCGCGTCCCCAGCGCTGCGCGCCTTCATTGCCGAGGATGCTCGCGGGTACCGCGAGGAAGGTCGCGAGTGCGGCAATCAATCCCGGCATCGCCGTCCAGGAATCGGGTGTGCGGGCATGCGTCCAGGTCAGGTAGGCGACCAGCCAGGCCCGGAAGCCGAAGAGCTCCCAATTGTGACCGAAATAGCCGCCACAGAATGCCAGGATGCGTCGATCGCCCACGACGCTTCGCCAGTGGCTGCGCCCGATCTGCGTCGCCATCAGGGGTTTGCCCGGCGCGATGCCGCGCCAGACCAGCAGCATCGACAGTGCCGCACAAACCGCAGCGATGGCGAACAGCCAGGGCCATGGCAGCCGTCCCTGCAGCAGTCCGATCCAGAGATACGACAGCCCGGCGCCGACGCCGAAAGTGGCGGTGTAGAATGCGGTGCCCCGCGCTTGTACAGCGACCGGCAGCCGATCCGTCAGCGCCTTGAGGCCCGGCATGTAGGTCCCGGCCAGGCCCAGGCCGGCAAGCCACCACCAGCCCAGGCCGCTCGCCAGACCGTCGGCGAAGCTCGCGAAGCCGGCCAGCGCGAGCGCGCTCACGGTCGCGCCGGCCAGGTAGATGCGCCGCGCGTCGATGCGATCGGTCAGGCTGACCAGTACGGGTACGGCGAGGATGTAGCCGAGGAAAAAGATGCCGCCCAGCCAGCCGCCTGCGGTCGCCGACAAGAACCAGCGTTGCGAAAGTTGTGGCAACAGCGACGGCACCAGCGCGAAGCCGGCCATCAGCAATGCCTCGGCGATGCAGAAGGTGAGTACCAGCGCGGCCGAAGAGCGTTCGCCAGCCATCATTTAGCAGGCGGATCTGGTCATGGGGCAGCCGGCGTGTCTCCCCAGCGCTGCAGCAGCGCATGGCGCACGTGCAGTTGGTCAAGAATACGCGCCACCACGAAATCGATGAGGTCCTCGACTCGCTGCGGATGCTGATAAAAGCCCGGGTTGGGAGGCAGGATCACGGCTCCCGCCCTTGCCAGACGCAACATGTTTTCGAGATGAATCACCGACAGCGGTGTCTCACGCGGCACCAGGATCAGCTTGCGGCCTTCCTTGATGACCACGTCGGCGGCCCGTTCGATCAGCTTGCTGGCCAGCCCCTGGGCGATCGCCGCGAGAGTTCCCATCGAACACGGGCAGATGACCATGGCGTCGGGCGGATTGGAGCCGCTGGCGAGCGGCGCAAACCATTCTTCACGGCCATAGACTTCGAGTCGGCCAGGTAAGTCGCGGTAGCGTTCCTCCAGGCTGGCGCGTGCCTCGCTGGCGCGCGCCGGCAAGTCGAGCCTCATCTCCTGCCGGGCGACGATCTGCGCAACCTGCGAGTAAAGAAGCTGGACCCGGCAGCCGGCGGCGAGCAGGCATTCGAGCAAGCGCACGCCGTAAGGCATGCCGGAGGCGCCGGTGAAGGCCAGGCAGACGGTTTCAGGCATGGTCGACCTCCGGTTGTTTGGCCGGCAATTCTTCGAGCAGGCGGACTGCAATCAGGCCGTTGATGATCCCGAAGACGAGTGCCGCCAGCGTAAAGAAAGGAAGCAGCACAAACAGGCCATCATGAGGAACCAGCCACAGCCGTGCCAGCAGCAGTTGCCCACTGATATGCGCAAAGGCGGCCAGGATGCTCCAGCTGACCGGCCCGAAGCAGCGGTGCGGCAGGCGCACGGCCAGCGCCAGCGTCAGCAGGCTGCACAGCGCGCCGCTGAGGCTCATGAAAAATCCGGGTGACAGAAAGTAGCCCAGCAGCAGGCTGCCGGCGAAGACACGCAGGCCGCTCACCCAGGCGGCCGCAACCCAGCCGTAGCGCGCCAGAACGATCAGCGTGACGATATTGGCGAGGCCCGGCTTGACGCCTGGCAAGGGCATCGGGATGGCCGCGTCGATCAGCGACAGGCCGATCGCTGCGGCCGCGAGCTGTGCGATGCGGTGGTCCTCGGGCGTCGTGTGCAGCGTGATCAGCCGCTGGCGATCAGGCATCACTGGCCGTCGTCACGGTGCCTGCCCGGTTCCGGCATGCTCAAGGTTCCGAGATGGCGCGGCCGCGCGAGATGAAGGCGACCGAATAGCCTGCCTGAAACTTGGAATGCAGGGCCTCGATGGTCGGTGGCGAGACGGGCGTGGCCGCTTCCCACTTGATCGCATAATTGGCTCCGGAACCGCCGGCGTTCTCGCGCAGTTCGATGAACAGTTCGAAGGTGCCAAATGGGGGAATCACCCTGGGTGTCGGCACCGAGTTGCGAATCAGGGCGCCCTCGGTATTGTAGTAAGGTGCCGCGACGACCCGGATCGGGTGGTTGGGGTCGGTATTGCGGACGCTGACCAGGACCGACAACAGGGTGTTGTCGGCCCGGCCCGAAGAAGTCACATTGCCGTGCCGAATCTCGGAGTAGATCGGCACATAGACCGTTTGCCCGCGGGTGGGTGGTTCGATTCCTTCGGCGAGTGCCGCTGCCATCGCGCAGGCGAAGGTCAGCGTCGCCGCCAGTCGGCAGTTGCCAGCGCAAGCGAGGCGGCGGGAAGGCGAGGAGGTGGCATTCATGACAGGCTCCTTGAGGGGATCGTCGGATTGGCGATGCCGTTGTGCAAGCCGGAATCGCCCGACAAGGCAGAGAAACGGTGTTGATGTAAAAGTCGCGTCAGCGACTCACGAATCTCCCCTCCCCACTTGCGGGGGAGGGGTCGGGGGAGAGGGAAACGGTCATGACTTTCATGATCGGGGGTGCCTGGAAAAGTCATGACCGTTAGATCTCAGACGAGTCGCACGCAGATCTCGCCGACGCCGGCGACGCCGGCTTCGAGCACATCGCCACGCAGCACCGTCGAAACGCCCGCCGGGGTGCCGGTGAAAATCAGGTCTCCCGCGGCGAGAGTCACGTAGGTCGACAGGTTGGCGATGACTTCTGCGACTTTCCACGACATCTGTTCGAGGTCACCATTCTGCCGCAGTTGGCCATTGACCTTGAGCCAGATCGAACCGTGGGCCGGATGTCCGACGGTCGCCAGGGGATGGATCGCAGCGATTGGCGCGCTCTGGTCGAACCCTTTGCCCATGTCCCAAGGGTGGCCCTTGTCCCTGGCGCGTAGCTGCAGATCACGCCGGGTCAGATCAAGACCGACTGCGTAGCCATAGACGCAGTCGAGCGCCTGTGCCGGATCGATATTGGCGCCACCAGCGGCCAGCGCAACGACCAGTTCGACCTCGTGCTGAAGATTGCCGGTGGCTGGCGGATAGGCGACATCCCCGCCGCCCGGCACCAGCGCATCGCTGGGCTTGCTGAAGAAGAAAGGCGGTTCGCGGCCATCGGCACCCATCTCCGCCGCATGATCGGCGTAATTGCGGCCGACGCAGTAGACGCGGCGGACCGGGAAAAGGGTGTTGCCGCCGGCAACGGGAACGCTGACCGGTGGTGGGGGTGGAAAGACGTAGTTCATGGCAGCTCCTTGTGGGGATTCAGACCGGGTTGTCGATGTCGACGAATGGACAGTCAAGGCCGAAACGTTCGGCCAGATGGGCGGCGAGTGCTTGCACGCCAAAGCGTTCGCTGGCGTGGTGACCGGCGGCAAGGTAGGCGACGCCGGACTCGCGCGCCAGATGCACGGTCTGCTCGGCGATCTCACCGCTCAGGTAGAGATCGACGCCGAGCGCGATGGCCTGTTCGAACAAGCCCTGCGCCGCGCCGGAACACCATCCGACGCGGCTGACCAGGCGTTCGCCGTCACCGATCAGCAGCGGCGGGCGCTGCAACTCGCGGCTGACACGATCGACGATTGCCGCAACGCTGGTCGGGTTTTCCAGGGTACCCAGCCAGCCGACGTCCTGCTCGCCAAAACGAGCGTCCGGAGTCCAGCCGAGTCGGCTGGCCAGTTGTGCATTGTTGCCGAATGCCGGATGGCCATCGAGTGGCAGATGATAGGCGATCAGGTTGATATCGTGCTTCAGCAGCGTTTGCAGGCGCGTTTTGCGCAGGCCGGTGACACGACCATCTTCGCCGCGCCAGAACCAGCCGTGATGGACCAGGAGGGCATCAGCGTCAAGCTCGACGGCTGCGTCGAGCAGTGCCTGGTTGGCCGTGACACCGGCGATCAGGCGCCTGACTTCGGGGCGTCCTTCCACTTGCAGGCCGTTTGGGCAATAATCCCGGAAACGCCCTGGTTCCAGCAACTGTTCCAGGTAGCGTGTCAATTCTTGGCGTTTCATTCACTGGCTCCGATTTCGCACATGCGCAGGCTCTGGTTGATTTTTGCACAAACGGTGACGATCAGTCTTGCCGTTTTGTTCGTGGTGAGTACGCTCAGGCCGGAGTGGCTGGACAACAAACCGTCCCCGGCCAGTGTCGTGGCGCTGCAGGAGTCGGCCGTTGTGGCTGCCCCAGCCGCCACCCCGACCTCGTTCCGCGAAGCGGCGAAGAAGGCGCTGCCGTCGGTGGTGCATATCTTTACCTCGCAGAAAATCAAGACGCGGCGTAATCCCTTGTTTGACGACCCGGTCTTCCGGCACTTTTTTGGGGACAACCCCGCAGGTGACGCGCCCAGGACTTCCGGGCTGGGTTCAGGGGTCATTGTCAGCCCGAACGGCTATATTCTCACGAACCTTCATGTGGTCGAAGCGGCAGACCAGATCGAAATCGCCCTCAGCGACGGCCGCAACCTCGACGCCCGCTTGGTCGGCAGTGATCCCGAGTCCGACCTCGCGGTCTTGCAGATCACCGAACACAACGGCAAGGAACTGATCCTGCCAGCGATCACCCTGGGCAAAATGGACAACGTCGTGGTGGGTGACGTTGCGCTGGCCATTGGCAACCCCTTTGGCGTCGGCCAGACGGTGACCATGGGGATCATCTCCGCGCTGGGTCGCTCGCATCTCGGAATCAACACTTTCGAGAACTTCATCCAGACCGACGCGGCGATCAATCCCGGCAATTCGGGGGGCGCGCTGGTGGACAGCCAGGGCAACCTGATCGGCATCAATACGGCCATCTACTCGCGCTCGGGCGGCTCGCTGGGGATCGGTTTTGCGATTCCGATCTCGATCGCCAGGAACGTCATGGAGCAGATCATCCAGACCGGTACCGTGACCCGCGGCTGGATTGGCGTCGAGGCTCAGGAAATCAGCGTCGACCTGGCAGAGTCCTTTGGCCTGCCGGATACCAACGGCGCCCTGATTGCCGGCGTCCTGCGCGGCAGCCCGGCCGATGCGGGCGGGATCAAACCGGGAGACATCCTGCTCGCCGTGGACGGGCGGGCGGTCAAGGATCCGCAGGGCATGCTCGACCTGATCGCCAGCCAGAAGCCTGGCGAAATGATCTCCTTCCGATTGCGCCGTCAGAACAACGTACTCGATACTACCGTCAAGATCGGCAAGCGGGCACCACCGCGCCGCGAGCGCGAGTAGTCGGGGCCGATAATGTGCCAATTACTGGCCATGAACTGCAATGTCCCGACCGACATCTGCTTTTCCTTTGCCGGATTTCAGGCGCGCGGCGGTGCCACCGACGTCCATGGCGACGGCTGGGGAATCGCTTTCTTCGAGGGTCGTGGCACGCGCGTCTTTCTCGACCCGCAACCGTCCTGCGTTTCGCCGGTCGCCGAACTGGTGCGCAGCTATCCGATTCATTCCAAAAACGTCATCGCCCACATCCGCAAGGCGACCCAGGGGGGGGTTGCCCTCGAGAACACGCATCCTTTCATGCGCGAACTGTGGGGACGTTACTGGATTTTCGCCCATAACGGCAATCTGTCGGACTTTACGCCGCCACTCGATGGCAGTTTCACCCCGGTCGGCCAGACCGACAGCGAACGCGCTTTTTGCTGGCTGTTGCAGAACCTGCGTCAGCGCTTTGGCCGCCGGCCACCGAGTCAGACCCGGCTGTTCGACGCGCTCCATCAACTCACCCTTGATCTCGGCGCGCGCGGCGCGTGCAACTATCTGCTGTCGAATGGCGACTGTCTGTTTGCCCACTGTTCCACCCAGCTCAGCTATATCATCCGCCAGGCACCGTTTACCGTTGCGCACCTGCGCGATCAGGATCTGAGTATCGATTTCAGCGATGTCACGACCCCCGATGATCGCGTCGCGGTCATTGCCACTGTCCCGCTGACCGACAACGAGCGCTGGACGACGATGCCGAACGGCAGTCTGTGGCTGTTTGCCGAGGGGGTACCGGTCAGGCATCAACTCACCGTCGCCGGGCCGGCAAAAGCGCCTGCCTGAGCAATGTGGACCGGCAGCGGGTTCAGGCCTCAGGCTTTCGGTCCGTGTTCTGCTGCGCGCCGAGATCCTTGATCGCAGCATCCATCTCCTGGGCAGACATGGGTGTCCAGTCGGCCGCAGGGCTGAGCGGGGCTTCCGGAGCAGGCGGATCAATCGGCGTGGCGTGTGCCGAGCGCTGGCCGACGAAACGCGCGAGGAACAGCCCCAGTTCGAAAAGCAGGCACAACGGAATCGCCATCATCAACTGTGAAATCACGTCGGGCGGTGTGAACACTGCGGCCACCACGAAAGCGCCGACGATGACATAAGGGCGCCATTCCCTGAGCTTGGCGACATCGACGATCCCGGCGTAGACCATGACCACCACCACCACCGGGACCTCGAAGGTCACCCCGAAAGCGACGAAGGTGGTGAGCACGAAAGAGAGGTACTTCTCGATGTCGGTCATCCAGGCGACGCCCTCGGGGGCCACCTTGGACATGAACCCGAAGACGGTGGGAAAGACCAGGAAATAGGCGAAAGCCATGCCGACAAAGAACAGCAGCACACTGGCTGTCACCAGCGGCAGCGCCAGCCGCTTCTCATGGGCATACAGACCGGGCGCGACAAAAGCCCAGACCTGATAGAGCACGTAGGGCAGGGCGATCAGGAAGGCAAGCATCAGCGCCACTTTCATCGGCACCAGGAAAACGCCGATCACGTCGGTCGCAATCATCTGGCCGCCTTGCGGTAACGTTGCCAGCAAGGGCTGCGCCAACAGCGCATAGAGTTCCTTGGCCCAGGGAAAAAGGCAGATGAAGACGATACCGATGGCGACCAGCGCCCGGATCAGGCGGTCGCGCAACTCGATCAGGTGCGAAAGAAAGGAATCTTCGGGTGGATTCATCTCTGGATCAGAGCGCTCGCGTCGGCTGCCCGGGGTCAGTGCTCGCCGGTGGCAGGGCATTGCTGGTCGCAGTAGATGGCGTTGCTGGCGCTGTCGGCTGTTCGAGCGCCGCCGCGGACTTCAGGTCATCACGGAGTGCTTGCTCCGTCTGGTTTACCGCCTGTCTTGCAGCCTGCATTTCGCTGCTCAGGCTCTGTTCGACGTTGCGGGCCGATTCCTGGAGCTCGCTCTGCAGTTTCTTCAGTTCTTCGAGCTGCATTTCGCGGTTGATGTCGGATTTCACGTCATTGACGTAACGCTGCAGACGGCCAAGCAGGTGTCCGGCCGTACGCGCCACCTTGGGCAGTCGTTCAGGACCGATCACCACCAGTGCGACGATGGCGATGATGATCATCTCGGAAAAGCTGATATCAAACATGGGTGGCCGTTGGCTCAGGGAAGGATGGGAGACGCGCCCGGCAGGCGGGTGCGGCCGGGAAGACTCCCGGCGGTCCAGGGCGCCCGCTGCCAGTCATGCCACTTGCCCTTCGCCTAGCTCCTGGTTTTTTCCCTGATCTCGCCCTCGATGGTCTGGCCCGTACCGACCTGCTGTTGTGGCGGCTGAGGAGAAGGCGGGCTTACAGGCGGGTTTTCGGCGGCCTTGTCCTCTGGGGTCGCGTCCTTGATCCCGTCCTTGAAGCCCTTTACCGCGCCACCGAGATCGGCTCCGAGGTTACGCAGTTTCTTGGTCCCGAAAATCAACAGGACGATGATCAGAACGATCAACCAATGCCAGATGCTGAAAGAGCCCATGTCAGGCCTCCATTTAAGATGAAATCGGGCGCCATGTACAGCGGGATCGGCACCCTTCTCCCGGCCCGCAGCACCCGTCAGATACGTTTGAGCATTGGCCCGACCGGTTCCGGCCCACCGACGATGTGCGCATGCAGGTGCTGCACTTCCTGATGGCCGATCCGTCCGGTATTGATGATCACCCGGAAGCCATCCGGACTACCCTGTTCGCTTGCCAGGCGACTGGCGATGGCGAGCATCCTGCCAAGCACCGGCACATCGGCCTCGGTGGTCGTCGCCAGCGAGGTGATATGACGCCTGGGGATGACCAGCAGATGCACCGGACGAGCCGGGTGGATGTCGTGAAAGGCCAGAATCTCGTCGTCTTCATGGACCTTGCGGGAGGGAATCTGGCCCTCTGCGATCTTGCAGAACAAGCAGTTTTCCATGTTTTCAGCCCTTCCGTGATTTCTTCTCGTCGATTCCCGAGATTCCCTCACGCCGGCGCATCTCCTGCAATACGTCCTCGATCGACAGTCCATAGAAGGCGAGCAGCACCATCGTATGATAGAGCACGTCGGCGGATTCCCAGACCACATGCAGGCGGTTGCCCTCTTTGCCGGCCATGATCAGCTCGGCAGTTTCTTCGCCGATCTTCTTCAGGATCGCGTCCGGCCCCTTGGACATCAGCTGTGCCGTGTAGGAAGTTTCCGGGTCGGCCTTGCGGCGTTCAAGCAGTGTTTCCGAGATCCGGTGCAGCATGTCCATGTTCATTTGCCGTAAATGTCCTCAGGGTCCTTGAGCACCGGGTCGGTGGCAACCCAGAAGTCCCCCTGCAGTTGATAAAAAAAGCAGCTTGCGCGGCCCGTATGGCAGGCGATACCGCCGGCCTGGTCGATCGACAGCAGCAGCACATCACCGTCGCAGTCGGTGCGCAGCGACTGCACACGCTGTATATGGCCGGACTCTTCGCCCTTGCGCCACAGCCGCTGCCGCGAACGCGACCAGTATACCGCGGTCCCGCTGTTTATCGTCTCCTCTAATGATTGCCGGTTCATGAAGGCAAACATCAGTACCCGACCGCTGCTGGCGTCTTGTGCAATAGCCGGAAGCATACCCTGCTCGTCCCATTTCAGTGCGTCGAGCCACGGCAGGCCGGGGTCGAGATCACTCACAGGCGGACCTCGATGCCACGCTCGCGCAGGTATGCCTTGGCCTGGCGAACCGTATATTCACCAAAGTGAAAGATGCTCGCGGCCAGCACGGCGTCGGCACGGCCTTCCGCAATGCCGGCTGCGAGATGTTCGAGATTGCCGACGCCACCACTGGCAATCACCGGGAGATCGACTGCATCGGAGACCGCTCGCGTCAGCGGCAGATCGAAACCGTTCCTGGTGCCGTCACGATCCATGCTGGTGAGCAGGATTTCGCCGGCGCCCAGTTGCTGGACGCGGCGTGCCCAGGCGACGGCGTCGATGCCGGTGTTCCTGCGCCCGCCGTGCGTGAATACCTGCCAGACACCCGGAGCCGACTGCTTCGCGTCGATGGCCACGACGATGCATTGATTCCCGACCTTGGCCGATGCCTCGGCAACGAGATCCGGATTCTCGACGGCAGCGGTGTTCATGCTGACCTTGTCGGCGCCGGCATTCAGCAGACGCCGCACATCGGCGACCGAACGTACGCCGCCGCCCACCGTCAATGGAATGAACACCTGCGCTGCACAGGCCTCGACGATGTGCAGAATGATGTCGCGCTGGTCCGAGGAGGCGGTGATATCGAGGAAAGTGACTTCGTCGGCGCCCTGCTCGTCATAACGGCGGGCGATTTCGACAGGATCACCGGCATCACGCAAGTCAACGAAGTTGGTGCCTTTGACGACACGGCCGGCAGTCACGTCAAGGCAGGGAATGATGCGTTTGGCGAGGCCCAAGGTCAGCTACCGCCCCGAGTTTGCCAGGAGGAGGCGAAGACGATCATGGCGTTGCGGCACGGTCTGCTGCGGCCTGTGCCACAGCAAAATCGAGCGATCCATCGTAGATCGCGCGGCCGGCGATGGCAGCGCTGATGCCTTCCTCTTCAACCGCGCAAAGCTGCCGAATGTCTTCGAGGCTCGACAGACCGCCACTGGCGATCACCGGAATCAACAGGGCCTGAGCGAGTTTCACCGTGGCCGCGATGTTGATTCCCGAAAGCATGCCGTCACGGCCGATGTCGGTATAGATGATGGCCTCGACTCCGTAGTCCTCGTACTTCTTCGCCAGATCGATGACATCGTGGCCGGTCATTTTCGACCAGCCGTCAACCGCAACCTTGCCGTCCCTGGCATCGAGGCCGACAATGATGTGGCCGGGAAAAGCGCCGCAGGCGTCGTGCAGAAAGCCGGGATTCTTCACCGCTGCAGTCCCGATGATCACGTAACTGACCCCGTCGTCGAGGCAACGCTCGATGGTGTCGAGGTCGCGGATGCCCCCACCAAGTTGTACGGGAATATCATCACCAACGGCCTGCACGATTTCCTTGATCGCCTTCTCGTTCTTCGGCTTGCCGGCAAAAGCGCCGTCTAGGTCGACCACGTGCAGGCGGCGCGCGCCCTGCGCCAGCCAGTGGCGAGCCTGCTCGCCGGGGGAATCGGAGAAAACCGTGACCTGGTTCATCAGGCCCTGCTTGAGACGGACGCACTGTCCCTGTTTCAGGTCGATAGCGGGAATGATCAGCATCTTGAAAGGAGAAGAAGGTGGGTTGAGACAAGTAAGTGTAAAACAGCGTCGGTCGATCAGGGCTTCCAGACGACAAAGTTGGCCAGCATGGCGAGGCCGGCCAGGGCACTTTTTTCCGGGTGGCACTGAATGGCGAAGATATTATCCCGTGCCACCGCGCTGGTAAAGGGGAGGCCATAATCGGTGCTCCCGACGATGCAGGCGTCGTCGGTCGGGGCGACGAAATAGCTGTGGACGAAATAGAAGCGTTGGTCATTGGCAATACCCTTCCACAGGGGGTGCCCTCTGACTTGCCGCACCTGATTCCAGCCCATGTGCGGTACCTTGAGGCGGTTGCCGGCAGCGTCGAGCATGCGCTCGGCGGGAAAGCGGCGGACCTTGCCGGCGAAGACGCCGAGTCCCGGCACATCGCCTTCCTCGCTGTGCTCGAAGAGCATCTGCTGGCCAATGCAGATGCCGAGAAAGGGTTTGTTGCCAGCGGCTTCGAGCACCGCCGCACGCAAACCGCGTGCCTCGATCTCGCGCATGCAGTCGGGCATCGCCCCCTGGCCGGGGAAGACCACGCGTTCGGCTGCGCTGACCACCGCCGGATCTGCCGAGACGAGGACTTCACGTCCATCGGCGACATGCACCAGCGCCTGCCAGACCGAGCGCAGGTTACCCATGCCGTAATCGACCACAACGATCGCTCCCTTGCCATCACCCTTGGGCGCATTGTCCGTCAACATATTACAGTGTGCCCTTGGTCGATGGAATGCTGCCGCCGGCGCGCGGATCTTCCTCGACGGCCATGCGCAGCGCACGGCCAAAAGCCTTGAACAGCGTTTCCGCCTGGTGGTGCGCATTGTCGCCGCGCAGATTGTCGATATGCAGCGTCAGCAAGGCGTGATTGACCAGTCCCTGAAAAAATTCGTGTACCAGATCGACATCAAAAGTACCGATCATTGCCCGCCGGAAATCGACATGAAATTCGAGACCCGGCCGGCCCGAGAGATCGACCACGACTCGCGACAGCGCTTCGTCGAGCGGTACATAGGCGTGCCCGTAACGACGCAAGCCCTTCTTGTCGCCGAGGGCACTGGCCAGCGCCTGCCCGAGCGTGATGCCGATATCCTCGACGGTGTGGTGTGCGTCGATATGCAGGTCACCGGTGGCCGCAACATCGAGGTCGATCAGCCCGTGTCGGGAGATCTGTTCAAGCATGTGATCGAGGAAGGGCACGCCGGTCGCGAAGCTGCCGCGGCCGCTGCCGTCGAGGTTCAGTCGAACGGTGATCCGGGTTTCGAGCGTATTCCTGGAAACTTCTGCTTGCCGCATCGGGATACCATTGCCGGGAGGCATTTCGGGTCTGGAAAAAAGTTCGGCGTACTGCTGCGAACCCCTGGCGATCATCAGCACGGATCGCACTGCACGCATGATACCATTTCACGCTTCGCATGCATCCGAACCGAGCAGCCTTTCATGAGCCGCTACTGGAGTTCTCTCGTATACCGCCTGACGCCCTATGTTCCGGGCGAGCAACCCAGGCTGCCAAACCTCGTCAAATTGAACACCAATGAAAACCCCTATCCGCCGTCGCCGCGTGTTGCTGCTGCGATTGCCGAAGAAATGGCGAATGGCGGCGAATCGCTGCGTCTCTACCCGGATCCCGGCGCCGAGCGCCTCAAGGCGGCGGTCGCTGCCCGCTACGACGAGTTCGGCATTTCACCGCAACAGGTCTTCGTCGGCAACGGTTCCGACGAAGTGCTGGCGCATGTCTTCATGGCGTTGCTCAAACACGAGTTGCCGATTTTCTTCCCGGATATCACTTACAGTTTCTACCCGGTCTACTGTGGCCTGTATGGAATCGCTCATGTGGCCGTGCCGCTCGACGAGAACTTCGAAATCCGCAGCGAAGATTACGCGGCAGCAAACGGCGGCATCATTTTCCCGAACCCGAATGCGCCGACGGGTCGTCTGTTGCCACTCCCGGCAATCGAGCGTCTGCTCCTGGCGCATCACCGATCGGTCGTCGTCGTCGATGAGGCGTACATCGACTTCGGCGGCGAGTCGGCGCTTGCGCTGGTCAATCATCACCCGAACCTGCTGGTCGTGCACACCCTTTCGAAGTCGCGTTCGCTGGCTGGGCTGCGTGTCGGCTATGCGGTCGGCCATCATGAACTGATCGAGGCGCTCGAAAGAGTCAAGAACAGTTTCAATTCCTACCCACTCGATCGGCTGGCGATTGCCGGTGCCGTCGCCGCGATCGACGACCAGGAGCACTTCGAAACAACCCGGCAGGCTGTCATCCGCAGTCGCGAGATCCTGCGCAGCGCACTGCTGGGACTGGGTTTCGAAGTCCTGCCTTCGGCGGCCAATTTCATCTTCGCCCACCACCCGCAGCATGACGCCGGCCGGCTCGCCGCAGCCCTGCGTCAACGCGGCATCATCGTCCGTCATTTCAGGCAAGCACGTATCGACCAGCACCTGCGGATCACGATCGGCACCGACGATCAATGCGTGCTACTGGTCGAGGCTCTCGCAGGGATCCTGGGCGGATAGATCCTGATCGCTTGATTCGTCGCAAGGAGCACCATATGGAAGAAAGCCCTTTCAAGGGGCAGACCGGTTTGCGGCGGATATGGAACGCGTTCCACTATTCGCGCGCCGGCCTGCGCGCGGCTTATGTCGCGGAAGATGCCTTTCGGCAGGAGGTGCTGCTCGCTGCGCTGCTGATTCCGCTGGCTTTCTTCCTGTCGCCGAATGGTCCGGGGTTGGCGCTGATGATCGGCAGTGTGCTGCTGGTACTGATCGTTGAATTGTTCAACTCGGCGATCGAGGCGGCGGTCGACCGGATTTCTCTGGATCGGCACCCGTTGGCCAAGCGCGCCAAGGACATCGGCAGCGCTGCCGTCCTGCTGGCCTTGCTCAACGTACCGGTGATCTGGGGCTGTGTCTTGTTCGGGTGAGTCGGGGGCTTGCCGGAATCCTGTTCTGTGGGAGGTATCGCAATTTGCTCAGGGCGCTGCCTGAGGCGGTCTCAGCCGATGCGGCGCAGATGAATCCGCACCGAGATCTTCGCTCCCAGCCAGCCGAGGGCAGCGCCGATCGCGGCCAGGACGATGACGTCGCTCGCCGACAGGCCGCGCAGGGCGAAGCTGGCACCATAGAGCCGCGCCAGTTCGGCCACCGGCGGCGTCAGCAGGTGCAGACCGGCGCTCACCAGCAGGGCGGCGCAGAGTCCGCCGAGGGCGCCCTGCAGCATGCCGAAATAGTGCAGCGGGCGCTGAATGTAGGTATCGGTTGCGCCGATCAGTTTGGCCACCTCGATCTCGGCGGCCTGGGCGAGGATTTGCAGGCGAATGGTGTTGAAGGTGATGGTCACCAGCGCGCCGGCAAAGAGCGCGCCGAGTATCATGACGACCAGCTTGCCGAGGCGGAGCAGAGCGTCGAGGCGTTTCACCCAGGCCGAGTCGAGCTGGACATGCGCGACCTTCGGCCAGGTGGCAAAGGTCTTTGCCAGGCCTTCAAGGGCCTCCGGCCGAGCGTCTGTGGGGGTCACGACAAAGGCGTCGGGCAGCGGGTTTCGCGGCAGGCTGGCAATGATCTCGGCCATTCCTTCAGCGGCCTGCAGGCGCTGCAAAGCCTCCTCGCGCGGGACGAAACGCCAGCTTCCGGCAGGGCTTGCACGCAGGCGCGACTCGATTTCGCTGATCTCGCGCTTGCCGGTGTCGATGACCAGGAAGATGCTGATCTGTTGCACGCCGGGGGTGTCGCCGGTCAGCTTGCGGAGGTTGTCGAGGGTCAGCCAGCCGGCGGTCGGCAGGGTCAGCGCGACGCCGATCACCAGCAGCGACAGCAGCGAACTGAGCGGTGCTGCGGCCAATCGCCGCAAGGCATCGCGCAGCGCCGCCAGATGCTGGGCAAGCCAGGATCTCATGGCGCAACACCGCCGGTGGCCAGTTCGTGCTCTTCGCTCATCTCGCCTTGGGCGAGGCAGAGAACTCGCGGTCGCAGATGGGGCAGCAGCAGCGGGTCATGGGTGGCAATGACCACGGTCACCCCGACCTGCTGGAAGGCGCGAAAGATTTCGAGAATTTCGCCTGCCGAAGCTGCGTCGAGGTTGGCGGTCGGCTCGTCAGCGAGGATGATTGCTGGTCGATTGACGACGGCGCGGGCAATTGCCAGACGTTGTTGCTCACCGCCGGAGAGCGCGATCGGAAAGGTTTTCTCGCGATTCGGCAGACCCACCTTGGCCAGCGCCGCCTGGGCCCGGCGCAGCGCTTCTCTGGCCGGGTGGCCGACGATCGCCAGGGGCAGCAGCACATTGTCGATGACGTTGCGATCGAACAGGAGTTTACGATCCTGAAAGATCAGTCCGAGCTTGCGGCGCAGATAGGGAACGGCGTTCTTGCGCAGCGCAGCGAGATTCTGGCCGTTGATCACGATGCTGCCCGAAGTCGGGCGCTCGATGGCCGCCAGCAGTTTGAACAGTGTCGACTTACCGGCGCCGGAGTGTCCGGTAAGGAAAACCATTTCTCCGGCGGTGATCTCGAAACTCACGTTGCGCAGGGCTTCGCGACCTTCCGGGTAGCGTTTGGTGACGTTGCTGGCGGTAATCACTCGAATAGCGCGTCTACGAAATCGCGGGCAGTGAAAGGCCGGAGATCGTCAATGCCTTCGCCGACACCGATAAAGCGAATCGGTTTCGGGCACTGGCGGGCGATTGCGGCGACGACGCCGCCTTTCGCCGAACCGTCGAGCTTGGTCAGGACCAGACCGGTGACCTGGATCGCCTTGTCGAAAGCCATTACCTGTTGCAGCGTGTTCTGGCCAAAGGTCGCGTCGAGGACCAGCAGCGTCTCGTGTGGCCCGGACGGGTCGGCCTTCTGGATGACGCGCCGGACCTTGGCGATTTCCTCCATCAGGTGCAACTGCGTCGGCAGGCGGCCGGCCGTATCCGCCAGGACGATGTCGATGCCGCGTGCCCTGGCCGCGGCGATGGCGTCAAAGATCACCGCTGCCGGGTCGCCGGACTGCTGGGAGATCACCGTGACATTGTTGCGTTCGCCCCAGGCCTGCAACTGCTCGCGCGCGGCGGCGCGGAAGGTGTCGCCGGCTGCCAGCAGGACCGACCGGCCCTGTGCCTGAAAGTGCTTGGCCAGCTTGCCGATCGAGGTGGTCTTGCCGGCGCCGTTGACGCCGGCAATCATGATGATGAACGGGCGATGCGTGGTGAGATCGAGGGGCTCTTCGAGTGGCCGCAGGAGATCATGGAAAATCTCGGACAGCGCGCGCTGAATCGCTTCCGGGGTGTCGAGCCTGTCGCGTTTGGCGCGCATCTTCAGCTGATAGAGCAGATGCTGGGTCGCATCGAGTCCGACGTCGCTGCCCAGCAGCAGGCTTTCCAGATCTTCGAGCAGTTCGTCGTCGACCTTGCCGCGCGAGAACAGCGATTTCAGCTTGCCGCTGAACTGCGCGCGCGTGCGCGCGAGACCGGCCTTGAGTCGCTGCCGCCACGGGACCACAGGCGCTGCGCTTTCGTTGACGGCGGGACTGGTCGGCGCGGGCGGCTGACCAGTGGACTTCTTGAGGAAACCAAACATGGTGCTTTCGTGTCTCAAAGGCGCTCGGGTTTGTTGGCGGTGGTAAGATGCCGGTGAAATTACCCGACACCTTCCCAAATTCTATCAGAAGCGACTCATGCCCATGCGTCACGCGCGATTGATTCGATGCCTGCTGGTGCTGGCCGCACCCGCATCGGTGCTGGCCAATTCTTATGAGCAGCAGCTGGCGAACGGCCTGCGGATTATCGTCAAGGAGGATCGGCGTGCTCCCACGGTTGCACATATGGTCTGGTACCGGGCCGGCAGCATGGACGAGACGAACGGCAGCACCGGTGTCGCGCATGTACTCGAACATATGATGTTCAAGGGCACTCCGAGCGCCGGGCCTGGCGAGTTCAACCGCCGCGTCGCTGCGGCTGGCGGGCGTGACAACGCGTTTACCAGTCGTGACTACACCGCGTATTTTCAGCAGGTGCCGAAAGAGAAGCTGTCCGAGATGATGCAGCTCGAAGCCGATCGAATGCGCCATCTGACCCTGGACCCCAAGGAGTTCGCACAAGAGATCCGGGTGGTCATGGAGGAGCGGCGGCTGCGCACCGATGATCAGCCGCAGGCGCTGCTTTTCGAGCAACTGAGTGCGGTCGCTTTTCAGGCGCATCCATATCGCGTTCCGATCATCGGCTGGATGAACGATCTCGAGAACATGACCGTCAATGACGCACGCACCTGGTACGAGCACTGGTATGCCCCGAACAATGCTTATGTGGTGGTCGTTGGAGACGTCGACCATGCGCTCGTTTTCCAGCTTGCCGAGCAGCATTATGGCGCCTTGCCGGCACGCCCCCTGCCGCTCCGGAAGCCACAGGAAGAGCCGGCGCAGGTCGGCAGTCGCCGCCTGACGGTGAAAGCACCGGCAGACCTGCCGGTGCTGATCATGGCTTACAAGGTGCCGGTCATCCGCGATGTCGACCAGGACGTCGACCCCTATGCGCTCGAGATGCTGTCGGCAGTTCTGTCTGGTCACGAAGCTGCGCGCTTCTCCAGGCACCTCGTTCGCGAGCAGCGTCTGGCGGTGGATGCGGCGGCCAGCTATGACTCGACGACGCGCGGGCCGGGCATTTTCTACTTGCACGGATCGCCCAGCGAAGGAAAATCTCGTGCCGATCTCGAGGCCGGTCTGCGCGCCGAAATTGCGCAGGTGCAGCAACAGGGGGTGGCCGCCGACGAACTCACGCGCGCCAAGGCGCAGCTGATTGCCGGGCAGATCTACAAGCTGGATTCGATGTTTGCGCAGGCGATGGAGATCGGACAACTCGAGTCAGTAGGCATTCCCTACCGCTTGAACCGGCGCATGCTCGAAAAGCGGCAGGCAGTCACTGCCGAGCAAATCCAGATGGTCTCCAGGAAGTACTTCCGCGACGAGCAACTGACGGTCGCCGAACTCGACCCGCAGCCCTTGCCCCCGACGCCGCGTGCCCGCTCGCCATTCACCCCCCGTCATTGAGAGCCCGTTCATGAACCCTTGCAAGCTGCTGATCTGCCTGTGCCTGGTTCTTGCCATGCCAATGGCGCACGCCGGTCCCAGGATCGAGCGCTGGCAGACGACCTCGGGAGCCGGTGTTCTGTTTGTCGAGAACCACAGCTTGCCGATTCTCGACGTCCAGGTCGACTTTGCCGCCGGTACGGCGCATGAAGCCGAGGGCAAGGAGGGAGTGGCTTCGTTGACTCGCGCCCTGGTCGATCTGGGGGTTGCAGGGATGGACGAGATGCAGATTGCCAGCCGGATGGCCGACCTTGGCGCCAGGTTGTCGGGTGGGGTGGACATGGACCGTGCGTCGGTTGCGCTGCGGACGCTGTCGATGGCTGACAAGCGCGGCCCGGCACTCGACATGCTGCGTGCGATTCTGAGCACGCCGCAATTTCCCGCAGCGGTCTTCGATCGCGAGCAGGCCCGTTCGATCGCCACCCTCAAGGAAGCGCTGACGCGCCCCGAAGCCATTGCCAGCAGGGCTTTCTGGGCGGCAATTTATGGCGCGCACCCCTATGGACGGCATGCGACACCGGAATCGGTGGCTGCGCTGGTGCGTGCGGATGTCGTCGCTTTTCATGCCGCAAATTACACCGCGCAGCGCGCCCGCGTGACCATCGTCGGTGACCTGTCGCGCGACGAAGCCGAGTCGGTGGCCGAAGCGCTGACTGTCGCTCTGCCGTCGGGACCGCTCCCTGCAGAGATCGCGGTCCCGGAATTACCGGCAGCCGGCGAACGGCGGATTGACCACCCGGCGGTGCAGGCGCATCTGCTGGTCGGATTGCCGGCACTCAAGCGCGGCGACCCGGATTTCTTTCCTTTGGCCGTCGGCAACTATTCTCTCGGCGGAGGTGGCTTTGTTTCACGCCTGATGAAGGAGGTTCGCGACAAGCGTGGTCTTGCCTACAGCGTGCACAGCTACTTCCTGCCGCTGCAACAGTTGGGGCCGTTCCAGATGGGCCTGCAGACCAAAAAGACGCAGGCCGACGACGCGCTGAAGGTGGCTCGTGAAGTGCTTGCCAGCTTCCTCGAGCAGGGGCCGACCGAAACGGAGTTGCAGGCCGCGAAGCAGAATCTGATCGGCAGCTTTCCGCTGCGCCTCGACAGTAACCGCAAGCTCCTGGAGAATGTGGCGATGATCGGCTTTTATGGTCTGCCGCTCGATTATCTCGATCGCTACCCGGAAAATATCGAAAAGGTCACGGTCGCCGACATCAAGGCGGCGTTTGCCCGGCATCTGCGACCAGAGCATCTGGTGACCGTGGTGGTGGCCGGAGCCGGGGAATGACATCCTGAATTCGCTGCGTATCATTGGTGGTGAGTGGCGGCGAAGGATCCTTCGTTTTCCCGATTCGCCGGCTTTACGGCCGACACCGGAACGTGTTCGCGAGACGCTGTTCAACTGGCTCGGGCAGGATTTGACCGATCTTTCCTGTCTCGATCTGTTTGCCGGCAGCGGTGCTCTCGGGTTCGAAGCCGCCTCGCGCGGCGCCACCCGTGTGGTGATGGTCGATCATTCGCCAAAGGCGGTGGCGGCAATCGCGAACAACGTGAAAATCCTGGCAGCAGGCCAGCGGCTGAAGATTGTCCGCTCGGATGCGCTACGATTTCTTGCTTCCGTCAACTCGCGTTTCGACGTATTGTTTCTGGATCCGCCGTTTCACGACGGCTGGATGGACCGGCTGGCACCGATTGTGCCGGGCGTTCTGGCTGCGGACGGCATCATCTATGCTGAGGCAGAAACCCTCCTGGAAGGCCTTGGGGATTGGCGCACGCTGCGTCACGGTCGGGCTGGCCAGGTGTTCTATCACTTGATGCGGCGAGGCGAAGCGGATGGCACTGAATAAACGGGTGGCAATCTATGCAGGTACCTTCGATCCGATGACCCGGGGTCACGAGGATCTCGTTCGGCGTGCGGCCTGTCTCTTCGATCGGGTGATCGTGGCGATCGCCCAGAACCAGCCGAAAAGGCCATTTTTTTTCGCTGGCCGAACGGGTCGAAATGGCACAGGAAATTCTCGCGTGCTACCCGAATGCCGAAGTCTGTGGTTTCGATGGCCTGCTGATGGACTTCCTGCATGCCAAGGGGGCGAAGGTGATCATCCGCGGGCTGCGCGCGGTCTCGGACTTTGACTATGAATTCCAGATGGCGGGGATGAACAGGAACCTCTTTCCCGAAGTCGAAACGGTATTCCTGACTCCCGGTGAGCAGTACCTGTTCATCTCGGCGACGATGGTCCGCGAAATTGCCGTTCTCGGCGGCGATGTCAGCAAATTTGTCCAGCCGGCAATCGGTCTCCGGCTGGCCAAGCGTGTACGAGAAATTTCAACAATCTGAAGGAACAGCAAGCATGGCTCTGATTATTACCGACGAATGCATCAACTGCGATGTGTGCGAGCCCGAGTGCCCGAACGAAGCGATCTTCCAGGGTGCGGAGATTTACGAAATTGACCCGAGCAAGTGTACGGAATGCGTCGGACATTACGATACGCCACAGTGTGTCGAAGTTTGTCCGGTCGACTGCATTCCGAAAGATCCTGCACACCAGGAGAGCGAAGATCAACTGTGGGTCAAGTATGAGAAGCTGACCGGTAACCCCGGCCGCGGCTGAACCAGAAGCACTCCACGCCAGCGAGAAGAGGTCTGCATGCGCGCCATTGAAGAAGAACTCGAGCAGATCAAGCGCGGGGCGGAAGAACTGCTGATTGAAGCCGAACTGCGTGAAAGGCTGAAGACTGGTCGGCCGCTCCGGATCAAGGCTGGTTTTGATCCGACCGCTCCGGATCTGCATCTCGGGCACACCGTGCTGATCAACAAGCTCAGACACTTCCAGAACCTCGGTCATCATGTGCTGTTCCTGATTGGCGACTTCACCGGCATGATTGGTGATCCAACGGGCAAGAATGTGACTCGACCGCCACTGTCGCGCGAGCAGATCGTCGATAACGCCAGAACTTACCAGGAACAGGTGTGCAAGATTCTCGACCCCGAGCGGACCGAGATCTGCTTCAATTCGGTCTGGTTCGATCCTTTGGGTGCCTCGGGGCTGATTCGCCTGGCGGCTTTGCATACCGTTGCGCGGATGCTGGAGCGCGATGATTTCGCCAAGCGCTACCGCAATGGTCAGCCAATCGCCATTCACGAACTGCTCTATCCGCTTTGCCAGGGTTATGACTCGGTGGCGATGAAGGCCGATGTGGAACTGGGCGGTTCCGACCAGAAGTTCAACCTCCTGGTCGGACGGGAGTTGCAGAAGCACTACGGACAGGCGCCGCAGTGCATCCTGACCATGCCGCTGCTCGAAGGTCTGGATGGCATCAACAAGATGTCGAAGTCCCTCGGCAACTACGTGGGAATCAATGAGCCGCCAGACGAAATGTTCGGGAAGCTGATGTCGGTTTCGGATGAGCTGATGTGGCGCTACTTCGAGCTGCTTTCGTTCCGCAGCATCGAGGACATTGCCGGCTTGCAGCACGAGGTCATGGGCGGTCGCAATCCGCGCGACATCAAGGTGCTGCTGGCACAGGAAATCGTAGAGCGCTTTCATGGCGCCTCTGCCGCGGTGCGGGCGCTGGCCGATTTTGATGCACGTTTCCGTCAGGGTGCCATCCCCGATAACATTCCGGAAGTCAGCCTGCTGGCCATCGACCAGTCCCTGAGCATTGCGCAGGTTCTCAAGCAGGCGGGACTGACCTCCAGCACGTCGGAGGCCTTGCGCATGATTGATCAGGGCGGGGTCAGGATCGACGGTAGCAGGGTCGATGACAGGAACCTCGTTCTGTCGGGCAAAGGCACCTACGTCGTGCAAGTTGGCAAGCGCAAGTTCGCGCGCGTCAGCATTGCCTGAGCCTTCGCGAGAGTAACTTGCCGAGCGTGCAGGCAAGCCGTGTGAAATAGTTGGACAAGAGGGTTGACGTTCCGGTGTGGCCCTGTATAATCCGCTCCTTCGTTGCTGAAGACGCAAAAAAAGCTGATTAAAAACAGCTTGTTATGTACATTCGGCAAGCTTCAGCGCAGTCCTTCGGGAAGGCGCTGGTAGCGAGAGAAGCTGCTGGCAGGTTTGAGAAATCAGTTATTGACGCCGCAGCAAACGCCTGTATAATGCGCCCTCTCGCTGCTCAGGCAGCACGGAAACAGCAGCATCGCAACAAGGCAGGATGACCTGGTGGCCGCCCTGCAGCTCTTTAAAAATTGGACAACCGATAGGTGTGGGTTCTTGATCTGGGAAGATCTGCGCAAGCGGATGGATAAAGGATAAGAAGGACTCGCACAGATGGAAAAGCCATTGATTGGGAGGAATCCTGGTTGATGGAGTAGACGTCAAGCGAGAGTTTTAGGAATTGAACTGAAGAGTTTGATCCTGGCTCAGATTAAACGCTGGCGGCATGCCTTACACATGCAAGTCGAACGGCAGCACGGGGTGGTAACACTCTGGTGGCGAGTGGCGGACGGGTGAGTAAAGCATCGGAACGTGCCCTGGAATGGGGGATAACGTAGCGAAAGTTACGCTAATACGCATATTCTGTGAGCAG
>NZ_SPMX01000043.1 GCF_012940005.1 Candidatus Accumulibacter contiguus | reverse complement strand
CCTCGAACCTGCATCGGTCGATGACCCGCAGGCTCCGGTGCGCGTCGCCTGGCGCTATTTCTCCAACCGACTCGACCAGTTGGACTACCCCCGCGCACTTGCGCTGAATCTGCCCGTCGGCTCTGGCGAGGTCGAGAGTTCTCATCGCTACCTCGTGCAGGCCCGCCTCAAGCGCCCAGGGGCTTGGTGGCGTGCGGACATGGCTCAAGCCATGATCAACCTGCGTGTCATGCGACATAACCAGCTGTGGGAAACCTATTGGGAAAAGCGCTGGGCGGAGCCTCTACGCAGAGCGGCTTAAAACCGAGACTCCCCGTCCAACACTTTCGTTCGCACCCATCATTACGGGAGTGAGCGCCCGCCTTGCCTCTCCGATCCCTGTGCCTGTGGCAGGAAGGTGTTCGTACCGAACCGGGGGAACTCAGCCCGGTATCAGGAAGTCGCGGCTGATGCCGTCGCCAAGTTCGAAGATGCGATCCATGAAATCGGTCAGATACTCGTGCAGTCCACTGGCCAGTACATCTTCGATGCGCGCGAAATGCAGGCGGGCATGCAGCACCCCGGCCTTGCGCGCGGTCTCGGCCGAAGCGTTGTTGGCAATCAGTTGCAGCATGCGAACGATGCCGTCGGCGCAGGCATGCAGCGATCTCGGCAGATCCTCGCGAAGGATCAGCAAATCGGCCACCCGCCCCGGCGTGATGGCGTCACGGTAAACCTTGCGGTAGACCTGGAACGCTGACAGCGAGCGTAGCAGCGCACCCCCAGCGATAGAAATCGCTGGCCCCCTCGTCGTCATTCTGGCGCAGGATATGATATTGCATGTCGAGAATTCGCGCGGTGTTGTCCCCCCCGCTCAAGCAATCCGCCGAGGCGGATGAAGTGCAGTGCATCGTCCTTGAGCATGGTCCCGAAAGTCACGCCGCGCGTCACTGCCGAACGCAGCTTGACCCAGTCGAAGAACTCACTGACGCCGCGCGCGAGAATATGTTCGAAGTTCTGCTGCCGAAGTTCGATCCAGGTCGCGTTGACGCTCTCCCACATCTCGGCAGTCATGGTGCCACGAACGGCGTGCGCGTTTTCGCGCGCGGCGCGCAGGCAACTGAAGATCGACGAAGGATTGGCCGGGTCCGAAACCATGAAACGCAGGACGTTCTCGACGTTGACTTCGCGGTAGGTCTCCGCAAAAGCCGTCTCCAGGCTGTTCAGGGCGAGTATGGCGCGCCAGTTTTCGTTCCGCGAAGCAACGGATTGGGGTACCAGTGACATCTGGTAGGAGACATCGAGCAGACGCGCGAGGTTCTCGGCACGCTCGGTATAACGCGCCATCCAGTAAAGATGATCAGCTGTACGGCTCAACATTTCGGATCTCCCAGCATTTCTAGTTTTCGAGCACCCAGGTGTCCTTGGTTCCGCCACCCTGTGAGGAGTTCACCACCAGCGAGCCTTCGCGCAAGGCCACCCGGGTCAGGCCGCCCGGCACCATTCCGATACCGCGCTTGCCCGAGAGAACAAAGGGACGCAGGTCGAGGTGACGCGGAGCGATTCCAGCCTCGACGAAAGTCGGGCAGTTGGACAAGGCCAGCGTGGGCTGCGCAATGTACTTCTCCGGACAGGCAACGATGCGGGCGCGGAACTCTTCGATCTCGGATTTGCTCGACGCCGGCCCGACCAGCATGCCGTAGCCGCCGGCGCCATGCACTTCCTTGACCACCAGTTCCGGCAGATGCGCCAGCACGTATTTCAGGTCATCCGGCTTGCGCAGCATCCAGGTCGGGACATTGTTGAGCTTCGGTTCCTCGCCGAGGTAGAAGCGGATCATCTCCGGTACGTAAGGGTAGATCGACTTGTCATCGGCGACACCCGTGCCGATGGCATTGGCCAGCGTGACATGGCCGGCACGGTAGGCGGCAAGCAGTCCCGGAACGCCGAGCATCGAATCCTTGTTGAAGACCAGCGGATCCAGGAAGTCATCATCGAGACGTCGGTAGATGACATCGACCCGCTGCGGGCCCTGCGTGGTACGCATGAACACGGTTTCGTTTTTGACGAAGAGGTCTCTTCCTTCGACGAGTTCGACGCCCATCTGCTGCGCCAGGAAGGTATGTTCGAAGTAGGCGCTGTTGTAGGCTCCCGGTGTCAGCAACACGACGGTCGGATCGGTCACTCCTTTGGGCGCCACCGAGCGCAGGTTTTCCAGCAGCATGTCCGGGTAATGCTGGACCGGGGCAATCATCTGCTGCGAAAAAAGCTCGGGAAAGAGCCGCATCATCATCTTGCGGTCTTCGATCATGTACGAGACGCCCGATGGCACGCGCAGGTTGTCTTCGAGGACATAGGACTCGCCGGCCCCGGCACGCACGATATCGACTCCGGCGATGTGGGCGTAAATGCCCGACGGCACGTCGATGCCGATCATCTCGGGGCGAAACTGTGCGTTGTTCAGTACCTGCTCAGGCGGAATGCGGTTGGTCTTGAGGATCGCCTGCTCATGATAGATGTCGTGCAGGAAAGCATTTAGTGCTTGTACCCGCTGCCATAGTCCAGTCTGCAGCGACTGCCATTCAGCCGCCGGGATGATGCGCGGGATGATGTCGAAGGGAATCAGACGTTCGGTCCCGGATTCCTCGCCGTAGACGGCAAAAGTGATGCCGACGCGATGAAATGCGGTATCGGCCTCGACTCGCTTGCGCTCCAGGCGCTCGACCGGCATCGCTGCCAGCCACTCTGCAAATACCCGGTAATGGGGCCGCAGCGTGCCTGTCGAATCGTACATCTCGTTGTAGAAATCTGCGCTCATGATACTCACCACCAGTTAGGTCCCTAAAGTGTAAGCAGAAATCGTGCCAACAAATTGAAAGCACACAACAGCAAGCACCCGCAAGCTCGACGACTGTGTCTATGCCAACAAATGGTGCGACGCTACCAGAGAAGGCACTTGCTTGGTGCATCGCCGATGCGATTCGGATCGTGGCAGCATTCTTCGATCTTTCCGGATCAGGACGACAGCCATGTCGCGTCGTAGGCCTGAATCGATCATTGTAGTCTCGTCAGCGTCGCTCAGGCTGGCGATGGCAGGTTACGTCTGTTTACACCAGTGTAGAGCTGACGCGGACGCGCGATCTTGTATTCGGGATCGCCCAGCATTTCTTCCCACTGCGCCATCCATCCCGCGGTGCGGGCCAGTGCGAAGATGCAGGCGAACATCGAAGCCGGTATACCGAGGGCCTTCTGTACGATGGCCGAGTAGAAGTCCACGTTTGGGTAGAGTTTGTTCTCGACAAAATACGGATCTTCGAGCGCAGTTTTCTCCAGGGCTTTCGCCACCTGGAACAGAGGCTGATTCTCCAGCCCCAGTTCCTGTACCAATGCATCGCACACTTCGCGCAGTAGCCTGGTCCTTGGGTCGAAGTTGGTGTAGACAGGGTGGCCAAAGCCGATCCGCCGGAGACTGTCGTGATCATTGCGGGCGCGGGCGACGAACTCAGCAAGCCGTGCGACATCGCCGATCGCTTCGAGCATCGCCAGGCACGCCTCGCTGGCACCTGCATGTGCAGGGCCTGACAGGCAGGCAATCGCCGCGGCAACGCAGGCAAACGGGTTTGCGCCAGAGGAACCGGCCATTCGTACCGTCGAGGTTGCAGCATCCTGCCCATTCTCGGCATGCATGATGAACAGCCTGTCGAGCGCGCGCACCAGGAGCGGATTCGGCCGGTACGTTTCGCGCGGGGTGCCGAACATCATGTACAGGAAATTGGCGGTGTAGCTGAGATCGGGGCGCGGGCTCATGAATGGCTCGCCGATCGAGTACTTGTAGGCCATGGCGACAATCGTCGGCATGCGGGCCACAATGCGAAGGAAGCTGAGCTTGCGCCGCTCGGCGTCGGAGAAGTCGGCAGCGTCATGATGGAAAGCCGAGAAGGCGCCGACCACTCCAACCATCACCGCCATCGGACGGGCATCCCGACGAAAGCCCTGATAGAACTTGACCATCTGTTCATGTACCGAAGCCTGCTTGCGGATCGCGGACTCGAAGCATTGTTTCTGCGCGGCATTCGGCAGCTCGCCATTTTTCAGCAGATAAGCCACTTCGAGAAAGTCGCATTGTTCGGCAAGTTGTTCGATCGGGTATCCGTAATGGAGGAGTTCGCCCTTCTCGCCATCGATGAAGGTGATTTTCGACTTGCAACTGGCGGTCGACTCGAAACCCGAATCGTAGGCGAAGCGACCGCTCCTGCCACCCAGCGTACGAATGTCGAGACAATCGTTACCGTGGGTCGGCGTCAGGACTGCAACAGGCACAGGCGCCTCGCCGTGAATGCTCAGCGTGGCATTACGTCCGGTGATCATGGTATTCCTCCTCATCAGTTCTTCGATGGCATCAATTGCCGTGCAATGTGGCCGGCGGAACGGCCTGGGCAGCCCCCCACGGTCCCGATTCGCCTTGCCGCGCAAGGCGCACCGCCTTGGGGCCACGTTCGTCAATTTCGCACCGGCGCTGTGCTCGCCGCTGCTTGCGCTGCAACTCCCGTTGATCGTTTACGCCTGTCAGGCACCCAGAATGCGTTGCTGCCGGCGCGCAGCCTCAATCGATCACGCCTCGGCTACTCTGAGGCTAGCAAGAGGCATACCAGCCAGAATGCTGGTGCGCACGAATTTTGCTTGAGCTACCAGGTGTGCCCGAAGCTCGTCATCTGATCTCTCGGGAAGTACTTCGCCGTGCTGTGTCAGTCTCTTGACTGACACCTGCCGGCATCGTTGACAAGGCGGATAAAGATGAAGACACCAATGATTCTCCCCTGGCTGGCTGGCAGGGCCGGCGTGAGCGACAGCCGCGCCGAGGAACTGTGGCGGGTCGCCTGTCGTGAGGCAGCGCTGCTGACCGGGGAACGCGACAGTTCATCCTACTGGGGTATGGCGCAGCAGATCCTGCTGGCGCTGCTCGAACAGGAACGCTGGCAGGCGTATCCCCTGCTTGTCTGGCCCTGGCTGCTCATGCAGGGTGGGCTGCAGCGCTGGTCCATATTGACGCGGCGCTGGCTGCTGCCACTGCTGCGTGCTTGCCGGCCTCTGCAATCGGGCCGGCCGCGATGAAAGTAGAGACGGTGGCGCGCAGCGCCTTGATCTCGCGCCTGAAAACCCGCCTGCGGGATGGGCAGCGGCTGATCCGCGAGCGATTCCTTGCCGGGGGCGACGCCACTCGCCTGCTGCACGAACGCTGCCAGCTGGTCGACGAAGTGCTGTGCGAACTCTGGAGCGATCTTGCATTGCCGGCTTCGCTGGCGTTGATTGCGGTGGGCGGCTACGGACGCGGCGAACTTTACCCGGCCTCCGATGTCGATCTGCTGATCCTGCTGCCGGAGCAAGCGGACGACGTGCTGACCACTCGGATCGAACAACTGATCTGCGTATTCTGGGATGTCGGGCTGGAAACCGGCCACAGCGTGCGCACCATCGAGCAGTGTCTGGAGGAAGCTGCCGGCGACATCACGGTGCAGACGGCGATGATCGAAGCTCGCCTGTTGGTTGGCAGTGGCAGCCTGTTTCAGGGCTTGTCATCACTCATCCGGGGCAGTCTGGACGCACAGGCCTTCTTCCAGAGCAAGCGCATCCAGCAGGAGGACCGGCATCAGCGCTTCAGCGACACTCCTTACAGTCTCGAGGCGAACTGCAAGGAAGGGCCAGGCGGGTTGCGCGATCTGCAACTCATCCTGTGGATTGCACAGGCAGCAGGCTTTGGCAAGTGCTGGAAGGACCTCGAACAACGCGGCTTCATCACCGAAGAAGAGGAAGAGCTTCTCAGCGCCTGCGAGGCCTTTCTGTGCCGCCTGCGCATTCACTTGCACCTGCACGCCGGACGCCGAGAAGATCGCCTGCTCTTCGAGTACCAGACCGCCCTGGCCGAACAGCTCGGGTTCGCCGCCACAGCCAACCTTCGCTCCAGCGAGCGCCTGATGCAGAAATACTACCGGACCGCCAAAACGGTGACCCAGATCAATGCGATCGTCCTGCAGAATATCGGCGCAGCTTTGTTCCCCCCGCCGGAAGAGCCGCCGCAAAGGATCAACGAACGCTTCCAGAATGCGCACGAGTTTCTCGACGTGGTGCACGAGGACGTGTTCAAGCAAACCCCCGGTGCCATCCTCGAAGCCTTTCTGCTGCTCCAGAAACATGCCGAGTTGAAGGGAATGAGCGCGCGCACGCAGCGCGCCCTGTGGCGAGCACGCAAACTGATCGACGATGATTTCCGCAGCAACCTGGACAACCGTGCACTTTTTCTGCAGATCTTCAAGCAGGAACGCCATCTGGTCCAGGAGTTCCGGCGCATGAACCAACTGGGCATCCTCGGTCGCTATCTGCCCAGTTTCGGACGCATCGTCGGGCAGATGCAGCATGACCTGTTCCACGTCTACACCGTCGATCAGCATATCCTGCAGGTCGTGCGCCGCTTGCGCCGCTTCTCGATGGAGGAGTTCGCGCACGAGTATCCTTTCTGCAGCCGTCTGATCAGCGACCTCGGCAATCCCTGGATCCTCTACATTGCGGCTCTGTTTCACGACATCGCCAAGGGGCGCGGCGGCGATCACTCGGAACTCGGCGCGGTCGATGCGCGGGAATTCTGCGAACAGCACGGCCTGGCTGCAGAAGATACCGAACTCATTGTCTGGCTGGTTCGCCAGCACCTGCTGATGTCCAGGATCGCGCAGAAGCAGGACATCTCCGACCCTGGCGTAGTTGCCCAATTCGCCAGCATCGTCGGTGACGAACGGCACTTGATCGCACTCTACCTGTTGACCGTCGCCGACATCCGCGGAACCAGTCCGAAGGTCTGGAATGCCTGGAAGGGACAATTACTCGAGCAACTGTTCCAGGCCACCCGGCGCTTCCTGCTCTCGGGTGACGAAACGCTGATGACGCAGGGCGTCATCGCGCAGCGTCAGCAGGAGGCATTGCGTCTGATGCGCTATCTCGCGCTTCCCGAGGCTGCGCATGAGCGCCTGTGGAAACAACTCGATACGGTGTATTTTCTGCGTCAATCGGCCGAGGAAATCGCCTGGCACGCGCGCGCGCTGCACGAACGTATCGAGGCCGACCGACCGGTGGTCGTGGCCCGCCTGAATCCGTTTGGCGAGGGGCTGGAAGTGATGGTCTACACGCACGATCAGGCAGACCTCTTCGTGCGTATGGTTGGCTTCTTCAGTCGCGCCGGTTACAGCATCGTCGACGCCAAGATCCACACCACGCAGCATGGCTACGCGCTCGACACTTTCATACTGCTCGACGTTTCCGATCGCGACAGTGACCGCGCGATGATCAGTTATATCGAGCACGAACTCGGAGATCGGCTGGCTCACCAGGCGCCACTGGACGTCCCCGCCAACGGACGCATCTCGCGGCAGGTGAAACATTTCCCGATTCAAACGCTGGTGAGTATCCAGCCGCTGGTCAGCCTCGAAGCCGACGAAACCGGCAAATTGTTCGTGCTCACCGTCGTTGCCGCCGATCGTCCCGGCCTGCTGTTCGTCATTGCCAGCGAACTGGCCAGACATCGGGCCAATCTGCACACCGCCAAGATCGCCACACTTGGCGAGCGGGTCGAGGATACTTTCCTGATCAGCGGCGGACATCTCGAGGAAAGCGCCGGCCGTGTTAAATTGGAAACCGACTTGCTGCAGCACCTGCAGGGCTGAGTTGGCCAGAGGCATCGCGACTGCGCGCAAGCTTGCGCCGTAGCGCGCCTGGAGGATGCCAATAAATGGTGCGATTCTTGCTTGTAAATTCTGATCTTTTGTCCCGGAGCTGACCGTGTCCATACATGTTGCCCTGAATCATCTTACACACTATCGCTACGACCGCCTGATCGATCTGTCTCCGCAGGTCGTTCGGCTGCGCCCGGCACCGCATTCGCGCACCCCGGTCCTCAGCTACTCGCTGAAGGTCAGTCCCGCACAGCATTTCATCAACTGGCAGCAGGATCCGCAGGCGAATTACCTGGCGCGCCTGGTATTCCCGGAGAAGACGCGCGAGTTTTGCGTTGAAGTCGATCTGGTGGTCAACATGTCGGTGATCAATCCGTTCGATTTCTTTCCTGAACCCTATGCGACGACCTTTCCTTTCAAATACGAAGCGTGGCAACAGGAAGAACTCGAACCCTATCTGCACCGTTTGCCGCTGACGCCGCTGCTGCGTAGTTTCCTGGAGACGGTTCCCTCCGAGCCGCGCGCCAGCGTCGATTTTCTGGTCGACCTGAACCGGCAGGTGCAGCGAGCAGTGGGTTACGTCATCCGTCTCGAGCCCGGCGTGCAGACGCCCGAGGAAACCCTCGAACTGGCGCGTGGCTCTTGCCGTGACTCCGCCTGGTTACTGGTGCAGGTGCTGCGCCATCTCGGCCTGGCGGCGCGCTTCGTTTCGGGTTACCTGATTCAGCTGGTGCCCGACGTCAAATCGCTGGATGGTCCATCGGGAACCGACCATGACTTCACCGACCTGCACGCCTGGTGCGAGGTGTACCTGCCGGGCGCCGGCTGGATCGGCCTCGATCCGACCTCGGGCCTGTTCGCCGGGGAAGGGCACATTCCGCTGGCGTGTTCGCCGCAACCGTCTTCGGCGGCACCGATCACGGGCTTCACCGAGGCCTGTGAATGCGAGTTCGAGCACCACATGAAAATCGAGCGCGTCTGGGAAGCGCCCAGGGTCACCAAGCCCTATGACGAAGCACAATGGTCGGCGATCGAAGCGCTCGGCCATCAGATCGACGCGGATCTGGTCAGTGCCGACGTGCGCCTGACGATGGGCGGCGAACCGACTTTCGTCTCGATTGACGACCACGACGGCGCCGAATGGAACATCGACGCGCTCGGGCCGACCAAACGCCTGCGCGCCGCGGAAATCTTTCAGCGCCTGCGTGCGCGGTACGCGCCGCAGGGTTTGCAGCATTTCGGGCAAGGCAAATGGTATCCTGGCGAACAGTTGCCGCGCTGGTCGCTGAACTGCTTCTGGCGGCGTGATGGCCAGCCGGTGTGGAACAATCCGGCGCTGTATGCCGACGAAACCCGCGACTACGGTGCCGACGAAGTTCTTGCCGGGCGCTTCCTGATCAAACTCGCCGAGTTGCTAACGCTCGACCCGAAGCATGTATTCCCGGCCTTCGAAGATGTGTACTATTACCTCTGGCGCGAACATCGCCTGCCGGTCAACGTCGATCCCTTCAATGCCCGCCTCGACGACCCGATTGAACGCGACCGTCTGGCGAAGGTTTTTCGTCAGGGGCTCGACAAGGTGGTCGGCTATGTCCTGCCGCTCAAGCGCCGGCCGCAGGGTGGCTGGCAAAGCGGGCCATGGTTCCTGCGCGCGGGTCGTTGCTATCTGGTGCCGGGCGATTCGCCAATCGGCTACCGCCTGCCGCTGGACTCGCAACCCTGGGTGGCCAAATCCGACTATCCGTACATTCATTCTCCCGATCCTACGCAACGCTTTTCACCGCTACCCGACCATGCAGATATGCAGGCACGCTATGCGGTCAGCCACAGTGAGAGCCTGAGCGCCGAAGCCGCCGCGGTCACCAGCGAACACTTTTCCGAGCAGGCGCTCGACCGTGCCGCCGAGTCGCTGGCGCATGCTGCCGGGGATGCTGGCGAGCCAGGAAGCCTGTCGCCGGCATTGGTCACGCGCACCTCCTTGTCGACGCAGGCACGCAATGGCGTGTTGTATATCTTCATGCCGCCGACCGAGACGCTCGATGACTACCTCGAACTGGTGACCGCGGTCGAGGCCACGGCCGCGGCACTGGCCACACCGGTCATCGTCGAAGGGTACGAGCCGCCGTCGGATCCGCGCCTGACCAACTTCCGGGTGACGCCCGATCCCGGGGTGATCGAAGTCAACATTCAGCCGTCAGCAAACTGGGATGAACTCGTCGAAAGGACGACACATCTCTATGAAGCTGCGCATCTGTCGCGTCTCTGTACGGAAAAGTTCATGCTCGACGGTCGCCACACCGGCACCGGCGGTGGCAACCACTTCGTCTTCGGTGGTGCCAGCGTCCTCGACTCGCCTTTCCTGCGCCGCCCGGACCTGTTGCGCAGCCTGATCAGTTACTGGCATAACCACCCATCGCTGTCCTATCTTTTCTCGGGCCTGTTCATCGGCCCGACCAGTCAGTCGCCGCGAGTCGACGAGGCGCGCAACGATTCGGTCTATGAACTGGAGATCGCCTTCAGCCAGTTCCCGCAACCGACTGCCGAAGGGGCGGAGTGCATCGCCCCCTGGATCATCGACCGCGTGCTGCGCAATCTGTTGATCGACTCGACGGGCAATACGCACCGCGCGGAGTTCTGCATCGACAAGCTGTACTCTCCCGATGGCCCCACCGGTCGCCTCGGTCTGCTGGAAATGCGCGCTTTCGAAATGCCACCGCACGCGCGCATGTCGCTGGCCCAGCAGCTACTGCTGCGGGCGCTGATCGCCCGCTTCTGGCGTACCCCCTACGCGCCGGAGCGCCTGGTGCGCTGGGGAACCGAACTGCACGACCGCTTCATGCTGCCGCACTTCGTGCAACAGGATTTCGAAGACGTGCTCAGTGAATTGCGCGGCGCCGGTTATGCACTTGAAAGCGCGTGGTTTGCGCCGCATTTCGAGTTCCGTTTTCCGTTGCACGGCCGCATCACGGCGCTGGGCATCGAGCTGGAACTGCGGCATGCCCTCGAACCCTGGCATGTGATGGGCGAGCAGGGGGCAGTCGGTGCCACCGTGCGCTACGTCGACTCCTCGCTGGAACGGGTGCAGCTCAAGGTGACCGGCATGGCCAGTGATCGTTATGTGATCGGCTGCAACGGCCGCGCCTTGCCGATGCGCTCGACCGGCAAGCCGGGTGAGTTTGTGGCCGGCGTGCGTTACCGGGCCTGGCATCCGCCATCGGCGCTGCATCCGACGATTGGTGTGCACGCGCCACTGGTTTTCGACCTCGTCGATACCTGGATGAAGCGCTCGCTCGGGGGTTGCCAGTATCACGTCGAACACCCCGGTGGACGCAACCCCGACCGCTACCCGGTCAACGCCAACGAGGCGGAAGGTCGCCGTCTGGCGCGCTTCACGCCATTTGGCCACACGCCTGGTGAAATCGATATACAGCCCGCACCAATCAATACCGGCTTCCCGTTTACGTTAGACTTGCGGCGATCCTGAAACTACTCGGCGCAGGAGCAAGCACTCCTGCGCTTTTTTTCATGCCGCAATCCCTGCTTTCCAGTTACCAGAAGAAAACCGACCGTTTCGACGAAATGCTCGCCGAGGACGGTAGTGTTCGCCCGGCGTGGCAACCGTTCCTTGCCCACCTCGATGCGGCAACACCCGAGCAGATGCGCCACCGGGTCGATTACGTACGCCGGCGCATTCTCGAAAATGGCGTCACCTATAATGTCTATGCCGACCTGAAGGGCGCCGATCGGCCATGGGAGCTCGATCCTTTGCCGTTGATCCTGTCAACCGGCGAGTGGCAGGAACTGACCAGCGCCGTGACGCAGCGCGCGCGCCTGCTCAACGCCGTGCTCAAGGATCTGTATGGTCCGCAGGAGTTGCTGAAGAACGGCAGCCTGCCGCCGGCACTGGTCTTTGGCCACAACAATTTTCTCTGGCCATGCCAGGGGGTCAGACCGGCTGGTGATATCTACCTGCATCTTTGCGCCGTTGACCTCGCACGTTCGCCTGACGGCCGCTGGTGGGTAATCGCCGACCGCACGCAGGCGCCTTCGGGTGCGGGTTACGCGCTCGAAAACCGGACCATCATTGGCCGCGTCTTTCCCGAACAGTTCCGCGACCTGCATGTCCAGCATCTCGCTTCCTTCTTCCGCCAACTCCAGGACAGTCTCGCCTACTGGGCAGCGCCGGCCAGCGAGGCGCCGCTGATCGTTCTCCTGACCCCGGGGCCCTACAACGAAACCTACTTTGAACACGCCTATCTGGCGCGCTATCTCGGTTTCCCGCTGGTCGAGGGACATGATCTGACGGTGCGCGGTGACTGCGTCTACATGCGCACGCTCAGTGGCCTGCGCCGCGTGCATGCGATTCTGCGCCGGCTTGACGATGACTACTGCGATCCACTCGAACTGCGCGGCAATTCGGCACTCGGCGTGCCGGGACTCTTGCAGGCCGTGCGTGCCGGCAAGGTGCTGGTCGCCAATGCCCTTGGCAGCGGCCTGCTCGAATCCGCGGCACTGCCGGGATTTCTGCCCGGCGCCTGCGAAAAGCTGCTCGGTGAGCCGCTGGCAATGCCTTCCGTAGCCACCTGGTGGTGCGGCGAGCAGGCGGCGCTCGAGTTCACCATCGAGCACCTCGACAAACTGGTGATCAAGGGCTCGTATCCCTCACAGCGTTTCGATCCGGTCTTTGGTAACGAACTGATCGGCAGCCCGCGCGAAGAAATGATCGCCCGCCTGAAGACGCGGCCACAGGCCTATGTCGCCCAGGAACTGGTCAATTTTTCCGAGGCGCCGACCTGGAGTACCCGCCATGACCGTCATCTGCTGCCGCGCGGTGTGGGCCTGCGCGTCTTTGTCGCCGCCACCCCGAGCGGCTACGTGGTGATGCCGGGTGGCCTGACGCGCGTCTCTGCGGCTTCCAATGCGCGGGTCATCTCGATGCAGCGCGGCGGCTCGAGCAAGGACACCTGGGTATTGACCGACCAGGCGGTCAATACCTTCAGCCTGCTCAAGCACTCGGTCGGCAAAGCCGACCTGGTGCGCGGCGGTCGCAACCTGTCGTCGCGAGTGGTCGAGAACCTGTACTGGTTCGGCCGTTACGCCGAACGAACCGACAAGACCTCGCGCCTCCTGCGCGTCGCGCTGTCACGTCTGGTGGATACCGGCGCCGACATTCTGCCGGCACTGACCTCGGCTTTCGACCTCTGCCGTGCCCTGCAGTTGTTGCCGGCCGTCAGCGAAGCCGAGACGGGCAGTCCTACAAAGATCGGCCCGCCAGCGCCCGAGCTGTCACTCGAAGCGCAACTGCTTGCCGCAGTTTGTGGCAAGGAATCGGGCGAGGGCCTCGCGGGCGACATTCGCCGCCTGCTGTGGGTCGCCACGCAGGTACGCGAGCGTTTCTCGCTCGACAACTGGCATGCGATCAATCGTCTGCAACAACAGTTGCAACGCTACGCCAAGACCGTGGCCGAAGTCGGCCAACCCGAGCTCAGCGAGGTGCTCGCCTTCCTCGACCAGGTTCTGCTCGTTTCCTCCTCGCTGGCCGGTTTTGCGATGGACAACATGACCCGTGACGACGGCTGGCGTTTTCTGATCATCGGCAGGCGGATCGAAAGACTCGTTTTCCTCGCCAACACCGTCGCGCAGTTCCTGCTCCTGGACTCGACACGTGCTGCCGGCAGCCTGGAATGGCTGCTCGAACTGACCGACAGCATCATCACCTACCGTTCGCGCTACATGACCCAGCCACAGGTCCTGCCGACGCTCGACCTGATCGTCTTCGACGAAGGCAACCCGCATTCGGTGGCCTTCCAATTGCAAATCCTCGTCCGTTACCTCGACAACCTGACGCGCCTGCTCGGCGGTCCGCGTGACCAGGCCCTGCGCCAAGAGCTGGCGCGCCTGCAAGGCTTCGACCTCGGGCGTTTCGAGGGGCAGAGCTTCAGCGAGTGTCGTGCCTGCGATCCCTGCCTCGCGCTGGCAGCGATCCTCGGCGAGGTTTCACTCGCCGCGGCAACGCTTTCGGACCGCCTGGCGATGCGCTATTTCAGTCATGTCAGCGACGTCAGTCGGCCCACCCTCACCTCGTGATCGCCGTGAACCCGAGCGCCGCCCGCTATCACATTGTTCACGAGACGATCTACAGCTACGACAGCCCGGTGTCGCTGTCGCGCCAGCTCCTGCATCTGACGCCGCGCGAATGTGCCTGGCAGCGCTGTCTGGCGCATCAGATCAGCGTGGCTCCGGAAGTAACCACTGCGCGTGAGCGCCATGATTGCTTCGGCAATCCGGTGCGGGAGCTGACGATCGAATTTCCGCACGACAGCCTCAGCGTCCGCGCCGAGAGCACCATCGAGGTATTGCCGCACTTGCCGGTTGACGCACTCACTGTCCTGATGGGCGGCGCGACCACGAATGCTGGCGAAGCCAGGCCGCCGCAACCAGCATCATCACCCCGCTACCTGCGCGCTTCGCCGGCGTGGGAAACGGTGCGAGACGCACTTGCCTACGGTTCTCGTCCCGTCCTGCTCGACGCCAGCTGTTTCCAGTTCGAATCGCCCTATGTGCGCGTCAAGCGCGAGTTTGCCGCTTATGCCAGACCCTGCTTCACCCCTGGCCGGCCGGTACTGGAAGCGGTGCAGGCGCTGATGAGCCGCATCTACAACGAGTTCGAGTTCGACCCCGAGGCAACGACCGTCGCTACCCCGGTTCTCGAGGTGCTGGCCGAAAAGCGTGGCGTTTGTCAGGACTTCGCGCACCTGATGCTGTCCTGCCTGCGTTCGCAGGGCCTCGCCGCGCGTTACGTCAGCGGCTACCTGCTCACCCATCCGCCACCAGGGAAGCCGCGCATGGTCGGCGCCGACGCTTCGCACGCCTGGGTTTCGGTGTATTGCCCGGGACTCGAAGGCGGGCGCTGGGTGGACTTCGATCCGACCAACAACCTGTTGCCCGACACGCAGCACATCACGCTCGCCTGGGGGCGCGATTTTTCCGACGTCTCCCCGCTGCGCGGCGTCATTCTCGGTGGTGACGCGCACGAACTCGACGTTGCCGTCACCGTCACCCCGGTCAGCGAAACCTGCGCTGAGGCGGCTGCCGTCAATGCGAGCCAGCCGTAGGCAGGCATGCTCTGGTTGAACGGTAATGCCGCTCCCGCTGGTAAACCAGCAGCCTGGCAAAAACCTGCTGCTTATTGAGGGCTTCCCGGCTGCCAAATCCGGGAACCGCCACGCGTGCTACAATTCGGGCCTTTTCAAGGCTTGAGAGGCGCATCATGTTTTCCGATAAAGACACCCTGGCGAAAGTGGATCCCGAGATCTGGAAGGTCATCGAGAACGAAAATCGGCGTCAGGAAGAGCATATCGAGCTGATCGCCTCCGAGAACTATGTGAGCCGCGCGGTGATGGCCGCGCAGGGTTCGCAACTGACCAACAAGTATGCCGAAGGTTATCCCGGCAAGCGCTATTACGGCGGCTGTGAACATGTCGACGTCGCCGAGCAACTGGCTATCGACCGCCTCAAGAAACTGTTTGCTGCCGAAGCCGCCAACGTTCAGCCCAATTCCGGGTCGCAGGCCAATCAGGCAGTGCTGATGGCTTTTGCCAAACCGGGCGACACCATCATGGGAATGAGTCTTGCCGAAGGTGGCCATCTCACACACGGCATGCCGCTCAATATGTCCGGCAAGTGGTTCAGGGTCGTGGCCTATGGTCTCGACCGGAACGAAGCGATCGACTACGCGCAGATGGAAGCGCTGGCGCGCGAGCACAAGCCGCGCATCCTGATCGCCGGTGCGTCGGCATACTCGCTGCATATCGACTTCGAGCGTTTTGCCAAGGTTGCCAAGGAAATCGGCGCGATTTTCATGGTCGACATGGCGCACTACGCAGGCCTGATCGCTGCCGGTTGCTATCCCAACCCGGTACCCTATGCTGATGTCGTTACCTCGACGACGCACAAGACGCTGCGCGGCCCGCGCGGCGGCGTCATCCTGATGAAGGCCGAGCACGAAAAAGCGATCAATTCGGCGATTTTCCCCGGTCTGCAGGGCGGCCCCCTGATGCATGTGATCGCGGCCAAGGCGGTGGCCTTCAAGGAGGCCCTGACGCCTGCTTTCCGTGATTACCAGGAGCAGGTGGTCGCCAACGCCCGCGTACTGTCAAGGGTGTTGGCAGATGAACGGGGACTGCGCATCGTCTCGGGTCGCACCGAATCGCACGTCTTCCTGGTCGATCTGCGCGCCAAGAACATTACCGGCAAGGATGCCGAGGCGCTGCTCGGCGCCGCACACATGACGGTCAACAAGAATGCCATCCCGAACGATCCGCAGAAGCCCTTCGTGACTTCGGGTATCCGCCTCGGTTCGCCGGCGATGACCACGCGCGGTTTCACCGAGATCGAATCCGAGCAGGTTGCCCACCTGATCGCCGATGTGCTCGATGCGCCCACCGACGCCGATGTGCTGGCGCGAGTGCGCGCCGATGTCTCGAAGCTGTGCCGGAAATTCCCGGTCTATGGCGGCTCGGCGAGATGAAATGCCCGTTCTGCGGCGCTGACGAAACCGCCGTCGCCGACACCCGCATCAACGACGACGGCGACATCGTGCGGCGGCGGCGACGCTGTCTGACCTGCGACAAGCGCTTCACGACTTATGAGCGGGCTGGCTTGCGCCTCCCGCAAGTCATCAAGAAGAACGGCTCGCGGGTCGATTTCGACCGCGAAAAACTTGCCGCCAGTCTCTGGCTGGCGCTGCGCAAGCGACCGGTCAGCGTCGAGGCCGTCGAGGCGGCGATTGCCCGTATCGAGGAAAAACTGCTGGCGCTGGGCGAGCGCGAACTGGCTTCGGAGAAGCTGGGTGAAATGGTCATGCGCGAGTTGAAGAAACTCGACAAGGTGGCTTACGTCCGCTTCGCTTCGGTGTATCGGAATTTCGAGGACGTAGACGAGTTCTCCAAGGTCATTCGCGAAGTTTCCCCAGAAGTGCCGCATCCTACGCAGCCACTCGGCCGTTGATGGCGCCGGCGTTCAGCGCGGCGGATCACCAATTCATGGCGCTTGCGCTTCGCCTTGCCGAGCGCGGCCTGTACACCACGACGCCCAATCCGCGCGTCGGCTGTGTCATCGTCAACGCCGGACAGGTCGTCGGTGAAGGCTGGCATGTGCGTGCCGGGGCGGAGCATGCCGAAGTTCACGCCTTGCAGGCCGCTGGCGAGAAAGCGCGTGGGGCTACCGTGTATGTCACCCTCGAACCCTGCAGTCACCATGGCCGAACGCCTCCCTGCGCCGCAGCGCTGCTGGCCGCCGGGGTGACAAGGGTGGTCGCCGCGATGCAGGATCCCAATCCACTGGTCGCCGGGCAGGGGCTGGCCAGCCTGCGCGCGGCCGGACTGCTGGCCGAGTGTGGCTTGCTGGCTGCCGAGGCGCACGAAATCAATATCGGCTTCGTCGCACGCATGACTCGTTCCCGGCCATGGCTGCGGCTGAAGCTGGCGGCTAGCCTCGATGGCAAGACGGCGCTGCAGAATGGTGCCAGCCAGTGGCTGACCGGCCCGGCGGCACGGCAGGATGGCCATCGCTGGCGAGCGCGTGCCTGTGCGATCCTGACCGGCATCGGCACGGTTCGCCACGATAATCCGCAACTCAATGTGCGTGCTGTGGAAGACCTGTCCGGAGAATTGCGTCAGCCCTTGAAGGTGGTCGTAGACAGCCGCCTCGAACTGCCGCTCGACGCCAGAGTGCTCGACGATGGCACGGTGCTGGTCGCCGCCGCTGTCGATGCCCGCGCCAGGATCGCTGCTCTGCGGCAGCGCGGCGCCGAAGTCGTGCTTCTGCCCGGGCCCGCTGGACAGGTGGATCTGCCGGCCCTGCTCAACGAACTCGCCCGGCGTGGCATCAACGAAGTGCATGCCGAGGCCGGTTTCGGACTCAGTGGTTCGCTGCTGCGCGCAGCTCTGGTCGATGAACTGCTGCTCTATCTCGCTCCCTGTCTGATCGGTGATGCGGCGCGCGGCATGTTCGACCTGCCGGCGCTGGAATCGCTGGCTGCCCGGCACATGCTGGCGATTCGCGACGTCCGTTCGCTGGGTCCCGACCTGCGTCTGCTCGCCCGCTTCAGTTGAGCCCGGCGCATACCGGACACTCCGGGTCCCGTCCGAACTTGATGCTGCGCCATTCCATCGACAGCCCATCGAGTAACCAGAGACGGCCAAGCACCACCTCGCCGCATCCGGTGATCAGCTTGAGGGCTTCGGCTGCCTGCATCGTGCCGATGATGCCGGTGAGCGGTGCGAATACCCCCATCACCGCGCAGCGTTCCTCTTCGACCGCATCGGCTTCGGGAAACAGACAGTGGTAACAGGGAGTGTGATCGCGACTGCTATCGAATACCGCGAGCTGTCCGGCAAAGCGGATCGCTGCGCCGGAAACCAGTGCCGTACGGTGCCTGACGCAGGCCCGGTTAACCGCGTGTCGGGTGGCAAAGTTGTCGCAGCAATCGAGAACCACGTCCGCATCGGCGATCAAGGCCTGCAGTGCTGCGCCAGCCAGGCGGGTGGTGATCGCTTCGACCACCACCTCGGGATTGACTCCACGTAGTGCGGCCTGCCCGGACAGGGCTTTCGGCTGGCCGATGCGCTCCTGCGTGTGGAGAATCTGGCGCTGCAGGTTGGTGAGGTCCACCGTATCCCCGTCGGCGAGGGTGATTCGTCCAACGCCGGCAGCCGCGAGATAGAGTGCGGCCGGCGAGCCCAGGCCGCCGGCGCCGACGATCAGCACCTTCGCTTCGAGTATCCGTTGCTGCCCTTCGACACCGATTTCTTCCAGCAGGATGTGTCGGCTGTAGCGCAGCAACTGTCCGTCGTTCATCGGCCGGGCCTTACTTGTATTCGCGCCACTCCGGCGGGGTGTCGTCGTGGTCGCCGTGCAGATGGCGCTCCCAGGCGTGCGTGTAGGCTTCCGACTGCGAGCGTTTGAGCGGCCGTTCAGGGGCTTCGAGATTGTGCAGTTGCGTTTCCTCGACATAGTAGATCAGTGCCCGCATCATCTTGCTCATCAGCGTGTTGTCGAGGTGGTAGCCCTGGTCTTCGAGCGTGCCTTCGAGTTCCTGCAGGCAGTGGCGGCGGAGATCGTAGGCGACGCCGAGAGCACGCGGCTGCGCACGCCGTTCAAGTTGCAGATCCTCAAGCCTGCCGAGGAAATCGCAGGCTTCAGGTACCTGGCCCGGCGGGAACTTGGCAAACAGGATGTTCCTCTGTTTGCGGATCGGAACCGCCTTGTGCGCTGTCACCTCGGGTCGTTTCACTTTCTTCACTCCGCAAGACCAGTTTAGCGCTGGCTCTGCATGATCTGCATACCCTTCAGAAGATTCAGCGCCTGGTTCAACTGGTAATCCTTTTTCGAAGCGATTTCGCGGCTCGGGATCTCGGAGGTCTCTTCCGGCTCTTCCTTCGTCGCGCCGCTTTTCGGCTTGACCGGCGCAGCCTTGCTGGGCGGTTTGGCGGGAGCCTCCTTGACCGCAGGGGTGGGATCCTTGTTGTTGTCCAGGTGGTGATCAAGGTTGGCTTCGCGCAAACGCTCGGCCGAGCTGCCATTGGCATTCTCTTCGACGACGATGTCCGGCACGATGCCTTTGGCCTGGATCGAACGGCCCGACGGTGTGAAGTAGCGTGCGGTCGTCAGTTTGATTGCGGTGTTCCCGGGCAATGGCAGGACGGTTTGCACGGAGCCCTTGCCGAAGGTCGTGGTGCCGAGGATGATCGCACGTTTGTGGTCCTGCAGCGCACCGGCGACGATTTCGGACGCCGAAGCAGAGCCGCCATTGACCAGTACCACCATCGGCACCTTGCGTGCCTCGGGCGGCAGCGCCTTCATGTAATCATCACGACTGCCGCGCAGATAGTCTGCGGGCGATGCGGAAAAGCGGTGCTTGGCATCGGGGGTGCGTCCATCGGTCGAGGTAACCAGGATGTCCGACGGCAGGAAGGCCGCCGAGACGCCGACGGCGCTGTTGAGCAGACCCCCTGGATCGTTGCGCAGATCGAGTACCAGGCCCTTGAGCGGACCAGGCTTGAAGAGTTCGGTCAGATGCCTGACCACCGCAGCGCCGGTATTTTCCTGGAAAGAGGTGATGCGCAGATAAGCATAGCCGTCGTCGAGGAGTTTCGACTTGACACTTTGCACCTTGATCACTTCGCGCATCAGCGTGATGTCCAGCGGTTTGGCTTCGCCCTTGCGGATGATCGACAACCGGATCTGGGACTTCGGCTTGCCGCGCATGCGCTTGACTGCTTCGCTCAGGGTCAGTCCCTTGACCAGCGTGTCGTCGATCTTGAAAATCATGTCGCCGGGTTTCACTCCGGCACGGTAGGCAGGCGTGTCCTCGATCGGCGAAACCACCTTCACCAGTCCGTCTTCCATGCCGACTTCGATGCCGATGCCGCCGAACTCGCCTTGCGTGCCGACCTGCAGATCCTTGAAAGCATCGGCGTCGAGGTAACTCGAGTGCGGGTCGAGGTTGGAGAGCATGCCACTGATGGCATGTGTAATCAGCTTCTTGTCGTCGACCGGCTCGACGTAGCCGGTCTTGATGGCATTGAACACCTCGGCAAAGGTGCGCAGTTCCTCAACAGGCAGACTGGCGCGCGTTTCCTTGTCGGCGATCGCCGAAAACTGCAGGCTGATCAGAACGCCACCAACCACCCCGGCGCAAAGCAGTCCGGCCTGTTTCAACTTACCCATTTGTCTCACTCCTGTGTGCACCTCATTTCGGGCCAACCCAAGCCAGCGGATCGAGCGGTTTCCCTTGGTGACGAAGCTCAAAGTATAAACCGGATTCAGGATTCCCACCGCTGTTGCCCACCGTGGCGATTGCTTCGCCAGCATGCACCTCGTCGCCGACCTGTTTGCGCAGCGAATCGTTGTTGGCATAGATCGACAGGTAGCTGCCACCATGGTCAACGATCAGCAGATTGCCGAAGCCGCGCATCCATTCGGCAAAAACCACCCGACCGGCAGCGATGCTCCGTACCTCGCTGCCGGTACTGGCGAGGATGAACAGACCCTTCCAGGTGCTGCCTTCCTGGCGCGGGGCACCAAAGCGATTGCTGATCGAGCCGTGAGTCGGCAGGCGCAGTTGCCCTTTCATTCTGGCAAGCTTGCCAGCGACCGGCGGTGGATTCTCTGCACGTGCATCCGGCGCCGCTGCACTGCCTGCCGGATCTTCATCGGCGGGCGGCGCAATGACGCGCTCCGGCTTCTCCCGGTCGGCGGGCGGTGTTCGCAAGGGCTTCACCTGGGATGTTTCTGGCTGCGGCACCTCACGTCGATGCGCTTCCCGTGGCGCCGCCCGTTGCGCCTCCCGGCGACTCTCCCGCGCTTCGGTTGCTCTGGTGGCGATGATTTTCGATAGACGATCAACGAGTTCGGTCAGACGTTTTTCGTCGCGTTGCAGATTGCCGATCTCGCGCCGCTGCGCCATGATCTGATCCGATAGCCTGTCGAGCATCGCCTGGCGCTGCTGGCGCTGGGCAAGCAGCTTGGCATGCTCTTCCTTCTGCCGGGCCTCGCTGGCGGATAATAGTGCGGCCTGCTGGCGGGTGTCGGCGACGAGCGTCTGCTTGCGCTGCAGGGTGGCCTCGACTTCGCGCAGGATCTGTCCCCGCGCCCGGCCAATCGCCTCGAGATAGTGGAGATCGCGAGCCAGCTGATTGGGATCGTCTCCGTTGAGGAACAGTCGCAGCGGATCCGGGGTGCCGCGCAGGTACTGTCGGTAGAGCAGCTTTTCCAGTTGCGCCTGTTGTGCGTTCAGTTCCTGTTCGAGTTCGCGCGACTGGCTGCCGAGATCCTTGAGCTTTACCTTCAGCTTGTCGATCTGTGTCGTCAGCTCGTGCAGTCCACGCTGGGTGGACGAGATGGCACGCTCGGCATCCTGCAACTGATCCATGGCATCTCTGCGCGACCCTTCGGCGCTGGCGATTTCCTTGCGCAGCGTATCGATCTGGGAACGCAGAGATTTCAGGTCGTCCTGACGTTCGGCGACTTGGCCCGGCGAGGCCGCTGCCTTTTCCATGGCGTTCTGGCTTGCGCTGGCGGCGCTGCCGGCCGCCAGCAGTGCCGCCGCAAGCAGCAGCACGTCGATCAGCCATCGCCAGCTCTTCCGACCTACCTCTGCCGGCAGATCATCCGGATGCATCACGATCCGATCGACAAGGGCCGCCGCCGCGTCGGGGGCGCTGTCGAGCCGCTTTGCACTGGCCGGGCCATGGTCGACCTGGTTCCGCCGCGTCTGGCGGTACGGAAGGGAAAAGAGTCGTTTCTCGTTGATGAGTAACACACGCCTTGCTGAAACCTGGGTCGGCTTGCGAGAACCTGTCCAGGGGTGTGACTTTCGTCACGGTGCGGGAGCTTCTCCCACGGTCAGAGTATTGCTCTATAATCGGCGATTATAGGATAATCAGAGATTCGGTCATATCGTGCCTATCCGGACCAGTGTCATCGACAAGCAGGAACATATCGAGCAGGCGGCACGTGCGCTGAAATCGATATCGCATCCCTTGCGCCTCAAGATTCTGTGCGTGATTGGTGATCAGGATGCTTGTGTACAAGAGATTGTCGAGGCCGTAGGCACTTCGCAAAGCAATATTTCCCAGCACCTTGCAATCCTTCGCGAAAAGGGCGTTCTGCTCGCGCGCAAGGACGCCAATCGGGTCTACTATCGTGTTGGTGACGCCCGCACGCTGCAGTTGATTGGCATGATGCGCGAGGTTTTCTGCGGCGATTAGGGCACCTCCTGCGTCCGGCATACGCTTGTCTTGCCGGAGTCTTGAGGGTTGCCCGGGTTCGTAGCCGTGTCAGTTTCTGGAGCTTCAATTGGAATTCATACAACAGAACATTCTTCTGGTAGCCGTCGCCGTGGTGAGTGGCGCGATGCTGCTGGGGCTCTCGGTGCGTCGTCCGGGGGGGGGGCAATTCGCTCACACCGACGCAGGCAACACTGCTGATCAACCGCGAGAATGCGCAGCTGATCGACATTCGCGAGCCCAATGAGTACGTTTCCGGGCACCTCTGCGATTCACGCAACATTCCTGCGGGATCGCTCGCGGAACGTGTTGGCGAGCTGGAGCAGTTCAAGGACACTCCGGTGATCCTGGTCTGCCAGTCGGGCGCACGTTCGTCCGCTGCCTGCTCGACACTGGCCAAGCTCGGTTTCTCCAAGGTGCACACGCTCGACGGTGGTACGGTAGCCTGGGTCGAAGCCGGTCTGCCGCTCAAGAAAGGCGCACGCAGATGACCGCCATGCCGCGTGTGCTGATGTACTCGACTGCTGTCTGTCCCTTCTGTGTTCGCGCCGAGCAACTGTTGCGCGCCCGTGGCGTCGTGGACATCGAGAAAGTGCGTATCGATCTGGATCCCGCGCGCCGTGCCGAGATGCTCGAAAGAACTGCCAGGCGCACCGTTCCTCAGATCTACATCGGCGAGACGCATGTCGGTGGTTCCGACGAGCTTCTTGCGCTCGATCGTGCGGGCAAACTGATGCCCTTGCTTGCGGGTGAAAGCGTTTGACACCCACTCTCACCCACTTCCCGAGCTTTACCCACCATTTCACAGCAAAGGTCAAAGAATTACCATGAGCGAACAAGAAATCCCCACGCAGGACAACCCCGTATTTGCGATCGAGAAACTCTACATCAAGGATTTGTCGGTTGAAGTACCCAATGCACCGCAGATTTTTCTCGAGCGAGAGGCTCCCAAGGTCAGCATTCAGTTGCAGACCAATGCCCAGGGTATCGGCGAGGGTGTCTTCGAAGTTACCTTGACGACCACCGTGACTTCCAAGATCGAAGAGAAAACAGTCTTTCTCGTCGAGGTCGGTCAGGCTGGCATCTTCCGTATCCAGAACGTTCCAAGCGAGAATATGGAGCCCTTGCTGTCGATTGCCTGTCCCAACATTCTTTTCCCCTACGCTCGCGAAGTCGTTTCCGATGCCGTGATCCGTGCCGGATTCCCGCCGGTTCTGTTGCAGCCGGTCAATTTCGAGGCCCTGTACATGTCTCGACTGCAGGAAGCGGCGAAGGATGCATCGGGCGCCGCGACGATCCAGTAAGGGCCTGTCGATGAAGCGGCTGTTGAGCCTGTTGCTGGCTGCAGGCCTGGCCGTGCCTGCGCTGGCGATCGAGTATCGCACCGTCAACGTGGCGACGGTGCTCTACGATGCGCCGTCGCAAAGAGGCAGCAAGCTGTTCGTCATCAAGCGGGGCACGCCGGTCGAGTTGGTGGTCAACCTCGAGGGATGGTCGAAGGTACGCGATGCCGATGGCGGCCTGGCGTGGATCGAGGCTGCGTCTCTCGTCAAGCGGCGTTCGGTGATCGTCACCGTTGCGCGCGCCCAGATCCGGCAAAGCGCCGACGAGGCCGCAGCGCTCGTCTTCGAAGCGGAAAAGAACGTTTCTCTGGAGTATCTCGAAACCTCACCCGGCGGCTGGGTCAAGGTGCGCCATCGCGACGGGCCGGCAGGCTTTGTGCGTGCCAACCAGATCTGGGGTTTCTGAAGCACCATCATTGTCGTAGATCTGGTGCCTGTGCCTTGCTCTCCGAGCATCGCCTTCCGTGTCCCGCCACAGTCACCAATCCGAAACCTCGGGGAGGCATGATTCCTGCGCAGTGCGTTATGGAATCTCCCGCGCTTTGCGCTGGGCGGATCTGCTGGCACGCAACTTGCTCTGTACCGTGCAGAGGCACCATTGGAGGTAAAAACCATGTCCAGGAAACTGTTCTCTCGCTATTCGCTCGGCGGCCTGGCGCTGCCGAACCGTGTCGTGATGGCGCCCATGAATCGCAACCGCGCCACCGACTCACAACTTGCAGCGTCCGCAATGACTGCCACGTACTACGCGCAGCGCGCTTCGGCTGGCCTGATCATTGCCGAAGGGACGCCGGTTTCGCCGCAGGCTCGCGGTTGCGCCCGCACACCGGGGATTTACAGCGCTGCCCAGATCGCCGGCTGGAGACAAGTCACCACGACAGTGCATCGCCAGGGCGGGCGTATCTACCTGCAGCTCTGGCATGTCGGACGCGTCGGTCACTGCAGTCTGCGCGCCGACGCTTCGCCACCCGTTGGCCCGAGCACGATCGGCCTGCAGAACGACCGGGTGCCGGTGCTCGTTGGCGGCAAGGATCCGGTGCTGCTGCCCTGCGATCCGCCGCGCGCGCTGCGCACCGAGGAAGTCAGGGAGATCGTCCTTGATTTCGCCGGCGCGGCGCGGAATGCCATGGCAGCGGGCTTCGACGGCGTCGAGATCCATGCCGCGAACGGCTATCTGTTCGATCAGTTTCGCTGCCCTTATCTGAACGATCGTGCTGACGCGTATGGCGGCGCAACCCACAAGCGTTGGCGCTTCCTCCTGGAAACCGCCGCCGCAGTCGCCGAAGCAGTCGGTAGCGAGCGCGTCGGGGTACGTATCTCGCCGCTGGGGACCGCGCATGAAATGCAACCGGATCCGGCGCCATTGTTCACCTATGGCTATCTGGCCTGTCAGCTGGACCAGTTGGGCATCAGCTACCTGCACGTCTATGATCAGTCGGGAAACTGGATGCACGATCCGCAAAGCGATCTTCTCCAGCATCTGCGCGCCTGCTATTCCGGCACCATGATTCTCTGCGGTGGCTTTGACCGCGCGCGCGCGCAAGCCGCGCTGCGCAACGACAACGGCGACCTGATCGCCTTCGGCAAGCACTTCATCGCCAATCCTGATCTGGTCGAGCGCTTGCGCGTCGGCGCACCGCTGGCACCCTGGAACTCGTCGACGATATACAAGGGCGGTGCGCGGGGCTACATCGACTACCCGACCCAGCAGGAGGAAGCAGCGCTCAGTGAGCGCTGAGTGGGCGACGGATTCTCAGAAACTCTCAGAAACCGTCGTCCGCCAGACAGCCATCAATCGCCAATCACCAGGACAGTATCGCCCTTGCGATTCGCGAACCGACTCAGCACCTGCTTGTGTTGCTGCGTCATCCAGATCTGCAGTGCGGCGTCGCCAGGCTTGGCGATGAGTACGAAATAGCGAAAATTCTGCGCCTGCTCGGCACTCATCGCCTGTTCGCGGTCGACCGGCATGTAGGGGTAACCCCTGCCAGCGTAATAGGCGAGCCGCGAGTCCTCATAAAATATTGCGTCTGCAGGACGAGTGTGTTGTGCCAACCAGGCGCCCGCTTCGAGGTAATGGGTTTTCTTCGGGCTGAACGAGACGACATTCTGCAACATCACCAACAGGGACAGGGTGACGAGGATTTTCGCAAGCCTTGGAAAGTCCCTGGCAAAAGAAACCACGAACAGGGTCAACAACGGGACTGCCAGCAAATTCAGGAAGCTGACGTAACGTGAGTTGATGAAACGCTCCTGCACGAAGAAAATCAGCAACAGGCAAAAATACACCAGCCAGGCCCAGGCCATCGGTCTGAACTTTCGCCAGTACTCAGCGACGCCACACCAGCCGGGACGATACAGCAGGGGCAGGGCGAAAGGCCCGCATAGCGCGACAAACTTGCTGATCAAGGTGCAGAACAAACCAAAGAAGACGATTCGTCGGGCATCATCCGCGGAGTACTTCGCCAACGCGACTTCGGCAAACTTGCTGGCCATCAGATTGAAGCGCGCCAGGAAATTCTGCGGATTCACCAGTGACAGGACGTAGTCGACGCGTTCCTGCGAGAGCGCATGCCCGGAAAGCAGCCAGACCACCGCGGCGGCGATTCCGGCCAGCGGCAGGAGATTGATCTGCAGCAGCCGCAGCCAGCCCTGGCGTGTCTTCAGATTGGCCAGCAGGCACAACGCCAGCACCGGAAACAGGAGAACCGCCTCGATGCGAAACAGCACCGCAGCGGCAATGGCCAGTTGCAGCAGTAGCGCGCGCAGCCAGCCGGCACGTTCCAGCCAGCGCAGCATCAGCCACAGCGCCAGGGTGCAGAAAAACCAGAAGCCGAACTCCCGGATGATGTCGTAGCGCAGGTGGTTGAAGGCGGGAATCGACAGCACCACCAGGCAAGCCCAATAACCGCTGTCGATCACGTAGCGTTGCGTGATCGCGACCAGCAGGGCGCAGGTTCCCGCCATCAGGAAAGCACACCACAGGTAGGCCGTAAGTTCCAGCGGAAGGCCGGAAAGCCGCTGTGTTGCCGCCAGCAACAGCGAAAACCAGGGCCAGCTGAACAGATCGAACGCCACTCGCGGGCCTTGCTCGACAATCTGCTGGCTGACGTACAGGTAACGTGCAGCGTCCTTGGCAAGGGTCAACGTGCCGGCGATGGCGATCAGCGAAAGCAGCAAGCTGCCGAGAAAGGCGATCTGTACCGGTGAAATCCGCCGTAGCGCGGCAAGCACATCAACCATCAAAAAACTCTCCCATCGGTCATGGCTATAGCAGGCCCCCCACTCATGAAAGTCACTGACCCGTTTCCCTCCTCCCCCCCGACCCCTCCCCCGGCGGAGGGGGAGGGAGATTCCTGAGTCGCGTACGCGACTTCATTAACGCATCGATCCAATCCCTTACCAGCATGCCAGCAAGCGAATGGCCTTGCGCAAGTGGCGAGCGCGCAAGGCCTGCCAGGGGCTCAAGCGAAAGGCGCAACGATAAAAGTGCCTGGCCGTCGAGCATTCGCCAGCCAGCAGGGCGGTGCGGAACAAGGACAGATAGCGTTGCGCCTGGTAGCGTCGGCGCAGCGAATGACATTCCGGGGGCAAGCCGGCAAAGACTTCGCAGACCATCGCGAGCGCACGCGCTTCTTCATTGTCGCGGTTATGCCGCAAGCTGTCGGCATGTTTGTGGATGCGCGCCAGCGGCGCACGAGTGACGGCGACCGGGGCGCTGACCAACAGGTGCGCAAAAACCGCGACGTCTTCACCGCCGCGCAGATGCTCGGGATAGGGTCTTTGCAGGAGCAGATCACGGCGGAACAGCGAACAGCCATGCGAAATCGACACACGCTTTTCAAGCAGGTAGCGACTCGCCAGTTGCCGCGGCGAAGCGCCGGGCACCGGCGTCGGCAGGCGCAGGCGCTCGCGACCATCCGGGTAGACCGAAACCTGCGCTCCGAGAAGCATTCCCGCCTCCGGATGTTCTGTCAGCAGCGTGCGCAGATTCGCCAACGCACCCGGCAGCAACTCGTCGTCCGCGTCGAGGAGCAGTGCAAAACGCCCGCGTGCCTTGCGAATCCCGTGATTACGTGCCGCCGCTGCCCCCGCATTGGCCTGATCGAGCAGCCGCAACTGCGGATGGCGAGCGGCGTAAACCGCCAGAACTTCGGCGGTCGCGTCGGTCGATCCATCATCGACGACGATCAGTTCGACGTCGGCGGCCATCTGCGAGAGCACCGAAGCGAGCGCGCGCGGTAGCAGGTGCGCATAGTTGTAGGTCGGAATGATGACGCTGATCAGCGTTTCAGCGGCCTGGGTCAGGATGCCGGAAGCCTGTTCAGGCAGCGGCAGCGGTTGTTCCTGGACACTGCCGGATGGATTTGTTGCAGGCAAGATCTGCCACCTCACTGCTGGGAAGCCTGCCGAACTTTGCCGGTGGCGACTCCGCAATTTTCCGCGATCTGCATCGAGATGCAAGCTTTCGCGTACTCACCCATCGAGTTTGACGAGGAGGGCAGGCGGCAGGTCTGCCCTCTGCTCGACTGGCTTCCTTCCTAGATGTTGGCCAGGCGCCACCAGGTGCTGTGTTCCTGGCGCATGACCTCGTGCGATGGCATCGCGTAATACGCAAAATCCGGGCCATTACCGACATAGAAACCATTCTTGACCATGCGGTACGGGAACTCCAGAGAGTGTACCCGATGCACCAGCTTGCTCTGCTTGGTTTGCGGATTCAGAACAATCAGCGCTTCACGCAGATGGTTGATGAACGAGTACGGCAGATCGTTCACGCTGCCGTTTTCAGGATCAGATGCCAACTGCCCCAGCGCGAGTTCGACAAAGCACAAGGCAGGAAAACGGATGAACTTGGCGGGCTTGGCGGTGACGCTGGCATAGTGGGCGGCAGGATCGAGTGTGCTGACGATCAGACTATTCACTGGCGCCAGATCCTGATACAAGTGCAAGCCTGCCCGGTCGACAGGAATCGCTTCCTTGCGCGACAAACCCAGCGTCTGGCCGTAGGCAGTACTCAGATAGAGCTTGCCGATGGCACTCACCGGGATGTGCTCGAGAACCCGGTAGGAAGACACGTAGACCGAGTTCTTGGGCTTGCCGTCGGGGGACGGAACGCAACGAGCGATGGCGCCGTCAATGTCGAAAAACTCATGCCGAAAGCTAGGGTCGACCTCAAAGAACATTGCCTGGCCCTTGGACTTGTATTGGTGCCCGGTGGCGTAATACTGGCCAAATTCTTCCGGGGGAAGCATCGAGGCAATCAGGGCCTCGGGGATCAGCGACAGGTAAAGATGAACGGACATGGGGGAAAACTCCTTCTCTCAGGGTTGGACATGCTTGTTTGCAGATCGAGTCAACGAGGGGAAAGATAAGTTAAAAATCAAACGAAACCGCCCCGATGATGCGAATGTATCGCGTTTCTGGCAAGTGGTCAAATATTGGAATTCTCACGCGGTCGATGGCACGCGACGCTTCCTAAGGGTTTATCCTATACTGCCTGCGGCAAGTCCTTGTGGCCGGCTGCCAGCGTCGCCGATTCTTGCCGGCGCGCTGACGAAAGCCAGAATTCGCCGCTTGCCGGATCGGCATCTGATAACCGAATGCACAAATCCCCTGTCCTCGCCGCTTTGCTGCTCGCTCTGCCTGCCGCCGCTGCGGTGCCACAGTTGCAGGCGCCCGAAGAAGTGCGCGAAATGTTGAGCCGCTACCTGGAATTCGGCGAGGTTGCCGACGCCCCGGCTCAGGCGGCGTTCGAGCGCCGGATGCAGCGCGAGGTCGCAAAGCTGCTGGCGACCGAAGGCTATTTTTCACCGCACGTCGTGCTGCGCCAGCACGGCGACGAACTGCTGCTGGCGGTGCTTCCCGGCCCGCGCTCGCGGATCGGCAGCGTACACATCGAAATCGTCGGCGATCTCGACCCCGAGCGACGGGAGTCGCTGTTGCGTGCCTGGAAACTGCCCGCCGGCCAGCCCTTCCGGCAAGCCGACTGGGACGAGGCCAAGCAAGCTTTGCTGGCCGAGCTGCTGGCAGTTGATTACGCAGCTGCGCGCCTGCAGGAGAGCCGCGCCGAAGTCGATCCCGAAGCGCGCCGGGTCGACCTGACGGTCGTGGCCACAAGCGGTCCGCGCTACCGCTTCGGCGAGCTGCAGATCAGCGGCCTCAAGCGCTATTCTGAAGATCTGGTCGGACGTTTCAATCGCAGCGTCAAGCCCGGCGAACCCTACCGCGAGGAAAAGCTGCTGGCCTTGCAGGTGGCCTTGCAGGGCACCGCCTACTTTTCGTCGGTCAGCGTCATGCTCGAACATGACGACAACAGCACGGCAGCGTCCGCGGATGGCTGGGTAAGCGCACCAGTGCGTGTGCAACTGCGCGAGCGCTCCCCGTACCAACTCAGCTTTGGTGCTGGTTACAGCACCAACACCGGCGCCCGTGTCGAAGCCGCTTACCGGAGCAGCGATCTTTTCGGCCGCGCCTGGGAGTTGCACACCGGTGTCCGTTTCGAACAATTGCGTCAGACGGCCTACGCCGACGTTTTCTTTCCGCCGGATGACGAACAGCGTCGCGACGGTGTCGGCACGGCAGTCGAGCACTCCGACATCGAGAACCTGGGCATCCGCCGTTTCGCCATCGGGGCGACGCGCCTGCAACAGTTCGGCAGCATCGAGCAGCGTCTGGGAATCAACTGGCAGGAGGAACAACAGTCGCCACAGGGTTCGCCGTCCACTACCGCGCGTGCCCTGACCGCACAGCTCGGCTGGATCTGGCGGCATGCCAGGGATCCGCTCGATCCCGCCGAGGGCATCTCCCTGCAGTTGCAGTTGGGAGGAGGGAGCAAGGCACTACTTTCCGATCAGGACTTTTTCCGGACCTATCTGCGCTACAGCCAGGGGATTCCGCTTGGCGCCAGCGACGCACTGCTCTTTCGCGGTGAGCTGGGGGTCACTTTCGCCCCGTCCGCACAGGGCATCCCGCAGGATTTCCTGTTTCGTGCCGGTGGCAGCAACTCGGTACGTGGCTACGCCTATCAGAGCCTTGGCGTCAAACAGGGCGAAGCGACCGTCGGCGGACGTTACCTGGCGACGATCAGTGGCGAATACACGCACTGGATCAACCCGACCTGGGGCGCGGCGGTCTTTGTCGATGCCGGCAACGCAGTCGACGATCGCCAGGCCATCGACCTCGCGGTCGGTTACGGCGTCGGTGCGCGCTGGCGAAGTCCGGCCGGACCGCTCGGCATAGACCTCGCCTATGGCCAGCGCGAGGGCAAGCTGCGGCTGGATTTCTCGCTGGCAATTCCTTTTTGAACAGATGTCCCAGGAAACGACTGCCCCACCGCCCGCTTCGCCGCCGGCTTTGCCGCCGCAACAGCCGACGCCGAAGTCACGCCGCTCCTGGCGCTGGCTGGCCGCCCTGTCGGCCTGGCTGGCGCTGCTGGCCGGTGCCGCCTGGCTGCTCGGCAGCGAGAGTGGCTTGCGCATCTTCTGCCGGCTGATCGAAACGCTTGCCGCTGACCAGCTCACTCTGGCCGAACCGGCAGGCACGCTGCGTGGGACGCTTTCCCTGCAGTCGCTGCGCTGGCGGGATGAGAAGCTGGATATCCAAGTGCAGGACCTGCAGGTCGATTGGCACCCGGCCGAGCTGTTGCGCGGCCGCCTGGCGGTGGGTCTTCTCCAGGTGACAAGCCTGCGGGTAGCCAATGTCAGCAGCAGCGAAGCCATGCGGCTGCCCGACAGGCTGACATTGCCGCTGGCGGTTGAAGTCGAGCAATTGAGCATCGGGCGTATCGAAGTCGGCGAGTATTCCCACCCGGACGGCAAGGCGGCGACGATTGCGGAAGCGGTTGAAGCGCAACTGTCGAGCGATGGCCTACTGCACCGCCTGCCCGACTTGCGGCTGCGTCTTGGCGGCCTGAAGGTCGTCGCCGAAGCCTCTCTGGCTGCCGAGAAACCGTTTGCACTGACCGCCAAAGCCGGCATCGAAGGCGATGCGGCCGGGCGAGCACTCGCTTTCGATCTGGCTGCCGAGGGTCGGCTCGAGGACTTTGTCCTGCAAGGCAGCGCGCGAGCAATCGAGGCCAAAGCGGGAGATCACTTTGCCGGCGAAATCACCGCCCGGATCACCCCATTTTCGTCACAGCCCTTGCGTGATGCAGTGATCCAGCTTTCGGCCGTCGACCCGGCGGCCTGGAGCGACGGTGCTTTGCAGGCCGCGCTCGATCTGCGCGCCGACCTGCAGCCGCTGGGTGATGCCTTGGCCGGTCTGGGCGGGCGACTGACGGTGGTCAATCGACGTCCGGGACCCGTAGACCAGCAGCGCCTGCCGGTGGCCTCGCTGCAGACCGACCTCGCTCTCCAGAACGACGAGTTGCAGCTGGCGAATCTCGACGTCCGTTTGTCGGGTGGCGGGCGTCTGCAGGGCAGCGGCCGCCTGCGTGCTGCCGAACTCGCGCTGCGCCTGGCGGTAACTTCGCTGGACGCGAGTGCGCTGTACAGCAGCCTGCGCCGCACGCAGCTCGCCGGCCCGCTGCGCGCCACGCTGGCTTTGAACAGCCAGCGACTCGAAACCGAGCTGCAAGATGCGCATTTCTCGATCCACAGCAAACTGGCGATTCATCCCGACGAAATCACCGTAGAGACGCTACGACTGCTCGCTGGCGACGCCCGCCTGGACGCCAGCGGCAAGTTGGCGCTGCTGGGGAGCGGCAAGTTTGCCCTGCAGGGCGCGCTGCAGAATTTCGACCCCAGCCGTTTCGCCAGACTACCGGCGGCGCGCCTCAATGCCGAGCTCGCTGCGCAGGGCAGCAGCAGTCCGCAGCTTGCGCTGGCGCTGCGCTTTCAATTGAAGAACAGCCGTCTCGGCGGTGAAGTACTGGCCGGCAAGGGTGAAATCGATCTCGTCGGGCAACGCCTGCGCAAGGCCGATATCGAGCTGACCGCAGCCGGTAACCGACTGACGGCGAAAGGCGCTTTCGGCGCCGTCGGCGATCAGCTCAGCGTGCTGCTGGCTGCACCCCGGCTCGACCCGCTGGGCGTCGCTGGCGAGCTCAACGGCCGCTTCGTTCTGGGCGGCAACATCCAGGTACCGGTAGTGTCCGCCGATCTGCAATCGGCGCGTCTGCTGCTGCCGGGCTTCGGACAGCTACGCGGGCTGACGCTCGCAGCACGCCTCGGCGAAGGCAGTCAGGGCCAACTGTCGGGCACGCTGCGCCTGGCGGGACTGGACCTGCCGAACGGGGAAACCGCCTTGCGCGACGTGACGATCGACGCCGAGGGCGTGCGCAGCCAGCACCGCCTGCACGCACAGCTCAGCCTGCTGGCGCAAGGCCATCGACGCGAATTGCGCCTGTTGCTGGGCGGTGGTTTTGCCGCGCCGCCTGTCGGCATGACCTGGACTGGTACGCTCAACGAGTTGACGCTTTCTTCTCTGGTCGACAAGCAAAAGCCCTTCCTCCGTCTGGCTGCCGCGCTGCCGCTGCAGTTGGCCGGGGGCAGCTACCGTGCCGGCCCAGGCGAGTTCATCGGCGCAGGCTGGTCCTTGCAACTCGATCGCCTGCATTACCAGCAGCCGCACTGGCAGAGCGTCGGCAGGCTGCGCAACTTGCCGGTGGGCGCGGTGCTGGCCGAGTTCCCGGCATGGTCCGAGGCGCTGGCCGTGCAGGGCAACGGCGAGTCGCTGCGCCTCAACGGCGAATGGGAGATCGGTGTTGCCAATGTCGTCGGCAGCCCGCCACAGGCCTCACCAACGACCCTGCCGGCGACGCGCATCCGGCTATGGCGAGAGCGTGGCGATCTGACGATCGGCAACTTGCCGCTGGGTCTCGAAGAGGGCACGCTGAGCCTGCTGGCCAGTGGCGGTCGTATTGAAGGCAAGCTCAAGCTGCGCGGCAATCGGCTTGGCGAAATTGCCGGCGACTTCAGCGCCGCCAGTTCGCCCGATGCCTTGCTCAACCGGCAAGCGCCGTGGCGTGGGGAGTTGCGGCTGAATGCCCCGGATCTGACCTGGGCCGGCCCGCTGATTGGCGACGGCTGGCAACTCGGTGGTCGTCTGTCGGGCAGTCTGCTGCTCACCGGGAGTCCGGCGCAGCCGCACCTCAACGGCGAATGGCGCGGCGACGACCTGGCCGTGCGCGCACTCGACCAGGGGATGCGCCTGGAGCGCGGCAAGCTGCTGCTGCAATTGCGCAGTGAGGCCGCCACAGAGCTTCGCCTGCTGCTCAAGGAGCTATCCTTTGAGAGTGAGCTGCAACCGCTGCCGCGCACCTTGCTGCTCGATTCCCGGATCAATGCCGGCAGCCTGCGCGCCGGACCCGGTCGCATCGAGGCCAGCGGCGAGTTGCGTACCGGACGTTCGGATGGAGTGTTGCAGCTGCGCGCGGAACGTCTGGGTGTGCTGCAGCGCCCGGACCAGTGGGTGCTCGTCTCCGGAGAAGCGGAACTGAAGCTCGGCGAGCGGATGCTCGACGTACTCGGGCGCTTGCAGATCGACGCCGCTTACTGGGAGCAGGCCAGGAGCGGCACGCCGCAACTGTCGGATGATGTGCTGATCAAGCGTCCGGGTACCGGCCAGGCGAAGGCTTCGGTGCCGGCGCGGCTGTTGTCGCTGAACCTCGATGCCGACCTCGGCCGCCACTTTCACTTCCGTGGCGCCGGCGTTGAAAGCCGTCTGGTGGGCGCCCTGAAGGTCCGCTCCGAGGGCAGCGGATTGCCGCGCGCCACCGGTTCGATCCGTACCGAGGATGGCCGTTTCGATGCCTATGGCCAGAAGCTCGACATCGAGCGCGGCATTCTCAACTTCCAGGGCCTGATCGACAACCCCGGCCTCAACATCCGCGCCATGCGCAGCAACCTGCCGGTCGAGGCCGGCGTCGAGGTGACCGGAACGGCCAGGCGGCCAGTCGTGCGGCTGGTTTCCGACCCCGAGGTACCGGATGCCGAAAAACTTTCCTGGCTGGTCCTTGGGCATGCCCCCGATCAACAGCGCGGGCAGGACACGTCGGTGTTGCTGGCCGCCGCGCAAAGCATTCTCGGCGGTCAGGATGGCGGGCCGCTGAAGGCCGTGCAGCGGGGTCTGGGAATCGACGAGTTCGGCATCAGCAGCGGCAAGCTCGACGGATCGGGACAGCGGCAGACCAGTCGGATTGCCAGTACCACCGGCTTTGGCGCCAGCGATACCACCACCGGACAGATCGTCAGCGTCGGCAAGCGCTTGTCGTCGAACATGCTGATCAGCTACGAGCAATCGCTTGCCACGGCTGGCAGCATTGTCAAACTGACCGTCAACCTGAGCCGGAATTTTTCTTTCGTCGGCTACGCCGGTTCCACGACCGGACTGGATCTGCTCTGGAATTACCGGTTCGGGCGCTAGCGTACTTGCGTCTGGTGGTGTAGGTGGCAAGACCGCGCAGCGCTTCCGTTCAGCCGCTCTTCTCGAAGCACTCTCGTCTGGCGACCAGTCTGGAGTCCGTCTCCGTGGCTTCGACGACGACGTAGTTCAGCTCGTACGGGAAACGGGATTCGTCGCGCAGGTCGTCGAGCCTGAGCGGCGGATGTTTTTCGAGGTCGAGGTAGCGTGTCCAGCTACCGGGATTCAGGTAGCGTCCGTTGTCGAAAGGCTGGTCGTCCGGCAGATGGGTGTGGCCCATGACGACCACCTGCGCCGCGGGACAGGCGTCGAATCGGCGCTGCGCCAGATCGCGCAGCGCCTTCCTGCCGAAGTGGCGTGCCCCGACGATCGTGCCCAGCGTCTTCGAACCCGCCGCGCCGAGCACCGCCGCCGGCCGCAGCGCGAACAGCGCCTGCCAGTCGTCCGGGGGCACGACGGCGAACAGTTGGCGCATCAATTCGGCCAGGCTATCCTCGTCCGACACGTCGCGGCGCACGCTTTCCGGGCTTCGCTCTGCGCCCAGGAGCCGGCACGCCGCCGCCAGACGCTGCGCGAAATCGTCGTCCTCGCGCAGGCGCGCCAACAGCCGCCGGCCGACATCGGAAGCCTCTGACGCGCCTAGCGTCTTGGCATGGCGGGCGATGAACTTCAGCAGCATCCAGCCGGCGCTGGCGAAGCCGCCGGTATCCTCGCGCAGCAGCACCGTCGCCAGGTTCTGCACCGGGTGCAGGTTGTCGGCAAACGGGTAGCGCGCTTCCAGACCATTGACGAAGCGGACCATGAACAAGGTGCCGGGGCACATTTCGAGTCGCGCTCCGTCCGGCGCTTGCAGGATCGGTGCCGACCAGTGTTTGAAGCGGTTGGCCGGGTCCTCGAGGTGGCCGTGGCCGATGTGCAGCCGGCCGTCGTGGCGCTCGACCCAATCGACGCCGGTTTCGAAACGCAGGCCGGGGCCGATGCGCGCGCGCAGGCGCTTGCGCACAGCCGGCCAGCACAGGTCGACGTCGTGGTTGCCGGCCGCCAGGGTGACCCGGTTGCCAGCTTCCTGAAAGGCCTGCAGCGCCGCAAAGCTGTTGTCGTGCCCGGCGAGGATGGCCTCGAGCTTTTCCAGCGATTCCGGCTCCGAACACCAGTAGTCGGTCGACGGGCTGCGATAGGCCTCCTGCCTCACCTGCGCGAACTCCAGGAAATCGCCGTTGAAGAACAGTTCGATCTGCCCCTCCTGGCCGGCCGGCGAAGCCAGGCTCTGGCGGACGAAGCGTTCGAGCTGCCGGTTCTGATAGACGTGGTCGTCGCCCGGATCGGCCGCGCCGCCGCCCAGATGGAGGTCGCTGACGATCAGCGTTTGCCGTCTTTCCGACATCGCATGGCTCCCTTCCTACAGATCGAGCTGACACTGCACGGCATAGAGCAGCGGCAGCGGATTGCCGCGCCGCATGTGCTGCTGCCGGAACCCTTGCAGCAGAGCGGCGAGACTGCTGCCCGGGCTGTGGAAGCAGGCGTCGACGACATCGGCGCCGAAACGGGCCGCGAAACAGGTCGGCACCGGAAAACTCGGGGCAATCAGGCCGAGTGCCTTCTTCCGGCGGAAGGCGCGCAGGAAGCCGGTGAAGGACAAGGGCGAGAAGGCGCCGGCACTACAGGCATTGAGAAAAATCACCGGCGCATTCCGGTAGACGCGTTGCTCGTCGATCTGATCGACCGAGACCGAGCAGCCATGGTCGAGTTCGAGCGTTTCCGGCCGCGGCGCCGCGGGTGAGGACGGCGGGCTGCCGTGGCAGAAGAGATAGATCAGCGTCGCGTCGGTTCTTGCCCGGACAACGACATCGCGAATATTCCGGCAATCGGCGTTGACCTCGACTGTCGGGCCCTGCGCCCGCAACGCGGCGGCCAGGGCGTCGTGCACCTGGCGCGGCTGATCGGCGTCGACGGTGATCGTCGGGTTGAGGTTGAGGCTGGCTGTGGCCTTCGCCTGCCGCCGGGCCTTCAGCAGCGAAGCGTAGTCGCCTTCGCCGAGGAATTGCGTTTCGAGCGCGAAGCGCGTGCCCCAGAACAGCTCCGGCTGCAGTGGCCAGTCGTCGGGCGCGTCCGCGTCGAAGCGCTGCGGGTACAGCAATTCCCACGGCAGCGATACGTCGCGGGTGACGATGGTCAGCCGCGTTCCCGGTTCGGCCTGACGTTCGATGTAGTCGAGGACGCTGCGAAATGTCGCATCCTCGCGCAGGGCCCGATAGAGCACGCCACCGGCCTGTGCGAACTGCCTGGCGACGCTCGTCAGCGCGCGCCGGCAGCCTGGCGCCGTGGTGTCCGAGCCGTCGAAGGCGTACCACACGGAGGAAGTCTCGTAGAGATTGGCATCCAGGGTCGTCGCGAGTTGCGCGCGCAGCGCGTCCAGCCGGGCGCGGTCGATCGATGACGTGAAACCCCCGACCGAGTTGCTGAATTCTCCGTCGACGTAGTCCTCCAGGTCGAGGTACAGGAGGTTGTTTTCAAAGCAGGCTTTCAGCCGCAAGCGACGCAGCGGCGGCTTGCCGACCTCGGCGCAGTCCTGCACCGCCCGCAATCCGTCCAGGTCGATGATCGTCGGCGAAACCACCGCCGGCAAGGCCTTGCCGGGCGGCAGCACGATGATCGGCAGGCGGAACTCGTAGAGCCGCGCGCCGGCGTGGTGGAACTCGACATGCACGCCGTATTCGCCGGCCGAGCCGGCCAGCGCCCGCAGGGCAAAGGGCTGCGCCTGCCGCAGCTGGCCATCCTTGAACTGTGCCTGGCCTGCATGCGGGCCGTCGATCGCCAGCCCGTCTTCGGGCGTCACGCTGATCGCCAGCGTCTGTTCGCCGGCCAGCAGCGGCTTGAGTTTCTCGCCTTCGACGATCGCCCCGGCCACGTCGTCCGCCGCGAACTGCTTGAAGACCAGCAAGGCGATTCCTTCGGCGCGCAGCGTCAGGCCCCTGGCCGCCGGACCTTCTAGGACGAAACCCAGCTTGCCGGCCGCCGCGCTCGGCTGTGCCTTCTCCCGCGGCGCCTCGTCGGGCGACCCGTCGGCGATGCCTTTGCCGGCCCGCCCGGTCGCGCCGCGCAGTCGAAAGACATCGCGCCCGTCGCCATCGTCGAGAAAAGCGAAACCACGCTCGGCAAAGAGGGCGCGGAATCTCCTGGACGACGACTGCTCGCGCGCCGGGCCGGGGTCGTCCACCGTGGCCGGCGCCTGGTGCATCGTCTCCGTGTCGCCCCGGCGGCGCGGCTGGCCGCCGGTGAGGATGGCGCCCTTGCCGAGCGCGGTGGCTCCGTCGCCCTGGGCGATGGCGCCGCTGCCGCGCAGTTTGGCGCGATAGGAAACAGACCCGGAGGCCGGCAGCGCCAGCGGGTCGGGCGGCCGCTGTCCGGTGGCGAGTCCCTCTCCGCCGAGCAGCAGCGCCACCGGAAAATTGCCGCGCAACTCCGGCCACGGCGTTTGCTCGGCCCCATGGTCGGCGCGGGCGCTGGCCGGCACGCGGCGCTCGAGGTGACTGATCAGGTCGGAAACCAGCACCTCGGTTGCGCCGCCGGCCGGCCGCGCGTGCCCACTCAGCGCCTCGATCAGGTGATAGGTGAAGATGCTCATGCGGCCATCGGCGCGCAGATACGAGAGCTGCCCCGGCCGGCACGAACTGAGCACGGCGCGGCCCTCGCCCTGGGCGAGCGGCGTCGCGAGCGACTTCCCGGCGGGCGGGAAGAGCGTCGGCGGAATCGCCGCGCTGTGCAGTGCCGTGGCGGCCAGCGTGTCCTTGACCGCCATCCCGCCGGCGTGGCAACAATCGAGCAGCACCAGCAGGCGGCGCGGCGCCAGCTTGGCAATCCTGGTCGCGAAGGTGGTGGCCGCCACCGCGCTTTGGCCGACCTGTTTCAGGTCGAGATCGTAAGGAATCAGGAAATACTCGCCGTCCTGCTCGTGGCCGTGGCCGCTGAAATAGACGATCGCCGTCGCGTCGTCGTCGGCGGCCACGCACTCGGCAAGCCAGTCGAGCCCGTCGAACACCCCTTGCCGGCTGCTCTCGGCGCCGGTCAGCAGGCGGACCTTGTCGGGCCGGTAGGCGCAGCGCTGCGGGTGCACCAGCACGTCGTACAGCGCGCGCGCGTCGGCGGCGACGGCGGGCAGCGCCGCCGCGGCTTCCCGGTTCCGGTCGACGGCAATCAGCAGCGCGTAGGCATTTTTGAAACGACGGCTCATCTTTTTCCTCCCCGCATCCGGTCGTTCCCCGGCCTACGCTATTGACAGCCGCGCGCGCCGACAGGCATCCTCGTATCCTACTCCAACGATAATCCGGCGAGCACCACGGCGATGAACAGCGAACACCTTCCCCCAGCGAAAAAGCCGCGCCGTCGAGCGCAAGCCGCAGTCGACGGAGGCGGCGCCATCGCGCAAGGGAACGGAGCCACAGCTGTGGGCAAGGGTGGCCAACTCGTCCGAGGCGACATCCACAACAATTTCTACCAAGTAGCGCCGTCAGACGCCGCCGCCGCCGAACTGCGCCAGGCTTATCTGGGCTGGCTGGTCACGCAGGCCAACCGGCTGCCGCTCTTCGTCAGCGACGACAAGATGGTGCAACTGCCGGCGGTCTACACTGCGCTGCTCACCACGGCAAGCGACGACAGCCGCTTCCTGCCGGCCGCCGCGGGCGCGGCCCGCCAGCCCGGCGACGGCGAGCCGCGCCAGAGCGAACGCCTGTCGGCGCTCGAAGCGCTCGACCGCGAGCGTTCGCTGGTGCTGATGGGCGGACCGGGGAGCGGCAAGACGACCTTCCTCAACTTCGTCGCCTTGTGCCTGGCTGGCGAACTGCAGCATTCGGCCACCGCCAATCTGAAGCTTCTCCGCCAGCCGATTCCGCGTGAACCCGACTTCAAGCCGCAGCGGCAACGCTGGACGCACGGCGCCCTGTTGCCGGTGTGCGTCGTGCTGCGCGATTTCGCCGCCAGCCTGCCGGCCGACGCCGTGGTCGACGCCGGCACGCTGTGGCGCTTCATCGTCGGCCAGTGGCCCGAGCAACTGCGGCCCTACGACGACCCCCTGCATCGCGAACTGCTCGGCCGCGGCGGGCTGGTCCTGCTCGACGGACTCGACGAAGTTCCCGACGCCGAAAGCCGGCGCGCCCAGGTCAAGCAGGCCGTTCAGGCCTTCGCCGGGATGTACGGCAAGTGCCGCTTCCTCGTCACTAGCCGTACCTACGCCTACCAGCGCCAGGACTGGAAACTCGAAGGATTCGCTGCACGCGAACTGCTGCCCTTCACGCGCGGCCAGATCGAGCGCTTCATCGACTCCTGGTACGCGCACATGGCGAACGACCTGGCGCGCCTGAGCGCGTCGCAGGCGGCCGACGGCGCGGCGAGGCTCAAGCGCGCCACCATGGGCAAGCAATTGAGCGAACTCGCTGCCCGCCCGCTGCTGCTGACCCTGATGGCGCGGCTGCAGACGCGCGGCGGCGGCGCGCTGCCGGAAAGCCGCGAGAAGCTGTACGCCGAGTCGGTCGATATGCTGCTCGACGAGTGGGAACGTCACAAGCCGCGCTTCGACCGCCGCGGCCAGCGGGTGGACGAACCCTGCCTCGGCGAGTGGCTGGGCGCCAGCCGCGAGAGCATTCGGCGCGAAATCGACCGCCTGGCCTACGAGGTACACCTGGCGCAGCCCTCGCTGACCGGCACGGCCGACATCCACGCCGACGCGCTGACGGCGGCGCTGCGTGCCGCCTCGCGCGACCGGCCGGACGCCCGGCTCATGCGCCTCGAGGAGTACCTGCGCGACCGCGCCGGGCTGCTCAGTGCGCACGGTGAGGGCTGGTACCAGTTCCCGCACCGTTCCTTCCAGGAGTATCTGGCCGCCTGCCACCTGGCGCGCTTCAAGTTCCCCGACGAATTGAGCCGACTGGCGACAACCGACCCCGACCGCTGGCGCGAGGTTCTTCTGCTCGCCGCGGCGAGCGCCAGGAACACCCCGAGTGCCATCTGGGATTTGGTCGAGGCGCTGTGCGGCGAGGGGGTCGATTCGGACCCCGAAGCGCCCGAACCCGACAGCGAAACGCAGTGGGGCGCGCTTCTCGCCGGCCAGGCGCTGCACGAAACCGGCCTGTCGGCCGCCGACCCCGACCTGCAGCCGCGCCACGAAAGCAAGCGCCGGCGCGTGCGCGACTGGCAGCGCCGGCTGTTGCGCAGCCGCCGTCTGCCGGCGCGCGAACGCGCGCTGGCCGGCGACCTGCTCGCCGCACTCGGCGACCCGCGGCACGAACTGCTCGACGTCGACCACCTGCGCTTCGCCTTCGTGCCGCGCGGCGCTTTCTGGATGGGCGACGAAGGAGACAGCAAAGCGCCGCTGCACCGCAACGAAACGCTGGACTACGACTACTGGATCGCCGAATCGCCGGTCACGGTGGCGCAGTTCGCGCAGTTCGTCGCCAGCACCGGCGGCGAAGCGCCCGATCCACAGGCCTTGCGCGATCCGCCAAACCGGCCGGTGGCAACGGTGAGCTGGCACGACGCCCTGGCCTTCTGTGCCTGGCTAGGCGAGCGCTGGCGCGAGCGGCTGCCGGCCGGCTGGTCGGTCGCCCTGCCGTCGGAAGCCGAGTGGGAGAAAGCGGCGCGTGGCGGCGTCGAGCTTCCCGTCAGTGCGCAGTACACCACGGTTGGCCAGGGCCTTGCCCTTGCCGACCCGGCACGGCGGAAGAACCCGCAACCACAGCGCGCCTGGCCCTGGGGTGACGACTGGGAGCCCGAATGGGTGAATGCCGACATGAGCGTCGGTGCGACCAGCACGCCGGGCTGCTTCGAGGCCGGGCGCAGCCCTATCGGCTGCCTGGACATGGCGGGCAACGTCTGGGAGTGGACGCGCAGTCTGTGGGGCACCGATTGGCGGCAGCCCGCTTTCGTCTACCCCTACGATGCCAGGGATCTGAAACGTGAAGACCGTGATACCTCGGACGATGTCTTCCGGGTCGTGCGGGGCGGCTCGTGGAACCTTCCTCGAGACGGCGCCCGCTGCGCCTTCCGTCTCAGGCTTGTCCCGGGCACTCGGGATGCCGCGGGCGGTTTTCGGGTGGTGTTGCGTTCTCCCCCTGTTCCTTGACTCTGTCCTCTGCTCCCTCCGGCCTCTGTCACTCCGGGTACTCCGACTCTGGAGGGGGTGCGGGGGAAACTTCCCCCGCCGCGCCGGGCGGCTATTTGGCGCGGCGTCCCGGGATCGGATGCGCCGCGAAGAGATGCTTGCGCAAGCCCCAGGTGTCGGCGTAGCGGACGTGATTGATCCAGCCGCGCACGCTGGCGTCGAGTTCGGCGAAGGAGATCGACCCCGCGCGATATGCGTCGAGATTGCCGCTCAGCCGGCGCGTGAAGTTGACCGCGTTGCGCCGCTTGAGCAGACGATGCGTCGGGTACACGACGAAGCCGAGCCAGGGGATGCCGCAGCGCGTCGGCAGCACCTGCGCCTCGCTGGCGTGGATCGTCAGCCGCTCCTGTGCCAGGCGGGCGATCAGCGCCTCCTTCCATTGCCACAGCGTTTTCCGGTCGTCGCCGAACAGCGCGAAGTCGTCGACGTAGCGCAGGTAGGCGCCGCAGCCCAGTTGGCGCTGCACGAACCAGTCGAAGTCGTTGAGATAGACGTTCGACCAGAACTGCGAAGTCAGATTGCCGATCGGCAGGCCGCGTGGGCGGCAGGCGGCGAGCAGGTCGTCGCCGGGGAAGTACACCGGCCGGTACTCGTCCGTCAGCACGCCGGCGCCGCTGTCGAGGATGAGGCCGGCCAGCCACAGCAGATCCGAATCGTCGACCACGCGCGCCAGCTTGCCGCGCAGGAGATCGTGGTCGAGCGACGGGAAATGCTGCACGACATCGGCGCGCAGCACGTAGCGATAACGTCCCGCATGGTGCTGCAGCCGGTCCAGCGCCCGGTGCGTTCCCTTGCCGCGGCGATTGGCGTAGCTGTCGGCGATGAAGCTCGCCTCGAACAGCGGCTCGATCACTTGGCACAGGGCGTGATGGACGACGCGGTCGCGAAACGGCGCGGCACTGATCTTGCGGCGCTTCGGCTCGTGAATGAAGACAAGCTGCGACTGTACTTGCGGCTGGCCCGGCAATGGGATTGGCTGAGCAGCGGCCAATACGAGCACGTCAGCCGCCTCGTCGCCCAGGTCGGACGGCTGCTCGGCGGCTGGATTCGGCAAACGGCGTCCGGCAGGCCCGGTGTCTCGGGTCGCGAGGCCGAGGAGTTCTCCTGACCCGATGCCATCCCGGTGGCGGGAGCCGGGGCGGGAACGGCGGGCGCTTCGGCCTGGCCGTTCCCGTGCTTCGCTATGCGCCCGGCGCGGGCGATTGCCCCGCTGTCGCCCTGCCTTGCGGCCTGCGCGCGGACCAGACCGGTCTGGCGCTGTTCTTCTTCCTTCGCCTCGGCCGGCCAAGCCGCTCGCGCGAATCGACCGGCATTTCCGGAGCACGACCGGCACGGGGGTGCCGGCGCGCCGTCCCGCCCTGCGGCGGAACCAGAAGAAGGGGCGGACGAACGTGGGAAGAACGTAACACCACCCGAAAACCGCTATTGTCATTCCGATTGCCCGGGTGATTCCTGTTGCGGTAGGCGCAGCGGGCGTTGTCTCGATGATTGTTCCACGAGCCGCCCCGCACGACCTCTCCAGACTGCCTGACCGAGTGTCACCACCCGGCAGGCGAAGGATAGCAAAAAAAATCGCGTGCCGCGCTGCGCGCGGCGGGGGAAGTTTCCCCCGCACCCCCTCCAGAGTCGGATATCCCGGAGTGACAGAGGCCAAAGGGAACGGAGGACGGAGTCAAGAAACAGGGGAGGAACGCAACACCACCCGAAAACCGAGATTGACAAATCGATCGCCAAGGCGAAGCCTGTGGCGAGAGGTGCAGCGGGCACCGGCTCGATGAAAGAACCACGCGCCGCCCCGCACGACCCGTTCGGCACCGTCGTCGGCGTTCAGGTTCTCACGCTTCGGGTCGGCAGGATCGTACGGATAGTCCAGGTAGAGGCTGCGGGTCCATTCCCGGACATTGCCGACCATGTCGAAGAGACCGAAAGCATTGCCCGTGAAGCAGCCGACGACTGAGCTATCGTGGATCTGAGAATCAGCGTAGTTCGCCAGATTCGGATCGACATCGTTTCCCCAGGGAAACACCGCTCCGCTCAAGTTGCCTCGCGCCGCCTTCTCCCACTCGAGTTCGCTTGGCAAGGCAACTTGCCAACCGTTCTCGCGCACCAGCTTGGCGATCGGACTACCTTCGACTTCCGGCATAGTCTCGAGCATCTCGTGGAGCCAGTCGCACCAGGCCAGCGCCTCGTGCCAACTCACCCGGCGCACCGGTCGGCTGTCCACATCGGCGAGGGCGTCACCATTGCCGATCGCCAATCCTGTGGCTTCGATGAAGGCCCGGAACTGCGCGACGGTGACCGGGTAACGCGCGATGTAGAACTCAGGGGTCGGTGTTGGCGTGTCGTTGATCTCGTCGTCGTCAACCTTCCTCCCGATGATCTTGGCTACGCGCGCCGCGTCCTGCCGCCGCGTGCCGATCATGAACGCTGGGTCGGCGGCAATGCGCACAAAACCCAGCATTTCGTCGGCCGGCAGATAGAAACGCTGCGGGTCGAAGCGCGAGTCGCCGATCTGCGCCAGCCGGTCGCCGGCACGCGCGCGCACCGTCGGTCGCGATGTCGCCAACGCGTCGGCGTCGCCCAACAGACCGACGATGCGGCCCGCGCACTCGGCGCGCAGCGGCTCGCCGCTCTCCCGCCACTCGATCGCCGCCGTGGCGGCCAGTTCGGCAGCCGAGAACTGCGCGTCGGCGACGCTGCCGCTTGCGGTCAGGGCGCGCAGGAACTCGCGCGCCGAGCGGGCGGCGTGCGTTGCCTGATAGCCGGCAAGCAGCAGGATCGGCTCGCGCCACCAGGGGTCCTCGAGTCGTTCGGCGAGGAAGGAGAGCATCGCTTCGCGGCTGTCGCGCCCGATGACCTCGCTCAGGTAGCGGGCGACGAGGAACTCCTGCAAGGCGAGATGCAGAAAGCGATAAGCGCCGTCGCGCTCTTCGAGCACGCTGCCGCGTTGCCGCGCATGGCGGACGAAATCGTCGAGGCGCGGCCGAAACTCGGCTTCGGCGCACAGGATGGCGCGCAGCTCCGGCTCCTCGATCTCGCGCCCCTGGTCGGCGCCCTGCTGGTGCATCCGGAAAGCGAGCTGCTGCGCCATGTCGCGGTACAGCGTCCAGTCGGCGGACAGTTCGCGTTTGTCGCTCTCGTCGTACCCGTAATCGACCTGCAGCAGCGCGTTGATCGCCTTGTCGAAGAGGTCGGCACGCTGCTCGGGCAGTGCGCGGTTGTTGAGGTGGACGATCAACAGCAGGCGCACCATCAGCGGGCTGTCGACCAGCGCGGCGGCGTTCTCGCCCAGGCGCCGGCGGCGATCCGCTTCGAGCCGCCGGATTCCGGTCAGCAGGTCGTCGGCGCGCTCGAGGCGGCGCACGGGGTCCTGCGGGTGGATGCAGGCGTAGGCCTGACGGACCATCGGCGCGATGTGCTGCGCGTGCTCGAGCGCCTGCACCCGGATCTCGCGAAAATCGGCCCCGAGTGCCGTGCTGCCACTGCGGTAGGCGATCGTGCGGCAGGTGACGACGACGCGCATCGCGTCGCGGCCGGCGACGAGATTCTCCACCGACTGGCGGACCTCGGCGCGCTCGCCCTCGTTCGCCACTTCGTCGAGTCCATCGAGCAGCAGCAGGACGTTTCGTCCTTCTTTGAGCAGGCGCACGAAGAAGTCGGCCGGCAGGTCGAAGGGGGCTTCCCTGCTGATCAGATGCCAGGAAATGAAATGCGCCAGGGTCTTCTCGCGCGCTTCCGCCGCCGCCGGCAAGTGACGACGGTAGCGCGCGAACGAGGCCAGCGGAACGAGGATCGGCAGCGGTAGTTCGTCGGCGGCCATCGTCAGGCCGAGGCGCGAGCGCGCCAGTTCGGGCTGCCCTTCGAGCAGCGCAGAGGCCAGCGCCCAGGCCATGTGCAGCAAGACCGTCGTCTTGCCGCAACCGGGTCCGCCGATGATGGCCAGACGATGGCCGAGGCCGAGGACCTCGTTCAGGGCGATGTCGGCTTCGCGGCCGGAAGGCTCGTCGGCAGCAGCGCCATCCTCGAGCTCGACCGTGCGCTGGCGTCCGGCCTTGCCCGGCTTGCCGATCCGCTGCGGTGCGTCGCCGAAACGCGGCAGCGAGCGGGCGCGCAGCGGCACGTAGGCGGTCTCGATCGGCAACACGACAACCGCCGCGCCGCCCGCTCGTTCGATGCCGCGCAGCTCGATGCTCTGCGTGCGCTCCTGCAGCCAGCGCAGGTAGCCGGCGACCTGCCGGGCGATGTCTTCCTTGCTCGGGGCGCTGCCGGCGGCGGCGCGGTAGTAGTTGTGGACGATCTGCGTGCCGCTGACGATGGTGCAGTCGCCGCCGACCTGGGTCGCACCTTCGCCGAGGGCGATGCCGCCGGCCTGAGCAATGGCGCCCGAACCGCTGACGCTGGCCCGCCAGGAAACCGCTGGCGGCAGGGGCGCCAGGGGATCGGGCGCCGCCTGCCCCTTGCCGAGCCCGTCGCCGCCGAGCACCAGCGCGACCGGGAAGTTGCCGGTCAACTGCGGGACGGGGTTCTGCTCGGCGCCGTGCTGCGCCCGCGCGCTTTGCCGGACCGAGCGCTGAAGGTAGCTCGCCAGGTCGGAAACCAGGACCTCGGGTGCCCCGCCGGACGGCTGCGCGTGTCCGGTCAGCGCTTCGATCAGGTGAAAGGTGAAAATGCTCATGCGGCCGTCGGCGCGCAGGTAGGAGCTTTCGCCGGGCTGGCACGAACTGAGCACGGCACGCCCGGCGCCACTGGCGAGGCGACCGGCAGCCAGCGATTTGGCTTCGGTCCGGAAGAGCGCCGGCGGAATCGCCGCGCTGGCGAATGGCGCCGGCGCCGCCTGCTTGACCGCCATGCCGGCCGCGTGACAGCAATCGAGAACGACGAGCAGGCGGCGCGGCGTCAGTTGCGCGACGGCGTCGGCAAAGTCGGTCGCGCGGATCGCGCTGCTGCGCATTCGGCGCAGGTTGAGGTCGTAGGGGATCAGATAGTGTTCGTCGCCCTCGACGTGGCCGTGGCCGCTGAAGTAGAGGATGGCCGTCGAGTCGCCGCCCGGAATCGCCGCCAGTTCGTCGGCCAGCCAGTCGAGCGCGTCGAACACCCCTTGCCGGCTGCTCTCGGCGCCGATCAGCAGGCGAAGCTTGTCCGGCGCGTAGCCGCAGCGCGCCGGATGCACCAGGACATCGCGCAGGGCGCGCGCGTCGGCGGCCACGGCCGGCAGGGCGGCGCTGGCTTCCCTGTTCTGGTCCACGGCGATCAGCAGCGCACAGGCGTTCTCGAAGCGGTGGCTCATGTCGTCTCCTGGGTTGGCAGCCGCGGGCAGGAAATTTGTCGAGATTGACGCCCCTTGATGAAGGCTCATATACTCTCGATGGTACCGCTGGATTTCCTATCCTCCTCGACTCGGTCGCCCAGCGCACGGCGGAGATCGGCCTGCGCAAGGCGCTCGGCCACGCCGGCGCGGCGAACTTTCGCCAGCTCTATCCGGCGTATCCGGCCTTCCCCCCGACTGGGCGGTGCTCGCCGGGCTGGGAACGGCGCTGCTGACCGGCAGCGTCTTCGGCGTCCTGCCGGCGCGCCTCGATCCCGTACAGTCGCTGGCCAAGCGCTAGGGCCGGCTCCACCAGATGAAAATGCAACCATGAAGCACGCCCCGGACCTCGAAGAAGATGGACGTTCGCGACTCGCCGCCGCACCTGGCGGCCGGGCCGGACGCCGCGTCTGACCAATCACGATGGAACTCTCCCAGATCATCCAGGCCGTTCAGCAGGATGCCGTCACGGTCGTCTTCGTGAATGTCCTGCTGCAACAGTTGGGGTTGCCGGTCCCGGCCGTGCCGACCCTGCTGCTGGCCGGTAGCCTGGCGGCAACCCCGGGGCATCTGGGCCAGGTGCTGGCGGCCGCCATCGTCGCCTCGGTCATCGCCGACTGGCTCTGGTATCGGGCCGGCAGGGTCTTCGGCTATCGAGCGCTGGCCGGGCTGTGCAAGCTCTCGATCAACCCCGCTTCCTGCGTCAGCCAGACCGAGGCCCGCTTCATCCGCTGGGGGCTCTCATCGATCGTCGTCGCGAAGTTCGTTCCCGGCTTCTCGACGGTCGCGCCCCCCATCGCCGGCGCGCTGCGCATGCACCTGCCGGGCTTTCTCATGGCCGCCGGCGCGGGCGCCTGCCTGTGGGCAGGGCTGGCGCTCGGCGCCGGCTGGCTGCTCAAGGACGAGGTCCAGGCCGCCATCGGCGCGCTCGACCGGCATACCGGCACGGCGCTTGCCGTCGTGTTGCCACTCATTGGCGCCTGGCTGGGATGGAAACTGTGGCAGAAGTATCGCTTCAGACGATCCAGCACTGTCCCGCACATCACCCCCGACGAACTGATCGAGGCCTTGCGCTCGCAACAGCCGCCGCTGATCCTCGACCTGCGAGGGGCCACGATGATCGCCGAAACGGACGCTGTGCCTGGCGCCAAGGTGGCCGAGCACGACCGTCTTGACGACGCGGTGGGCGACTGGCCCAGGAGCCGGCCCATCGTCACCCTGTGCGCCTGTCCGGAAGACGCGGGAGCCATCGCCGCGGCACGCCATCTGCTCGACGACGGCTACCTCTCGGTAAGGGTGCTGCAGGGAGGCTACGACGCCTGGCTGGCAGCCACCCGCAACGACCCGCCGCGTCAGTAACCGGGCCAGGGCAGTGCCGGGGCGGCCAGGCGCCTTCCCGCATGGCCCGCGACGCGGCCGAAGCGCGGGCCATCGGCCTCCCAGTCGCGCTGCGCGCTGGCGATGTCCTCCTTGCTGAAGCCGACGAAGTTCCACCACACCAGGATTTGCTCGCCGAAGGGCGCACCGCCGAGCAGAAGGATGCGGCTGCCTGCCGTCAGTTCCAGCCTGACAGTGCCCGCGCCGTCGCCCAGATACGCGAACTCGTCGCTTGCGAAGCGCTCGGCGCCGATCCGTATCGCGCCTTCGAGAGGCAGGATGCCGTACTCGAATCCCGGATTCAGCGACAAGTCGACCGCGCCCCCCAGCGCACTGCACACGTCCATTCCGACCAGACGCGAGTGGAGTCGCGCAGGGGCCACATGTATGCCATAGGCGCCCGCCAGCAGCGTAAAGGCGCAGCCGCCCGCGTTCCAGCGTGGCAGGTCCGGATAGTGGTCGAACGCAGGATCGCAGTCGCTGACCCCGGAGGGCAAGGCGATCCAGAGTTGCGCGGCATGCAGTCGCCGCTCGTCGGGCAGCGACTCCTCGCTATGGCTGATGCCCCGCCCGGCCGTCATCAGGTTGACCTGACCGGGACGGATGACCTGCTCGTTGCCCAGACTGTCGCGGTGCAGAACCTCGCCCTCGATCATCCACGTGAAGGTCTGCAAGCCGGTGTGCGGGTGGGCGCCGACGTGCATCCCCTGCCCAGGGGCAAAGCCGAGCGGGCCGGCATGGTCGAGAAAGCACCAGGCGCCGACCATGCGGCGCTGCCGAGTCGGCAAGGCGCGACGGACGACCATGCCGCCACCCAGGTCGGCGACGCGCGCCTCGATACGTTCGATCGACGGGCTGGACGGGAGGGAGTGCGGAACGTGCGAGGGTGCCGGGAGTGAATCGCGATCGCTTGGGCTCATGGGACTTCCCCCAAAATGGCATACAGGTGCACAGGCGAGCAGACATGCACGGCTCACCCCTCAGTAAAGTAGGTCGGCTGCAGGAAAAGGATTGGCTGATGCAGTGGTGTGCCCCGAAGATGCCCTTCTGGTGAACGATGAGCACGTCAATCCAGACGTGGCAGCGCGCCAGGAAGTTCCCGAAAGAACGGCCCGCCTTTCCCTCCACGACGGCATCTGGGTTGGTGCTAGCTGCCGCACCCGGCTAGAGATTGGCCGAACGCCACCAGTTGCTGTAATCCCTCCGCAAGACGGCTTGCGAGAGCATCGGGTAATAAACGAGTTCGCTGCCGATTCCCAGGTAGAAGCCGTTCTTGACCATTCGATACGGGAATTCGAGCGAGTGCACGCGGTGCACGAGCTTGTTCTGCTTCGACACGGGCCGTAGTTCCAGCAAGGCCTCGCGCAGGTGTTGCAGGAAGGAGTACGGCAGGTCACCCTCCTGGCCGTTCGCCGGATCGCGCGCCAGGGGGCCGAGTCCGAGTTCGACAAAGCACATCCCGGGGAAGCGGAAGAACTTCGATGGCTTGGTGGTCACGTCGGCGTAGTAGGTTGCCGGGTCAAGGATGCTGACCACCAGGCTGTTGATGGGGGCCAGATCCTGGTACATGTGCAGTTCGGGTTCGGGCTTCGGCAGCGTGTCGCCGCGGCTCAAACCCAGCGTCGCGCCCATCGCGGTGGTCAGGTAAAGCTGGCCGATGGCATTCATCGTCAGGTGCTCCATCACCCGATACATCGAGATGTAAACGGAGTTCTTGGGCGTGCCATCGGCCTTCGCCGCACAACGCGCAAAAGCCCCGTCGATGTCGAAGTACTCGTGGCGGAAGGACGGGTCGATCTCGAAAAACAGGGCCTGACCTTTCGACTTGAACTTGTGGCCCGTCGCGTAGTATTGCCCGAACCGCTCCGGCGGCAACATGGAGGCGATCAGTGCTTCGGGAATCAGCGAGAAGTAAAGATGCATGGACATGGTTGAATCTCCCTAGAAATAGTCGACTTGGTTCGACATTTGTCATGTTCGCCGCGGCTGCGGCCGCGCGTGCCCAGGGCGTTGTAACGCCCTGGGCGCCGTCGGCGCGCGGATGCGGCGGCCTGCCTGACGCTATCCATTCTCCTTCTTGGCGACGATTCGCATCCCGTAAAAGCTGCGGAACACGAAGACCAGGTTCACGGCCAGGAACAGCGCCGCCAGGGCATAGACGATTACCTGCTGGCCCTGCGCCTGCAGTCCGACCGCCATCTCGACCGCCAGCAAGCCGAACAGCGTCGTGAACTTGATGATCGGGTTCATGGCGACCGAGGCGGTGTCCTTGAACGGGTCACCGACGGTATCGCCAACCACCGAGGCATTGTGCAGATCCGTTCCCTTGGCGTGCATTTCCGTTTCCACGATCTTCTTCGCATTATCCCATGCGCCACCGGCGTTGGCCATGAAAACGGCCTGGTAAAGACCGATGATCGCTAGCGAAATCAGGTAGCCGATGAAGAAGAAGGGTTCGATGAAGGCGCACGCCAGGGTGCCGAAGAACACCGCCATGAAGATGTTGAACATGCCTTTCTGCGCGTAGATGGTGCAGATCTCGACGACCTTCTTGCTGTCTTTCTGCGACGCCTTGACCACCTCATCGAGGCGGATGTGTGTGCTGATGAACTCGACCGCACGGTAGGCGCCCGTCGAAACGGCCTGCGTGCTGGCGCCCGAGAACCAGAAGATGGTTGCCCCGCCGGCGATCAGTCCGAGCAGGAAGGGCGGGTGCAGCAGCGACAGCTTGTCCAGGTTCTCGGTCAGGCCGGCGGTGAGCAGCATGACGATGGAAAAAACCATGGTCGTCGCGCCGACCACCGCGGTGCCGATCAGCACCGGCTTGGCGGTTGCCTTGAAGGTATTGCCGGCGCCGTCGTTCTCTTCGAGCAGGAACTTCGCGGAACGAAAGTCGAGATCGAAACCGAAGTCCCTCTTGACTTCCGTCTGGATGCCGGGCATCTGTTCGATCATCGACAGTTCGTATACCGACTGCGCGTTGTCGGTGACCGGCCCGTAGCTGTCTACCGCGATCGTTACCGGACCCATCCCCAGGAAGCCGAAGCGACCAGACCGAACGAGAAGACCGCGGCCATCATTGCTGCCTTGGCGTCGTCCGGATTGATCACCGCCGTCAGGTCGAACTGCGACACGACATACGCGCCGGACATCAGCCCGACGATGATGACGCCGATCCAGAACGCGGAGAAGTAGCCGGCGACGATACCGGATAGGATGTTGAGGCTGGCGCCGCCTGCCTCCGACGCCGTGACCACTTCGCGTACGTGCCGCGAGTTGGTCGACGTGAACACTTTGACGATCTCGGGAATGATCGCGCCGGCGAGCGTGCCGAGGGTGATGATCAGCGAAAGTTGCCACCAGAGGTTGGCGTATGCCTTCCCGTCGAGGGCAAAGTTCCCCATCAGCAGATACGAGACGATGAAGGTGATGACCAGGGAAACGACCGACGTGATCCACACCAGCGAGGTCAGCGGCGCTTCGAAATTGAAGCGCTGCTTGTCGCCGTAGCGGCGCCGCGCGACCATCTGATTGCCGAGATACGAGATGCCCGAGGCGACGATCATCATCACCCGCATGACAAACAGCCAGACCAGTAACTGCACCTGGACGGCGGCTTCGGGTACCGCCAGCATGATGAAGCTGATCAGCGCCACGCCGGTGACACCGTAGGTCTCGAAGCCGTCAGCCGTCGGGCCCACCGAGTCGCCGGCGTTGTCGCCGGCACAGTCGGCGATCACCCCAGGGTTGCGCGCATCGTCCTCCTGGATGCCGAATTCGATCTTCATCAGATCGGAACCGATGTCGGCGATCTTCGTGAAGATGCCACCGGCGATGCGCAGTGCCGCGGCGCCCAGCGATTCGCCGATGGCAAAGCCGATGAAGCACTTGCCGGCCAGCGCCGCCGGCACGAACAGCATGATGCAGAGCATGATCAGCAGTTCGGTCGAGATCAACAGCATGCCGATCGAGATTCCCGACTTGATCGGTATGGCGTAGACCGGATAAGGCTTGGCGGCCAGCGAGGCGAAGGCCGTGCGGCTGTTGGCCAGGGTATTGATGCGGATGCCGAACCAGGCCACCCCGAACGAGCCGGCGATGCCGACCAGGGAGAAGGCCAGGATCATCGCCACGTCGGGGACGGGAAGCTCCTGGACGAAGTAGAAGTAGCCGATCATGATCACCGCGGTGAACGCTTCCAGGATCAGCAGGAACTTGCCCTGCGTGAGCATGTAGGTCTTGCAGGTTTCGTAGATCAGTTCACTGACTTCGGCCATCGAACGATGTACCGGCAGGCGCTGAATCTGCAGGTAGATGACGGCGCCGAAGACAAGGCCGCCGAGGGAAACCAGCAGTCCCCAGGAGAGCAGGGTCCATCCGGAGATCCCACCGAGGAAAGTCACCAGAGAGACATCGCCAAGGTCGGGTAGAACGAGATTGGCCTCGGAGACGTGCTCCGTGGCCGCGAGGACTGGCAAGGCAGCGACGCCGATGGCAATAATGAACGCCAGCAGCAGGCGACGGGCCAGAGAGCGCCAGGGCGGCGCCAACGCAGAGTAACTGAAGGTCATTGGTTTTCTCCTTGAAAAATGTCGAAATCGTTTCGGTGGCTGCCGCCGACGTCCAGGCACGGCAGACAGAAGCACTGGAAATCCACTGGCTCCTTGGCCAGTGTCTCCGGCCACCATTTGAGTGTCAACGGTCCTCGGTAGCAATTCTCGTGCCGGGGGGCTCGAGCGGATGGCCGCCGCATCGGCGAGCCGGGCCACCACCTCCTCGCCGGCTCCGGGGCCACCGCATGTGGCTCAGGCGCCAGCCGTCGTTGCCCTCTGACCGGCCTCCGGTGGTATGTCGAGCCGCTGCCGCGACCTGCCACCAAGCCCCGCCGTTGCTGGCGCCGAGCCCATGACCAAGCTCCTTCACGGTGCATGGGGGGTATCGAAGTGGTGCGGTCCGAGGAGCCGTTGCGATGCCCGGGCCTCACCTGATCACACCTTGCGTAACGAAAACGATGGAATCCAGGCCGCAACTCAGAAATGCCGCATTGCTCCACCGGAACCCTCTGCATTTTGTAGCGAGGGTACGTTTTCCGACAATCTCTTATTGGACAATGAGCCAGGCATGACCCGACTGAGAAGCGACAACCCGGAAACCTTGCGCCGAAAGGAAGTCGAGCGCCAGCGCTCCCGCCTCGAAGCCCTTGGCCAGCCGCGCCTGCAAATGATGCTGATCGTTCACTGGCCTGGGCGGCTTCCCCAAACCATCGACACGCGTCGACCGAGGGTGGGGCAAGCAGCGGTGGGAATTGACCAGAGTGTCTCCAGCACGCCAACTTGCGACACGCGGGAGGGCCAGGGAGAGTGGCAAACGGCTTTGCTCGGCAAGTTGAAATTGGTGTGCCTGCCGTCGGGAGGACGACCACCGCCCGGCGGCCGTCCTTCTTCTTGCGGCAGGTCGATCAGACACACTTGCGGCGTCGTGCCGTGGCACCCAGCAGGCCCAGCCCCGCCAGCACCATGCTGTAAGTCTCCGGCTCCGGAACGGCAGTGATCTGGACCAGCACGTCGTTGCCACTGCTGGGGTGCTGGACGTTCACGTACGCCACGTTGGCGTTGAAGGGGTCGAAGTACAGCCCGGTCGGCTCGGCGCCGGAGGTGCTCAGCGAGGCCCACTTGCCGACCGACTCCGCGACGCCATCCCTGTCGACGTCCTGCAGGAACCAGATGTCAGCTCTGCCTCCGTCCTGGTCCTCGATGCCGTAGATGTTGCCGTTGGCATCGATGGCGAGATTGTCCGGATTGCTCCAGGTGGCGCCGACCGCGAGGCCGGTGGCCATGTCGCGACTACTGCTATCGGCGGCCAGCCTGACTTCGTTCGAGGCCAGATCGAGCGAATAGATGCGACCGCGCCCATTGGCGCTGTTGCCGTCGTTGTCGGAGTCGGTGGTGGTGAAGTAGAGGATCTGCTTGCCGCTGGACACCGTCTGAATCTCCAGGTCCTCTGGTCGGTTGTAGCCGGTGCCCAAGACATCGGCATGATCGGCAGTCGCGCGACCGTCAATGGTACCGTCGGCAAGCACCGTGGAGATGCCGGCTAGCGCCGCACCGTTCGCGTCGGTGATCGCCACCCAGCGTGAACTGCCAGTAATGGCAGGGCCGTTGTTGCCCTCGGATTGGCCACCCGCGCCGACTTTCAGCACGAAGGTCTGGCCTTTGGCGAAGAAGTCGTCACCACTGGTGGCACCGGGCCTGGCGGAAACGTACTTGTACAGGGAGCCCCCGTTCAACTCGTCGATGAAGTACAGGTTGTTGTTCTTGTCGAAAGCCAGGCCTTCATGCGAGACGCGTGGAATGATGCGGCGCTGGACGAGATTGCCGCCATTGACCCCAGCGGTGGTCGGGTTGGTCACTTCGAACAGACGGCCCTTGGTGCTGCCGGAGCCCCAGGATTCCTCAGCCGTCAGATAGCTGCCCCAGGGGGTCCACCGGGAAGCATCGCCAGAGGCAAAGCCCTGCGTCCCGGGAGCGACGATGGTCACCGTGCGGGTGTCGTAATTGCTGTCCCGCAGGTCGACCCGCTGTACACCGGCGGACCCGGTCTCGAAGGGCATGAACAGATAGCGGCCGGCGTTGGCGCCGGTCTCGTTGGCCGTAATCATGTCCCAGCTACCGGAGTTCGAACCCGGCAGCAAGCGGTTCTGGTTGGTGCGGTTGGCCAGGACGACCTGGCTGAAGTCTGGCGATGACAGCCTGAACGGCGCGGTTTCCGGCAGGCTGCCGGCGGCCGGGTTGCCGGTCAAGGGCGTAAAGTTGTCGAACAGGGTGAGGTCGGCAGCGTGGACCTGGCCGACCATCACCAGGGCGATGGCGAGAGAGCGCTTTCTGATCATCATATCAACTATCCTCCTGGGTCTTGGGGACGCACGCTGGCGTACTCCCCTGGCTTGGCGTAAGAGCAACGGGCGAGGTCGGCTTGCAGCCGACGGCTGTGATCATCCCGTGTGTGGATGACGGCATTGTGACCATGGCAAAGAGTCCTCATCGAGAAAGAGTCCAGCCGGCCGCTCACGAAACCTGCGCAAGCATGACCTTCTGCAAATGAACGGTCAGACCGCAGGGCTGTACCGACGGCGGCGGCTGGTCAGCCGAGCGTATCGGCAGCCGTGCTCAGGCCGGCACCGGCTGCCGCGCGCTGCAGCCGGTCGGCGACCGCCGCCCAGGCCGGCGTTTCCGGAATCTCCTCGACGATGATCAGCTCGGCGTCGGCCTGATCCAGTTCACGCAAGGCGGCGTAGAGCGCACTGGCGTAAGCGCGGGGGTTGGCCGGCAAGCAGCGCCAGGCGTGTGCTGCCGGCGTGGCGGGCAACCGACTGTGACAGAGTACGGCGCAGCGCCGACCCGTGCTCTGCAGACGGTCGATGACCTCAACAAGGCGCGCGGATGGCAGCAGGCGCAGCGGTGTCGTCGGCGCGTAGTGTGCGGCCAGCGAACCGGGAACCCGCGGCATAGCGGCGTCCGGCGGACGAGTGACGATCTGCGGCATGATGCCGATTTCATGGGTTCCTGGGACCCAATCCGAGATTCACGCCCTTTGATGAAGGCTCATATACTGTCGATGGTGCCGTTGGATTTCCTATCCTCTCCACACCTGCCGTAGGACGATTCATGGCGACGATAGAGCGACGCACCAAAATGATGAACCGATCCATGTCGGCGTTTAGTCCGTTCATTGCCGACATGGATCGTTGGCAGCGCCGCACGGAAATTTCGATCGGAAATGTAGATCGTCTCGTGGCGATCAGTGAATACTGCATGCAGGGCAGGCTGCTGTGTTCATCACGCCATGCCGCGCTACGCGACACTCTTGAAATCCTCGATGTACCCGCGTATCTCGGCGGGGATGGTGCCCCTTTGGTACATTTGACGGGCAAGCCCTGCGCGCCGCTCATCGAACCTGATTCCGGTCTTGTGGCTGATGTACTTGAGTGCAGCCTTGCCGTCCAGCATTCGCACCAGATGCTCCCAGCGCTTCCGGGGAGGAGCCTCTGGTGAGTCGAACTCGTCGATCTTCTGGCGTGCCGTGCTCATAGCCCTGGCAGCATTGGGATGTCCTTTTTTGCTTAAAGTGTCTTGCAAAGCAGTCGTTAGATCGGAACCATGTCGCACTGGATTGCATCCGAAGCCTGGTTCAGGTGATGGGAGATTAGCTTCCTTCGCTGCGATGGTTGCTGAAGTCCGATCCTTCAACTCATTGACGCACTCAAAACAGGAGGTCAATACGGATTCGGCGGTGTGACTCGATGTCAACGCCGAATCGTTCGCCTCGATCCTCATAGCGTCCGGATCGAGCAGGTAATTCTCCAATTCCCAGCGCAGAAAAACGCGAATGTGGGTACCATATGGGCGCTCGGACAGGAAAAGGTCGTCCTGCTCCTGCCACCATAGGGGCCAATTCTGATCGCTGAGAAGCACATCCCGATCAACCAGGCCGAATGCCTTGATCCCGTCGGCCCTGGCCTCGGCCACCAAGCCAATGACGGCCTTGCAACCGCCCCCGCCAGTTCCCGGTTCATAACCATCGGCCGGTTGGAACCAGATATCTTGCCCTTCATCGAAGAACCAGCGCTTATGCACGATCTCGAAGTCTTCTCCCGACTCCAGGAAGACAACAACCCCGCCACGCTGCTTGAGACGGAGTTTATCGGTCTGCTTCAGCTTCTTGAATCCGCTCATGTTCCTCCTTTAACTGCCTAGCGTAGGTCCTGCTCGATGATCCAGCCGCCCTTGACCAGGCCTTCCTCGCAAATGTCGATGGGGAATGCCTCGAGAATCTCGATCGAATGCGTTGTGGCGATGACCGTGGTACCCGGCTGCTCGCGCACCTGGATCTTCATCAGATTCAGCACCTTGTGTTGCCAGCGAACATGCAGGTGGACATCCAGTTCGTCCACCAATACCCAGGTGTTACGGGTACTGGTGGCACCAATGCGGAGAAAGAGCTGCGTGAGGTTTTTTTCTCCACTCGATAGTCGATCCAGGCGGTGGGTTTGTCCGCCGCTATGGACGACCGCCTCGGGCGGAACGCGGCGAATCTCGGCCGCCAGGAACTTGTCCGAGGGCTTTCCGAACACCGTGTTGTTCACCGTCTTCACCGCACTCTCGTAGCTGCCATTGTTCAACCACATCAGCCAGACGAGAAGGTTGTCCAGTGACGCCGTCCAGTGGGTTCCGTGAGAAGCAAACTCGTGCGCCGTGCGGTAAGCCCAATGTTCGGGCTGGATGATCGGACGCTCGCCAAGATCAAGGACAGGAGGGATGTCCCGGTAGGCCGGAAAGAGCAATGCCGTGGGCAGGCTTAGGGTGGAGTTGGCGAAGCTCTCGGGAGCCATTCGGCTTGAGTCGATCAACGTGTGGCGAAGATCCTGAACGAACTCGTTGTAGCGGTCGATCTCAACCAAGCGTCCGCGCGCCTGCTGGCGGAATCCGGTCCGGTGCCACTCTTCTGCCCCATAACGCCTGAGATTCGAGTCGTCCCAGACTTTGAGGAAGGTCTTATCGCCGATGGCACCCGCCAATAGGGACAACACGATACGGTGATCACGCCCCTGCCAGAAAATTCGGGTCAGCACATCAAGCTGGACCCTGCCCCGACCATGATCCAGATCCTCCTGTCCGAAGCGCTGCGGCTCCTCCTCTCCGAGTTGACGCATCAGCAGAGCCATGCACTCCAGCACTGTGGTCTTGCCACGCCCATTTTCCGACATCAGGAGGAAAATATTGCAGGGTTTGTCCTGCTCGTCGGTGAAGTCGATCTCGTAGGGCGTGCTCTGGAAGGGACCGACCTGGTCCAGCGTCAACCAGAGTGGTTGGAACTCATACACGGTCATGTCACTCATTGGATTCTCCCGCGGACGTTTTGCAGACATAGCCGGATATCATCGCTGCTAACCCTCACCCCATGGGCGCGGCGAGTCGCGACTCCGGCCTGGGGTCGCAGCAGCATGTCGCCTGCACCGAGCAGCTTCTCGGCGCCGGTCTCGTCGAGAATGATCTTGGATTCCGCCCCGGTGCGGACTGACAATGCGATGCGTCCTGGCACGTTGCTGCGCAGCAGGCCGCTGAAGGTGTCGGAGTCCGGTCGCTGGGTAGCGAGCACCAGATGGATTCCCACGGCCCGCGCCTTCTGCGTCAGGCGCACCAGAGGTGCCTCTGCCTCACGGGACTGGAAGAGCAGATCCGCCAGTTCTTCTACGACCACCACTACGTAGGGCAGGTCGATCCGACCCTGCTCACGCCCTTCTGCCAGGTTCGCTACCCCGTGCTGCCGTAACAACAGGGTGCGGCATTCCATCTCATCGACCAGTCCGTCCAGTGTCTCCAGTGCGTCGCCAATGTCCTCAATAATCTGTCCGTTAGTCACTTGGGGGAAGGCACCGTAGTGGGCGAGCTCCACGCGCTTAGGATCGATCAGAGTGAGTTGAAGGTCTTTCGGCTCCAGCCGCCAGAGGAGGGACAAGAGCAGAGCGTGCAGACACACGCTTTTGCCACTGCCGGTAGTCCCGCCAACCAGAAGATGGGGCGAGGCTGCCAAGTCGAAATATACAGGTTCCCCCAGCACGTCCACCCCGGGCCAGACCGTAAGTATTGGGACGTCCTTCGCCTGTGTCGCCCAATCCCGGAGACGCGCACCGGGTACCGTGTGCCAAGTTTCCCGCGGGCGAGGAACGTCAAGGGCCAGCACCCGAGCTTCCCGCTCACGGTCTTCGTCTTCTTGAAGCAGTATTCCCTGGCGGGTCGACAGACCCAGGTGCAGACCGAGCTTGTCGAGGCCGCGTTTGACCTTGTCGTAATGATTCACGTCGTCCAGGAAAATCCGGTAGCGGCTAATGCGCGGCCCGTCCTCCACGCTGCGAATCTGGGCCGAAACGCCAATCTCGCGCAGTCCCGCAAGAATCTCCTGGCCCAACTCCGCTCGCGCCGGGCGAGGTGCTTGGCCGACAAATAGCTCGTGGTAGAGAAAACCGTGAAAATCGTGACCGGGGCGCCAGGTGGTGCGTATTTCCTGAAGGCCGCGGCGGACGTGGCGTTGCAGGTAGCGGCGATAGCGTCGCTCCGACTCTTCGCCCTGGAACATATCCTCCCCGTGGTAGACGCTGAGCATCGCGCGTACCGCCAAGTCATAGTCCTGGCGACCTTCATCATCGGCTGGGAGCCCTGCGCCAGTAACTCGGGTCAAGGCATACTCGCTCCCGCCCATGCTGCCACCATCGAGTTCTTCCGCTGGTGGCGTAGGTATCTGCAACGATCTAGCAAGGGCGATGCGCAGGACGCGCAGCTTTGGGGCGCGCTGCGTACTGAGTCCATGTAGCAGGACATCTTCAATGGTCTGCTCATCCCGAGCGTCGGTGTACAGATCAGCCATGGTTCAGCCCTCCCTGATCAGGTCCGACACTTCCACCGGCGCAGGGATCGTATGCTCGCCGTCCGGATTGGTCAGGCGATAGGCACGATAGACGTGCGGGGCGATGAGTCGAAGCTTGCGCGCGTCCAACTCAGCATCCGTGGGAAGCACAATGACCTGAGCTGCGGCATTGGGGTAGTAGTAGCGCAGAATGGCCTCCTGATGAGCCAGGTCGATGCGAGCCAGGGGAGTGTCGACAACCAAAGGAAACTGCTTCCCGGACACCTCGCTCAAGGCCCATAGCAGAGCCGTGGCCATGAGTTGTTTCATGCCGGCGGACAAGGTGCCCATGCCGACATGATCGCCTTCAGCGTCCAGGTAATGCAATCCGAAGTCCTCGTTCACCTCCACCCGATCGATCAGGTGGTGGGATGTCATCAGTATCCGAAAGTGCTGGTTGATGGCCGCCTCCAACTGCTTCCGCTGCGCCTGCTTCCGGCTGCTTTTGAGGTCGGCAAAGAGGTTACCGAGACGACGGGCGATAGCAATTTTTTCCTCTATGACCCGGTTGTTACCGAGCTTGGTCCTGGTCTGCTCTATGCGTTTACGGGCCTCGTCGAGCTTTCCTTTTAGCCCGGCCGACTGGCTCGCAAGATCCCTGTCCTGCGCCTTTTTCCTGTCCAGGTTCCGTTGAAGTTCGTCGCGCTCCGCGACGAAACGTTCATAGCGTGTTCTCTCCTCGTCTGATAGCGACCCCACGTTGAGCAGGTCTGCCTCCAGTTGGCGTAACTCGGAGGCGAACCCTTGCAGGCGCCGCAGTTCCTCGGCACGGACCGAGCGTAGCGCGTTCGCTTCGGTGTATGGAGCGAGTTGTTCGCGAGCAGCACTGGCTGCCTGGGGATCCGGACCGAAGGCTGGGTCCATGGTTTCGCCGGCTGCGTCCGCCTCCTGCTCCAGGACGCTCACCAGCTTATAGCGATAATATGCCCGCTGACTGTCGCGAATATCCGGAGTAGGGAAGTCGGGCTGGTCGAACAGGCGTGCAGGCAAAATGTCCAGCAGCGACTCCAGAACCCGGGCGCGGGCATTGGCATCGCTGCCGAGCACCTTGTTCAGCCGTTCCATGGCTCGCGTTACCAGTGATGGATTGACCAACAGAACGATATCCCGCGGAAGCCGGGTCGACAGAAGGTCCATTGCCTCAGCCCGCTGCGCTTGAATTCGTGCGCGAGTCTCGCGGAGTTGGACCTCATCGTGGCGATGAACGAAGGCACTCAGCCCCTCGATACGACGAACGATGCGGCGCAGCGCGTCCGTGTCGTTCTCGATTTCGTGCCCCAGATTCGCACGACTGACGTCCAACGCTGTGCGGTCGGCTTCAAGGCCCCGAGCCTCGCCCTCCATACGCTCAAGGTCCGCGCGTGCCTGGGGTTCAAGGTCGTTGTGCTGCCAGCGCCCGATGGCGTTATTCAGGGCGGCCCGAAGGGCATCGATCGCGCCAATCCCGAGAAGCCGTTCCATCTGTCGCTGCTGAACGTCGCGGTTGGCCTCCGCCAATTCCTGAATCTGCTCACCGTCGAAAAGAAAAAAATACAGATAGTCTCGTGGTAGGCGACGATCGAGGAACTCCTGCGCCTCTTCGTCCTTGAACGTTTCGGCGCTGGTCGCGACGATCAGGGACTCCTCGCCGTTCCAGGCCCCGTTCTCGATGCGCCAGGCCCTTTCCGCGGTGACCCGGCCGCCGTCCTCACTCCAGACCAGTCGAACGGCACAGCGCGCTTGGCCGTCTCTGCGCGCTCGCCGGTTCATGATGCCCCACCAGTCGTCTCCTGCACCGAGCACGTATTGGTTGACCGTGGGCATTCGGGCACGCTGGACTGCACGGCGCAACGGTTCGTAATTCTACATTAACAGATTCTAATGGCATTTTTGGGTGCTGGCGGCTGCCTTCGGTAGGCGCTGTCGCGGGCGCTTTGTCGCCGTGCATGACGCTCGGCGATGATTCGCACGAGGTCTTCGCGACCGTGAATCTTCACCGGGAGCTGCGCCACGAGCATGTCGACGACATCGGCACAGGACAGTAACTCGGCGTAGGGTGAGTGTTGCCGCCGCTCCTTGACGAGAAAGAGTAGTGCAACGCAGACGAGCGCCATGTGGTTGTACCAAGCCCGCCACTTGCGTACCTGGTAGTCGGCCATCCCACAGCAACCTTTCGCATTCTCGAAGGCGCGCTCGATGAAGTGGCGCTGTGCCTGCATGCGTGCCAGCTCGCGAAGTGGCGTGTCGGGCGCCGC
>NZ_SPMX01000042.1 GCF_012940005.1 Candidatus Accumulibacter contiguus | reverse complement strand
CGCCGTCCTCGGTTCTTCGGGCCAAGCACACGACGAACCTCTTGAAGCGCCAACGCCCAACGTTTGAATTTACCGGCGCCGGGACGAGGCGTTGCCGAAGAGCCCAAGCCGCTGCACCGGCGTCCGGTGGAATGAAAAGTTGGACGGGGAACCCGCAATAACCTCCCGCTCGTGTGGCAAGCCGACGCGGCCACGGATCGGCCCGACCCGAAACGCCACGCCGCCAGTGCGCCGACCGAAAGTGCTCCCCCTTGGCACCCCCGATCCAGGCGGCCCTGGTTCGGGCGGGCACGCTACCGCAGGCAAGCGCCACGGTGACCCGTGCTTGGCCCGAAGAACCCCGGCCGGTGGCCCAGCACACGACGAACCTCTTGAAGCGCCAACGCCCAACGTGTCGTTCAGCCGCGCCCGCTGGCGGGAGTCGGCTGCAACGAAGGGTTAGAGCCCATAGCCACATCCGCATGCACCGCAACCACAAATAATCCATCCGCAGGCGACGCACTCAATGTCGATTGAGTTGTCCAGTGGATGCTTGCAGGAGTAGCAATGGGTGACGCGGTGACGCGTCAGCATACCGCGAGGCCTAACGCCTGGATTCTTCAACCCTCTCCTTTCGAAGAAGGCTCCGTGATGTATCTGCGCCCTCTCCGTATGGCTGAGGTTTTCTAGCTTTTCGCGCTCTATCTTCTGTCTTTCTCGTTCTTCCTTTTCAATTTTCTCTCGCTTTTTCGTTCTCAATTCTCTTAACTAAATAAACGCGTTCCTCGTCAAGCAGCGATTTGAAGTTGACGAGCCACGCGGAATACAGGGAAATTGCCTCGTCTGAGACGCGAGAATCAGACACCGTCGCAACGTTCTTTCTCAAGATATCGCGGTTGTATAGTTCTACTTCTTGGGTTGTCTTGTTCCAAAGGACAACCAGATCGGATCCTGCTACTTGCGCGTCTGGATCATGGACAAGTAACTCAGTGCCTTTTTGGCCGACCCAAAGTGCGCTGGAATTCATGGGCTCTAACGTTTGAATTAACCGGCTGGCGCGGCTTTATCGCGCCAGTCCGGGTTGAATGAAAAGTTAGGCCAGAAAACCGTGGTCTGTCCCCGGATTCTACTCATCACTTCCCTCGGTACTTGAGCAGTGCCGCATCTCGAACCTGCTTTACGAGGTCTTCCTCGCACTTCTGTGCCCGATCCATCTTACTGATATAGGCCAAAAACACTGGATCAGTCGGAGGTTCCTTGTCGAATTTGGCAAAGATGTTGAATCCCCGGGATTTAAACAGTTGTGTGTCCTGCGCGGTCGGCGGTGAGCACTTTGCTCGAATCCATTCTGAATACGCGGAAGGAACCACTAGCAAGCGGGCCTTATCAGGTGGAGTGAGGTAATAGACGTCGTCAGAGCCAATTGAGAACATTTTCTCTATTGCAGCGGTCGTCATCTCCATGTTCTCAAGATAGCGTCGGGCTGCGCTGCGCAATTGCCGATGCCTTGCTTCCGCCTCTGGCAATGAGAGGCCAGAAAACTCCTTTGCTTCGAAGTAGGGGCGATGAATCCCGACGGCGGCATCATCCAATGCGCTCCTCGACGTACCAGCGACAAGGAGAAACACGCACGCGCTTGAACATTCTTTCGCAACGAAGGTCCCTGTGGCCGTCTCGCGGATGAACTGACCGATTCTCATTGCCTCCAGAAGGTCGCCTCCAGGCGAATCTAGCGTGAAGTACTTCGGGAAATTACCAGGTGCAGAAACGGACGCGACAATCTTGGCAAGGTCGCCTGGCACTATTTTTCCGGTCAGAAACGTCGTGTATTCGTTCCGTTTCTTGTCGTGCCTTACGTCCATACCGTAACTGAACGTCGGGGCGATCAGCATTAGCAGAAGAAGCACTGTCTTTCTGTTTAGCACAAATGGCTCCTATGCGATCTAACGTTTGAGTTCACCCGCGGACGGAAGCGGGCGCAGCCCGCTGTAGGCCGTCGGGTGCAACGAGGGGTTGGGCGTCAATGCGTCTGGCCACAGAATGAACATGCGTTGCTCGCGTCGATGACGCGAAACTGCTTGCCGCACGCTGTGCAGGTACGTAGTGCGTAACCTTCCGCGACCGCTTGGCCGACAGCAGCCGATGCACCGGAGCGACCAACAACGCGCCATTTGTCGTATGCGAAGTCGTACTCAGCAGCACTGTTGATGTGCTGGAGGGCGATGGTGTAGTGACCGGCATAGCGCATGGCGCCGGCCTGGGCACCTTTGCGAGATACAAGCATGCCGTGCACCTGAAACGTTGCTCCAACCCGGGCAGCGACGTCATCGAGTGTTGCCTTGAGCACTTTGACGTGAGCCAACTTGATGGGCTGATTGAGATGCTTGCACTCGATCAGCACCAGCTTGGGTGGTGCAGTACGGGTGTCTTCGAACGACACATCGATCTGATGGCGAATACCGGATGCGCCAACGACATGGTTGCGCAGGCCACTTCCCACAGTGAGGGAAATCGGAGGCTGAAGGATGGTACGCGCGAGTCCTGCGATGAACTCTTCGAACTCAGCATATGGATGCGTCATGACGCCCAACGTTTGAATTTACCGGCGCCGGGACGAGGCGTTGCCGAAGAGCCAAAGCCGCTGCACCGGCGTCCGGTGGAATGAAAAGTTGGACGGGGAACCCGCAATAACCTCCCGCTCGTGTGGCAAGCCGACGCGGCCACGGACCGGCCCGACCCGAAACGCCACGCCGCCAGCGCGCCGACCGAAAGCGCTTCCCCTTTGCACCCCCGGCCCAGGCGGCCCTGGTTCGGGCGGGCACGCTACCGCAGGCAAGCGCCACGGTGACCCGTGCTTGGCCCGAAGAACCGAGGACGGCGGCCCAGCACACGACGAACCTCTTGAGGCGCTAACGCCCAACGTTTGAGCTAACCGGACCGTTGCGGTATGTGGCTAAAGGCCCAGAATGAAATGGCGGGCCTTTAGCCGCATGCCGCAATGGGTCCGGTTGAGCGAATGGTTAGGCGTCAGTCGGGCCATGTTGGCATTGCGTGAGGCTAACCCTCGCGTTTGACCTCACCGTTTTGTGAGACCCAGAACACATGACACCCTAGAAAGCCGAGCGTGGCCTTCGTTCGCTTCACGAGGTTCTCATAGGTGGTGAAGCCAGCGGGGAAGCCAACGGCGAGACGCGCCTTGTCATTTTCCGCGCGGTATAGCGCCAGATCCAGGAGTGCCCCTGCAAACCAGTGCCTCGCTTGTGTGTTCGCACTACTCTCGGGGAAGCCTTTGACGGAAACCCACAGGGTCGCGCCATCTCTTTCGATCGCCACGATGTCCTTGCCTTGCTCCCGAGTCGCAGTGTCTGCTTGCGACTGAACCGAGGCGCCGGATGCCTTTAGAAACTTGACTATTTCGGATTGCACGTGACCTTCCCAGTACCACGGGCGGTTGACAGAAACGTTAACGAGTGGGCCAGGTCTCTTGACGTCGAAGTGCAGCCCGGACTCTGCGACTTGGGCGCGCGGTCTCTGGTTGTCTGGCTTTAGGAGGCGGCCGTTCGTGATCTTCATCCGATTGCACGCCTCACAACTCTCAGTGAGCCGTGTCAGTACTCCTTCTTGACGTAGTGCGCTGCACGCCTGATAGACGGACTGCCGCGGCTTGACACCAGCCACGTCGGAGAGACAGTCGTCGCACAGCCTGCGGCCAGTGGCAAGTGCGGCAAGAATTCGGTCCTCGCGGGTCATGGTGGTGGAGTTTCTGACGCCTAACGTATAGTGAACACCGATTTCGGTGCAATCTACTTTTTCGCGAGGGGTGTTCCCAGGGGGTAGTTCCAGACGCGTCAAGGTGTATACCGAGACACATTGATGTGTATACTGCGAACTCGTGAGAACAATGCTTAGATTCATAACGAATTGTTGCCCGTGAACACACCAGGAAACACACAAGGAAACACCCCAGGACCGCCGAGAGAGACACCTTCCGGTCCGGAAAACACGCCTGCCGAAACCGGAAACTCCCCCTCCCAACCCAAGCTTCTCGACCAAGTGCGTGATCAGATCCGCTTGCGCCACTACAGCATACGCACTGAAGCACAATATGTCCACTGGGTCAAGAGGTATATTCTCTTTCACCATAAGCGCCATCCCCGTGAGATGGGCGCGACTGAGGTGGAGGCGTTCCTGACCCATCTTGCCGTCGACGAGCAGGTGGCATCGGCGACGCAAAACCAGGCCTTGTCGGCGCTGTTGTTCCTTTACCGCAAGGTATTGGGCGTCGAGCTTCCGTGGCTCGACGATGTGGTGCGAGCCAAACGCTCCCAACGCTTGCCGGTAGTCCTCACTCGCGGCGAAGTTCAGCGTGTGCTGGAGCGGATGGACGGCGTTTACGGCCTGCTCGCGTGTCTCCTTTACGGCACCGGAATGCGCTTGATGGAAGTAATCTGCGCGAGCACCTGCAGCAGCGGAAGCTGCTCTTCGAGGATGATCTGCGGGTCGGCAAGGCGAGCGTCTATCTGCCGGACGCGCTGGAGCGAAAGTACCCGGGGGCAAGCACATCCTGGCCCTGGCAGTATCTGTTTGCTTCGGGAAGTTACTCGGTCGATCCGCGCAGCGGCGTTGAAAGGCGTCATCATCTGGACGAAAAGCTGCTGCAGCGCGCGATGAAGAAAGCGGTCATCGCGTCCGGCATCGACAAACCGGCCACCCCGCACACGCTGCGGCATTCCTTCGCCACCCATTTGCTCGATAGCGGCTACGACATTCGAACAGGGGTAGAGTCGCGCAGCACTTGCTCCCTACAGCGCGCCGAGCACTCGCCGCGGCTGCAGGTGTCCCGCGTCATCAAGCTCGCCGAGACCAAGCAGGCGATTCTCGGCGTAGACCCGGCATTTCCCCGGCAAACCGGCGATCGTGACCGAGTTCCCGTGCCTGAAGCGCTGCCCGGCGACATCGTCCAGGTACACTGCCGGCAGACTCTGCAGCAGGGCATCGGGCGCCAGCAAGCAGTCTCCGCGTGCTTCTTCGGCAAGCGCGGCGAGTTGATCGAGCGTCACCGCATCGGCAATCTGCAGCGGCCCGACAACAAGCCGCCGCAAGGCCGTCAGATGCGCTCCGCAAGCGAGTGCCGCGCCCAGATCCTCGGCCAGGCTGCGAATATAGGTACCCTTGCTGCAGGCGACCCGCAAGCGGCAACGATCGCCTGAAAAATCAAGCAGCAACAGTTCGTGGATCGTCACCGCGCGTGCCTCGCGCTCGACTTCGATCCCCTGGCGAGCGAGCTCGTAGAGCGGTCTGCCGTCGCGCTTGAGCGCCGAGTACATCGGTGGAATCTGGCGAATCGGACCGCGGAAATGGGTCAGTGCGGCTTCGAGTTCGGTACGCCCGAAGCTCACCGGGCTCCGCATCACGACAGTGCCGTCGGCATCGCCGGTATCGGTCCGGACACCGAACAGGAGTTGCGCTTCGTAGGTCTTGTCGGCCGCCAGCAGATCGACCGAGAACTTGGTCGCTTCACCGAAACAGAGCGGCAACAGCCCGCTGGCCATAGGATCGAGGGTGCCGGTGTGCCCGGCCTTGGCTGCCGAAAAGAGACGCCTCGCCGCCTGCAGCGCCGAATTCGAGGACATGCCGGCCGGCTTGTCCAGGAGCAGCACGCCATCGACGCGGCGCCAGCTCTTCCGAACGGTCATGACTTTTTCAGATTCAGCCCAACTCAGGCCTTGTCCGGCTCTTCACCGTGATCCGAGATGGCTACCGCCTCGCTGATCAGCTTCGATAGCTCGGCGCCACGTTCTAGCGAGTCGTCGAAAACGAAATGCAACTGCGGGATCATGTGAATGCTGATGCGCTTGCCCAGCTCGCTGCGCAGAAACCCGGAAGCCTGCTGCAGGCCGGCCTGTACCGAGTCGAGCGTGTCGCTACCCGCCATGCTGCTGAAGTACACCTTGGCATGCGCGTAGTCCGGACTCACCTCGACATCGGTAAGACTGATCATGCCGACGCGGGGATCCTTGAGCTCGCTTTGAATCACCTCGGCAAGCTCGCGGCGGATTTGTTCCGAGATCCGGTCTCGGCGTGAAAATCCCTTGTTTGCCGGCACTTAGAGACTCCTTGCCACTTCCGTGACGTCGTACGCTTCGAGTTGGTCACCTTCCTCGTAGGAACTGAAGTTCTTCAGTGAAAGACCGCATTCGAAACCGGCCCGTACTTCCCTGACGTCATCCTTGAAGCGCTTCAGCGACTCGATCTCGCCATCCCAGAGGACGATATGGTTGCGCAGCAGGCGCGCACGCGAACTGCGCTTGATGACGCCTTCGAGAACATAACAGCCGGCGATGGTGCCGATCCGGGTGGCGCGGAAGACCTGCCTGATCTCGACCAGGCCGGTGACATCTTCGCGTTTCTCGGGTGACAGCATGCCCGACAGCGCAGCTTTCACTTCATCCACCGCATCGTAGATGATGTTGTAGTAGCGAATGTCGACCCCGGCGGCTTCGGCCGCCTTGCGTGCGCCGGCGTCTGCACGCGTATTGAAGCCGATGATGACCGCCTTCGAGGCTTGCGCGAGGTGCACATCGGACTCGCTGATCGCACCCACCGCAGCGTGGATGACGTTGACCTTGACCTCGGCGGTCGAGAGCTTCTGCAAGGACTGTACCAGCGCTTCCTGAGAACCCTGCACATCGGCCTTGATGATCAGCGCCAGGACCTTGGCCTCGGCCTCGGTCATCTGATCGAGAATGCTCTCGAGGTTGGCTGCCTGCTTGGTGGCCAGCTTGACGTCGCGGTACTTGCCCTGGCGGAACAGGGCAATCTCGCGCGCCTTGCGTTCGTCAGCGAGTACCACGGCCTCCTGGCCGGCCGCGGGCACATCGGAGAGGCCGAGGATCTCGACCGGAATCGAAGGACCGGCCTCCTTGATCACCTTGCCGTTCTCGTCGAGCATCGCGCGCACCCGACCAAACACCTGACCAGCCAGCAGGATGTCGCCCTGGCGAAGCGTTCCCGAGAGAACCAGCATCGTTGCCACCGGGCCACGCCCGCGGTCGAGGCGTGCCTCGATGATCAGGCCCTTGGCTGGCGCGTCCCTGGGCGCCTTCAGTTCCAGCACTTCTGCCTGCAGCAGAACGTTTTCGAGCAATTCGTCGATACCGACACCGGTCTTTGCGGAAACCAGGACAAAAGGTGCGTCACCGCCGTACTCTTCGGGCACCACCTGTTCGGTCACCAGTTCCTGTTTCACTCGATCGGGCTGGGCACCCGGCTTGTCGATCTTGTTCACTGCCACGACAATCGGCACAGCAGCCGCCTTGGCGTGGTGAATCGCCTCCCTGGTCTGTGGCATCACGCCGTCGTCGGCAGCCACCACCAGAATGACCAGGTCGGTCGCCTTGGCACCGCGTGCGCGCATCGCCGTGAATGCCTCGTGACCCGGCGTGTCGAGGAAGGTCACCATGCCCCGGTCGGTCTGCACGTGATAGGCACCAATGTGCTGGGTGATGCCGCCCGCCTCGCCACTCGCCACACGGGTGCGACGAATGTAGTCGAGCAGCGAAGTCTTGCCGTGATCGACGTGTCCCATCACCGTCACTACCGGCGCGCGTGCTTCTTGCGGCACGTCCTTCTGCTCGATGGCGCTGTCGTCGAGGAAGGCATCGGGGTCGTCAAGCTTGGCAGCGAACGCCTTGTGACCCATCTCCTCGACGATGATCATCGCCGTCTCCTGATCCAGCACCTGGTTGATGGTCACCATCGAACCCATTTTCATCAGGGCCTTGATCACCTCGGTTGCCTTGACCGCCATCTTGTGTGCCAGGTCGGCGACGGAGATCGTCTCGGGCACATAGACCTGGTGAATCACCGGCTCGACGGGCAACTGGAAGGAATGCTGCTCATCTTCGTCACTGACGCCGCGACCGGATCGCTTGCCGTGCTTGTTGTCCCGCCAGCCCGTGCCACCAGTAGCGCCGCGTGTCTTGAGTCCGGGACGCTTGTTGGCGCCTTCGCTCTTCCATTGCCCCTTCTTGTCGGCAACCTTCTTTTCGGGCGCTTTCTTTTCGGCAACCTTCTTGTCGGCCGTCGCCGGTTTGGCGACCGGCTTGTGCAGTGTCTTGTCTTCGGCTGGCCGCTCGCTCGCGGTCTGGGCGGCAACCTGCTTGGCCACCCCGGCCGCCTTGGCCGCGACCGCCTTGTTCTCGGCATCCTGCTTCAGGCGTACGAGGTCGGCGCTGCGTTGCTGCTTGCTCTTGAACTCGGCTTCCTGACGAGCACGCAACTCGGCGTTACGCCGCTCTTCTTCGGCGCGCAGGCGCTGCTGCTCCTCGCCGATGATCGAAGCACGTGTCACCACTTTTTTGGCGCTGACCTTGGCGTCAGCCGCCACCGGCGCTTCGGTTTTCGTCGCCGCGGCCGCTGTAGCGGCAGGCAGGTCTGGCACCGGCCGGGCTTTCGCCCTGGCCGGCGATTCGGACTTCACGGCAAGAGCTGGTTCCACTTTCACTGCGACAGGCGGTGCGGATTTCTTGACTTTCGCTTCGACGACCGGTTCTCTTTTCTCGACCCTCTCGACTTTTTCGACGTTTTCGGCTTTCGCAGCGACGACCGTCTCGATTTTTTCGGTTTTCCCCTCGACGACCGGCGCAGTTCTGATCTCGGCAAGCGCTTCCACCCTGGCTTCAACGACTGCCTCGGCCGCCGCTTTCGGCAAGGCCGGTGGCAACTCGGCGCGGACTTCGGGTGCCTCCCGCTTCACGAGAACGCGCTTCTTGCGAACTTCGACCTGCACCGTATGCGATTTTCCGTGCGAATCGTGTTGCCGGATCTCGGTCGTTTCCTTGCGCGTCAGGGTAATCTTGGTCTTCGCATCCGTCTGACCATGCGCCTTGCGCAAATAATCCAGCAACCTCGACTTGTCCTGCTCGGACAGCAGGTCATCAACCTGTTTCTTGGCCACACCGGCTTTATGCAATTGTTCGAGCAGCGAACCAGCCTGCATCTTCAGCTGTATGGCAAATTGGGCAACACTCGTTTGCGCCATATGAATTCCCCTCTTTCCCGCTTACTCGAACCAGTGCGCACGCGCCGTGGTGATCAGTTGTTTGGCCCGTTGCGCATCAATGCCGGTCATCTCGGTCAGTTCGTCGACTGCCAGGTCGGCGAGATCGTCGCGCGTCTTGATGCCATTACCAGCCAGTTTTCCGGCCAGCGACTTGTCCATCCCTTCAAGGCCCAGCAGATCCTCGGCGACGTTACCGATTTTTTCCTCGGTGTCAATGGCCTCGGTGAGCAGAACGTTACGCGCCCGCTCGCGCAACTCCTGGACGGTGGCCTCGTCGAAGGATTCGATCTCGAGCATTTCGTGCAGCGGTACATAAGCCACTTCCTCGAGAGTCGAAAAGCCTTCGTCGATGAGGATGTTCGCCACATCCTCGTCGACATCGAGTTTCTCCATGAACAGCACGCGAATCGCCGCCGCCTCGGCCTCGACCAGGGTCTTCGACTCTTCCTCGGTCATCAGGTTGATCGTCCAGCCGGTCATTTCCGAAGCCAGGCGAACATTCTGGCCGCCACGGCCAATGGCGATTGCCAGGTTCTGCTCGTCGACGACCACGTCCATGCTGTGCTTGTCTTCATCGACGATGATCGAGCTGACTTCAGCCGGCGCCAGCGCGCCAACCACGAACTGTGCAGGATCAGCCGACCAGAGAACGATGTCAACTCTTTCACCGGCCAGTTCATTGGTCACCGCCGTGACTCGCGATCCACGCATGCCGACGCAGGTACCGATCGGATCGATCCGCTGATCATTGGACTTGACGGCAATCTTGGCGCGCATGCCGGGGTCACGGGCAGCAGCCTTGATTTCCAGCAGGCCATCATCGACTTCCGGGACTTCCAGCGCGAAGAGCTGAATGATGAACTCCGGAGCGGTACGCGACAGGATCAGTTGCGGACCGCGGGCGGATCGGTCGATGCGCAGCAAATATGCTTTGACACGATCACCCATGCGCAGGTTCTCGCGCGGAATCATCTGATCGCGTGGCAGCACTGCTTCCATCTTGCCGGTTTCGACAATCGCATTGCCGCGCTCCATGCGCTTGATCGTCCCGGTTACCAGATGCTCCTTGCGCGCCAGGAATTCACTCAGCACCTGTTCGCGCTCGGCGTCACGAATCTTCTGCAGAATCACCTGCTTGGCAGCCTGCGCACCAATGCGACCGAAGTCGATGGGTTCGAGAGACTCCTCCAGATAATCACCGATCTCAACCTCGGGATCCTGCTTCTGGGCTTCCGACAGCGACACCTGCTGTTCCTCGTCGAGAAAGTCTTCGTCGGCAACGACTTCCCAGCGCCGAAAAGTTTCGAAATCACCGGTTTCGCGATCAACCGCGACGCGTACATTGGCGTCGTCGTGGACGCGCTTCTTGGTAGCCGATGCCAGCGCCAACTCCAGCGCGCCGAAGACGATGTCTCTGGTCACGTTCTTTTCACGTGCCAGAACATCTACCAGCAGCAAGATTTCGCGGCTCATTTCTTCATTACCTCCTAAACCGGCTTCTCGCCCGATTTCATCGTGTCGAACTTGGGAATTACCCGTGCCTTTTCCAGATTGACCCGATCGAACTCCATTTCGCCTGTATCGGTCTGCAGACGGACCTTGCCGTCGTGCACGCCAAGCAGGACGCCACTGAAATTGCGCCGACCGTTCAAGGGCAGGCGTAACTTGAGACTGATTTCCGAACCCGCGAAACGTTCGAAGTCAGACGCTTTCTTCAGCGGTCTGTCGATCCCCGGCGAAGAAACTTCAAGACGATCATAGTCGACGTTTTCGACGGTCAGCACGCGTGACAGATGATTGCTGACCAGCGCACAGTCGTCGATATCCACGCCACGCGGCTTTTCCGGTTTGTCGATGAAGACGCGCAGAACGCGGCCACGCGGGCTACGTTCCACGTCCACCAGCTCGTAGCCGAGACCAGTCACCGTGATTTCAAGTAGTTCGTGCACATCCATGGCTGCAAATAAAAAAATGGGCGAATAGCCCATCCCCGAAAATTGCCCCTGAGGGGCGAGCGGAAAACCCTTGGATTATAACGAAAATATCGGCAGGGGTAAATCAGCCTGTGATCGGAAGAGTACTCTCAAGCGGGTCGCGGCCGCCGCGGCGGGCGGCCGGATTCGGCAGTCGCCATGCCGAAGTCGGCAAGCAGCTTCTTTACCTCGGCCTCGGGAAGTTCGTAGACCTGCCCCCGCTTCAGGCTCGGCGGCAGCACAAAGGGACCGAAGCGAACACGCATCAGGCGACTGACGACGACGCCGACGGCTTCGAACATGCGCCGCACCTCACGGTTGCGACCTTCGAAAAGGGACACGCGATACCAGCGATTGGCACCCTCTCCGCCAGCTTCCTGAAAGCTTGCAAACTTCGCTGGACCGTCGTCGAGTTCGATGCCATCGAGCAGACGCCGGCGGGCATCGTCGGGCAAGTCGCCGAGGATGCGCACCGCGTACTCGCGCACCAGCTGATAACGCGGATGCATCAGTCGATTGGCGAGATCCCCCGAGGTGCTCAGGAGCAGCAGGCCACTGGTGTTGAAATCGAGACGGCCGACCGCCACCCAGCGTCCGGCCGACATCCGCGGTAGCGAGGTGAACACGCTCGGCCGATGCTCCGGGTCGTTGCGCGAAACGATCTCGCCTTCGGGCTTGTGATAGAGGATCACCCGCGGCAAGCGGTCGGAGAAGCGCAACTGCACCAGCTTGCCATTGACCTTGATCCGGTCGCCCGGACTGACCGTCTGACCGAGCTGCGCCGGTTCGCCATTGACGTGGATGCGACCGGCGGCAATCAGTGCTTCCATCTCCCGGCGCGAGCCGATGCCGCTGTTGGCCAGCAGCTTGTGCAATCGTTCCGGCTTGCCTGCAGTCTCCAGATGACGAGTGCGCCGTGCCGACTCGCCGGCGCTCGCTCCTGGTGCCGGGCGTGCTTTCCTGGCCGGGTCAGCAGACTCCAGAGGAGCTGCCGGTGGTCGTCGCTGCCCCGCTGCTAGCGATGCCGGCGCGGCTGGACGTGGCGAACGAGGAGTGGAACGAGAAAAGTCCGCGGTTGGGCGGCGTTTGTTATTGGGCATCAGCAAGTTCCAGGGTGGAATGGATTTGTTCGAGCGCCGGCAGCTCGGCGAGGGTGCGAAGACCGAGGTCGTCGAGGAATTTTTTGGTCGTCGCCAGCAGTTCCGGTCGACCGGGCGTATCGCGATGGCCAACGACCTCGACCCAGCCACGCTCTTCGAGTACCCGGATCACCTGTGTGGCAACCGTCACGCCGCGGATGTCCTCGATGTCACCACGCGTCACGGGCTGACGATAGGCGATGATGGCCAGCGTTTCCAGCACTGCCCGTGAATAGCGCGGTGGTTTTTCCGGGTGAAGCCGTTCCAGATAGGGCAGGTACTCGGCGCGCGTCCGAAAACGCCAGCCGCTCGCCACCGGCAGCAACTCGAGTGGTCGCTCGCTCCATTCGCCGCGCAACTCGTCGAGCAGTCCGCGCAGGATCTCGGCAGTGACCTGGTCGGCGAATACCTTGCGCAGGTCGTTCAGCGTCAGGGGTTCTCGAGTGCTCAGCAGCACCGCTTCCAGAACCCGTTTCACTGTCGCAACGTCGGGGGGTTTCGCGGCCGGCACTGCCGACACTGCCGGCACTTCACCGGGAGTCACTGTGGGCATCGGCCAAGCGCAGATAGATCGGAGCGAATGCTTCCACCTGCGTCATTTCAAGCAGATGTTCACGTGCCAGCTCCAGTAAAGCCAGAAAATGCACGACCAGTACCGGCGCCCCCAGCGTCGGGTCGAAGAGGTCGACGAACTCGACAAAGCCGTCGGCATCGCGCAGACGACGCAGGATCAGGGTCATGTGCTCGCGCACCGACAGTTCCTCGCGCTGCAGCAGGTGCCGGGTATGCAGTCTGGCCTGCCGCAGAATACCGCGCCAGGCGTTCTGCAAATCCAGCACCGTGACTTCCGGCAGACGTCGCAGCAGGGTCTTTTCGACCCAGACCTCGACCCAGTCGAAATCGCGCTCAGCCTGCGGCAGTTCATGGAGCGCCTGCGCGGCCAGCTTCATCTGCTCATATTCGATCAGTCGCCGCACCAGTTCGGCACGCGGGTCTTCCGCCTCTTCGCCGATGGCGGCTTTCGGTCTTGGCAGCAGCATCCGCGACTTGATCTCGATCAGCATCGCCGCCATCACCAGATAGTCGGCTGCCAGTTCGAGGTTTTGCGAGCGCATCGCTTCCACGTAAACCAGATACTGCAGGGTGAGTGGCGCCATCGGAATATCGAGCACATTCACGTTGGCCTTGCGGATCAGATACAGCAGCAGATCCAGTGGCCCCTCGAAAGCGTCGAGCATGACCGCCATCGCATCGGGAGGGATGTACAGGTCGTGCGGCATCTGCGCCAGCGGTTCGCCGTAGATTCTGGCCAGCGGACTGACCGGAGTCTCGATCGGTGCCGCTGCCACGGCGATGGTCGCGCTAGCGCTCATCGCGGATCGCCGAACTGCACCATTGCTTAATGTGAAAGTCGCGTATGCGACTCACGAATCTCCCCTCCCCCCTCGCGGGGGCGCAGGCGGGGTTTCGCGGAGCACCGCTCCGCGCCGCCGCAGCCGGCCCGCGATGCAGCGCGGGCCGTGGAAGGGGTCGGGGGAGAGGGAAACGGTCATGACTTTCATGATCGGGGGTGCCTGGAAAAGTCATGACCGTTAGCGGTAGTCCATTCCCATCGCCTGACGCACGTCGCGCATCGTTTCTCGCGCGAGATGACGCGCCTTGCTGTTGCCGTCGGCAATGATCGATCGCACCAGTTGCGGATCGTCCAGAAAAGGTTGCGCACGCTCGCGCATCGGTGCCTGCTCGCGCAAGATGGCGTCGATGACCGGCTGCTTGCAGTCCAGGCAACCGATGCCGGCGCTGCGGCAACCTTGCTGCACCCAGGCCTGACAGGCCGCGTCCGAATACACCTGATGCAATTGCCAGACCGGACATTTGTCCGGATCACCGGCATCGGTACGGCGAATCCGCGCCGGGTCGGTCGGCATGCGCCGGATTTTCTGCGTCACCGAGGTGGCGTCCTCGCGCAGCGTGATCGTGTTGCCGTAGGATTTCGACATCTTCTGGCCATCGATCCCAGGCATCCGCGAGGCCTCGGTCAGCAGCGCACCCGGCTCGACGAGAATCATCTTGCCGGTGCCTTCGAGGTAGCCACGGAGGCGCTCGCGGTCGGCGTGCGAAAGGTCATGAACCTCGTCCAGCAGCGCGTGTGCCTGCTCGATCGCCGCCTGCTCGCCCTGCTGCTGGAAACGCGTGCGCAATTCTTCATAACGGCGCGCCCGCTTCGACCCGAGCTTCCTGACCGCCTCCCTGGCCTTGTCCGCGAAACCCGGTTCGCGTCCATAGAGATGATTGAAGCGGCGCGCCACCTCACGCGAAAACTCGATGTGCGGCACCTGATCCTCGCCCACCGGCACCTTGTCGGCCCGGTAGATCAGGATGTCGGCCGACTGCAGCAAGGGATAGCCGAGAAAGCCGTAGGTCGACAGATCCTTGTTCTCGAGTTTTTCCTGCTGATCCTTGTAGGTCGGCACGCGCTCCAGCCAGCCCAGCGGCGCCATCATCGACAGCAGCAGATGCAGTTCGGCATGTTCGGGCACCTGCGACTGGATGAACAGGGTCGCCCGTGCCGGGTCAACACCGGCTGCCAGCCAGTCGATGACCATCTCCCAGGTAGCATCGACGATGCCCTGCGGGTCGTCATACTGGGTGGTCAAGGCGTGCCAGTCGGCAACGAAGAAGAGACAGGGATACTCATATTGCAGCCGCACCCAGTTCTTCAGCACGCCGTGGTAGTGGCCGAGATGCAGGCTGCCGGTCGGGCGCATCCCGGAGAGGACTCGTTCTGCGTACATGTTCTGTCTTTGGCGGTTCAGGAGGGTAATTGAAAAAGGATCTCGATCAGTGCTTCAAGCACTCGCATCACCGGTGTCAGAAGCGAACTCAGAACACCGGTGAACAGCAGCAACAACATGATCGGAAAGCCGAAGCGTTCGACTTGCGCAAAGCGCCAGGCGGCTTCTGGCGGCAGCAGGCTGACGGCAATCCGCCCGCCATCCAGTGGTGGCAGTGGAAACAGGTTGAGTACCATCAGCGCGATGTTCACCCCCATTCCGTAATGAGCCATGACCTGCATCGGCAAACTGAAAAAACTGTGCGTCTGCAGCAAGGCCAGCTTCATCAGCGCCGCCCAGAACAGCAGCATTGCGAGATTGGCCGCCGGGCCAGCTGCGGCCACCCACAACATGTCACGCTTCGGGTGATGCAGACGCCCGAAATTCACCGGTACCGGTTTTGCCCAGCCGAACAGAATGCCTCCCGTCGACAGCAGCAGGATGATCGCCGGCACCAGGATCGTCCCTACCGGATCGATATGCTTGAGCGGATTGGCCGTGATCCGCCCGGCCTGCCAGGCCGTCGGATCACCGAAATGGCGGGCTACATAACCATGGGCAGCTTCGTGCAGGGTGATCGCGAGGATTACCGGCAACGCAGCCAGGATGAAAACAGTGGGGTCCATGCCTCGTTCCTCAGTCCAAACCCACCGGCGCCAGCGCGCCGAGCCCGGCGCGCACCAGCAGCGGCAGCGCACCGGTCAGATCAACCACGGTCGTCGGCTCGATCCCGCAATAGCCACCGTCGAGGATCAATTCGATCTGGCTGTCGAGCCGTTCACGGATTTCCCAGCCTTCGGTCAGTGGATCTTCATCACCGGCGACGATCAGGGTCGAAGTCAGCAATGGCTCGCCAAGCGCTTCGAGCAAGGCCAGCGTGACCGTATGCGCCGGAATGCGCAGCCCGATGGTCTTGCGCCTGGGGTGCAGGACGCGCCGTGGCAATTCGCGGGTTCCCTCGAGAATGAAGGTATAGCTGCCCGGCGTCGTCGCCCTGAGCAAGCGGTAGCGGGCATTGTCGACACGCGCGAACTGACCGATCTGCGACAGATCGCGGCACATCAGTGTCAGGTGGTGACGGTCATCGACACCACGCAGACTGCGAATTCGTTCGACTGCGGCCTTGTCGCCGAGATGGCAACCGAGGGCGTAACTCGAGTCTGTCGGCAGTGCGATGACGCCACCCTGACGGACGACTTCGGCGGCCTTCTGCAGCAGCCTTGCCTGCGGATTATCGGGATGAATCGTGATGTACTGAGCCATGATGCCTTCCGGTCGCTCAGAACATCTGCCAGACGGGTTTCAGCCCATCCGGCAGTGGTGCCAGTTTGCCCAGATCGACATAACTCTCGCCCGGCCCGTGAAAATCGGAGCCGCGCGACGCCAGAAAATCGTACTCCCTGGCCAGGCGCCCGAAAACCTCCACATGCTCCTGCGTATGACTCCCCGACATGACCTCGATCGCCTGCCCGCCCAAGGCCTTGAAGTCGCCGAGAAAGCGCCGCATCTCGGCGCGCGACAGCTTGTAGCGCCCAGGGTGCGCCACCGCTGCAATCCCGCCGGCGCCAAGAATCCAGCGCACCGCATCGGCCAGCGTCGCCCAGCGATGATCGACATAACCCGGCCGACCAGGAACCAGGTACGACTCGAAGACGCTGCGCAGGTCCTTGCAGACGCCATTTTCAACGAGATAGCGACCAAAATGCGCGCGACTGACCAGGCTCGGGTTGGCCGCATAACGCATCGCGCCTTCGAAAGCACCAGCGATGCCGACCTTCTCGAGCGCCGCCGACATGCGCCGCGCACGCTCGATCCGGCCCGAGCGAATCGTCGCCAGACCGTCGTTCAATACCGGATCGGCGCTGTCGAAAGCGAAACCCAGGATATGAATCTGCAGCGTCTCCCACTCGATCGAGATCTCGACGCCGTTGACGAAGGCCATCCCCAGTTCTTCCGCCGCTGCCCGCGCCGGCGATAGGCCATCGAGGTCATCGTGGTCGGTGAGCGCCAGCATGTCCACACCATTCGCCGCTGCTCGACGGACCAGGTCGTCCGCAGAAAGGAGACCGTCCGAGCAGGTGGAATGACAATGGAGATCGCAGTTGAGCACGTGGATAGGCCAGTAGGGGCGGCCGGAAATCGGCAACTGCACATGATAACACAGGCAAAGGCCTGCACCCGGTCACTTGCGCCGCTCATGCAGCCCTGAATATGGCGCGTTGCCGAAGGAGCAACGAACGCCCGGTCGTAAGCGCCCTTCTGATCACTAATAGGACGGTCGCCAGCCTCCAGGATCCTTCGCCTTTTTCGCTGCCGATGGCGCAGCGTCCGGGGTCGCCAGGGCAGCGCCGGCAGCGTAGTCGGCCAGCTCGATCCGCTCGCCTCCGACCACCGCTCCGCCCTTGCGAACCAGATTTTCCATCGCCAGAAAGCCGCGCATCCTCTCGGGAGCGACCCAGGCCGTGCGGTCGAGCTGAACGCCGCTGCCCAGGTCGACGCCGCGGGCTTCGATGCGGTAACTGTCGAAAGTTCCGGCAGGCAAGGTGATCCGCTCGCGTGCGGCGACACGCAACTCGAAGCGCACATTGACCTTCGTGCCATCCGCCCGGGTGACGATGAACTGTGCCGGCCAGCGCTTGCCGAGCGCGTAGTCGTTGATGAAGAACTGGTAGGGTGTCCAGCTTGTGCCGTCAGGAGCGCGGACATTGTTGCCGAACAGGTCGCTCACCTTGCTGCCGTCGTTGTACAACACCTCGTCGCCGGCGATCCTGAGAACGGTATCCGTGCTGCGTGCGGTTTCGGTCTGGCTGACGAGATCGACGGTGCGATACGTGTAACGCTCGCCGGGGCGGAACGAAACCACCTTGCCGCTGTAGGAAGCGGCCTTGCCGTCGGCAGCGCCCGGCACGCACATTTCCGGCCCGAGCGGCGGCGGTGGCGCTGCCTGGACAGGCTTTTCGCCGCGCTCGCGCAGGACCGCGTCGAGTCGATGCTGCGCAAGCTCGGCAAACTTGCCACTCGGCCGCTGCCGGATGAAGGCCTCCAGTGGCTCGGGATCTTTCGCTTCGCGCAGGCTGTTCCAGGTCGCCAGATCGGCTTCGAACTCCTTCTGCTCGCGGCTCAGGTCGCGACCGCTGCCAGCGACGAAGGCGAAATCACCTTCCAGCGAGGTGCTCTCCCAGGGAATCTGCGCGCCCTCGGAAGCCCGTCGCACCGCCAGCCGCACGCGCTTGAAGACGTCTTCGACCGGTGCGCCCGGCACTTTCATTTCCTTCAGCAGATTCTCGGTGTACAGCCCATGCGCACCCTCCCCGTCGTCGGCGGTGTTGCCGGGTGCGGTGGCGTAGGCCAGCAGCGTGCCGGGCGGCGCGTCGAGCTGCGAGAGACCCCGGTCGTCGGTGCGGAAATCGCTGCCAAAGGGATTGTTGCGGCAGGCGTCGAGAATCACCAGATTGAGCGGATTGCGCGCACGCCCGAGACTTTCGAGCAAGAGGCCGACGTCGACGCCCTGCGCAGCAATATCCGACGGGCGGGTGATGCGTACATCCACCGGCAGCATGAAATTCCGCCAGTTGAGCTGGACACCATGGCCCGCGTAGTAGAAGACACCAACCGCCCGGTTGTCGCGCGCGAGCGCGTCGCCGAAGCCGCGGATGGCTTCCTGCAATTCGCGGCGCGGCGCGTCCACCTTCAGCGTCACGCGAAACCCCGCATCGCGCAGGCGTTCGGCGACCGCGCGCGCATCGCGCGCAGGGTTGACGAGCGGTGAGGCGACATAAGCGCCGTTGCCGATCACCAGGGCGATTCGTCCCGCTGCCGCTTCAGGCGCGACAGCCGAGGCGCTCAGAGGTGCAAGGAGCGCCAAACAGGTACAGAGTGCGGTGACTTTTTGGGCAGGGCGTGGTGGCTTCATGGAGTCTGCTTTCCTTACTATGAAAGTCGCGAGCGACTCTCGAATCTCCCTCCCCCCTCGCGGGGGAGGGGTCGGGGGTGAGGGGAAACGGTCATGACTTTCATCATCGGGGGTGTCTTCTAAAGTCATGACCGTTTGGTTGATGGGCACACACATGGTCAAACGCTGTGGGACCGATTATGCCAGATGCCGCCCATCACCAACTTCCATTGCGCTCACGCCGATGGCAGACGATAGTCCTTGAACATCTCCCGCAGCTTCAGCTTGTGCAGTTTGCCGGTCGCGGTATGCGGCAGTTCGTCGACAAAGGCGACATCGTCCGGGATCCACCAGTTCGCCACCCTGCCCTGCAGGAACTCGAGCATCGCCTCGCGGGTCAGCGCCTGGCCTGGCCTCCTGACGATCACCAGCAGCGGCCTTTCCTGCCATTTGTCGTGCGCCGCGCCGATCACTGCCGCTTCGGCGACCGCCGGGTGTGCCACCGCGGCATTCTCGAGCGCGATCGACGAAATCCACTCGCCGCCGGACTTGATCACGTCCTTCGAACGGTCGGTGATCTGCAGGTAGCCATCGCTGTCGATGGTCGCGACGTCGCCGGTGTCGAAGAAACCATCGGCATCGACGATGCTGCCGCCCTCGTCCCGGTAATAGCCGCAGGTGATCCACGGACCGCGCACCAGCAGGTGGCCGGCGGCCTGGCCGTCCTGCGGCAGGCGCTTGCCCTGGTCGTCGACGATCTTCATCTCGACGCCATAGACCGCCCGCCCCTGCTTCTCCTGGATGTCCAGTCGCTGTCCAAGCGTGTAGCCCTCGTGCTTGGGCAGCAGATTGCAGACCGTTCCGACCGGTGACATCTCGGTCATTCCCCAGGCATGGACGACAAAAGCCCCGAAAGCGTTCGCGAAGGCTTCGCTCATCGTGCGCGGAGCCGATGAACCCCCCAATCACGACGCGGCGCAGGCATAGTTCGTCCCTGGGCTTCAGGCCGGCGCCATCGACATACTGCAGGAGCATCAGCCAGACCGTGGGTACGCCGAGTGCCAGCGTCACCCGCTCGTCGCGCAGCAGTTCATAGACACTCTTGCCGTCGAGCGCCGGGCCGGGCATCACCAGCCGGGCGCCGCTCATGGCGCCGGCGTAGGGCATTCCCCAGGCATTGACGTGGAACATCGGGACCACCAGCAGGAGGGTTTCCGCCGCGCCGATGGCCAGGCCATCGGCCGCACAGGCGGCCCACGCGTGCAGCACCGACGAGCGATGCGAATAGAGAACGCCTTTCGGGTTGCCGGTGGTTCCGGAGGTATAGCACAGCGACGAGGCGGTGTGTTCGTCGAACTGCGGCCAGTCGTAGGCGTCGGACGCGGCGCCGAGCAGTTCCTCGTAGCAGAGCAGGCCGGGAATGTTGCATACCGGCAGGTGCGCCCGGTCGGTCATGACGACGAAACCGCGAACGCCGGGAACCGCTTTCGCCAGCTTTTCGACCAGTGGCACGAAACCGAGGTCGAAGAACAGGAACTGGTCTTCGGCATGCCTGACGATGTATTCGATCTGTTCCGGGAACAGGCGCGGGTTGATGGTGTGCAGAACCGCTCCCATCCCTGAAACGCCATAATACAACTCCATATGCCGGTAGCCATTCCACGCCAGGGTGGCAATCCGCTCGCCCGGTGCAACACCCAGCGCGGTCAGTGCGTTCGCCACCTGCCTGGAACGGCGGCTGATGTCGGCATAGGTACAACGATGCAGCGGCCCCTCGCTGGTACGCGAAACGATCTCTGCCTGTGGATGGCAACGTGCCGCGTGTTCGATCAGCGACGAAATCAACAGCGGCCGCTCCTGCATGAGTCCACTGAGCATGAGGTATTCTCCTTGTATCGGTCGAGGTTAATGTAAAAGTCGCGTCAGCGACTCACGAATCTCCCCTCCCCCCCTCATGGGGGGAGGGGTCGGGGGGAGAGGGAAAGGTCATGACTTTCATGATCGGGGGTGCCTGGAAAAGTCATGACCGTCAAAGTGTTTGCAGCGCTGCGAGTAGTTGTTCAGTGTAGGCGCTGAAGCGATGGACATCATCGTGTGCTGCCGCCGGCAGTCGCAGCAGGCGCGCCTGCGGTGCGACGGACAACAGTTGTTCGCTATGCGTGACCGGAATCAGCCGATCCTGCTCGCCATGCACCAGCAGCAATGGAGCGCGCAACAGCGAGGCATCCTGGCAGGTCGCCAGCGGGTAACGCAACAACCAGGTCGGTAGCAGCGGATAATGCGAATGCATGAGCTGGGTCATGCTGCAATACGGCGAGACCAGGATCGTCAGGTCGGGCTGCACCTCTGCCGCCAGGCCCGCAGCCAGCCCGGTGCCGAGCGAGCGCCCGAAAATCACCTTGCGCTTGCCGGCGTATTGCGGGGCAACGGAATGCCAGGCGGCCAGCACGTCGGCGCGAAGCTGTGCCTCGCTCTCGATGCGGCCACTGCTCTTGCCGTAGCTGCGATAGTCGAACATGAACAGATCATAGTTGGCCTCCCGGTAGAATTCGACATTGCTGAACCAGGTCGCAAGATTGCCGTTGTTGCCATGCAGATAGAAAACCACTCCGCGTGGATTCGGCAGTTGCAAGTGCAGCGCCGAGAGCGTCGCGCCGGCGACCGGGATGTCGACCTCGTGCACCTCGGCAAGCGCAAAGCGGTACGTCGCCGGCAGCGGATCCGGTTGAAAGATCAGGGTTTCCTGGTAGCAGTAGATCCAGGCCAGCGCTGCCAGATAAGAACTGCCGGCCAATGCGGCGACGAGCGTCAGCGCGCGCCGCCACAGCGCGTTGATGTCGACGCCGATCTTGGCATTGCTGATGCTTCCCTCGTACATGTCAAGCGATCGGGCTGAAGCGATGGATCAGGGGAGGCTGCGCCAGCAGTTCGCCCGCCAGCGTGATTGCCTTGGCCACATGTGCGCTCGCCAGGTGAGCGTCAGCGACGGCCTGATCGGCCCACTGCTCGACGGTCACGAACTCGAGCGGATCATCCTGATTCTGGAACAGTTCGTAGCTCACGCAGCCGCTTTCCTGGCGGCTTGGGCCGAGCAAATCCTGCAATACCGATCGCAGTTCGTTCTCTCTACCGGAGCGGGCGGTAATTCGGGCCATGATTCTGATCATCGTCTCCTCCTTGTATGGGTCGTCTTGAGAAGAGGCAGCAGCAGCTCCTCACCTTTTCATGGGTCGCCGTCCACTCAGCCCAGCGGGGGCGGTCCGAGCGATTCAATGCGGTAGCCCTGCGGATAATCGGCTCGCGGAATCTGCGTGCGCAGTTTCGGACGCCGGCGGCGTGGCAGCCAGCGCAATACCCTGGCCCGCAAACGCAGCGCATGCTCGGCAGTCCATACCAGCCAGCGTGGTGCCGGCTGCAGACCAAAAGCGCTGAGCAGCGGCGGATCGAGCAGCGCGTGAATGCTGCTGCGAACGAGCGGGCGAAAAACGCCGGGAAACCAGCCGGCGAAGAGTTCGCGTGTTGCCAGCGCCACCTGCTGATTGGCACTGCTGAAGCGGAAGTTTGCCGCTTCGTAGGCGCGGCTGGCACGCTCGAAGTCGCCCAGACTGTCGGGCAGATCGCGGATCAACATCCGTTCGCCGAGGTTCCGCCAGAACCAGAACCATGCCTGTTGCTCGAATTCGGTCATGCGCCGCCAGCCGAAGCGTTGATTCCAGCGAATCGGCTCGAAGACGAAGGTCGACAGCACGTACAGGAAATCTTCGTTGGCGATCCTGAAGCGCCCATGCAGGGCATTCATGCGCGCGATGGCGCTGGCACCGCGCGGGCTGTCGAAACCGTTTTCGATGATTTCACTGATGATCAGGTCGGTATCATCGTAGCGCTTCTCGGTGCGCTTTTCGAATTCGCCGGTGGCATGCAGCAGACCGCCGATGCGCGCCGACGCAAAGGTGCGGAACAACGCGAGTTCGAGCGAGCGTGTGGTATCCCAGGGGAAGAGCAGCGTCGCCAGATGGCGAACGATCTCCTGGCAATCGCGTCGCGGGTCAGGTGCCAAGCTGCCGTTCATCATTTCCCTTTCCGTCGTTCCTGTTCGTATTTCCTTGATACGCGCCACGTTGGCAATTGGATGCACATCGTTGCATGCCACCCTCGCCGGCCGGACCGGACCGGCTCAGCAAACGCCATAACCAGCCCTGCGCATCCTGGCCGGTCAGCACGTAGCCGAGGACATTCCGATTGTCGAGAATGAGGTTCTGCGCCAGTTTGGCGGCGCGCGTCCCGGCAAACAGCAAGTGGTCGCCGGGCTGCAGGAGCATCTCGTCTGCGGGTTGTTGGTGGTCACGACCGTCGCGCAGCAGCAGCAAAGGCACCAGCGGCAGTGTCTCTGCACGCGCCGCCGGGTCTTGGCGCAAGCGGCCAAGCGCCATCGGCTTCTGCTCCATCATCAGCCACTGGTGCACCGCCGGCGCCTCGGCGGCATTCAGCCTGACTCCCCAGACCAGCGGCACGCGCCCGCCACAAAGCGCTTCGAGTTGCCCGGCGACCGCCGCCGCACGCTCGTCCGGCCAGCAGCGAAGCAGACCGAAAAAGCGGCTCAGCAAGGGCGAGGTGATCAGCGCCAGGCATTCGCGAGCGACGATCTTCGACGGCACCATCATGAAATTGGCATTGTAAGCGTCGAACAGCACCTGATTGGCCACCCGGTTCTGGCGCAGGACGACGAACAGGTCCGGATTGAGCTCCTTGGCAGTCATCGCGATCGAGAGGTTATTGGTGTCTTGGTCGCTGCCGGCGACGATTCCAACCGCAGTTTCGATCCCTGCCCGGCGCAGCGGCTCGGCCTCTGTGCCCTGACCCACGATGTGATGGACGCTGCTCGACAAGTTCGGGTCGGGGTCGATCACCGTCAGGCTCACCCCCTGCCGCTCCAGATTGCGGACCACCGCCTGCCCGAAACGACCGTAGCCGCAGATCACCCAGTCGCCGGCCGGAGGATCGTGTCGTTCAGGGAGTTCCTGACCCGGCAGGCCGGTGAGCAGATCGACGAGACGGTACCAGTTCGGGGAATGGATTGCCTGTGCCAGATAGTCGGCGAATTTCTCGAAATGATTGACTACGTAATGCGTTCCGAACGACATCATGTTGGCCTCGATCGACGGGCTCGCGACACGCGCGACGACCATCAGGCGCGGATTGATCAGGCGACTGGCGATCGCCACCGCGAGATTCGCCGCATCGTCATCGGTGATCGCCAGCACGCCGCGACAACTGCGGTGCTTGAGGCCGGCCATCAGCAACTGTTGCGGCTGCGCCGCGTCGGCACAGAGGGCAAGGATGTCGGCAGAGAAGTCTTCGAGTTCGAGTTCCTGGATGCGCGCCTCACTGCGTTCGATGGTCACCACGCGGATGCCGTCGCGGTCGAGCGCGCGCGCAATCAGCAAGCCGGTCTCGCCGCAGCCACAGAGGATATAGAAGGGTTCGCCAAGCTGCCTGACCTGGCGAACGAATCGACCGGTCAGCAACACCTGCTGAAAACCCCGGTCCTGGATCAGCGCCAGCAGGCTGATGATCGAGTACGACCAGCCGATCACCGAGAGGAAGATCACCACCGTCACCCACATCCGCTGCGCTTCGGAAAACGCGCCGGGCAGCTCGCCGAAGCCGATCGTGCTGGCGGTGTAGCTGACGAAGTAGAAAGCGTGAAAGAAGCTCATCGGTGGCGCCGGCCGCCCTTCCGCGTCGATGCCGGGAATCAGCGTCAGGCCGAGCGTAGACAGCGCATAAATGACGATCAGCACGATCAGCGGCGCCCGCATCCGCCGCAAGGCGAGGAAGAAGACGCTGGCATTCATCGTGGGATGCAGTTCAGCGACGCAGCATCACGGTTTCGGCGATCAGCAGGATCACCGAGACGACATTGGCAAAGAGCGCGCCACCGCTCAGCGAAACCACGCTGATGGTGACGTCCGGCGACATGCCTTCGCCGGTGACATGCGCCGCGACGCCCCAGACGCAGGCCGCCGCCACCAGTTGCAGGTCGGCAACCAGGCTGGTCGACAGGTGCACCGCACCGATCTGCGTGCGATCACCGAATTTCAGGACCGTGGCAATCAGGTTGACGACGATTGCGGCGAACAGCTCGTAGATATGATGGTGCTTCGGTTGGTCGATGTCGCCGATGAAGAAACCGAAGTTCAGCGTTGCAGCCAGAACGATGAAGAAACCGAAAACCACTTTCTCGAGATTCATGACCCCATCCAGGCCGGCTGCCGTTGCGCCGATAGGTTTGAGATCACGGCGACCGCCGAGGCAGATGTCGCCGAGATCTGGGAATGAGACGGCCGCGGTCTGGCTGAACCTCAGCCGGCAATCACCGACAGCGCATCATGATATTCATAGTTCAAGTCTTCGGCAACCTCGCGGCAGGTGACCTTGCCGAAGGCGACGTTGAGACCATTGCGCAGGTGTTCGTTGTCCAGCAGTGCCTGCCGCCAGCCCTTGTCGGCGATCTGCAGCGCGAAAGGCAGGGTCGCGTTGTTGAGCGCGTAGGTCGAAGTGCGCGGTACGCCGCCCGGCATGTTGGCAACGCAGTAGTGCACGACATTGCCGACCATATAGGTCGGGTCGGCATGCGTCGTGGCCTTGGCCGTCTCGCAGCAACCGCCCTGGTCGATCGCGACATCGACGATCACCGAACCCGGCTTCATGGCGTCGACCATCTGGCGGGTGACCAGCTTGGGCGCTGCGGCACCGGGAATCAGTACGCCGCCGATCACCAGATCGGCACGCAACACATGCTGCTCGACGTTGTCCCGGTTGGAAAAGACGGTGATCACGCGTGCGCCGAGCAGGCGGTCCATGCGCCGCAGCACGTCGATGTTGCGGTCGATGACCACCACCTGGGCGCCGCTGCCGACGGCGACCTGTGCCGCATTCGAGCCGACGACACCGCCGCCGAGGATGACGATTCTGGCCGACGGGACCCCGGCGACGCCGCCGAGCAGGACGCCCATGCCACCGTGCGCCTTTTCGAGGCAGTAGGCGCCGGCCTGAACCGAAAGGCGGCCAGCGACTTCCGACATCGGCGCCAGCAATGGCAGACCGCCGCCGGGCTGGGTGACGGTTTCATAGGCGATGCAGACGGCACCGCCCTTGACCAGATCGGCACACTGCGCGGGATCGGGTGCGAGATGCAGGTAGGTGTAGAGAATCTGGCCCTCGCGCAGCATCGCGCGCTCGCCAGCCTGTGGCTCCTTGACCTTGACGATCATTTCGGCACGGGCAAAGATCTCCGCAGCGCTGGGCGCGATGAGCGCACCGGCTTTCTGGTAGACCTCGTCGGTGGCGCCAATGCCTTTGCCGGCGCCGGTTTCGACGGTCACCTGATGGCCATGGGCGACCATTTCCCGAACCGATGACGGGGTCAGGCCCACACGATATTCGTGGTTCTTGATTTCTCTGGGTACGCCGATGTGCATCTCTGTCTCCTTACCAGTGGTTGCGGGCTGCTCATCTTAATATGAAAGTCGCGTCAATGACTCACGAATCCTGCCCTCCCCTTCGCGGAGGCGAAGGCGGGGTTTCGCGGAGCACTGCTCCGCGCCGCCGCAACCGGCCCGCGATGCATACTTCGGCTAACACTTTCGTTCGCACCCTCGTCCGCTTGCGTATACACTGTCAGGGTGCTGCTCGAGGCAGCCGCCCCTGCACCCTCCCTGGCGGCGCTCCCGACATGCCGATCGTTTTCCGAGAGCCATGATTCTTGCCAGACTCCCTTTCTCCTTTGCTGACGGTTCGAGCGCATGATCGCGAACGCCGGCGACAGTGCCGATCAAACACCATCACCCAGAGCCAGGAGCCGGACCTTGCCGCCGGCGGCAGCGGGCATTGCTGCTGAACTGACCGGTTTTCGGCGCGAGATGCTGCGCTTTGCGGTGCTGCAGTTGCGTGACCAGGCCAGCGCCGAGGATGCGGTGCAGGAAGCCATGCTCGCCGCCTTGCAGGGGGCCGACCGTTTCGGTGAGCGGGCCAAGCTCAGAACCTGGGTCTTTTCGATTCTCAAGAACAAGATCGTCGACATCATCCGGCGACGCATTCGCGAGCCGAGCTACCAGGAGCCCGAAGAAGAGATCGATGAAAGCGATTTCGACCCGCTGTTCACCGCCAACGGCCACTGGCAACGCGATGCCCGCCCTGCGGACTGGGGAGACCCGGAAAAATGCTTTGAGAACCAGCGTTTCTGGGCGGTCTTCGATAGCTGCCTGAACCACCTGCCGGCAGCGACTGCGCGTGTCTTCATGATGCGCGAGATGCTTGGCCTGGAGACCGGGGAGATTTGCGAGGAACTGTCGATGAGCAGCAACAACTGCTGGGTGATTCTGCACCGGGCACGCATGGGGCTGCGCTTGTGCCTCGAGCAAAAATGGTTCGCGAACGGAGATCGGGCCTGCTGATGAACTGCAAGGAAGCCATCCGGCTGATGTCGGAAGAAATGGACCGCGATCTCGCCGGCAGCGATCGCTTTGCACTGCGGCTGCACAAGCTGATCTGTGTCGGCTGCCGCAACTACCACAAGCAACTGACCTTCCTCCGGCAGGCGTGTCAGCAACCGCTGGCTGCCGACGATATCACCCCGCCACCGCCGATCTGAAACACCCGTTTCTGCAACAGTGTTGCATTTGGCGGCCGAACGCGGCAAGATTCGCGCTTCGCCACCGCCCTCGACCAGCCACTATTCCTGCCGGCACGATTCCCTGATGTCCATTCCCACCCATTCCACTCCCTTGGCTAGCATCCCGAAACTCGATCCGGTGCTCTGCAGCAGCGCCGCGACACGCCTGTTGTGGGCCATCGCTGCGCTGCTGCTGCTGTGGATGACCGTTTTCTGGGCACTCGATTGAACGCTGCCCGACCGCTTTACCCACTCTCGCCACGACCCGCCGAAGTGCAGATCTGCTTTGACAACCTGACGCTCGGCTACAACCGGCATCCAGCCGTGCACCACCTGCGCGGCGAAGTCGCTGCCGGCAGTCTGCTGGCCATCGTCGGCCCCAACGGTGCCGGCAAGTCAACGCTGCTCAAGGGTATCGCCGGCGAACTGCGACCTCTGCAGGGGCGGATCGACCGGAACGGCCTGCAGCGCCGGCAGATCGCCTACCTGACGCAACAGGCGACGCTCGATACGAGCTTCCCGATCATTGTTCATGACTTCGTGGCGATGGGTTTGTGGCGCGAAATCGGCGCTTTTTCCGGCCTCGACCGCGCGCGCCGCGCACGCATCGAAACGGCGATCGCCAGTGTCGGTCTGAGCGGACTCGAAGGGCGCCCGATTGGCTCGCTCTCTGGCGGCCAGTTGCAACGCGCGCTGTTTGCCAGGGTACTGCTCCAGGATGCGCCGCTGGTGCTGCTCGACGAACCCTACGGAGCGATCGACGCGGCCAGCGTGCGTGACCTGGCGGCGCTGGTGCGCCACTGGCACAGCGAGGGAAGAACGGTGATCGCCGTCCTGCACGATCTCGAACATGTTCGCCAGGAGTACCCGGAAACGCTGTTGCTGGCGCGTGAAGTCGTCGCGCGTGGCGACACCGTGAGCGTGCTCAGCGAAGCCAACCTCTTGCGCGCTCGCCAGCTCGCCGAAGGCCGCGGCGAAGAGGCACACGCCGCGATCTGTCACAGCGATCGGCTTGGTGCATGACCGAAACGCTCTCGTCGTTGCCACTGTTCTCGCCGTTCATCGAGTTCGGCTTCATGCGCCGGGCGCTGGCGGGTTGCCTGGCGCTGTCGCTCGGCGCGACGCCGGTTGGCGTCTTCCTGATGTTGCGCCGCATGAGTCTGGCCGGTGATGCGATGTCGCACGCGATCCTGCCGGGTGCCGCCATCGGTTACCTGATCGCCGGCCTGTCGCTACCGGCGATGACCCTCGGCGGCCTGGTCGCCGGTCTGGCAGTGGCGGTGCTGGCCGGCGGCGTGGCGCGCAATACGGTGATCAAGGAGGATGCCAGCCTGGCGACCTTCTACCTGCTCTCGCTTTCCGCCGGTGTGCTGATCATCTCGCTGCGCGGCAGCAGCGTCGATCTGCTGCATGTCCTCTTCGGCAGCGTGCTCGCGCTTGACGATGCAGCACTGTTCCTGCTCGCCGGTTTCGCTACGCTATCGGTGGTCGTGCTCGCAATCGGGCTGCGCCTGTTCGCACTCGAAGGCTGTGATCCGGCTTTCCTGGCGCGCATCAGCCGCCTCGCACCGCTTGCCCACTACGGTTTCATGATCCTGCTGGTGCTCAACTTGGTAGCTGGATTTCATGCGCTGGGTACGCTGATGGCGGTGGGAATCATGATTCTGCCAGCGGCCGCGGCACGCCTGTGGGTGTGCACGCTCGGCCCACTGCTGCTGATCGCCGTACTGGCCGCTTTTTTCGGGTCGCTGATCGGCCTGCTGCTGTCGTATTACGCCAATCTGCCGGCCGGGCCGGCCATCGTGCTGACGCTCGGCGCCATCTACCTGCTGTCGATGGTGGTCGGACCACTCGGGCCGCTGGCCAGCCACTGGCGGCCGGATTGGCATTTCGAACGCTGAACCCTGATGAGGAATCCGATGCGCGAAGCCATTCTGAGCATGCCGTACCGACTCGCCGTGATCTTACTGCTGAGTATCTCCAGCCTTGTACTGAACAGCCGGGCAGCGGCCGCCGAAGCGCTGCCGGTGGTCGTCAGCTTCAGCATCCTCGCTGATCTGACACAGCGGATCGGAGGTGACCGCGTGCAGGTGCACAGCCTGGTCGGACCCGGCGCCGATGCGCATGTCTATCAACCGACGCCTGCCGACGCCAGGACACTTTCCCGGGCCCGGCTGGTGATCGTCAATGGGCTCGGTTTCGAAGGCTGGATCGATCGCCTGATCCAGTCATCCGGCTATCGCGGCACGCTGCTCGTCGCCAGCCAGGGGATCAACGCACTGCGCCAGCCATCGGCGCATGCCGGCAAGCAGGTGGACCATCACCAGCATACCGGTGGCCTCGACCCGCATGCCTGGCAGGATCTCGCCAACGCTCGCCGCTACGTCGCCAACATCAGCGCAGCACTCGGCGATGCAGACCCGCCAAACCGCAGCATCTATCAGGCCAACGCAGCCCGCCTGGAGCAGGCGATGGCGACTCTCGACGGCGAAATCCGCGCCACCTTCAGTGCCCTGCCGGCCGACAGGCGCAAAGTCGTCAGCTCACACGACGCTTTCGCCTACTTCGGCCGCGCCTACGGGATCCACTTCATCGCCCCGGTCGGCGTCAGCACCGATGCCGAGCCGTCGGCCGGCGAGGTCGGCGCGATCATCCGGCAGATCCGCAAGGAAAAGATCAAGGCGATGTTCATCGAAAACATCGCCGACCCGCGCCTGCTCGAACGCATCAGCCATGAATCGGGTGCGCGCATCGGCGGCACGCTGTACTCCGACTCGCTGGCGAAACCCGGCAGCACGGCCGACAGCTATCTCGGCATGATGCGGCAGAACGCCAAGACGCTGGCGGCGGCACTGGCTGACTGAGTGCCTGGAAGGAAACCATGAATCGCCCGGAAATCATCAAACGGCACGAATTCCTCTCGGGAATCCGAGATACGCTGCCGCTGCTGCTCGGGGCGCTGCCGTTCGGGCTGATTTACGGCGCCATCGCTGCCACCTCGGGTCTGTCGATGACGGCGGCAATCCTGATGTCGGCGCTGGTTTTCGCCGGTTCGTCGCAATTCATCGCCGTCGGGCTGGTCGCCGCCCAGACTCCGGTCGCGATCATCGTGCTGACGACTTTGATCGTCAATCTGCGCCACATGCTCTACAGCGCCACCCTCCTCCCGTATCTCAAGGATCTGCCGCAACGATGGCGAATTCCGCTGGCGTTCTGGCTGACCGACGAAACCTTCGCGGTGACCGTGCACCGCTTCCAGAGGAGCGATTCTTCGCCTTGCAAGCACTGGTACCAGCTCGGGTCGTCGATCGCCATGTATCTCAACTGGCAATTCTGGTGCTTTCTCGGCCTGGTGCTCGGCAACCGTATTCCCGACGCCCAGAGTTGGGGACTCGATGTGGCGATGCCGGTGACCTTCATCGGAATGATCATCCCTTTTGTCAAAACCATTCCGGTCCTGGTCTCTGTTCTCACGGCCGGGGCGGCGTCGCTGCTCACGCTGGCGATGCCCTACAAGCTCGGGATCGTCGTTTCCGCTTTCGCCGGCATCGCCTCGGGCCTGCTGGCGCAGCGCATCATCGACGCGCGCCGGGAGGAGCAGCGGCGATGAGCAGCGCTGAAGTCTGGATGCTTGTCGGGATGGGGATCGTGACCTTCGGCATCCGCTATTTTCTGTTCGCGGTGGCGGACCGGATTCGCCTGGCGCCGTGGCTCGAAGTCTCGCTCAAGTTCATCCCGCCGGCGGTGCTGACGGCGATCACCGTACCCGCCGTCTTGTTGCCGAACGACGAGTGGCAGGTTTCGTTTGCCAATCCCTACCTGGTCGCGGCGCTGCTCAGCCTGGCTGCCGGAATTCTCACGCGCAATCTGTTGGCGACGATAGCCATCGGCCTTGCGGCGTTCTTTGTGCATCGATTCTTCCTCTAGCTCGGGAAGAACCGGCTGCAAATCGCGCACATCACTGCCCGATCAGGCCGCGTGCTACTGCCCCTCGCCCGCCCGCTTGCGCAGCATCTCGATGATCATTGACGCGGTCTGCTCGATCGAGCGATGGCTGGCATCGATGATCGGCCAGCCGCGCCGGATGAACAGGCGACGTGCTTCGAGCACTTCCTTGCGCAGGCCATCGTAATCGGCGTAATCGGTATTGGCGTCGTCCTGCAGCGCCGTCAGGCGGGCTGCGCGGACCATCGCCAGCCGCACCGGATCGACGGTCAGCCCGACGATCAGCGGCTTGCTTGCACGTAAGAGCGCGAGCGGTGGCTGCGCTCCTGGCACCAGCGGCACATTGGCGGCCTTGATGCCGCGCGAGGCGAGATACATGCAGGTCGGCGTCTTGGTCGCCCGCGAAACCCCGACGATGATCACGTCGGCACCCTCGAGATCATCGCTGCCGATGCCGTCGTCGTGGGCCAGGGTGTACTTCATGGCCTCGACGCGACGGTAGTAGTCCTCGTCAAAGGCGTCGCCCGAACTGTTGTGGAACTGCACCGTGGCGCCGGAGTACTCGGCGAGCCGGCCGATCAGCGGTTCGAGGGCAAACTGGCAAGGGATGTCGAGCCGGTGACAGCCCTCCTCGAGTGCCGCGCGGACATCGCCATGGCTGATGCTGTGCAGGACATAGCCCGGCGAACTCGCGAGTACGCCGAGGATCTCGGGAACCTGGTCGAGGCGGCGGACCATCTTCCATAGCCGGCGTTTCACCTCGAGTCCATCGAGCTGGTTGACGGCGTTGCGCGCCAGCATCTCGACCAGCTCGCCCGAGGCATGCGAGACGAGATGCAGGACGATGGTCCTGGTCTGCGCCGCCTTCGCCTTGTCCTTTCCCTTCTCCTTCGCCATCACGCCGCCCTCTCAGCGGTGGTAGCCGCCGTCGAGGCGCAGCACGCTGCCGTTGATCATGACATTCTTGAGGACATGCAAAACCAGCATCGCGAATTCGGCAGGGTCGCCGAAGCGGTGTGGAAACGGGATCTGCCTCGCCAGCCGCGAGTCGAGGTTCTTTTCCATATCGAACAGGGTCTGCGTGCCGAACAGACCAGGCGCGATACCGACGACGCGGATACCCAGGGGACCGAGTTCGCGGGCCGCCGGCAGGATCATGCTGACGACGCCGCCCTTCGAGGCGGCGTACGCGGCCTCGCCACTCTGTCCTTCGTAGGCCGAGACCGAGGCCGTCGACAGGATGACGCCGCGCTCGCCGTTGGCCAGCGGCTGCAGGCCCGCCATGTCGGCGGCGGCGAGCCGCATCATGTTGAAGGTCGAAATCAGGTTAACCTCGACGAGCTGGCGGAAATCTTCCAGCGGCATCGGCCCATCGGCGCCGACGATCGGATTGCAGTGGCCGCGGCCGACGCAGTGCACCAGTACGCGCGCCGCGCCATGCGCCGCGCGCGCCATGGCGATCGCCTTTTCCGCCGACAGCGCATCGGCGACGTCACAGGGAATGGCATAGGCGCCAATCTCGTCGGCAAGTTTCTGGACGCCATTGGCGTCGATGTCGATCACCGTCACCTTGGCACCCGCCTCGGTGAGATAGCGTGCCGTTTCGGCACCCAGGCCCGATGCCGCTCCAGTGACTACCGCCGGACATGCCCACAGATCCATCACACGCTCCCAAGTTCTGCCGGCCTGTCGACCCGGCGCCAGTGCGCATTATCGGGCGATGCGTGCCGGTACGCAAACGGCTCGTCGCGCGCGCGTGTGGGCGGAGCCGCGGACAGGACGGTCGTCGTTCGCCTGGCGGTACCAGGCGGATGCAGCGACGCTCCGTCATCAATCCGTCACAAATCTGTCACATAATCTCGGTGTCGTTTCGATCAATTCTAGTCACGGAGACTTCCCATGAAGCGCGATCTGTCAGACTCAGCTGCAACTTCGTTTTTTCCCGCAGTCGCTTTTGCTGCTGCCCTGGCTTTCAGTCCGCTGGCCATTGGCGCTGCACCTGTGGTCAGGATCGACGGTTCGAGCACGGTCTATCCGATCACCGAGGCGGTTGCCCAGGATTTTCAGCGGGCCAAACTGCACGAGGTGCATGTCAATATCGGCGTTTCCGGAACCAGCGCCGGTTTCGCGAAGTTCTGCCGCGGCGAGACCGACGTCTCGAACGCCTCGAGGCCGATCCTGAAGAAGGAAATGGACGAATGCGCCAAAGCCGGCGTCCGCTTCTACGAAATGCCAATAGCCTACGATGCGCTGACCGTGGTGGTCAATCCGCAGAATACTTTCGTAAACAGTCTGAGCGTCGCCGAGCTGAGAAAACTCTGGGAACCGGGCGCGAAGGGTCGGATCAACACCTGGAAGGATCTCAACCCGGCATGGCCGGCCCAGAAGATCAATCTCTATGCCCCAGGCGCCGATTCGGGAACTTTTGAATCCTTCACCGAAGTCGTCGTTGGCGCCTCCAAGTCCAGCCGCAGCGACGTCAACACCGCCGAAGACCACGCCGTGCTGGCGCAGCGGATCGCCGACGACAAGGACGCACTGGGCTATCTGAGCCTCGACTACTACGTCGAAAACGAGAAGAAGCTGAAGGCTGTGGCGATCAGTGACGGCAAGGATGCCGTCCTGCCGACGGTCGCCAACATTCGCAACGGCAGCTATCAGCCGCTGTCGCGTCCAGTCTTCCTCTATGTCAATGAAAAATCGCTCGAAAAACCCGCGGTCAAGGATTTCATCGACTTCTGCATGAAGAATGCTGCCCGTCTGGTCGTGGAAGCGAACTATCTGCCCCTGCCGGCACGGGCATATGGCGAGAACCTCGAACGGGTCACTGCCAGGAAAGTCGGCAGCGTCTATGGCGGCGAGAACAAGGCCCGCCCGCGGCCCGAGGACATGCGCAAGTTGCTCGAAGCTTTGATGCACGGTTCCTGAGCATCGCCACCACTCCGGAGCCTCCCTCCGGAGAAAACACCCTCCCGCGACGAGGCGCCGGACAGCCTTTGGCCAATCCAGCGCCCCCGTTGCCCCTTGAACCGCTTCTGTTGCATCCTGTCACGGAGATTTGAATGTCCGCATCAGCCACACTTCCCGGCGATGACCCGATTGCCGCCGCCGCACACGAACTCAAACTCAGAAGGCTCGCCGGAAAAACTGCCGAGAAGCCGACCCGGAAAAAAGGGAAACAAACCGCAAAAACGGTTCGCTGCAAGATACGCCTGACGAAAAGCGAATTCCTCGAACTCTCCAAGCTGAAAAAGCAACTGGCGCGCAAGGGCGTCTCCGCCAGCAAGGAAGAACTCGTTCGCGCCGGTCTGCTGCTGCTCGTCCATCTCGACCGCAGCGAGCTGAAGACTGCGATCCGCGACGTCATCGCTCCGGAACCTGCGACCGGAGAAAACGAATAGCTGGCAGCGCCGGGCGGCTCCGCACATTGCTCACACTGTTGCAAAGGATCCCACTCCGCCTCGCCCACACCGGCGAGGCGGAGTGCGTTTGACTTCTGGCGTCTGGCTGGCCGTTCATTACCGCCCAGCGCCGCTGCCGGAGTGAACGGCCAGCCCGCCTGCCGGTCTGGCCAACGCTACACGCACGATTCACAAGCAGGCAATTTGTCGTGCAGGGATGGGCCAGGCCGGTTATGCTATCAAGGTGAAACCGGCAACCCACATCGTCACCGCTTTTCCCACCCGCCGACAAGGCGCACAATTCGATCTTGCCCACTGCTGAACCATTCCTTGATCCTACGGCCCTGCCAAGAAAATGGACCCTGATCTGCTCGATGCCAATCTGGTTTTCGCCAAGACACCGGCCGGTGAGGAAGCGATGCTGCAACGAACGCGGGTCGTCCAGAGAAACATCCGGATGGTCCTCATTCTCGTCGATGGCAACGCCACAGTTGCCGAGTTGTGCGAAAAGACCGGCAATGCACCGATCACCCAGAACGCGCTGCTCGAACTGGAAAACGATGGTTTCATCGAGCGACGAGTCGAGAAAAACTCGGTCTGGCGGCACGCCAAGGACTCGCCCACAGGCGTCGTGGCAACGGCCATCCGCGTAGTCTCCGAATTCTCCACCTTTGGCGAGAAGCCGCCGGCAGCGCCGGCCCAGCCACCCCTCTCGGATGCTCAGAAAAGCCGGATCATTCCATTTCCGGAAAATCGGGAAGGCCGACTTTCGCACTCCTCGGGCCTGCTCACGCCCCAGCCTTCACTGAGTGGTGGTCTGCATTCCGGCGCGGCCATACCGTTGAACCGGGAAGCCACAGCGGCGCTGCTGGAAACAGCCGACGTAGCGGTTCCGAGACCATCCCTGATGGATCGTCTGAAGGCCATCACCAGGCCCGCCACTGCTGACGACCAGCCGGATCTCAAACCGATCCGGCGTAGCCGCCCGCGTTGGTCGCTGACCTGGTCGCTGAGCCTGCTGCTGGGGGGATTGTTGCTCTGTGCCCTGCTCTTTCTTCTGGCGCTGTTCTTTCCCTACGCCAACTACCTGCCGGAAGTGGAAGCCAGCCTGGCGCAAAGCACCGGGCAGCCTGCCAAAATCGATCGCATGCATGTCAGCTTCTACCCGCGGCCGGGCATGCTGCTCGGCAATGTACGTCTCGGTGAGGGAGACGACAGGGTTCAGATCGCCGAGGTCCGGCTGCAGCCCGCACTGCTAACGCTGCGGGCAGACAAGATTCTCTTCAAGGAGGTAGAGCTGAGCGACCTCAGGCTGTCAGCGAATGCGGTCGCGAATCTGTCGCGGATGCTTGCTTCTGCCCAAAGCAAGTCAGCCCGGGCCGGCGTGCTGCGCGTCACGCTCAGGAATGCGGCATTCTCGTTCGCCGAACTGGTCATTGGCGAAATGGATGGCCAGTGCGAACTCTCTGCCGATCACCTCCTGGAATCGATCTCGCTGCGCTCGCAAGACCGCAGCCTGCAGCTGAAGCTCAACCCGGGCGAGCGCGGGGTCGCGGTTCAGATCGATGCGATCGCCTGGCGGGTAGCGCAGGGTTCGCCGTATCTGTTTGATTCCTTGAACGTGAAGGGCACAATCGAAGGAAGCGATTGGGTCATCGACAGCTTCGAGTCGCGGATTTTCGATGGCCTGGTACGCGCAGCGGTGATACTGCGTGATGGACAGCAAGCGGCCATTGCTGGTGAACTGTCGTTCGAGCGGATCAATGCCCGGAAGCTCGGCGAAGCCCTGGGAATTGGGGGGCAATTCGAAGGCGAGACCAATGGCAAGCTGAAATTCTCGGCAAACTCGGCCAGTTGGCCGGGTCTGCCTGCCGCTCTCCAGGCCAATGGAAACTTCACCATGCATCGCGGCAGACTGGGTGGCATCGATCTTCCCGAGGCGGTACGCCGGGCATCGGCTGCGCCCGCTACGCTGGGCGGCTGGACCCGTTTCGAGGAATTGTCCGGCGCCATCACGGTAACGCCAAACGCTTTCCTCTTTTCGCGCCTGCTGCTGAATGCCGGATTGATGCAGTCTAGCGGGCAGATCGAACTGAGCCGCAATCTGCAGTTGCGCGGCAGGATGGACGTTCTGATGCGCGGCCAGGCCGATCACAGCAGCCGGCTGATCCTGATCAGCGGCCCCCTCAAGTCGCCGCTGACGCAGACGGCCAAGCGCTGATCGCCGTTAAAGAACGGCCGCGATGGCGTCAGCCACGTAGTCGATGTTGTGCGTATTCAGCGCTGCCAGGCAGATTCGACCGGTGCTCACGGCGTAGATGCCGAATTCCTCGCGCATGCGGTCGACCTGCTCGACGCTCAGCCCAGTATAGGAGAACATCCCCCGCTGCCGGATGACAAAGGAGTAGTCCTGGCTGACTCCCCTGCCCCGCAGCTTGTCCACCAGGCTGATGCGCATGGCGCGGATTCGCCCGCGCATTTCTGCCAGTTCCTCTTCCCACATCTGGTGCAGTTCCGGACTGGACAATACCGCAGCAACGATGGCACCGCCATGCGTCGGCGGGCTGGAGTAGTTGGTGCGGACGATGCGCTTGATCTGTGACAGCACGCGCGCCGTTTCATCCCGGTTGGCGGTGACCACCGACAGGGCGCCGACGCGCTCTCCGTACAGCGAGAACGATTTTGAAAACGAACTCGCCACGAGGAACTGCAGGCCGGACTCGGCAAACAGCCGGAGCGCCAGTGCATCCTCTTCGAGGCCGTCGGCAAAACCCTGATAGGCGATGTCGACGAAGGCCAGGAGGCCACGTGCGCTGAGCACGTCGATGACTTGGCGCCACTGTGCTGCGTCGAGATCCGCGCCGGTCGGATTATGGCAACAGGCATGCAGAACGACGATCGAACCCGCCGGCAAGGCATTCAGTCCAGCCTGCATGGCGGCGAAATTGACGGCACGCGTCGCCGGATCGTAGTAGGGATAGGTCGCCACCGTGAAGCCTGCATTCTCGAAAAGTGCGCGATGATTTTCCCAGCTCGGATCACTGAGGTACACCGTGGCGTCGGGCAGCAGTCGCCGTAGATAGTCGGCACCGACCTTGAGCGCGCCGGTGCCGCCCAGCGCTTCGATGGTGAGCACACGCCCATCCGCGAGGAGTGCCGAGTCGGCGCCGAAAAGCAGCTTCTGTACGATCTGGTTGTAGGCGGCAAGACCGTCGATCGGCTGATAGGCACGCGGCGGCATGGCTTCCAGACGGGCCTTTTCGGCCAGCTTGACCGCAGAAAGCAGGGGAACCTTGCCGCTGCCGTCGAGGTACACGCCAACGCCGAGATTGACCTTGGTCGAGCGGGCGTCGGCGTTGAATGACTCGGTAAGGCCGAGAATGGGATCGCGTGGGGCCATTTCCACGGCAGCGAAAATCGAAGCGGTCATGCAGTTTTTCCTCAGTTGCTCAGTTGGTCAGAATGGGTCCGTTGCGCCTGGACGAAACCGGTTGTGCATGGCTGACTTCATTCACCGGAGGCGCAATCTGGTCCGCGGGACAGATTGCCCGACTGCCGTTTTCGTTCCCGGCGCCGGTCTGTCGCGAAACAACGTAGAATTCTAGCATGCCAGATCGAGCAAGTTCTCCTCAAAAGCCGCCCTTCGTCACCTTCGAGGGCAGCCCGTTTCGTCTCTACCAGCCCTTCCTGCCGGCTGGTGATCAACCGGCGGCAATTGACCAGCTGGTCGAGGGACTGCAGGATGGGCTCTCGTTCCAGACCCTGCTCGGCGTCACCGGCTCGGGCAAGACCTACACCATGGCCAACGTCATCGCGCGAACCGGCCGTCCGGCGCTGGTGCTGGCACCCAACAAGACGCTCGCTGCACAGCTCTATGCCGAATTCCGCGAGTTCTTTCCCGACAACGCGGTCGAGTATTTTGTTTCCTATTACGACTACTACCAGCCCGAGGCTTATGTTCCGGCACGCGACCTGTTCATCGAAAAGGATTCGTCGATCAACGAGCACATCGAGCAGATGCGCCTGTCCGCCACCAAGAGCCTGCTCGAACGCCGTGATTGCGTGATCGTTGCCACCGTCTCGTGCATTTATGGCCTCGGTGACCGCGACGAGTACAGCAAGATGATCCTGATCATGCGCGTCGGCGATCGCATCGGTCAGCGCGAGCTGATCAAAAGCCTTGCCGACATGCAGTACGAGCGCAATGAGACCGACTTTCACCGCGGCACCTTTCGCGTTCGCGGCGACACCATCGACGTATTCCCCGCTGAACACGCCGAACAGGCGATCCGGATCTCGCTGTTCGACGACGAGATCGAAGGCCTGCAGCTTTTCGACCCCTTGACCGGTCATCTGCAAGCCCGGCTGCTGCGCTTCACGGTTTTCCCATCGTCGCACTACGTCACCCCGCGCGAAACGGTGTTGCGGGCGATCGAGGCGATCAAGGGCGAACTCCTTGAGCGGATTGCTTTCTTCAACGCCGAAAATCGCCTGCTCGAGGCGCAGCGCATCGAGCAGCGCACCCGTTTCGACCTCGAAATGCTCGATCAGGTCGGTTTCTGCAAGGGGATCGAGAACTATTCCCGGCATCTCTCGGGACGCCAGGCCGGTGAACCCCCGCCCACCCTGATCGACTATCTGGCTGCCGATGCGCTGATGTTCATCGACGAGTCCCATGTCTCGGTTTCGCAGGTCGGCGGCATGTACAAGGGCGACCGCTCGCGCAAGGAGAACCTCGTCAATTACGGATTCCGTCTGCCGTCGGCACTCGACAACCGGCCGCTGAAGTTCGCCGAGTTCGAAGCCCTGATGCGGCAGACGATCTTCGTTTCGGCCACCCCTGCCGACTACGAAACGACACATCAGGGACAGGTTGTCGAGCAGCTCGTCCGTCCGACCGGGCTGGTCGACCCGATACTCATCGTTCGCCCCGCCTCGACCCAGGTCGACGACCTGCTGTCGGAGATCCGACTGCGCGTCGCACAGGCAGAGCGGGTGCTGGTCACCACGCTGACCAAGCGCATGGCCGAAGATCTCACCGACTACCTCAACGAACACGAGGTGCGGGTGCGTTATCTGCATTCGGATGTCGATACCGTCGAGCGCGTCGAGATCATTCGCGATCTGCGCCTCGCCCGATTCGACGTTCTGGTCGGCATCAACCTGCTGCGTGAAGGCCTGGACATTCCCGAAGTCTCGCTGGTGGCGATCCTCGACGCCGACAAGGAAGGTTTCCTACGTTCCGAGCGCTCGCTGATTCAGACCATCGGCCGCGCCGCCCGCCACCTGCATGGTACCGCCATCCTCTACGCCGACAGGGTAACCGGCTCAATGCAGCGCGCGATCGCCGAAACCGAACGACGGCGGCTCAAACAGCTCGCTTTCAACGAAGCCAATGGCATCGTTCCCAAGGGAATCAGCAAGCGCGTCATCGACATCATCGACGGGGTCTATGATACCGAGAACGCACAGCGCGACCTCAAGGCGGCGCAGCAGCAGGCCAACTACGAAGCGATGAGCGAAAAGCAACTGGCACGCGAACTGCGACGCCTGGAAAAGGAGATGCTCGAGTACGCCAGGAACCTCGAATTCGAGAAAGCCGCCGCCGCGCGCGACGAATTGTTCCGGATCCGCAAACAAGTGTTCGGGATCAGCGGTGCGGAGCCCCCGGCGCCGCCTTGACCCTCGTGACCCCTTCGATGAGTGGATGCTTAATGGGACAGGCTTGATGGGATATGGCGTAGGGGGATCGGAACCAGCCGTGCGGAGAAACCCTCAAGCCCCCCGGCAGATCAGCACCACCGCCTCGGTGGCGATGCCCTCGCCGCGGCCGACAAAGCCCAGCCGTTCGGCGGTCTTGGCCTTGACATTGACACAGCTTGCGGGCACCTGCAGGTCGGCAGCGATGTTGGCGACCATCTGCGGCAGGTGCGGCGCCATCTTCGGCTGCTCAGTGATGATCGTTGCGTCGACATTGCCGATTTGCCAGCCGGCCTGCGCCAGCAGCGCAAGCGTCGCGCGCAGCAACTGCCGGCTGTCGGCACCCCGATAGCGGGCGTCGGTATCGGGAAAGTGACGGCCGATGTCGCCCAGCGCAGCGGCGCCGAGCAGTGCGTCGGTGATCGCGTGCAGCAGCGCATCCGCGTCGGAATGGCCGAGCAGGCCGCAGGCATGCGGAATGTCGACGCCGCCGAGGATCAGCTTGCGTCCCGGAACCAGCGCGTGAATATCGCAACCTTGTCCGATGCGAACGGTCATGACTTTTCCAGACACCTTCGACCATGAAAGTCATGACCGTTTCCCTCTCCCCCCGACCCCTCCCCCCGCGAGGGGGGAGGGGAGATTCGTGAGTCGCTGACGCGACTTTCACATTAATCATTGACCCTCCTGCATCCTCGCCAGCAGGATCAGTTCCGCCAGTCGCAGATCGACCGGATAGGTGACCTTGAGATTGCTGGCGTCACTCTGCACCAGTTTCGGCCGGAAACCGGCGGCCTCCACGGCCGACGCTTCGTCGGTGCCGGTGCGATGTTCCGTCAGAACCCGGGTCAGCAGGCCGTAACGAAACATCTGCGGCGTCTGCGCCTGCCACAAGCCATCGCGCGGCTCGGTACCGGCCACGCGCTGCTCGGCGTCGGCGCGTTTCAGCGTGTCCGCCACCGGCACCGCGAGAAGGCCGCCGACGGGATCGCCGGCAAGTTCATCGCAAAGGGCCGTCAACATCGCCTGCGAAAGACAGGGACGCGCGGCGTCATGCACCAGCACCCAGTCTTCGTCGTCGGCAGCCGTCGCCGCAGCGTCGAGGCCATTGCGGACGCTGGCGGATCGTGTCGCACCGCCACAGAAAATGGTTTCCAGTTTATAGCCTAGACTTGTCCAATCGTGCTGTCGCCACCATTTATCTTCTGGCGACAGCACCACCCAGACCCGCTCGATGCGTGCATGGCGAGAGAGTGCCGCAAGACTGTGATAGATCAATGGTCGTCCGGCAAGCATCTGATATTGTTTGGGCGTTTCGCCGCCAAAGCGCGATCCCGAACCGGCAGCGGGGACGATTGCGTAGTAGCTTTGCATGGCGTAATTTTAACCAGTATCGAGGAGCAAGCACATGACCCATTCGACACCGCAAATCCGTCCGGCCGCAGTTGCCGGCATGTTCTACCCCGGATCCTCTTCGGCTCTGGCGCGCGACCTCCAGCAAATGCTGAGCCACACACCGCCGGCATCAGGCCTGCGCCCGAAGGCGATCATTGCCCCGCATGCCGGCTATGTCTATTCGGGTCCGGTCGCGGCCAGCGTCTATGCGCCGCTCGCGGACCTGCGCGAGAGCATTCGCCGCGTGATCCTGCTCGGACCGACCCACCGGGTCGCGGTCGATGGGCTGGCGCTGCCCTCCTCCCGCGCCTTCGCCACCCCGCTCGGCGTCGTCCAGCTCGACCAGGAAGCCATGGCCAGCATCGAACCATTGCCACAGGTCATCGTCAGCGACGCCGCACATGCCCTTGAACACTCGCTGGAAGTGCAGCTTCCTTTCCTGCAGACGGTGCTTTCCGGGTTCACGCTGCTGCCGCTCGCGGTCGGCCGCGCTTCGGCAGCAGAGGTGGCTGAAGTACTCGAATGCCTGTGGGGAGGAGACGAGACGCTGATCGTGATCAGTTCCGATCTTTCGCACTACCTGCCCTACGCGCTGGCCCGGGAAACCGACAGCAACACCGCACGCCACATCGTCGCGCTCGATGCGCACCTCGATCATCAGCAGGCGTGTGGCGCGACACCGGTCAATGGTCTGTTGCTGGCCGCACGCCGGCACGGACTGCGGGCGCAACTGCTGGACCTGCGCAATTCCGGCGACACCGCCGGCGACCGGTCGCGAGTCGTCGGCTACGGCGCCTTCAGTTTCAGCGCGGAGCCCGAACATGCCCACTGACGCCCTGGGCAGCGCTTTGCTGACGATCGCCCGCAACGCCATCGCCGAGCGTTTCGGACTGGCCGCGCAGGCCGTCAGTCCGCTCCCGGAACTTGCCGAGCCGGGAGCGACCTTTGTCACCCTCACCCAGAACGGTCAGTTGCGCGGTTGTATCGGCAGCCTCGAAGCGCAGCGGCCACTTGCCACCGACGTCGCTGAAAACGCCGTCGCCGCAGCCTTTCGTGATTCGCGCTTTGCGCCCCTGAGTCCGGCGGAGTTTGCCCGCACGCGCGTCGAAGTCTCGCTACTGACGCCGCCCGAGCCCTTCGCCGTCAGCAGCGAGGCAGACGCGCTGGCGCGTCTGCGACCCGGCATCGACGGTCTGGTCGTCCGCTATGGCAGGCGGCGCGCGACCTTCCTGCCGCAGGTCTGGGAGTCGCTCCCCGAGCCACGCCAGTTCCTGGCGCAACTGAAGCTCAAGGCCGGGCTGCCCGCCGACTTCTGGCACGAGCAGCTCGCCCTTGCACGTTATGGAGTACGAAAATGGAAAGAGAACTAGACCATTCCCCCAAAGTGCCGGAATCGGCGCATCCAGGTCGCTGGTGGCATGCCATCGAAGACGAACGCATTCAGTGCGATCTCTGTCCGCGTGACTGCAAGCTGCATGATGGGCAGCGCGGCGCCTGCTTCGTTCGTCAGAACCTCGGCGGTCAGATGGTGCTGACCACCTACGGGCGTTCGTCGGGCTTCTGCATCGACCCGATCGAAAAGAAGCCGCTCAACCACTTCTATCCCGGCTCGTCGATTCTCTCCTTCGGCACCGCCGGTTGCAATCTCGCCTGCAAATTCTGCCAGAACTGGGACATCTCGAAGTCGAAAGACATGGACCGGCTGCTCGACGCCGCCACTCCCGAGGGCATCGCCGCCGCAGCGGTCGCCTACGGCGCCCAGTCGGTGGCCTTCACCTACAATGACCCGGTGATCTTCGCCGAATACGCGATCGACACCGCGCTGGCCTGCCATGAACGCGGCGTCAGAACGGTGGCCGTCACTGCCGGCTACATCCATCCCGAACCGGCGCGCGAGTTCTACGCCGTGCTGGACGCCGCCAACGTCGATCTCAAGGCCTTTACCGACGATTTCTACTTCAAGCTCTGCGGTGGCCACCTGCAACCGGTACTCGACATCCTCGCCTACATCCATCACCAGACGAAGTGCTGGCTCGAAATCACCACCCTGCTGATTCCGGGCAAGAACGATTCCGCCGGCGAAATCCAGGCGCTCGCCGACTGGGTGGCACGCGAACTGGGGCCAGAAGTCCCGTTGCACTTCACCGCCTTCCATCCCGACTGGAAAATGAGCGACCTGCCCCCAACCCCGCCTGCGACGCTGACCCAGGCGCGGCGCATCGCCATCGACGCCGGTCTGCACTACGTGTACACCGGCAATGTGCACGACAGCGAAGGCGGTACCACCTTCTGCCCGTCTTGCCAGGCCGCGCTGATCGAGCGCGACTGGTACAACATCCGGCATTACGACCTGCCGGCCGATGGCCGCTGTCCCCACTGCGGAACCCTGATTGCCGGCCACTTCACCCGTTTCGGGAAGCCTTTCGGAGCACGTCGTGTGCCGGTGCGGCTGGAGCGGCGGTGAACGAAGCGATCAATTTTCCGGGTGATACACCGATCGCCATCCCCTCCGGACATGCTTCGCTGCAAGGCTTGCTGACCCTGCCGGCACGCTTGTCGGCACTGGTCGTGCTGACGCATGCCGGCGAGAATCCCGAGGCGCGCGACGATGCTCTCGCGGTGGTCCTCCAGCACGCCGGCATCGGCACGCTGACGCTTGATCTGCTGACGCACGCCGAAGAACGCTTCGCCGACATTCACCACAATGTCCCGCTGCTCGCCAAACGCCTGCTCGATGCGCTGGCGCTGATCAAGCAAGGAATGCTGCTGAGCGAACTGCCGACACTGCCGATCGGCCTTTGCGCCGCCGGCGATTGCTCGCCGGTGGCACTGCGCGTTGCCGCCCTGCGCGACCATGACATCTTCGCCGTCGTCTGCCGCGGTGGCCTGATCGATCTGGCCGGCATGCTCTACCTGCGCTCGCTCGCCGCACCGCTGCTCGTTCTCGTCAGCGAGGAGGACGAGCGGGTGACGGCAAGCAATCGGCGCGCCCTGCGCGAGTTGGCCTGTCGCCAGGAGCTGAAACTGCTGCCGGCCGCCTCGCCAGACTCGGCCACCGCTCTCGGGTTCGTCGCCCGCGAGACGGTGCACTGGTTCTTCCAGCACCTGCCCAAACTGGTCTGACCAGGCTACGGGTTTCCTGGTAGATCGGATTGGCCCGCAAGGCGTAACCCGACCTGCCTTGCTCAGGGTTGTCGGGTTACGCTGCGCTAACCCGACCTACGACGACTGTGCGTCAAAAAACCGGATCCGGTTTCCCCCGGCTTCCTTGGCTTGATACATTGCCGTATCCGCCCACTTGAGAATGTCGTCCCGGCTCGCTTCATGATCGCGAAACAAGGCGATGCCGATGCTCGCCGTGCATCGATGTTCAATGGTCGTGTCTGCCTTGCCTTCGTGCTTGACGGTCAGCCGGTAGGGTTCCGACAAGATGAGGCGAATCTTCTCGGCAACGATCCTGGCGTGGGCAATCGACCCGGCTTCGTCTGCATGCAAATCGCTCAACATCACGACGAACTCATCCCCGCCGAAGCGCGCCACGGTGTCCATCGCACGTATACAGGTTTTCAGTCGATCCGCCACCTCGATCAACAACAAATCGCCCACCTCATGCCCATAGGTGTCATTCACCGGCTTGAAGTTGTCGAGATCAAGGAACATCAACGCGCCATGATACCCACTGCGCTTGTTCGTAGCCATGGCCTGGCGCAGGCGGTCGTTGAGGGTCAGGCGGTTGGGAAGTTGCGTGAGCGCGTCGTAGAAAGCCAGACGATGGATTTTCTCCTCGTTTTCCTTGCGTTCGGTGACATCATGAGAAACGACGACCACGCACTTGGTGCGTCCTTCCTTGCCCCGGATGACACCGGCGCGCGATTCCATCAGCCGGATGCCGCCGTCGGCCATCAGAATGCGAAATTCGAGATGTTGTCCGATGCCGGTGGCGACGGTGTTGCAGAATGCCATCCTGACGCGTTCACGGTCGGCAGGATGGATATCTGCAAATGAGGAGGTGCCGGAAATGTCCCGCTCCCCGAACAGACGAGCGTAAGACGGACTGTTGTACAGCCGCCGCCCATCGACATCGAGAACCGCCACGAAGCCCTGAAGGTTCTCGGCGATCAGACGGAAGAACTCTTCCTGTTCGCGCAGCGCCACTTCCGCCTGTTTGCGCTCGTTGATGTTGGTGTGCGAGACCACCGCACCCTGGCCGGCCGGAGTCAAGGGGGAAACGACCATGCTGAACCATTGTCGTTGCTCCGGGGTATCGCAACGATATTCGAGGGTGAAGCTGGGCAGGCTGCCGTCGAGCACCGCTCCGATACCGTGGTAGGCCGCGATTGCTGTATCCTGCGATGGGGAATCCATGCTTGCCTGGCACACGCTCAGATAATTGACACCGACTCCGGTACGCGGCGCCGGCTTGCCGTCTTCGATGCCGTTCTCCAGAGCGAAGCATATCCAGGGTTGGTTGACCATCACGATCATTCCATCACGGTCGAGCACGGCGATTTCAGCCGGTATCGAATTCAGGATGGCATTCTTGAAGGCTTCGCTTTGCTGCAAGGCCTTTTCGCGCTCCGCCAGGATTGCCAGCAGATGATTGAAGCCGCCGATGAGCTGGCCGATTTCGTCCTCCCGGAAAATCGGCAGAGGCTGCAGGCGATCCTTGGCATCGGACGCGCTAGCCAGTTTTCTCGCGGCGGCCAGCAGCGGTGAAAGCTGGCGCTGCAACATCCACCAGATCAGGAAACCGACCAGCAGGGTCAACCCGACTGTAGTCAGCAGCACGTGTTGCTGCATGGCGTGAATCGGGGCAAAGGCCTCGGCGGTCGGCAGGATTGCCAGCATGTCCCAACCTGCGACAGGAATGCGTTTGGCCGAGGTCAGGAGTTCAACGCCGGTTGCCCCCACGTAAACAACCGGTCCCTCGAAGCCCTCGATGAATCGGTCGATGGTCGGGTTGATCCCGGGAGCGGGCAAAGTGGCCATGACCCGGCTCTTGTCGGTGGCGGTGATGATCAAGCGGTACTGCGGTGCCACCAGAACATAGCCACCAGTCTTGCCATAGTGGCTTTGGGTGATCTGGTCCACGGAATTGGGCAGACCAAGGTCCACCACCCCCGCCAACGCACCGATCACCTTGCCCTGCTGATCGCCAATCGGCACCGTCATGTTGAAGACGGCCTGCAGTTTTTTCCCCATGACCGGCCGGCCGATCGTCGACTTCCCTTCCTTGAGCGCGACGGTAACGGTGTCGATGTCCAACTCATGGACAGCGATGTGTTCAGACGACAACGGCACCGAGGCAAGCACCGTGCCATCCAGCCGAGAAGCGATGACCCCGGCGTTGAACAGATCCTGAAGGAGCGGGTGTTCTTCCAGAAAGGCCTGCAAGGCGGTCGCATTGCCGAGCATCGCCGGGCTGATTTTGCCGGCGATCAGCCCCAGGACGCGCATCCGGTAGCTCAGCTCATGATCCATTTCTCTGGCAAGCAAGGAAACCGCCGCCACCTGCTGGTCGCCCAGGACACGTTCCATATCCTGACGCAGCACCTGGCTGGCGTAGAACGCCAGCGACCAGATGCTGATCAGGAAAATGGCCAGCATAAAAAGCGTGATTCTGGTCTTGATCGATCGCCAGTGAAAGATCGTCGCGTTCATGTCCTGATTGCACAATAGCACACCCGCAGAACGCAATTTGATCGACCACTCATCACGATCGCCGTTGGAATATTGATGTTCAATAAATCATTGGCTTGTATTTTTTGCCCAACGGATGGCCGCTTCAGCTTGCGACGATTCGCCGTAGAATGTCGCCCCATGAATCCGCCAAACTATGGCATCCCGCTCGCCGCAGCGCTGCTGGCCGTTCTCACCGCCTGCGGGAACGAACGGCCGCCCTTCTTCCAGGGCTACATCGAGGGTGAATTCCTGTATCTGGCGGCGCCGCAGGCAGGCTACCTGAAATCACTCGACAGCCCCCGCGGCAGCCGCATCAAGGCCGGGCAGGTGATCTTTGCGGTCGCTGCCGACCCGGATTCGCAGACCCTGGCCGAAGCCGAAGCGCGCACCAGTTCAGCCCGTGAAAAATTGTCGAACCTCGGCGATCCCCGCCGGCCACCCGAGATCGCTGCCCTCGAGGCGCAGGTGCGTGCTGCCGAGGCGGCGCTGCGACTTGCGCAAACGCAGCTCGGTCAACAGCAGGCACTGGCGCAACGGAATTTTGTCTCGCAGGCCAGACTCGACGAAGCAAAAGCGACGCGCGACCGTGATGCCGCACAACTCGAAGCCGCCCGGCAGCAACTGGCAAGCTTCCGGATTTCGCTCGGTCGCCAGGGCGAAGTGCGCAGCGCCGCCGCCGAGGTCGAGGCAGCGGCAGCGGTGGCGGCGCAGAAACGCTGGCTGGTCGAACGTAAGGCGGTCGCCGCACCGGCCGACGGCGAGGTGGCCGATACCTACTATCAGCCTGGTGAATGGGTACCGGCCGGCGCAGCGGTCGCCAGCCTGCTGCCCGATGCTCGCCGGCGCCTGCGCTTCTACGTGCCGGAAGTGCTCATCGCCGGCATCCGACCGGGCCAGCCCGTGGAAGCGCAATGCGACGGCTGCGCCGAGGTGATCCGCGCCAGCATCGATTTCATCGCCCCAGAGGCCGAATATACGCCACCGGTGATCTACAGCCGCGGCAGCCGCGAGAAGCTCGTCTTCCGCGTCGAAGCCGTGCCGGCGCCGGAACAGGCCGCCCGCCTGCGGCCCGGACTGCCGGTAGACGTGCGCCTCGGCGGCCGATGAACGGCCTGGTCATCGACGTCGCCGGCATCAACAAACGCTTCGGCGACAAGCACGTGGTCAAGGATCTGAGCCTGCAGGTCCGCCAGGGCGAGATTTACGGCTTCCTCGGCCCCAACGGCAGCGGCAAGACGACCTCGATCCGCATGCTCTGCGGCCTGCTGACGCCGGATAGCGGTCGCGGCACCTGCCTCGGACTCGACGTCCTCCGGGAAAGCGCCGCGATCAAGCGCCAGGTGGGCTACATGACCCAGAAGTTCTCCTTGTGGGACGACCTTTCGATCGGCGAGAACCTCGATTTCGTGGCGCGCATGTTCGGCATGCGCGAGCGCCAAAAGGCCGTCGATCGATCCCTCGATGAACTCGGCCTGAGCGGCCGGCGCCAGCAGTTGGCCGGCACCCTCTCGGGCGGCTGGAAGCAGCGCCTGGCGCTCGCCGCGTGTCTGCTCCATCAACCCCGGCTGCTGCTTCTCGACGAGCCGACCGCTGGCGTCGATCCCAAGGCACGGCGCGATTTCTGGGAGGAAATCCATCGCCTTTCCACCGCCGGGATCACCATCCTGGTGTCCACTCATTACATGGACGAAGCCGAACGCTGCCACCGTCTGGCCTACATCGCCTACGGCAGCCTGTTGGCCACCGGCACAGCCAGCGAGGTCGTCGCCAGTTGCCGTCTGAACACTTGGGAAATCAGCGGCGACAGAATCCACGGCCTGGCCGAAGACCTGCGCGGCATGGCAGGTGTCGACCAGGTGGCAAGCTTCGGCGCGACGCTGCACGTCAGCGGCCAGGACGGAGCCCGCCTGCAGGCGAGCCTGCAGACGCTCTCGCAGGTCAGCGATGTGCGCATCGTCGCCGTGGCGCCGTCGCTCGAAGACGCTTTCATCCACCTCATGCAGCATGCCCAGGACCCCTTCGCCGGCTGAGCGCATGGAACATTTCTCCCGCTTCTCTTTTTCCCGCTGGGTCGGCATCCTGCTCAAGGAATTCATCCAGTTGAAGCGCGACCGGCTGACCTTCGGGATGATCGTCGGCATCCCGATCATCCAGCTCCTGCTCTTCGGATTCGCGATCAATTCCGACCCGAAACACCTGCCCACCGCCGTGGTCATGGCCGACCCCGGCCCTTTCGCACGCGCCTACGTCGCCGCCATGGCCAACAGCGACTATTTCCGGATCGTCGGCCAGGTCGACGAGCATCAGGCCAGCGAACTCCTCGACCGCAGCAAGGTGCAGTTCGTCGTCACCTTCCCGCCCGGTTTCCATCGCGATCTGGTGCGCGGCAGGAGTCCGACGCTGCTGGTCGAAGCCGACGCCACCGACCCGATGGCCACCGGCGGCGCCATCTCGGTGCTCAAGAGTCTCGGCATCGAGGTCTTCGCTCCCGACCTGCAGGGGCTGCAACGCGTGCCGACGCCGCCGGTCGAACTGCGCATCCATCGCCGCTACAACCCCGAGGGGATCACTGCCTACAATGTCGTGCCGGGGCTGCTCGGCGTCATCCTGACCATGACCATGGTCTTGATGACCGGTCTGGCGATGACCCGCGAGCGCGAACGCGGTACCTTCGAGAACCTCCTCGCGACGCCGGCCACCCCCCTCGAAGTGATGACCGGCAAGATCGTTCCGTACATCCTGATCGGTCTGCTGCAGGTGACGCTGGTCCTGCTTGCCGCGCGCTGGCTCTTCGACGTACCGATGCACGGCAGCCTGTTGCTGCTCTACGCAGTGGTGCTGCTGTTCATCTGCGCCAACCTGACGCTCGGCATCACCTTCAGCTCGATTGCCCGCAACCAGTTGCAGGCAATGCAGATGACCTTCTTTTTCTTCCTGCCATCGATGCTGCTCTCGGGCTTCATGTTTCCCTTCCGTGGCATGCCGGAATGGGCGCAGGTGATCGGCAACGTCCTGCCGCTGACGCATTTCCTGCTCCTGGTGCGCGGCATCCTGCTCAAGGGCAACGGCGTCGACATGCTCTGGGAGCAGGTCTGGCCGATCCTCGCCTTCATCGTGGTGGTCCTTGGCGTCGGGCTGAAGACCTTTCGCAGAACGCTGGACTGAGGCCCATGCGCAAAGGGCATGCGAACACGCCTTGCTTCTTGCTCCTTATTGATGGGGACAGGAATTCACCATGGTTCGTAAAGCAGGTGTCGGAATTTTTTTACAGCACCTGCCGGCGGCCACTTAATCCTATCTGATTTAAATGGATAACAGTTTTTGGCATGGATTATGCTTGGAACAATATGGGCACGACTATTCTTGCGGTTCGGCCCGAATCGCTTCCCGTAACTACTCCTTCCGGAGGATAGAAATGAACACAGCAATCAAGAATCGTCTGTTGGCCTTGTTTCTGGCAACTGGTGTACTCACCGTGTCTCAGATCCCATCCGCCTTTGCTGCCGGTCCCTACCTGGGTGGTCCGTCCATCATCGGCCGCCACGAACCGGCAGTGTTCAATGGTGGCAATTACGCACCCAATTCTGTCGTGCGGATGGTCGTCGCCTATCCCGATAATACCCAGCACAGCCAAGTTCTTCTCGTAGGCAATGATGGTACCTTGAAATACGAGGTTCCCCTTGCTGTCGCCGGCAATTACACCCTGACCGTCCAGGATGAGAAGGGCAAGGTTCTCAAGTCGGTGATCTTCGCGGTGACCCAATAGGGATGGGTCGGCGAACCCCCTCACTTTCGAACAACCAAACTCATGAACGAGGACAGCCAAGACATGAGTGAAGATACGATAGCCAAAAAACGGCCGAGCTTGCGTGATGCCACTGTTCCCTTATTCGTCGCTGCCTGCATGGCAGGAAGTGGCCCATCCTCCGGAATGCCCCCCCAGCCTGCCGAGACATCGCTTCAGGAGTTTGTGTTCACCTCCCTTCGCCACGGCACGATGCAGATTTACAGCATGCGCGGTGATGGTACCGCCGAGCGGCGCCTGACCCAGACGAGCAGCACCGAACTGCAGCCTGTCTGGTCCCCCGACGGCAGCAAGCTTGCCTATACTTCTTACCGCAGTGGTCAGGGCGATATCTATGTGATGAACGCCGACGGTAGCGGGCAGATGCGCCTGACCAGCATGCCCGGTCTCGAGCAGCATCCCCGCTGGTCACCGGATGGCAGCAAGATCGCCTTCATGGCCGACCGCAATGGTCCCAGCGGCATCTTCGTCATGGCCGCCGACGGTAGTGGCCAGCGGGCACTGACTCCCGCCGACATGGATGCAGCCGACCCGGCCTGGTCGCCGGACGGCAAACGCATCGCGTTCATCCATGCCCAGGGCAAATCGGCCAAAATCATGATCGTGGATCTGGATAGCGGCGCAATCAGTCCTCTCACCCGGGACGGCAAAAATGAACGCAATCCGCTCTGGTCTCCCGATGGCAAGCAGGTGATGTATCTGCTTCCCGGCGGACGTACCGAAGGCGTAAACATTCAACTGGCCAGCGTCGACAGCGGCAATGTCGTGGCGCTGACCAGGAACCAGTTTCTCAACAGTCAGGCCAGTTTCTCGCCAGATGGTAGCCGCATCGTGTACCTGAGCAATGCCGATACCCAGGGTGGACCAATGAACCTGCATATCATCAACCGGGACGGGACCGGCGCCACCAATCTGACCCGTTCTGACGTGCAGGATCTCGCGCCGAGCTGGTCCGGGGATGGCCGTCATATCTACTTCATGAGCTTTCGTGACTGGCCTGGCCAGATCTACCGGATCAATCCGGACGGCACCGGTCAGCAACGCCTGACGGCCACTCAAGCCCAGGAGAGCTATCCGGTCGCACGTCCGAGTGCCAGGTATCAGGCCTCGGTCGGGCAAGCACGGTAACCCAAGAACGCTTACAAGGGGATCAACATGAAAAATCGTACCAGCAATTGCAGCATGTCCAATCTGACCCTGACTCGCCTGGCTGCAGCCCTCGCCGCATCGTGCTGGGTGCCGATCGCGCTGGCTGGCACCACCGTCTATACGCTCGACGCGCAATTCGACCAGGGTGTGCTTTCGGGGGTCAACCACGACACACCGAACAACGACCAGTTGCAGCTCAGTTCCGTCGGTACCACCTTCCCGGTCCTGTGGGTCGCCAACGCCGGCGAGGACACCCTGTCCAAGATCGATACGACAACGGGCAAAGAACTGGCTCGCTACCGAACCTTCTTCGGCAGCGGCCCATTCGCCAATCACACCGCCTTCAGTGGTCCGGCACCGTCCCGTTCGGCGGTGGACATCAACGGCAACGCCTACATCCTCAACCGGCATTTCGATGGCGGCAGACCCTCGCTGATGAAGGTGCTGGCCGAGGGCTTCATTGACCGCAACGCCAACACCACGGCCGAAACCTCCACGGATGGTGACATCAGCGGCAGTATCAGTTCCAGCGAAACCAAGGATGTCGTCGATGACAACAGCAACGGGCACTTCGACTGTGCCATCCCGCCGGGCACTTGCGAGAGCCGCGACGAGAGGGTGGCGTGGGTGACGACTTTCCCCGCCGCAGAAGCCGGCCAACTGGGGCGGGCGCTCTGCATTGGTACCGACGGCAATCTGTGGGCCGGGATGTACAACTCGGGACATTTCTACAAGATCCGGGCATCCGACGGGGTCATTCTGAGCGGACCACACTCCGTTCCCTGGAATCCCTACGGCTGTCTGGTGGACGGAGCCGGCATCCTGTGGAGCGCCTCGCTGAGTGGCAGGCTGGGCAGACTGGATACCAGCAACCCCGCTTCCGTCAGCTTCTTCGATGACAGCAGCCAGAACTACGGCATCGCCCTGGGCAACGGCAAGGTCTACCTGGGATCGCTGAGCGGATTCGGTTTCCGTGAATTCACGCCAGGCCCCAATACCTTCACCACACCCGGCGGGTCCAAAGGCTTCGCGTCCACCGGTATCTCGGTCGATGGTTCCGGCAATATCTGGACGGGCTTTTACAGTGGTGGCGGGGTCAAGAAATACAGCCCGGCCGGCGCGGAGTTGTGCTCCGGTGCGAGCCAATCCTCCACGGAGACCCGTGGCGTGATCGTGGACTCGGACAACAATGTCTGGCAGATCAACCGCCTCACCAACAGCGTATCCAAGTACCGCGGCAGCGATTGCGCTCCGCTGGGCGTCTTCCCGGTCGGCTTCGACCCCTACACTTACAGCGACGCAACCGGTTTCGCCGCGCGCAACATCACCAGTCCCACTGGTACCTGGACGGTGATCAAGGATAGCGGTGTCAGCGGCCAGGCCTGGAGCAAGGTGAGCTGGACCGAGCAGGTGCCAACGGGTGCCAGCGTGCAGGTCAGCGTGCGAGCCGACAACAACCAGGCCATTCTGCCCAACCTGGCCTACCAGCCGGTGGTGAATGGGGCGAACCCGGGTGTGAGCGGCCGCTTCATCCAGGTACAGGTGCGGCTCAACGCCAACACCGACGGCGCTTCGCCGATCCTCTTCGACCTTACTCTGAACACCTCGGATGGCGTCTGCGACGTGGATCGTGATGGCGATATCGACTCGCTTGACCTGTCGCTGATCAGCAAGGCTCGCGGCCAGACCCCGCTGCCCGGCGACCCGCGCGACGCCAATGGCGACGGCAGAATCGACCCTGCCGACGTCAAATTCTGCATTCCCAGGTGCACGCGGGCCAATTGCGCCATCAACTAATGATGAATACCAGCCCCCGGCCCTGCCAGGGGCGATTGCTATCTCGCCCATTTGAATGAAAGGAACTTCCCTCATGAAATCCTTGATGCGAAACCTCACAGCTCTTGCCCTGGTACTGGCCTCAGCCGGTGCCGCGCACGCCATCCCGCTATCCAGCCTGCTTGGCGGTGCCAGTATTACCGCTGGTGACAAGGTGTTTGATCACTGGGCCCTGAACTTCTACGGCGCCAGCGACGGCAGGACCTTCAACGCCGACAACATCGACGTCACGCCTCTCAACGATGGCGGCATGGACCCCGGTCCTGGTTTGCATTTCAGCGTGCTGAATGGCGAGTTCAACGTAACCGGCGATGGCCTTTACGCCTATCTCGATACTAGCTTCGGGTTTCGCATTTCGGTGCTCGATCCAGGCAAGTTGATCAAGGACAATTCGCTGATCTTGACCGATGGCTTTGTCACCAATCTGGGGGACAACGGTTTCTACATCCGGGAAACCATCGGTACGGCAGCGGGCCTGGATGATCTCGGCGTCAAGGAAGTCGAATTCAGTTGGCTCGATGGCACTGGATTGATCTCCAACCTGACCGATGTGGCGAATTTCACGCCTATGCAATCGATCTGGGTAACCAAGAACATCCTGGTCTGGGCGACAGGAATCGACGAGACGGCCAGTCTGCAAGGTTTCGAACAGCGCTTCTCGCAGCAGGAAGTCCCCGAGCCGGCCTCGCTCGCTTTGCTGAGCCTGGGTCTAGTCGGTCTGGGTGTCGCTCGCCGGCGCAGGAGCTGATCCCCTTGTCCCGGACGCGGCGTGCGCCAAGCGCGCGCCGCCCGTCACCAACAGAATGATCAAAAGGGCCAGCCAGGGTCGGGGTATTTTGGTAGTTTTCTCCTTTTGTCTTCTATGTTCTCTCATGCCAGAATTCTAGTCTGCCAGCGCACAACAGACATGAGCGAAATATGTCTTGATTCACTGATCGTCCGGGTGGCCCCGGATCGGGCTTTGGCCGAGCCGAGCTACCAGCAGCTTTACCGGAAACTAGCCGAGCAGATCGAGTGCGGAGCGATCGCCGATGGTCAGAGTCTGCCCTCCGAGCGGGTGCTGGCCGAAAGCTTGGGCTTGAGCCGGGCGACCGTGCGCCGGGCCTACGATGAGTTGTGCGCCCGCCGTTACATCGAAACCCTGGGCCGTGCCGGGTGGCAGCAAAGTCGCCGCCGTGCCTGACGCCCCAACTCGGCCGCCTGAAAGGGTTTACCGAGGAAATGCGGGAATTGGGCATGGTCGCATCGACGCGCCTGCTGGAGCGCGCCGTTCTCAGCAACCGCAGCATCTCCTCGATGTTTGGCCGGCCGTCTGCGGCGCCTTTCTTGCGTTTGATCCGGCTGCGACTCGGCGACGGTATCCCTCTCTCACGAGCCCAAGCTGGATTATCATGATCCGGGGTGCCGGGAAAAATTATGACCGTTAGTTGCCGCGTGCTTACGAAGCACTGTTGCAGCGTCGGGCAAATGCTGCAGCACCCCTTCGCCGGCAGCGACCAGCGCGCCGCAAACATTTCCCAGCGACAGGGCCTGTGAGACCGAGTCGGAGCGCAGCAGGGACCATACCAGACCACTACCAAAACGTCACTGGCGCCGGCAACTATAACAACGCCTACGGTTCGCCTTCAGGTGCCTTGGTGATTTCCAACTACGCCGGCCCGGCCTGGGTGCGGCGGTCAGATGGCGGCGCCTTCGATTTCCTCGGCGCCCATTTTTCTACCTGGACGTCGAACAACAACCTGGACTCGAGCAGCGCCACCGAATTGCTGATCGAGGGATTTCGCGGTAACGATCCAGCCGGCTCGCTAACGGTCATGACTTTTCCAGGCACCCCCGATCATGAAAGTCATGACCGTTTCCCTCTCCCCCCGACCCCTCCCCCGCGAGGGGGAGGGAGATTCGTGAGTCGCATACGCGACTTTCACATTAACGCTGCGTTCAGCGCTGGCGGTTACCGTCAGCTGGATGTGGATTGGCGTGCTGTGACCCGCCTGCGCTTCAGTAGCGCCAACAGCATCGTGCCGCCAGAACAGACACGCTGGTTGATGGACGATTTCAACTATCGGATTACGCCGCCAGCAACACTGCCGGAGCCGGCAACGGCGGCGCTACTATTGCCTGCGCTGTTGAGCATCCTGGCGATCCGGCGACGCCGCAAGGACCTCTGCCTCGACCAGTTGGACGAAGCACAGGCCCGAACCATTCTGCCGCACCTCGATTGACCTCAGCCGGCAGCCCGCAGCAACCACACCACCGACCATGGCGGCAATTGGCCCTGCTTGAGCGCATGCTCGGCTTCACCGGGTTCGGCCCACAGAACCACGCCTTCGGGCCGATGCAGTCCCGCTAGCGGAAGGTCGCCGTAATTGCCCAGCAGGGACAGCATCGAGTCGTCTCCGAGCGTCCAGCGGATCAATAGTCCGCGTTCGCCTGGCAGGGTAAACCGCACCGCTTCCTCATGCATTCCCGCCAGGCGGGGAGTGATTTCCCGGTGGCGAACCGCCAGCAGGCGGCGATAGAAATGCAGCCAGTCCGCGTGCGGTGAGTGATGCACGCTGTTCCAGTCCAGTTGGCAGCGCTCAAAGGTGGCCGGATGGTTGGGGTCGGGAATGCGGGCCCGCGCTTTGGGTGTACGAAATCCCGGAAGATGGGCAAAGGACTTGCGCCGGTTGATGGCGATCTTCTTGATCAGATCCGGGTTGAAATCGCAAAAATACAGGAACGGCTGTGCGGCGGCGAACTCCTCGCCCATGAACAGCGCCGGCGGCATCGGCGCCAGGAGAGTGGTCGCCACCATGGCTCCCAGCGGTCGCGGCGACACCAATTGGTGGAGACGCTCACCCAGAGCGCGGCTGCCAATGCAGGAATGATCCTGCAGGAAGGTCACGAAAGCGTTGGGCAGCAGGGAATCTGGCCCGCCAGCGGTACTCCCCCGGCTTAAACACGCGCCCAACTGGTCGAGCGGCCGATCGACAGCGGTCACGCCAGCACCGATCAGCACCTCCTGCATGGCCTGCTGAGCGGCGTCATTCCAGACCGCTTCGTAGCGGCGTGGCGCGCTGTGATCATGCCAATGGACATAGCGCGCAGCGCGCCGATCATGACCGAGCAGCAGGTGGCAATGACGGTCTCTGCCAGGTCCCTCGCGGACGGCGCGAGCCAGCGCTTCCAACAGTTCCGACTGCCCAGCCTGCTCCTGCAGCAGCGCCGCATTCAGGCGCAGGCCGTCGAAGTGGAACTCTTCCAGCCAGTACAGCGCATTGTGGATGATGAACTCGCGCACCACCGGGTTGGCCGCATCGATACTGCGGCCGGCCAGACCGGTCGCGCCGGCCGCAAAGAACGCCGGCGCGTAAAGGTGCAGATAATTGCCTTCGGGACCGAAGTAGTGACAGGCAAGGTCCAGCAATACCATCATTCCCTTGTGGTGAGCCGTCTGAATCAGATCTTTCAGTTCGTCCGGATGGCCATAGCTGGCGGCGGGCGCAAACGGCAACACGCCGTCGTAACCCCAGTTGTGTGCCCCGGCAAAAGCGGCGACCGGCAGCAACTGGATGGCGGTCACGCCCAGTTCCCGCAGGTAATCGAGCCGTTCCCGAACGGCTGCAAAGGTGCCCTGCGGGGTGAAGGTACCGACGTGCAGTTCGTAGAGGACCGCCTCTTCCCAGGGCCGGCCCCGCCAGTTGCAGTCGTTCCAGACGAACTGACCGGGGTCCAGCAACTGGCTGGGACCGTGTACGCCCTGGGGGTTGTAACGCGAAGCCGGATCCGGGAATTCTCCGACGCCGTCGATCCGGTACCGGTAGAGATCGCCCGCCCTGGCCCGATCGGTGCTCAATTCGTACCAGCCGGCTTCCCTCGCCTCCATCGGCAGAAGAACGGTGCCGCCCGGCTCTTCCAGCGACACTTCCACCCGCTCCGCCAGCGGCGCCCACAGGCGAAACCGAATCCGGCCACCTTCCAGTAGCTGTGCGCCAGCGGGCATGAAATAACGCCGCCGCAACAATGGCACCGCCACCTGGCCGGCCTGCCGCCGCTGCGTCAGCAGCACCAGCGAACGGCCCTGCACAAGATAGGACTGGTCCATGCACGGCTGGCCGGTTCCGCCCTCCGACAGGGCGGTATCCAGCACCAGCTCACTGTTCCCCTTCCACGGCAGCGTGCAGCGGATCGCCTCATAATGGCCGTTGAGCAACAGCAGAAAATCATCATCCTTGACCCATTGGCCGCGTTCGTCCTGTTCTTCCAGGGCCTCGCCGATCAGGTACACGCCGAAGCAACGGGCATAATGATGGTCCCAGTCCTCATCACTGATCTCGCTGCCCGTCGGATGCAGCCAGATGATGTCCCGGACGCCCGCGCCGCGGATGCGCTGCCCCTGGAAGAAATGTCGCCGACGTAGCGCCGGATGGGCTTTGCGCAGATCGATCAGGCGGCGGGTGAATTCGAACAGTTCACGGTTTGCGGGCAGCCAGGCCAGATCCCAGTTCACCCAGCTCAGTTCATTGTCCTGACAATAGGCATTGTTGTTGCCGCGCTGCGTCCGGCCCATTTCATCGCCGGCGAGCAGCATCGGTACGCCTTGTGAAAGCAATAGGGTTGCCAGCAGGTTGCGCCGCTGCCGCTCCCGCAGCCGCAGCACTTCCGGGTCGGCGGTGTCGCCTTCGACGCCGCAGTTCCAGCTACGGTTATGCGAGTCGCCATCGCGGTTGTCTTCGCCATTGGCGGCATTGTGCTTGTCGTTATGACTGACCAGGTCGTAGAGCGTAAAGCCGTCATGGGCGGTAATGAAGTTGATGCTGGCGTAGGGCCGGCGGCCGCTGTGCTGATACAGATCGCTGGAACCGGTCAGCCGGTGGGCCAACTGACCCATCAGTCCCCCCTCGCCCCGCCAGTAATCGCGCACCACGTCGCGGTATCTGCCATTCCACTCGGTCCAGCCGACCGGAAAGTTGCCGACCTGATAGCCGCCTTCGCCGAGGTCCCAGGGCTCGGCGATCAGCTTCACCTGCGACAGGACCGGATCCTGATGAATGATGTCCATGAATGCGCCGAGTTGATCGACTTCGTGCAGTTCCCTCGCCAGCGCCGCCGCCAGGTCGAAGCGAAAACCATCGACGTGCATCTCGATCACCCAGTAGCGCAGGCTGTCCATGATCAGTTGCAATACCCGCGGATGCATCATGTTCAGGGTATTGCCGCAGCCGGTGTAATCCATGTAGTAACGGGGATTGCCCGCGACCAGCCGATAATAGGCAGCATTGTCGATTCCACGGAAACACAGTGTCGGTCCCATGTGGTTGCCTTCGGCGGTGTGGTTGTAGACCACATCCATGATGACCTCGATGCCGGCAGCGTGCAGCGTCTTGACCAGGTGCTTGAATTCGTTGATCTCGCCGCTGGCGGAATAGCGTGGCTCGGGGGCGAAATAGCCGATCGAATTGTATCCCCAGTAATTTTTCAGGCCCTTTTCCAGCAGAAGGCGGTCGTCGATGAAGGTCTGTATTGGCAGGAACTCCACCGCCGTCACCCCCAGGCGCTTGAGGTGGTCGATGACCGGCCCCGCGCTCAGGCCGGCGTAGGTACCGCGCAATTCGGGCGGAACATGCGGATGCAGCTGGGTGAAGCCCTTGATGTGCAGCTCATAGATCACGGTTTGATGCCAGGGAACATTGGGGTGGCGGTCGCCCTCCCAGTCAAAATCCGGATCGATCACCTGACACCTGGGCATCCCGGCAGCACTGTCGCGGCGGCTGAAGCTCAAATCCTCCTGTGCGTTGCCGATGCGGTAAGCAAATTGGGCGTCGCTCCACTTGATTCCGCCAACAATGGCTTTGGCGTAGGGATCCAGCAACAGCTTGTGCGGGTTGAAGCGGTGCCCCTGCCCGGGTCGGTAAGGACCATGTACCCGGTAGCCGTACAACTGGCCGGGACGGACTTCGGGCAGATAGGCATGCCAGATTTGATCGGTTTGCTCGGGGAGTTCGATGCGCCGTTGTTCCAGCCGCCCGCTGGCGTCGAACAGGCAGAGCTCCACCTTGTCTGCGTGTTCGGAGAACAAGGCGAAATTGACTCCTGCGCCGTCCCAGGTGGCACCCAAAGGATAGGATTTTCCAGGCCAGACGGCCGTCAGCGGTTCAGACATGGGGGTTCTTTCTGTTTTACAAGATAGGCCATGGTAGGCAAATGGTTTTGACTCCTGCGCATTTTATCGCACCTGCAGTCTGCCGCGAACTGCGCTTGCACGCCGGCGATGACGGTATTCAAGTGTTCATGCAAGCTTGAAAACCGGTACGATAGCGCGATGGAAATCTGGACACGCCCCGATGGCCGCTTCTATTGCTTTGAGCTGGGCCGTGACCTGTTCGGCCTCGCCGTCATCGTCTATTACGGCGGTTATCGCCGATCGAGAGTCCGAATCGTTGCGGTCGACAGCCCCGCGAACGGAGAAAAGCTGATGGCCATGATGGCGGCACGGCGGGCGAAACACGGCTACCAGCGCGTCGACGAGTCACCCCCTGCATAGGTAATGAGCATGTGCCTTCTTCGTATCCTGCTGTTTTTCCATTCGCTTCTGTTCCTCGTGGCGTGCACCGGTGTTCCTCAAGGAATCACCCCGGTCAGCCCGTTCCAGCTCGATCGCTACCTCGGCAAGTGGTACGAGATCGCCCGCCTCGACCACTCTTTCGAACGCGGACTCAGCGATGTTTCGGCGCAGTACCGCCTGCAGCCCGACGGCAGCGTCGAAGTGATCAATTGCGGCTACAGCGCAGAAAAAGGTACCTGGAAGGAAGCCATCGGCAAGGCACGGTTCATTGGCGAACCGACGCTCGCTTCGCTGCAGGTGTCGTTCTTTGGCCCTTTCTACGGCGGCTACCATATCGCCGCACTGGATGAGCACACTTACCTCTGGTCGCTAGTCGTCGGCCCGAGCCGTGACTACCTGTGGATCCTGTCGCGCGAGCGGCGACTGCCCGCCGAAGTTCGCGAGCAGTTACTGGTAAAAGCGCGACAACTCGGTTTCGATATCAGCCGCCTGATCTGGGTTGGGCAGGATCGGACGGATGCTTGCCAATCGGCAGGGCAGTAGCCGCAGGCTCCCGATTCGCTGCCTGGGTGCCGAGTCGAGATCCTGAAGGTGTGATTCCCGGGTCAGCCAAAGGGGGCGCATGCTTCTCGGGCTCCAACCTTCTTGGTCATTTCCTGGGCGCATACAATGGCGAGGACAATAGCGAATTCAGCGTGATTTCGGCGATCACATCACCGGCTGCCGCCTGCTGTTTCAAGCGGGCGATCAGATCGACGGTACCGGCAGGGACGCACTCCTGAGGGTGCGAACGAAAGTGTTGGACGGGGAGTCTCGGTTTTAAGCCGCTCTGCGTAGAGGCTCCGCCCAGCGCTTTTCCCAATAGGTTTCCCACAGCTGGTTATGTCGCATGACACGCAGGTTGATCATGGCTTGAGCCATGTCCGCACGCCACCAAGCCCCTGGGCGCTTGAGGCGGGCCTGCACGAGGTAGCGATGAGAACTCTCGACCTCGCCAGAGCCGACGGGCAGATTCAGCGCAAGTGCGCGGGGGTAGTCCAACTGGTCGAGTCGGTTGGAGAAATAGCGCCAGGCGACGCGCACCGGAGCCTGCGGGTCATCGACCGATGCAGGTTCGAGGTGCAGTTTCA
>NZ_SPMX01000041.1 GCF_012940005.1 Candidatus Accumulibacter contiguus | reverse complement strand
ATCAAAGGGATTGAGACTAAGAAGCTAAGAACTCTTAGCTTCTATTTGTACGTCAGTAACCAGCCCTGAAATCAAAGGGATTGAGACCCGGCTGTCGCTGGGCTTTCGTTCTCCAGTTACGCGTCAGTAACCAGCCCTGAAATCAAAGGGATTGAGACTTCGCACCAGAACTCCAGTTCGTTGTCGCCAACGAGCGCCATGAGGGTCAGATCCCTTTTCTTCTTCTTTCAACATATAGATGTGAAATAGGAGACGAAAAGTACCATGACTAGCTTGCTTGAGAAAGCCTTTGAGATTGCCTCAAAGCTCCCGACTTTGGAGCAAAACATTCTTGCCCGGATGATTCTTGACGAGATCAAATCGGAAAAGAGGTGGGATGAGCTTTTTTTCTGAGTCGGAAGACATCTTGGCTCAGTTGGCCGCCGAAGCTTTGCGGGAAGAAGATCAAGGCAAGACAACAGAACTAGATCCGAACAAGCTGTGATATCAAGAGCCACTCCAAAGTTTTTGAAATGCTTTCGAGTGTTGCCACGAGACATTCAAGCTAAAGCCAAGGAAGCCTATACATTATTTCGTGACGATCCGTGGTATCCAAGTTTGAATTTCAAGAGGGTCCATTCGAGTCTCCCCGTTTACTCCGTGCGAATCACCAAAGATTACAGAGCAGTCGGTATTCTGGGCGGTGAAAAAATTGTGTGGTTCTGGGCAGGAAGTCATGCGCAGTATGACGGCTTACTGAAGCAGATGAAGAATGAACATTCGGCGCACTCAGGGGAAAGCTCGGGGGACCACACTCACCGGCCCCTTGGAACGTGCGCCTGGGCCACTCTTATTCATAGTGCGTCCACATCCTGAGCACGCGAACGACGCGTTCTTTGACGAAAACCTCATGGATCAGGCGATGCTGGATATTGATGCGCCGAGAATAGGCACCCGCAAGATCACCAACCAGCTTCTCGTAGGACGGCGGATTCTGGAATGGATCGTTGGCAAGTACTGCAAGCAGCTCTTGGGCTTTTGATTTCAGGCCTGCCGCGGCCAGCTTCTTCGCATCTTTCTCTGCATGCCTGGAAAAAACGACCTGCCAACTCACCAGTCGAGCCTCGTGGCGCTTTCGCCAAGAGGCTCGGCCATGCCTTCTTTGATGGACTCGCGCATGCCGGGTACGGAGAGCAGATACAGCGTTTCCTGGACGGCCTGCCAATCCTCCGCCGAGAGGAGAACTGCACTGCTGCGCTTGCCAGCGATGTGGATCGGCTGATGGGACTCTGCGGCCTGATCAATGAGGCGGTACAGATTGGCTCGGGCTTCGCTCGCGGTGAGTGTGATCATGGTTGATCTCCAATGAGAACGCCATGGTACGTATTTACGTACGCTACGTCAATCCGTGCGAACGGGCTCGGACAGGCCGACCATCTGCTGACGCCGCATCCCTTGTATGGTGAATTGGGAAGGACCGAAGCGGACCGGCGGACGGCGTATCGGGAGTGGTTCGACCGGGAACTGAACGCCAAGACGGTCGACGACATCCGCCTGGCGCTGGATCAGGGCCAGCCTCTGGGGGATTCCCGGTTTCTCGACAGCATCGAGAAGGCGACCGGACAGCGGCGCGAAGCCCGACCGCGTGGCCGGCCGAAAAAGCCGGCAGTGGTCGTACCAGAGGCGAGAGAGCAGGAGCCGTTGTAGCTTGATTGAAATCTGCAGATCAAGCTTGCCCCTTTGTTGCTTTCTTGTGTTGCGCCCTCGTCAGGAGGCTTCGAACTCTTCGCGAAGCACTTACCGTGAAAGTCGCGTCAGCGACTCACGAATCTCCCCTCTCCACTCGCGGGAGAGGGGTCGGGGGAGAGGGAAACGGTCAGGGCTTTCATCATCCGGGGTGTCTCACAAAGCCATGACCGTTAGGCCGATCATCGGCTGTTTGCCCTGGCATCTCCGCGACTGCGGCACGCAGTGCCGCATAGGGCTCCACTTCGCCTCTACTATCTGCCCCGCTGGCAAGCTTGCCAGACCGGACAACCGCGCCGGGCCGTCTTATCGTGGCGCCATGAGCGATGCGGCACGAACCCTGTACCTGGTCTGTTACGACATCTGCGAGCCGAAGCGGCTGCAGCGGGTACACCGGTATCTGATCGGCTACAAGGTCGGCGGCCAGAAGTCGTTCTTCGAGTGCTGGCTGACCGCCGCCGAGTTGTGCGAGGTGCGAGACACGCTGGCCGGGATGCTCGACCTGAGCCACGACCGCGCGCACATTTTCCAGCTCGATCCGCGCATGCCGCGCGATCTGCTGGGGCGGGCGACGGCACCGGTGACCGATGTTTTTCTGATTGTCTGATGGCCAGGAGAAGGCGATGACCAGCTTGTATGTGGACCGGCGCGGGGTGACGCTCAAGGCCGATGGCGAGGCGCTGGTGTTCTACGAGAATGGCGAGCGCATCGGCACGGTGCCGCTGGCGCCGCTGGCGCGGGTGTTCCTGCGCGGCGACGTGACGCTGTCTTCATCGCTGCTCGGCAAGCTCGGCGAGCGCGGCATCGGCGTGGTGGTGCTCTCGGGCCGCAAGGCGGAGCCGACGATGCTGCTCGGTCGTCCGCACAACGACGCCGCACGCCGCGTCGCGCAGTACCGGCTGTCGCTCGATGCGGATTTCTGCCTGCGCTTTTCTCGCGCCATCGTCGAAGCCAAGCTGCGCTCGCAGGCAGCATTCCTCGCCGCGCGCCGCGACAGCGAAGCCGGCTCGCGCTACCTGCTGACGCTGACCCTGCAGCGACTGGCGACCAGCATCGCGGCGGTCGATCAGCAGCCGTCGATGGCTTCGCTGCGCGGCCTCGAAGGCGCCGGCGCGGCCGCTTACTTCGAGGGTTTCGCCGAGCTGCTGCCGGCTCGCCTGCACTTCAATGGTCGCAACCGCCGGCCACCGCGCGATCCGGCGAACGCGCTGCTCTCGCTCGGCTACACACTGCTGCACGCCGAGGCGGTGCTGGCGCTGTACGGCGCCGGGCTCGATCCCTTCATCGGCTTCTACCACGCGCTCGACTTCGGGCGCGAGTCGCTGGCTTGCGACCTCGTCGAGCCGCTGCGCGTCGAGGTCGACCAGCACGCGCTGATGCTGTTTCGCTCGGAGAAGCTGCGTCCGGAGGATTTTTCCAGTACCGAGAGCGGCTGCCTGCTCGGCAAGGCCGGCCGCGCGCGCTTCTACGCCGAGTGGGAGGCGCTGGCGGCACGCCTGCGCAAGCTGCTCGCCGAGAGCATCTCCGACGTGGCGAACGCGATTTCGGCGGCGGGTGCGGTGGGTGCGCCGTGCCCGGCCGGCAGCGTTGCCCCGGCCACCGACGCGAGGTGGACGGCGATGACTTCTGAACAGGCTTTCGTCATCGGTTACGACATCAGCAATCCGCGCCGCCTGCTGCGCGTCCATCACGAGATGTGCAGGCATGCCTCACCGCTCGAATACAGCATTTTCCTGCTGGTCGGCAGCGACGCCGCCAAGGATCGCTGCCTGCAGGAGATCGACGCGCTGATCAAGCCGCAGGACGACGACGTACGCTGCTATGCGCTGCCGGCGCGTGGTTTTCAGGGCCGCATCGGACGCGCCAGCCTGCCCGCGGGAATCCTCTGGACCGGCTTGCCGGCGGCGATCGCTTGACACCGGCAATGCCGGTTTACGTGCTGGCTACGTGCTGGCGCAAGTATTCTTCGGCTTGAGCACACTGAAATTGCTGCAGGTGCAGGTCATCAATTTGTCCAGTGTCGTTTTCAGTCATTGCGGAGGTACTGCGCCGGCGCCAGAGCGATGGGGAACAGCGGCTTGCCGAGCAGCACGCGGGCGCTGGCTTCGGGGACCGAAATACAGTCGCCGTATTGCACAGGCTCGCGGTCTCTGGCCCTGACCTGCACTTGCGAGACCACGCCGACCAGTCGGCCTTCGCTATCCAGCAGCGGCCCGCCCGAGGAGCCGGGACGGCAATAGTTATTCGACACCAGCACGCTCTCGCGACCGCGGTCTACGCGCATGCGGAACTGCCCTTCCGACCAGATGATGCTGCTCGACCCGCCGGGATGTCCCATCGTGTGCACAGTGTCCCCTGGTCGCAGCGAGTCCGAACTGCCCCAGGTGAGGCTGTCGTTGCCGGCGCCGGGAGCGAACAGCAGACATGCGTCTTCGCCGTCCAGGCGTGCGTATTTTTCCACTTTCGTCGCTTGCTGCGAACGGTCTGTTGCTGTTTCGCCAGCTTGCGATCGTATGCAGCGCGCTGATCGGCATTGCGCAGCGTTTCGTAGGCCACAACGCAGCAGCGAAAGCTCGTCCGCCTGACCCTGCAAGGCCAGCTCCCGAGCCCGGAAAATGGCGTCGATCTCTTCGCTGCCGGCATCCGGCGCCACGCCGAGAACGGTGTACAGCGTATTGGCGGTCGTCATGCGCGAAATGGATCGGTGACCTGGGAGCAAGCCGAGCCTATCACAGAAAGAAATGCGGCCGCTTCGCGCGGCCGGGCTTCACCCCCCCATCGCCCACCCCCTGCGGGGGGCGGGCAGAAAGCGGCCGGGCGAAGACGATCAGGTGAATACCTTCTCGTTGATCGACGCTGGCGTGCCTTCAAGCTGTGGCGTCTGGCTCGTGTTCTTCGCCTTGACGGCCGGCGTAACGATCGAATCGAGCCTGCCGCGGGTGACGTTGGGGTAGGTCGCGCGCAGTGCCTTGCAGAAGCAGTAGGTGAAGAAGCCCCGAATCCCTCCATCGATCGGTCCCTCGCCGGATAGCTGATTGTCACGGCAACCGGCCCACAGTACGTGGTTGAGACCAGGCACGACTACCGCGTCCCGCGCGGCGGCCCCCCGACCCATGAGGCGCCTGAGGTCGGCCCTGGGATTGGCGTCCCGGAAGAAGCTCTGTTCGAGCGGCGGATCGACGTAGCGTACCGTGAAGTTTGCCAGTTCCCGGGTCGCCGTGCCGGAGTGGCAGGAATCCAGGATCACATCGAGATTGGCGCCCGCCGCAAGACCGGTAATCGCCTGCCGCAGTACGTCGTCGGTGATCATGCCAGCGCTCGCGAAGTCATGTGGGCAGATGGTCTCGTCCATGTGGTCCACCGACTCTTCCGAACTGGGATCGGGAATCTGGGAGCCATGCCCGGAGTAATAGAACACCAGCACATCTTTCGCCTTTGCGCCCGTGATCAGCCATTTCAGCCCGCTGAGGATATTGGCCCGCGTCGCATTCGCATTGGTCAGGATGCGCATGCTCGCCGGTACCGCCGGAACGATTCCGAGCACATGCAGGGTATTTGCCATGTCTCGCGCATCGGCTACACACCCCCTCAGGTCGGGGCCTCCGGCTCCGACCGGTGCATAGTCGTTAATTCCCACGATCAGTGCTTTCTTTGCCATTTCTGACTCCTTTCTCATCAACGTCAGTTGCCGGAAACGCCTGTCCTTTCCTCGGCTGCATAGCTCCAGATTGACCGGCACTTGCATGAGTCGAGGCAGGCAATTCATTTAATTCAATATAGACGGCCGCCCGAGAAAAGCGAGAAGTTTTTCGATTGACCGCGTTTGCCGTGCTCAGTGATACTCTCTGGCGTAGCACTGCATTTCCTATCTTTCGTGTGCAAGTCATGCCTGCAGCGTCCCTGCTCCTGGCTTGCACGCTGCGGGGACGACGATGATGATCTGGATGAATCACCTGGGACGATGGCTGTCCTGTCTTGTTTGGTCCTGTCTTGTTTTCGCTGCCGGCGCGGAGGCTGCGGAGGTGCGCTACTTCGAGCTGCCGCGCGGAGCACGGCCACACGACGTGGCGCCCGACCCGAAACCAGGCGGCCCGGTCTGGTACACGGCGCAAGGGCAAGGCGCGCTTGGCAGGGTCGACCCGACGAACGGCAAGGTCGAACAGATCGGACTGGGGGAAGGCTCGTCCCCGCACGGGGTGATCGTTGGTCCTGACGGTGCGCCCTGGGTCACTGACAGCGGACTGAATGCCATCGTGCGCGTCGACCCGGCGACTCGGGAAATCAGGCGCTGGCCGTTGCCAGGCTCGGCCTACGCCAACCTCAACACCGCGACTTTCGACCAATCCGGCCGCCTGTGGTTCACTGGCCAGTCGGGGTACTACGGCCGGCTGGACCCGACGACAGGAAAGGTGGACCTGTGGAAGTCGCCACGCGGCAGTGGGCCCTACGGCATCACGACCACGCCATCAGGCGAGGTCTACTATGCCTCGCTCGCCGGCAACCATATCGCACGCATCGACCTCGCGAGTGGTGAGGCGAAGCCCATCGACCCGCCGACGCCGAACCAGGGAGCGCGGCGCGTATGGAGCGATGCGAGCGGACGTATCTGGGTCAGCGAATGGAACAGCGGCAAGGTCAGCGCGTACGACCCTGCCAGCAAGTCCTGGAAAGCCTGGAAGCTACCTGGCGCCTCAGCACGTGCCTATTCGGTGTGGGTGGACGAGCGCGACAAGGTCTGGCTGACCGACTTCACGGCCAATGCCATCGTGCGTTTCGATCCCCAGAGCGAAACTTTCGAGAGTTTCCCGAGCAGCGCACGCGGCGCAAACGTACGCCAGATGTCAGGCCGCGCCGGCGAGGCCTGGGGAGCCGAATCGGGCGCAGACCGGCTGGTGGTCGTCCGGTATTGATCGCACTCTGTGAAACGATCCACCGTCTCGCGCGTGGGATTGCTCGAAGCCTGCAGCGTGCTTCTGGCGACAGCGACGTTCACCGGATTTCTCGGACGACTGTGGTGGATTTTTGAACTGAGCGCCCATTTCCGTGTTCAACTGGCGGTCGCTCTGTTCACTCTGGCCGGGCTCTGGGCATGGCAAGGGCGCTGGCGGACAACGGCCATTTGCACTGCCTGTGCGACCATCAACGGAGTGTTGCTGCTGTGGCTGCTCTGCCCCACCGGAGAGGTAGCGGCGGCCGGCGCGCGCTTGCAGCTCGTCAGCATCAATGTTCACACCGCCAACCAGCGCAGCGACCTGCTGCTGGACTTCCTGCGCCACGCCGATGCGGACGTGGTCCTGCTGATGGAAGTGGATGATCGCTGGATGGACAGGCTTGCGCCACTGGCCGGCGAGTATCCGCATCGCATTGCGAACGCACGCGATGACAATTTCGGCATCGCACTCTTCAGCCGCACAGCTCTGACCAGGGCAAGCATCGTCGAGCTTGGTCACGCCGGCGTTCCCTCGATCACTGCGACGGTCCGATTCGACGGCCGTGACATCCTGCTGCTCGGTACCCATCCGCTACCGCCTGTCACTTCGCAATACGCCGAGCTGCGGAATGATCAACTCCGGGAAATCGCGGCCTTTGTCCGCAGGCAAACCTCGCCGGTCATCGTCATCGGGGATCTCAACACGACTCCGTGGAGTCCGTTCTTTGCTGATTTGCTTGCTGATGGTCGCCTCAGGAACACCTCCGAGGGACGTGGCCTTTTCGCTTCGTGGCCCGACTGGATGCCGCTGGCGCGAATTCCTCTCGATCACTGCCTGGTGACGGAGCCAATCCGCGTGGTGGACAAGCGACTGGGACCGGAAGTCGGCAGCGATCACCTGCCTGTCATCGTGTGGATTCAGATCAATGCAGAGCAATGGGACCGTCATTGACCCTGCGAACCACTTTTGTCCGCGGGGACAAGCGTGTATCGTGTTGGCACTCGCTTGGGTCCGGAGGACTGCGCAGTATTTGATGACTGTTCAGCAGGAAAGGGGGCGCTTGGCAAGGCAACCAGAGGTGACCGTGAAACGGCGCATGTCGCCGCCGCATGCTGCTGTCGAGGGACCGGCGGGCGAAGCGGCGAACCGCTCCATGGAAGAACTCGTGCACACGCTCCAGGTGCAACGGGTTGAACTGGAAATCCAGAATGACGAGTTGCGGCGGACACAGCTCGCTCTCGAGGAATCCCGCGACCGCTACCTTGATCTCTATGAGTTCGCACCGGTCGCCTATCTCACCCTTGCCAGCAGCGGCCAGATCGCCGAGACCAACCTCACCACCGCCGCCCTGCTGGGGGTGGAACGTCAACAACTGCTCGGACAGCACTTCACGGGCCTGGTCGCCAGCGACGATCGAGAGCGCTGGCAGCGACTGTTCAGAGGGCTGACCCGGACCGACGCTGCACAGAATGCCGAATTGGCGCTGATGCGCGGCAACGGCACCGTTTTCCATGCGCTGGTGAACTGCCGCCGTGTGGCCACCGAACAGAGGGACCCGGTGGTGCGCCTCACGCTGACCGACATCAGCGAACACCAACAGATCGAGGATGCCCGCCACTTCCTGCTGGAGTGCGGCAATCGGCACGCCAGCGAGGACTTTTTCAAATCGCTGGCACAATACCTCGCGCAAAGCCTGCAAATGGATTACGTCTGCATCGATCGCCTCGAAGGCGACAGTCTGCACGCCCACACGCTGGCGGTGTATGCCGATGGCGCCTTCGAAGACAACGTGTCCTATGCGCTGCAAGATACGCCCTGCGGCGATGTCGTCGGCAATCTGGTCTGTTGCTTTCCGGAGAAGGTCCGCGAACGCTTTCCCTGCGATGAGGTGCTGCAGACGATGGGCGCCGAGAGCTATGTGGGAACCACGCTGTGGAGTTTCGATGGCAAACCGATCGGCCTGATCGCGATCATCGGCCGCAAACCCCTGGCCAACCGTCGCCTGGCCGAATCGCTGCTGCAACTGGTAGCACCGCGCGCCGCCGGCGAACTGGTGCGCAGGCGTGCCGAAATGGCTCTGCGCGAGAGTGAGGAACGCTTGTTCGAGTTGTTTGACGAGGCGCCGCTTCCCTATCAGTCGCTCGACATCGCCGGCAACATTCTGATGGTGAACCAGGCCTGGCTCAGCCTGATCGGACGTAACCGGGAAGAGGTGATCGGGCATTTCATCGGGGAATTCATCAGCGATGCCTCGCTGGCAACGCTGAGCCTGGAATTTCCACAATTCAAGGACCGTGGCCGCGTCGATGCTCCCGAGTTCGACTTCGTTCGCCCGGACGGGAGCCGGCGAAGGGTGCTGATCAACGGGCGTATCGCTCGTGATCAGGCAGGCAACTTCCTGCGCACGCACTGTATCCTGACCGACATCACCGAACGCAAACACGCTGAACAGCAGCTTCGTGTCGCCGCTGCAGCCTTCGAGGCGCAGGAGGGCATGATGGTCACCGATGCCGATAGCGTGATCCTGCGGGTCAACGTAGCTTTCACCGAAATCACCGGCTATTCTGCCGCGGAAGCAGTCGGTCAGACGCCACGCCTGCTCCGCTCGGACCGCCACGATGCCGCCTTTTATGAAGCGATGTGGGACAGCATCCGGAGTAAGGGGGCATGGCACGGAGAAATCTGGAACCGACACAAGTGCGGCGAGGTGCATCCCGAATGGATGACCATCACTGCAGTGAAAGGGGCTGACGGCGAGGTCAGTCACTACGTCAGCACCCTGACCGACATTACGCAGAGCAAGGCGGCGGCGGACGAGATTGCTCATCTCGCCTTCTACGACACCCTCACCGGGCTGCCCAACCGGCGGCTCCTGCTCGATCGACTGCAACGGGCCACCGCAACCAGTCAGCACAGCCGGCGTCAGGGAGCGCTCCTGTTCATCGATCTGGACAACTTCAAGACCCTCAACGACACCCTCGGTCACGATATGGGTGACTTGCTGCTGCAACAGGTTGCCCAGCGACTTGCCGCCTGCGTCCGCGAGGGCGACAGCATGGCTCGCCTCGGCGGCGACGAGTTCGTCGTCGTGCTGGAGAACCTGGACCGGAGTGCCCGCACCGCCGCCTTGGCGGCCAAGAAGGTTGGCGAGAAAATCCTCGACTACCTGAACCAACCCTACCAGCTTGCCGGTTGCGAGCATCACAGCACCCCGAGCATCGGCATCACGCTGTTTCGTGGGCACCGGGAAGGCGTCGATGAACTGTTGAAACAGGCCGACCTGGCCATGTACCAGGCCAAGGCCTCGGGCCGCAATACCCTGCGTTTCTTCGATCCGGAGATGCAGGCGGGGGTTGCGGCGCGTGCCGCTCTCGAAGCGGATTTGCGCCAGGGCATTCGCCAGCAGCAGTTCCTGCTCCACTACCAGCCGCAGGTGGACGGCCAGGGTCGCCTGACGGGTGCCGAAGCCTTGCTGCGCTGGCAGCATCCCGCACGCGGTCTCGTCCCTCCCGCAGAGTTCATCGGGCTGGCCGAGGATACCGGCCTGATCGTTCCCCTCGGCCAATGGGTGCTGGCAACGGCCTGCGCCCAGTTGGTCGCCTGGGCCGCACGACCGTCGATGGCCCACCTCAAGCTGGTCGTCAATGTCAGTGCTCGCCAGTTCCAGCACCCGGACTTCGTGCCACAGGTGCTGGCGATGCTCGAGGAGAGCGGTGCCGACCCGCGGCGGCTCAAGCTGGAACTCACCGAGAGCCTGCTGTTGAACGATGGCGAGGAAATCATCGCCAAGATGGCTGCACTGAAGGCTTGCGGGGTGAGTCTCTCGCTCGATGACTTCGGTACCGGCTATGCCGCCTTGTCTTATCTCAAGCGCTTGCCGCTCGACGAATTGAAGATCGACCAGTGTTTCGTCCGGGATTTGCTGACCGACGTCAGCGACGCCGCCATCGCCCGTACCATCATCGCCCTGGCGCAGAGCCTGGGTTTGCGGGTCATCGCCGAGGGCGTGGAAACCGAGGTGCAGCGGGATCTCCTCGCCGGCTATGGCTGTCGCGCCTTCCAGGGTTACTTCTTCGGCCGACCCGGACCCGCAGCGGGGCTGTTCGCAGAAAACGGTGATCCTGAAATCCTCGGATGACGCAGGTGGAAGCAGATACAACACCGTTCATTCGCACCGTTTGCGGCACGCTTCCTTTCACCGTCGGTCGATGCCCCTTATAATCAGGCGTCCCGCCATGAGTCGTTCGAGCCCGTGAATCCCCACCTCAGCAAGCTGCAACCTTATCCCTTCGAGAAGTTGCGACAGCTTTTTGCCGGCATCACGCCAAACCCGCAGTACCGCGAGATCAGGCTGTCGATTGGCGAGCCACAGCACGCGACACCGGCGTTCATCAGGAACGCCCTGAGCGCCGGACTGGGCGGTCTGGCCAGTTATCCGAGCACGCTCGGCAGCAGCGAATTGCGCAACAGCATTGCTGCCTGGCTGCAGCGCCGCTATGGCCTGCAGGGGATCGACCCGGAAACCCAGGTGATCCCGGTCAATGGCTCACGCGAAGCCCTGTTTGCCTTTACCCAGACGATTGTCGATGCGTCGCGAGGCAACACGCCGCTGGTCGTCAGCCCCAACCCCTTCTACCAGATTTACGAGGGTGCCGCGTATCTCGCCGGTGCCGAGCCGCGCTTCCTGAATACCCTGCCGGGCAACGATTACGCGTTCGATTTCGCAGCGCTGAGCGAGGCCGAATGGCAGCGGGTGCAACTCTTCTTTGTCTGCTCACCGGGCAATCCTACCGGCAAGGTGCTCAGCCTCGATGACTGGAAACAGCTGTTTGCCCTCGCCGACCGGTACGGCTTCGTGATCGCCTCGGACGAATGCTACTCGGAGATTTATTTTGACGAGGCGAGGCCGCCACTCGGCTGCCTGCAGGCCGCCAGCCTGCTCGGTCGCGGTTTCGAGCGCCTGGTGATGTTCTCCAGCCTGTCCAAACGATCCAATGTTCCCGGCATGCGTTCGGGCTTCGTCGCCGGCGACGCCACTACCCTCGAGTCTTTCCTGCTCTATCGCACCTATCATGGCAGTGCGATGAGTCCGGCCATACAGGCGGCGAGCGTCGCGGCCTGGAACGACGAGGCACATGTGGTCGAAAATCGCCGCCAATACACGGAAAAGTTTGCGGCGGTGACGCCACTTCTCACTGAGGTATTGACCACGGCAATGCCCGACGCCGGTTTCTACCTGTGGGCCAGGGTACCGTGCAGCGACAGCGATTTCGCCCGCGCGCTGCTCGCCGACTATAATGTCGTTCTGCTGCCTGGAAGCTACCTGGCGCGTACTGCCCAGGGAGTCAATCCAGGCGCCGGCTACCTGCGGATCGCACTCGTCGCGCCGCTCGCCGACTGCGTCGAGGCCGCCGAGCGTATCCGTTCATTCATTGCAACATTGTAAAACTCTAGGGAAGGCAGTCATGCAGGCAATCCAGAAGATCATCGATGAGGCGTGGGAAAACCGCAGTTCGCTGCAACCCGGCCAAGCCCCGGCAGCCATCGTCGAAGCCGTGGCAAGCGTCATCGACCAGCTCGACCAAGGCACCCTGCGCGTCGCCGAAAAGATTGCTGGCGACTGGGTCACCCACCAATGGATCAAGAAAGCCGTGCTGCTTTCGTTCCGATTGCAGGAAAACACGCTGCTCGATGGCGGCGCGATGCGCTATTTCGACAAGGTACCGAACAAGTTCGCCAGTTATGACAGCGATCAGTTCGCGCGTGGCGGTTTTCGCGTCGTTCCACCGGCAACGGCCCGCCGTGGCGCCTTCATCGGCAAGAACGTGGTGCTCATGCCCTCGTACGTCAACATCGGTGCGTATGTCGATGAAGGCACGATGGTCGATACCTGGGCAACGGTCGGTTCCTGTGCCCAGATCGGCAAGAACGTGCACCTCTCGGGTGGGGTCGGTATCGGCGGTGTGCTGGAGCCGCTGCAGGCCAACCCGACGATCATCGAGGACAACTGCTTCATCGGAGCCCGCTCGGAAGTCGTCGAGGGAGTCATCATCGGCGAAGGTTCGGTGATCTCGATGGGCGTTTATCTGGGCCAGTCCACCAAGATCTATGACCGCGAAACCGGTTCGGTGAGCTATGGCTGCGTGCCGCCGGGGTCGGTCGTGGTGGCCGGCAATCTGCCCGCCAGGGACGGCGGCTACAGCCTCTACTGTGCGGTCATCGTCAAGAAGGTCGACGCGGGCACCCGCGCCAAGACCAGCATCAATGATCTGCTGCGCGGCGACTGACCGCTCCCCCACCGATTCCTGATCCGGCGGCCAGCGGATGATTCTCGACAAACTCTTTCAGGTGATGGCTGATCGGCGCGCCTCGGATATCTTCATCTGCGCAGGCGCACCGATCCACATCAAGATCCAGGGTGCTACCGTACCGGTCAATCAGCAGGTCATGGCGCCGGAGATGATCGAGAAGATCGCCACCGAACTGCTGAGTCCGGAACAGGCAGCAAGATTTGAAGAGACGAGGGAGATGAACCTCTCCTTCGGCATCGCCAAGCTTGGCAATTTCCGGATCAACCTGTTCCGGCAGCGCGGCTCGATCTCGATCGTCGTTCGTTACGTGGTCGGCAATATCCCGGCGCTCGATACCCTGGGGCTGCCGCCGGTGCTGGCCGACCTGGTCATGGAAAGGCGCGGCCTGGTGCTGATCGTCGGCTCGACGGGTTCGGGAAAATCAACCACCCTGGCGTCGATGCTCGACCATCGGAACGGCACTTGCACGGGTCACATTCTCACCATCGAGGATCCGATCGAATATCTGTTCAAGCACAAAAAGTCGCTGGTCAACCAGCGCGAAATCGGCATGGATACTCTCGGCTGGGAGAATGCCTTGAAGAACGCCATGCGGCAGGCCCCCGACTGCATCCTGATCGGCGAAATCCGGGACAAGGAAACCATGCAGGCGGCAATGGCCTACTCACAGACTGGCCACCTCTGCCTCGGCACGCTGCATGCCAACAACAGCTATCACGCCCTCAACCGGATCATCAACTTTTTCCCCAGCGATAGCCGGGGCGCGCTGTACATGGACCTCTCGGTCAGCTTGAAGGCCATCATTTCGCAGCGTCTGGTCAAAAGAAAAGATGGTCTGCAGACGCCGGCGGTCGAAGTATTGCTCAACAGTTATCACGTGCAGGAACTGATCGAGCACGGCAACATCCCTGCCCTCAAGGAAGCGATGGAACAGAGTCTCGCACCAGGATCACAAACCTTCGAGCAGGATCTCGTCCGGCTGTATCGCAGCGACGTGATTACACTGCAGGAAGCGCTGCTCAATGCCGACTCACCAACCAATCTGTCATGGCTGATCAACAACTTCGAAGCTACCGGCGGATCGGGAAGCGAAGAAAAGCTGCACGAAGCGACTTTCGACCTCGCTGGTACCAACCCCTGCAGCCCGTCGTACAAGGAGTTTACGCTCAGCCTTGACGAAGCCGAGAGCGGACCCCAGGAAGCACGAGATGGCAGATGACGGCAACGGGGCAGCGACTCGCGACGCCACGGTGGTGCTGGCCGAGCAACTGATCGCTCGACGCTCGATTACTCCCGAAGACGCCGGTTGCCTGCAGATCATCGCCAACCGCCTCGAAACCATCGGCTTCCACTGCGAGTTCATCAATCGCGGCAGCGTCAGCAACCTCTGGGCGCGCCGCGGCGATAGCCGCCCATTGCTCTGTCTGGCCGGCCACACCGACGTCGTCCCGAGCGGACCCCTGGAACAATGGCACAGCGACCCGTTCCAGCCCGTGCAGAGAGACGGCCTGCTGTATGGACGCGGCGCCGCCGACATGAAGGCTTCGCTGGCCGCTTTCGTGACGGCTGCCGAGGCTTTCGTCGCCGACTGTCCGGCACATCGCGGCTCGCTCGCCCTGTTGCTGACTTCGGATGAGGAAGGCGACGCCATCGACGGCACCGTCGTCGTCACCGATGCGCTGCGCCAGCGTGGCGAGTTGATCGACTATTGCATCATCGGCGAACCAACAGCGCTCCATCATCTCGGCGACATGGTCAAGAATGGCCGGCGTGGCTCGCTCTCGGGAAAACTGACCGTCAAAGGCGTGCAGGGCCACATTGCCTACCCGCATCTGGCGAAAAACCCGATCCATCTGGCAGCACCGGCGATTGCCGAACTGGCGGGAACCACCTGGGACGACGGCAACGAGTTTTTTCCGCCGACCACCTGGCAGGTCTCGAACATCCACGCCGGTACCGGCGTCAGCAATGTCATTCCCGGCAGCGTCGAGATCGACTTCAACTTCCGCTTCGGAACCGCCAGCACTCCGCAACAATTGCAGACCCGCCTGTGCGCGCTGCTCGACCGGCATGGCCTGGACCACGACATCGTCTGGACGCTGGCGGCCAGGCCCTTTCTCACCGGCCGTGGCGCCTTGATCGACGCCGCACTGCTGGCGATTCGTGCGGAAACCGGCCATGCCGCCGAGCTGTCGACCAGCGGCGGCACCTCGGACGGCCGCTTCATCGCCGAAATCTGTCCGCAGGTGCTCGAAATTGGCCCGGTCAATGCCACCATTCACCAGGTCAACGAATGCGTCGAGGTCGCCGCCCTGCCGCAACTCGCCGCGATCTATCGGCGGATGATCGAAGAGTTGTTACCCGCCGATGTTTGACCAGGCCCAGACCGAGCTGTCGACGCTGCGCGATCTGCTGCGCTTCGCGGTCAGCCGCTTCAACGAGGCGAAACTGTTTTTCGGGCACGGTGCCGACAACGCCTGGGACGAAGCCGCCTATCTGCTGCTGCACAGCCTGCACCTGCCACTGGAGCGGCTCGAACCCTTTCTCGACGCGACACTGACCAGCGACGAACGGGCCGCCGTGCTGCGGGTCATCGACCGCCGCATCCGGGAGCGGCTGCCGGTCGCCTACCTGACCAACGAGGCCTGGCTGGGCGAATATCGTTTTTATGTGGACCAACGGGTGATCGTTCCGCGTTCGTTCATCGCCGAGCTGCTGCGCGAGCAACTGACGCCCTGGATCGACGATGCCCACGCAGTGACTGCCGTTCTCGACCTCTGTACCGGATCGGCCTGTCTCGCGATCCTCGCGGCGCACGCTTTCCCGGCCGCCCGCATCGACGCCGTCGACATCTCGCCGGAGGCACTCGCGGTGGCGCGGCGCAACGTCGACGACTACGATCTCGCAGCGCAGATTCGGCTCGTCGAAGGGGATCTCTTCGCCGGCCTCAGGAGCAAGCGCTACGACCTGATCATCGCCAATCCGCCCTACGTCAATGCTGCGTCGATGGCGACCCTTCCCGAGGAATATCGACGCGAGCCCGAACTGGCGCTGGCCAGTGGTCCGGATGGACTCGACCTGACGCGTGCAATCCTCGCTGGCGCGCGCCAGCATCTGCGGCCAAACGGTCTGCTGGTCGTCGAGATCGGCCACAATCGCGATGCCCTGGAAGCCGCTTTTCCGGCGACGCCCTTCACCTGGCTCGACACCAGCGCTGGCGATCAGTATGTCTTCCTGCTGCATCGCGACGAGCTGCCATGATCCGAAGATCGCGATATCTGCCCGATTGACAGGCCATGAATCGCCTCCGCCTGCTGCTGTTCACCATTCTCCTCCTCGCCGGCTGCCACGACTCGGCGCGGCTGGCGTCGCTGCCGCCAGGCAGCCAGATCCTCGCCTTCGGCGACAGCATCACCTTCGGTAGTGGCGCCGCTCCGGGCGAAGACTATCCGGCTCGGCTCGCAGCGATCAGCGGCTGGCAGGTCCATAACGCCGGTATCCCGGGCGACACGGCAAACGCTGCCCAGGCGAGAATTCGCGAGGCGATTGCCCAGACCCGGCCAGCGCTGGTGATCGTCGAAATCGGCGGCAACGACTTTCTCCAAAGGCGCCCGGAAACCGCCGTCAAGGACGATCTGCGCGCCATCGTCGGCGCCGTCAGGCAGTCCGGCAGCCAGGTCGTTCTGGTCGCCGTGCCCAGGCTCTCGCTGCTCGGCGCGGCAACCGGCAGGCTACCCGATTCGGCGATCTACGCCGAACTGGCCAAAGAAGAAAAACTGCCGCTGGTCGAAGGCGTTCTCGCCGCCATTCTCTCTGACCCGACGCTGAAGGCCGACCCCATTCACCCCAACGCCGGCGGCTACCGCAAACTCGCGGACGGCATAGCCGAGCAACTGCGCCGAACCGGCCTGCTGAAGAAGCCCTGACCCAGTGCACCCGCCGGCGCCTTGACCGATCGTCGTCGCCAGACGGGCACGACCGGCAGAAAGACATGGATACTTGATGAAGACCGAAACCCCGCAGATCATCCATCGCCAGGATTACACACCACCACCCTTCCTGGTCGATCGTGTGGACCTCGACGTGCAGTTCCACGCCGACGCTGTCCTGGTCCATAGCCACCTGCAATTGCGGCGCAATCCGGTGGCGGCGCCCGGGCAGCCGCTGCAACTCGACGGCCATGGACTGGCAACACTCTCGGTTTCCGTCGATGGACAGCCGCTCGGCGCAAACGACTACACCTGCACCGACTCGGCGCTGACCATCGACAACCCGCCGGATGCGCTGCTGTTGAGCACGCTGACGCGTATCGACCCCGACCACAATACCAGCCTCTCCGGACTCTTTCGCTCGAAGGATGGCTACTTCACGCAGTGCGAGGCACAGGGTTTTCGCAGAATCACCTGGTTCCCGGACCGCCCGGACATCATGTCGCGCTATACCGTCACCCTGCACGCCGACAAGGCGAGCCTGCCGGTGCTGCTGGCGAACGGCAACCCGGTCGGCAGCGGTGACGAAGGACACGATCGCCACTGGGCAAAGTGGGAAGACCCTTTTGCCAAACCCTGCTATCTGTTCGCGCTGGTCGCCGCCCGCCTCGAAGTGCTGCGCGACCGTTTCACCACCGGCAGCGGGCGCAGCGTGCAACTGGCGGTGTATGTCGAGCCCGGCAAGCTCGACCAGTGCGCGCACGCGATGGACGCCCTGCAACGCGCGATGCGCTGGGACGAGGAAGTCTTCGGACTCGAATGCGACCTCGATCACTACATGATCGTCGCCGTCGGCGACTTCAACATGGGCGCGATGGAAAACAAGGGCCTGAACATTTTCAACACCAAGTACGTTCTTGCCCGTAGCGACACCGCCACCGATGGCGATTACCAGAACATCGACCGTGTCGTCGCGCACGAGTACTTCCACAACTGGACCGGCAATCGCGTGACCTGTCGGGACTGGTTTCAGCTCTCGCTCAAGGAAGGTCTGACCGTCTTCCGTGACCAGGAATTCGGCGCCGACATGCACAGCCGCGCGGTCACCCGCATCCGCGACGTCCGCGCCCTGCGCGCCGCGCAGTTTCCCGAAGACGCCGGCCCGATGGCGCATCCGGTACGCCCCGACTCGTACATCGAGATCAACAATTTCTACACCAGCACCGTCTATGAAAAAGGCGCCGAAGTGGTGCGCATGCTCCAGACGCTGCTCGGCAGGCCAGCCTTCCGGCGCGGCATGGACCTCTACTTCGAACGCCATGACGGTCAGGCAGTGACCTGCGATGACTTCGTCGCTGCCATGGCCGATGCCTCGGGAGTCGACCTCTCGCAGTTCAAGCGCTGGTACGACCACGCGGGTACGCCGCGGCTGCGCGCCAGCGGCAGTCATGACCCGACATCGCGGTGCTACCAGTTGACGCTGTCACAGTCGCGGCCAGGCGCCGATGCAGCCGGCGAGCCTTTCCACATCCCGGTGGCGATCGGCCTCAACGGTCCGGATGGCACCGACCTGCCGCTGCGGCTGCTCGGAGAAGGCGATTGTGCCGAGCGAGGCCGAACGACGCGCGTTCTCTCCCTGACAGCGAGCGAACAGCAGTTCGTCTTCGAAGATCTGCCGGTCGCCCCGATCCCTTCGCTGTTGCGCGATTTCTCGGCGCCGGTGATTCTCGATTACGACTGGCGCAATGCAGATCTGAGTCACCTCCTCGCCCACGACAGCGACCCCTTCAGTCGCTGGGAGGCCGGACAACGTCTGGCCAGTCGGCTGATCCTGGCAGCCGCAGAAGACCTGGCCGCTGGCCGACCGGCACACTGGCCGCAGAGCTTCGCTGCGGCCGCCGCACAGGTTCTCGGGCAAGCCTCGGCAGACCCGGCTTTCGCTGCCGAAGTCCTGACGCTGCCCGGCGAAGCGACGCTCGCCGAAGAAGCCGCGACCGTCGACCCGGATGCCCTGCACGCGGCCCGCAACGGTCTGCGCCGCTTTCTTGCCGAACGGCTCGACAGCGAATGGCTCCGGTGCTACACCTCTCTGGCGCCGCACGGAGCCTACCAGCCGACACCCGCCGCCGCCGGCAGGCGCGCGCTGCGCAACCTTTGCCTGGGCTATCTCAACGAACTCGATGATCCCCAGATGCGAACCCTGGCACTGCATCAGTTCGCGTCAGCCGACAACATGAGCGACCAGTTCGCCGCCCTCGGCACGCTCGCTCAACAGGACTGCAGCGAACGCACCGAGGTGCTTGCCGCATTCTACGAGCGCTGGCAGGACGAAGCGCTGGTGGTGGACAAGTGGCTGTCGGTGCAGGCGTCGAGCCGGCTACCCGGAACGCTGGCAGCAGTGCAGCGCCTGCTGAGCCACCCCGCTTTCGACCTGCACAATCCGAACAAGGTCTACGCGCTGATCAACACCTTCGGCAACAACCATGTACGTTTTCATGCTGCCGACGGCAGCGGATACCACTTCCTCGCTGCGCAGATCGGCCGGCTCGACGCCATCAACCCGCAGGTAGCCGCGCGCCTGACACGGCGCTTCGATCGCTGGCGCAGGTTTGACGAGACCCGGCAAGGACACGCACGCTCGGCGCTCGAAAGCCTGCGAGCGATCGATGGACTGTCATCAGATGTCCTCGAGATCGTCGGGCGAGCACTGGACTGAGCATGGATCCAGTCTCGCGAGGCATTGCGGCTGATCCCGGCCGACACGGCCAAGGCGGAACATCGGCCCTATTGGCAACGGCAATGCAAATAGTGCTTGAGTGAGGCGAATCGGCTGGGTATAATCTCGCCCTCAAACAAGGCAAGGCGCCCGTAGCTCAGCTGGATAGAGTACTTGGCTACGAACCAAGGGGTCGGGCGTTCGAATCGCTCCGGGCGTGCCAATAGAATCAAGCGATTAGGCCAATCTTCGGATTGGCCTTTTTGCTTTGTTGGGAATTTGTCACAACATTTGTCCCAACAAATGCATGGGCTGGGTACTGCCAGCATCCCCAGCCCAAACCGTGTGGCTACTTCTGAACCGAGACCCTCGTCTCGAACCGCCCCTTCTGCCGATAGGCATCAAGATTGACGCCCTGCAGCTCAGGCACCCGCTTGTAGTCGACGTTGCCAGGCAGCGCATGAAGTCGTCCCAGGCCTGCTGTATCCGCTTCCAGCGAGCGGGGTCCGCCGCCACCTCCAGCAAGAGGCCCTCCTGCTGCTCACCGTCAAAGACGTACAGATGCGCCATAGCCGCCTTCGATACCATCAACTGGTGTTCGTCGTAGTGTGCGGGTATCTGGGCCTTCCAGAGGGTGGAAGTGCATCCCCTGACCGGGCACTTGATCTCGACGATCAACTCGCCGTCGAAGGTCAGCCCGTCGAGATTATCGACCGCATCAATGTCGCCAAACAGTCTTGTGGTGATTGCGGGAAGCCCCGCCGGTCACCGGCAGAGCCCGCCCGGCGCCCTGGGGCGCAGGGACAGATCGCGTATCGGTGAAGAGATTGCCCAATACGTAAGCAGCACCGACGGGACATCAGCGCAGCCGGGAAATTCGGGAGGTTTCCATAGGCTTTTTCGACGATCTATCCACAGAATTTGTGGATGAGCCGGCTCTCCACAGCCTGTCCTCAGCTTTGTCCACAGAATTGCCCACAGCGTCTGTACGCTTCAGGCAGCGAGCGGCATGGCGTCGGCCAGGGTGATCAGCCCGGCGTGTTCAAGCAGATAGTCGGCTGCCTTCTGGGCTTGCGCGGAAGCGGTGAACACCGCGCGCTTGTCGCGCTTGAGGACTTCCAGCCAACTGGCGATGTAGTTCGCGTGCTGCACCTGACCTTCAAGCCGGCAGTGCGCGGCCAGGAAGGCCGCGCCCATCTCGGCGATCCGCTCTTCCATCGCGTACGCCGATTCGCCAAAGCGCTTGCCGAGCTTCCTGCCGAGGCGAGAGGCGTGGCCCGTCCAGTGGCAGAGCTCATGGAGTGCCGTGCTGTAGTAGTTCGCCTGGTCCCTGAAGGAAGAACGGAGCGGCAGGTAGATGAGATCGTTGGGTGGCGAGTAGAAGGCCCGGAAGCCGCCGTTGCGAATCTCGGCGCCGGAACACTCGATGATCCGCTCGGCGACCTCGGAAGGTTCCCAGGCGGGTCCCGTGTCCGGCGCTGCCCGGTATTCGTTGGGCAAGCCATCGACCTGGGATTGACTGGCGTCGCTGACACCGACAGATTGAGAAGCGGAGCCACCTCGATGCCATTGCCGGCAACCGCCGGCAATGGCATCGAGTCACAAGCAAACATGGCCCCCCATGGTGAAGTCGTCGTGCGCGCGTGGCTCCCGGAGCCAGTCACACGCGCTTTCTCCGAGTTTACGTTCCGCAGTAGTCCTCGCGCAGCATCAGGCGCTCAGCGCCAGGACAATGCCGGCAAGCGGCGGCACCGTAATGGACAATGAATACGGGCGGTTCATCCACGGCACTTCCTCGGCGACGAGTGGCCCATCGCCATTGCCCAAATCGCCACCGCCGTAGAAATGCGAATCCGAGTTGAGGATTTCTCGATAGCTGCCCGGTTGCGGCACGCCAATGCGGTAATCCATACGCGGGACGGGAGTGAAGTTGACGATCACCACCACGAATTCGTCGTCAGTCTTGCGGACAAAGCTCAGGATCGACTGTTGGTAATCGTGGCAATCGATCCACTCGAATCCCTGCCACTCGAACTCGTTTCCATGCAGGGCGGACGAGCCGCGATACAGGTGGTTGAGATCCTTCACCAGGGTTTGCATCCCGGCATGCAAAGGAAAGTCGAGGACATACCAATCGAGAACCCCCGCGCTGTTCCACTCGAGACCTTGACCGAACTCGGTGCCCATGAACAGGAGCTTCTTGCCCGGATGAGTGAACATGTAGGTGTAGAGCAGTCTGAGATTGGCGAAACGCTGCCATTCGTCGCCGGGCATGCGGTTGAGCATCGAGCCCTTGCCATGCACCACTTCGTCATGCGAGAAAGGCAGCATGAAGTTCTCTGAAAACGCATACAGCATGCTGAAGGTGAGCAGGTCATGATGGTACTGGCGGTAGATCGGTTCCTGTCCCATGTAGCGCAGGGTATCGTTCATCCAGCCCATATTCCACTTGATGTCGAAGCCCAGTCCGCCAATGTAGGTGGGGCGCGTCACCTGCGGCCAGGACGTCGATTCCTCGGCGATGATCAGCGTGCCGGGAGCTTCCGTGTGGGTTGTGGCGTTGAGTTGGCGAAGGAACTCGATCGCTTCGATGTTCTCCCTGCCGCCGTACTGATTGGGCACCCATTCGGTGCGCGAATAATCGAGATAGAGCATGGAAGCGACGGCATCCACCCGCAAACCGTCGATATGGAACTCGTCAAGCCAATAAATGGCGCTGGAAATCAGGAAGTTCTTCACCTCGTTGCGGCCGAAATTGAAGATCAGCGTCGACCAGTCCAGGTGTTCGCCCTTGCGTGGATCCTCATGCTCGTAGAGCGCCGTGCCGTCGAACCGCGCCAGCGCATGGGCATCCTTGGGGAAATGGGCGGGAACCCAGTCGAGAAGCACGCCAATATCGTTCTGATGGCAGAGATCGACGAAGTAGCGAAAGTCGTCCGGTGTGCCGAAACGGCTGGTCGGCGCGAAATAGCCGGTGACCTGGTAGCCCCACGACTGATCGAACGGATGCTCGGTGACCGGCAGGAGTTCAATATGAGTGAAGCCCATCCGGGTTACATATTCGACCAGTTGTCTCGCCAACTCTCGGTAGTTGAGGAATTCCCCTTCGTACCCACGCTGCCAGGAGCCGAGATGGACCTCATAGGTAGACATCGGCGCATGCTGCCAGTCGGCCGCGGCGCGCCGCTCCATCCAGGTGGTGTCCTGCCAGACGTAAGTGGAGCGAGGAGCGACAATCGATGCATTTCCTGGCCGCATCTCGAAGCGTCGGCCGTAGGGGTCGGATTTGGTGAGCACCTCGCCGCTGTTCCGGTTCCTGATCTCGAAGCGGTAGAAGATACCGGGGGTGATGTCGGGAATGAACAGCTCCCATACCCCGCTCCCCGGACGCACGCGCATCGCGTGGCGACGACCGTCCCAGTGATTGAAGTCACCCAGGACGCTCACACGCTCGGCGTTGGGTGCCCAGATGGCGAACAGGATGCCAGCGACGCCGTCAATCTCATGTTCGTTTGCCCCGAGGAAATTATAGGCGTGACTGTGCCTGCCTTCACCGAACAGATGCAGATCGAAATCCGTTATCTGCGGCAGGTAGCTATAAGGATCGTGGGCAATATGGTCGTGATGCCAGGTATCGCGCCAGATCAGGCGATAGTGTTCCGGAAGGTTCTTGCCGGAACCCCGCCACTCGAAAAAGTCGGAATCCGGAATACGTTCCAGCGGCAAATTGCCTTCGGCGATGAAAACTTCCGTCGCGTGCGGGATGTAGGCCCGTACCACAACGCCTTCACCGCAAGGATGCCTTCCCAGCACCGAAAACGGATCGTGGTGGCGAGCCTCGGCGATTCGGATCATTTCGTCATTCAACTTGGCTTCTATCATAATTATTCCTTCCCTTGCTCAGGGTAAATCGGTTGTGAAATGCGCAAGACGTCACCGGTTTTGACTATCGTTCCAGCTCACCCGCATGTTCCTGCAGCAGAGCCGCATTGAGGCGCAAGCCAAGTAGCCGATGGAATCGTAGCCCCAGTAGTTTCTCAGCCCTCGGTCCAGTAGATGGCGGTCGTCGACGAAACCGGGATCGATCACCTGGCACTTGAACATGCCGGGCGCGCTGTCGCGGCGGCTGAAGCTCAAATCCTCGCGGGGGCTGCCGATGCGGTAACCGAACTGGGCATCGCTCCACTCGACGGTGCCGACAATCGCTTTGGCGTAGGCATCCAGCAGCAGCTTGTGCGGATTGAAGCGGTGTCCCTCCTCAGGCCGATAAGGACCATGGACCCGGTAGCCGTACAACTGGCCCGGACGCACTTCAGGCAGGTAGGCATGCCAGTTTTGGTCGGTTTGCTCGCCCAGCTCGATGCGCTGTTGTTCCTGTCGTCCGCTGCCGTCCAATAGACACAACTCGACCTTGTCGGCGTGCTCGGCGAACAAGGCGAAATTGACCCCCTCTCCGTCCCAGGTAGCGCCCAGGGGATATGATTTGCCGGGCCAGACGGCTGTCAGCGCTTCAGGCATGCAACTCTGCTCATCAAAACCATACCTCAAGCGCTGGTACTTCACGCAAGGGCCATCGCTGCAACAACATGCAGGCAAGTCCTTGGCCAGCACACTGAGCAGGTTCAACGCGAGTGCACTGCACCCTCAACACCAAGTCAAGTACCATTGCCCCTGCCCGTGAGCCGACGCCAGCCCGATCGCCCAAGCGCTGATCGGAGCCAGTTCCCGGTCCGTCGACTCCGACGCGCGGGGTGGTTCTGCCCAGCAGACTGGTAGGATTGCGGGCCAGCCGAATGACCTGCTCGCTGCCGACGCGACACAGCGAAGACCAAGCCACTCATGCCAGTGTTGAGATTGTAGCAGCGTACGACGCAACTGTCCAAGCGGGCGCCTCCTCGATGTAGGGAACAAGTAATCTGTCCGGTTTATGTTGCTGCCAAGGAGGAGCGAGACGAGACGGACGGAGTTGCTACCGGAGATCAGGAAGATGCGGTTTGAAGAAGCGTATGGAGGCTGGGAAGCGGGTCGGCTGACGCAGGCGGAAGCGTCGAGTCTGCTGGGGGTTTGCGAGCGGACGTTCCGACGGTACCTGATGCGGTACGAAGCGGATGGCCTGGAAGGTTTGCTAGATCGGCGCCTGGAACAGGTTTCGCATCGGAAGGCGCCGGTAGACGAAGTGATGGATCTGCTGTCGACGTACCGGCGGCGACACGAAGGCTGGAATGCGAAGCACTTTTACGCGTGGTATCGGAAGCGAGTAAGCAGGAACGGAGGGGGGCCGGTCATGCCTCCTGCACCGGCTCGCCGCCAGACAGCGTCGCAGTCAACTCGAAGCCTGACGGACTGCCCTGCCGCGTTTCGCCTGCAGCTCCTCACTGATGCTAAACTACAGTCATTTCGATGTCACTGGAGAACCCTATGCCGACCCTCACCTTGCGCGATGTGCCTGCCGATCTGCACCAGTGGTTGAAGGAACAGGCGGGGGCCCACCGCCGTTCGCTCAACCAGGAGGTCATCAGTCAACTCGATGCGTTGCGAAGCCTTCCTGCCAGCCGGTCTGATGCCGACCTGCGGCTGGCCCGTATCCGCGCGATTGCCACGCGCAGCGCTCGCCTGCCTGTGCTCGATGAGCGCCCCGAGGCCGAGATCCTCGGGCTGGGAGCGGACGGACTGCCGCGCTGAAGATGGTCGTCGACAGCTCGGCATTGGTCGCCATCCTGCTGGGGGAGCCGGAAGGCGACGCGTTGGCTCTCGCGCTCGCCGGCGCGGAAATGCCGGTGATCTGTGCACCCAACTGGCTGGAGGCGATGATGGTGATCTCAGCCCGGCTCGGCTGCCCGGGTGTGCAGGCGTTGGGCGAACTGCTCGACGCCGCGGAAGTGCAGGTCGAACCCGCCGACGCCGAATTGGTGCAAACAGCCTTCGACGCCTGGCAACGCTTCGGCAAGTGGCACCATCCGGCCGGGTTGAACTTCGGCGATTGTTTCGCCTATGCCTTGACCAGCCGCCGGGGTGATGTGCTGCTTTTCAAGGGCCATGATTTTTCGCAAACGGACGTCATGCCGGTTCCTGGTCAGCAATGAACATCATCATTTCTGCGCTGCGCGGGCCAATGAGGAACAGCACCGTGTGGGTGGTGACCAAAGCCCACAGCCACAGCAGCAGGCCGGATTCCTTCCACGGCGTAACTTGGCGTCCGCCGCCAGCGCTAGCCCACACGCCGCACAGTTCTCCGGTCGGTGCTCGCAAGTAGCGGTGACCGTCAGTTTCTGGGTACGGCCAAAGCCCTGACTGCCGGCTTGCCGGCCTTCTTCTTTGCCGCCTGCGGCGCTGAGGGGGACTTCTCTTCCGATTGGGCCGTCTCTTCCGTGATCTCCCGGTTTCCGTCTCCCCTTCATCCGCTTCTACCGGGTCGGTCTCGCTTGGCGAATCCCGGCCCACCTCCGCGTCGCTGGCTCTCTCCCAAGGGGCCAGGCTCGTGGGCGGGCGCGAGCTGTTGTCCGGGTTTTGGTTCAGCCGATCATGTCACTCTTTGACGTCGTCCAGCAGACGCTTCGGCACCTCCAGCAATCGCTCCGCCGGCAGCTTCTTCAGCCACTCGTCGTTCATTTTTTCAGCCAGTTTCACTACCAGCCTGCGCCAGAGCGACAATGCTCGCCTTCTTGTCGTCCGGCAGTGCAGCGATCACCACGCCGACCGCTTCGTCAATCGTCACCGGCCATTGCTTCTGAGGCATCACCGCTCGCCCTTCCGCCACAGCCTACCATGCAGGCAATGCGACCCGGCAAACAGACGACAGCCCCTCCTCTTCCGGCAATTCCATCGACTTGGCAAGGTGGTTCATGTCCTTCATTATTTTGCAAGTGTCTATCAGATCCAGTCCAGAGGCACCTACTGCGATCGCGGCCCCGACAACTGGAATCGCTTTCCCGGACAAGGTCGACGCGCTGCGAACAGCACCCCTAGAAAGCCTCGCGGTAGCGCGCCCCAATATGTCATGCGCCACGCGTCGCATCTCCTCGTGCCGGTTCTCATACCACTGTGCCCATGCTGTCGCTTTGATCATTTCTGCCTGAAGAGCACTGGTGTGTGCGATGAGAGTGTTTACGGCTTCCACCAGGATCAGGGTACGATGCGCCAAGTTCTTTTTCTGCAATACCACGCGATCATTCTCGGATAGCAGTTCCTGATTCCGGGATACGAGGTGCTCATTCTGAGATCTCAGTTCTCGCGTAGCCGCAACGGCGCGCCTTGCGACCTCGGTTGGGCTATTCTGGAGCACTCCGACACCCACCGTCGCTCGTGCGATGCTTTCCAGAAATCCGTAGGCTTTCGCATGCACGCTGTCATTGGTCAGCGTTAAGAGATTGAGCGTCACCAGACTCAGCAAGGCAACGGCAACGGCGATTGCCTTTGACTTCTTCCTGACCGCGCTGAAGGTACTATCCATTTTATTCCTCCTTACCGCATACCACGCCGCCAGTCCCAGGGCAGTACCGGGTGACCATCTGCCCACAGGCCGGTACGCTTCGCTCGCACCTCCTGTTCGGCGCACTCGTACCGGCCAGCATCCTGCGGTGACTGATCCTTCGCGTATTTCTGGTACCACCAGGCGAGCCCGACCGTGAGCTGTGCGAGCCCGGCGTCAAGCGTCTTGGAGCACGTCGGACAGTCGGAAGGTTGCACCATCACCTTGCCAATGTGACAGCGACCTTCAACAAGCTGACATGGCCGGCCTTTCTTGACGCGTTGAGGCTGGTGCCCTGTGCTGCGATGCTATCGCATCGTCCCATTCAGATCGCAGAATAACGCAGATGGGGGCAATCGGCCCCTCCCCCTGCGCCTAACTCCTTGCCGTGCCGCGCCAATAGATAGGGCGTTGTGCGTCACCTGTTGGCGAGTAAGGCAACTGCCCGAAGGCAGTTCCAATCAAACAGTCCGGGACTCGCGCCCCAACGGCCTGATCGCCCCATTGCAGTTCTGAACCAGCTAGGACATTCCAGAAGCTGTTGGATGGGAGCACGATCATAATTGTTTCACCACCAAATGTGCTCCCGCTTCAGAGTTGCCGGCTAGGCGAGTAGATTGACATTCCCAGCCGAATGGCGGCTTGCGGCCGATCGCTCCAGGTCAGGCTCGGCGATTGAGAAAAGTCGCCAGCGTCAATGCTGGCATGGTGGCCGGCGGCGATTGTGGTCAGTGCTCAGGATTGGACGAAGAATCGATCGGCGAGCATGGCGGAAATGAGGCATGTTGCAGAAAAGAGACAGAGCGTTACCGGAAGCATTACAGCGTGACTGTCGACACCCTACCGACTTGGTTTCCCTTGCCTGACGTTGATCTGGATTGCTGGATTTTGCTTACGCAAACGACTGGAAACAAAAAAAGCCACCTTTGAAAGTGGCCTAAGTGCTTGATTTTATTTTGCTCCCCGACCTGGGCTCGAACCAGGGACCTACGGATTAACAGTCCGTGATTCAATTCAGACATGCGGATTAACATACCTTAATAAACCTATACACAGCAACATGTTACGGCTATACTCACCTTAATGGGGTTACACCAAAAAGCACCGTTTTTGATGGCAAATGTAACCCCGGCGTAACCCCAGCACAGAACGAACGCATAAGGTGATGTCATGGATGATGCGGCAAGATTCCAGTTCAACAAGGAGAGAATCCTTGCGCTGCCTACACCTGCGACCGGCACGCGCGCAACGTATTACGACACCAAGACAACAGGCCTGCAGCTACGTGTAACCCCGGCTGGCGTGAAAACCTTCTCCATGTACCGGCGAACCAAGGGCGGCGGGCCGGAACGGGTAACCCTGGGGCGCTTCCCCGCGATGACGGTGGAGCAAGCGCGCAAGGCTGCCGCTACGGTCAATGCCGAGATCGAGCACGGGGCGAACCCTGCCGAAGTGAAACGCACCTTCAAGGCTGAGCCGACGTTGACCGAATTCTTCGCCGAGTACGGCACCCGGCACGGTGAAAAGAAGCTGTCATGGCGCGACGATCAGCAACGATTCAGGTACTACCTGCAGAAGCCACTGGGCGACAAGAAGCTGACGACAATCACGCGAGCCGATGTTGCCAGAGTCGTTTCTGGCGCCGAGAAGGCAGGCAAGGCGGCGGCGACGGTGCGCCAGATCCGGGCGCTGGCATCGGGGCTGTTCGCCAAGGCGATCGAGTGGGGTTATCTCGACGCGAACCCGGCGCATGGCGTCAAGGTGGCCGGGCGAGTCGTGACCCGTGACCGATTCCTGCAACCCGACGAACTGCCACGATTCTTCGCGGCGCTGGCCGAAGAACCGAGCATCGCCATGCGTGACTTCATCCTGCTGGCGCTGCTGACCGGTGCGCGGCGGGCGAATGTTTGCGCGATGCACTGGCGCGAGATCGACCTGGCGGCAGGAAACTGGCGGCTGCCGGTGACGAAGAACGGTACTCCCCAAACGGTGACACTCTGCCCGGAAGCGGTGGAGATCCTGAAGGCGCGCCAAGAAGCGACTGCTGGCGGCTTCGTGTTCCCTGGCATCGGCGCAACGGGGCACATGGTGGAACCGAAGAAGGGCATTATCCGGATCATGGAGCGGGCCGGCATTCCCTACGGGCGCAACGAGGCGGACGGCGTGACCCTGCACGACCTGCGGCGCACCCTGGGAAGCTGGCAGGCGCGTACAGGCGCATCACTGGCCGTCATCGGCAAGAGCCTGAACCACAAGAGCCAGCAGGCAACAGCGATCTATGCCCGGCTGGACCTTGACCCGGTGCGGGCCGCAGTGAATACCGCGACGGCTGCCATGCTGGAGGCTGGCGGCCTGAAGTCCGGTGCAGATGTGGTGCAGATAAAGAAGCGCGGAACGGTGTAGCCATGCCTGAGATTTCACGATTTTTCGGCATCGTCATTTACATGAACTGGCGAGAGCATCCGCCAATGCATTTTCACGCGGTCTATGGCGAGCACGAAGCCTTGATGACCTTGGACGGCAAGCTGTACGCCGGTTCGTTGCCCGGACGGGCGCTGTCAATGGTGCGCGAATGGCTGGCGCTGCACCGGAAAGAAATTGAAGCCGACTGGGAGCTTGCCATGCTGCGCAAGCCGCTGAATCCGATTGATCCACTGGAGTAACCCTCATGATTCTGCACACCACGGAAGTAACCCCGCTGTCGGGCTATCGCCTGCTCCTGCGCTTCAACAATGGCGCGGCGGGAGAAGTCGATTTATCGAACGAGCTTGACGGCGAAGTGTTCGAGCCGCTGCGCGATCCGGTGCTGTTCGCCACGGCAAGCCAACATCCGGTCATGCGCACGGCGGCATGGTCAAACGGCGCAGACCTTGCACCCGAATTCCTGCTGGACCTGATGCGCGTGCAGCAAGGCGACCGGGCCGCGTGACCGGAGAAAGCCGAACATGGTCACGAGGAAAATCCCATGAGATGCCCTGCCGGCACGGTGAACCCCGACCTGGCGCTGTGACTGTTCCACTTGAGCGCGACGGCATGACGATCGTTTTCCGCGAAGTCCCGGCGCTGGTGTGCGAGAACTGCGGCGAAGCCTTCCATGACGAGGCCGTTACTGCTGCCTTGCTGAAGCAAGCCGAACAGGCGGCGGTGGCCGCGTGACCTGAGAAAACCTGAGTTTTGCTGCGCCTAGATCGGCCAATCGAAAACCGGGTTCCCTTGCCCGGCTGGCGCGGCATCCTGAACCAAGGGCGAAGCGTGAAAGGGGCGCTTGAACGAGTTGCACGAAAGCATTTATAAGGCGCTAATGTATTATAACCATGTGCGCCTGAACATACCCCTGCCATCGGGGGGTGCGATTCAAAGTGATGCGCGGCATCCAATCCCCCCTGGATGTCCGTAATGACGAACCTGAGGAGCCAACGATGCCCCACCTGCCTGAACAAGACCGGATCTTTTTACAACGGCTCAATGGCCATCCGGTGTTACGTGCGCGTTTTGAAAGCCTGCTCGGGGTGGTGGAGGATGCGGGTGGCGACTTGGAAAAAGCCGACGCGGCTGAGCGCCGGGTGATTGAAGAAGTCCGACAAATGGGCAATGAGGTGTTAACGGCCTGGGCGCAGAACGGGATTGCGCGAAGTGCAGCACGGGTAGGCCAGGCATCCGCGGGCCGAAGCGGGGGTAAAAAAAACTCTACTGGCACACGACCTTCGGCGACATCACGGTAGAAGAGCCGTTGTGGCGAGTGGGAACGCAAAGCGAACGGCGCTTCAGTGAGCGAGCAGGAGTGGCTTGCCGGGGCACTTCCCTGGCGTTACAGCGAGTGTTGGCCGACTTTGGAGCGGACGTGCCGTTTGGACAGGTGCCAGACAAGCTAAGAGAGCCCTATGGAATCGCCATGCCAGTTAGTACGGCCCAGCGGATCACCGAACCTCACGCGCAAGCCATTTACGAACAAGAAACGGCGCGAGAGGAGGTGACGGGAGCGAAAAACTCCCGAACTTTCATTGGGGAAATCGACGGTTCGATGGTCCCCGTGGTGGAAGTCTCACCCGATGCGCAGGACAAACGCCAGGGCAAGACCTTGCTCTGGAAGGAAGTCCGGTTATGCCTGGTGCATCCCGTGGGCAGCGCGACCCCGTCGTTTGGCGGGCATTTTGCCGGTGGCGCCGAGGAAAGCGGGCGGCAGTGGGCACGTTGCGCGGCGAAAGCCGGGTTTGGTCCTGGCAGCCACCTTCATGCGGTAGGGGACGGTGCGGCCTGGATTACCTCGCAATTAGACCTTCGCTTTGGCACGCAGGGGGCGTTTCTCGTGGACTTTTTTCATCTTTGTGAATATCTCGGTGATGCGTCCAAAGTGTGTGCCGCCTCCGATCCCAAGGCGTGGATGGAGAAGCAAAAGAGCCGCTTGCATGCAAATCAAGTCGATGCCGTCTTGGAAGCACTCGCGCCATGGGTCGAAGCAGACCACGACGACCACCCCGTCACGGCATGCGACCGCTATATCCGTAACCGCCTGTCCCAACTGGACTACCCAGGGGCGATACAGCGCGGTTTGCCGATCGGCTCGGGGGAAATCGAAAGCGCCCATCGTTATGTCATCCAGGAACGACTTAAGCTTCCCGGCGCCTGGTGGGCACCCAGAAATGTCGAAGCCATGCTGGCCCTACGGATCAACCGCGCCAACCGGGAATGGGCTGATTATTGGAAGGGTCTCGAAAAGCAAGCCGCATAACCAGAGCATTTCGCTGGCGCATCACTTTGAATCACACCCGGGCTGGTGGGGAGTTAACTATACTGTCCCGTTTTCCTATTCAAGCCTTGCAATCAATGCACCCAAGTTCCACAATTGCAAGCATGATCAAGCGAACACTGGCTACCGAACTCAAAGCCGCAGTCGGCTACACCCCCGCCGTGGCGCTGCTTGGGCCGCGCCAGGTCGGGAAAACCACGCTGGCCCTGGAAATCGGCCGCCAGATCAACGCACTCTATCTTGATCTCGAGTCGGAACAGAACCGCGCCAAGCTCGCCCAACCCGAGCTCTACCTGGCAGACCACCAAGACAAGCTGGTCATCATCGACGAAGTGCATCGCGCCCCCGGGTTGTTTCCGGTACTGCGCGGATTGATCGACCGCGCTCGGCGAGCAGGTCGCACAACCGGTCAATATCTGCTGCTGGGGTCCGCGTCGCCTGATCTGCTCAAGCAGTCAGGCGAAAGCCTGGCCGGCCGCATCAGCTATCTTGAGCTGGCGCCTTTCAGCGTACTGGAAACACCCAACCTGCCAACCGATGAACTCTGGCTACGCGGTGGGTTTCCGGACAGCCTGCTCGCGGCCAATGCAGCCCGCAGCCTGCGATGGCGCCAGGATTTCATCCGCACCTATCTGGAGCGCGATATTCCACAGTTCGGGCCTCGCATCGCCGCCGAAACCCTGCGTCGCTTCTGGGGCATGTTGGCCCATCATCAGGGCGGCCTGCTCAACATTGCCCAATTCGCGCGCAACCTGGGCGTAGACGCCAAGACCGCCGCGGCCTATCTCGACCTGTTGGCGGACTTGTACCTCGTGCGCCGTCTGCCCGCCTGGCATGCCAACCTGGGCAAGCGTCTGGTCAAATCGCCCAAGGTATATGTGCGCGACAGCGGCCTGGTCCATGCCCTGCTAGCCATCCCCGAGAAGGAAACCCTGCTGGCACATCCGGTGGTCGGGCAAAGCTGGGAATGCATGGTCATGGAAAACCTGCTCATCGCCGCTGCCGGCAAGGCACAAGGTTACTTCTATCGCACCAGCGGCGGTGCCGAAATCGACTTGCTGCTGGCCTGGCCGGACAACAGCCTATGGGCGGTCGAAATCAAGCGCAGCCTCAATCCAAAAGTCGAACGAGGCTTTCATGCCGCCTGTGAAGACCTGGCCCCCGCGCGCAAGTTCGTCGTCTATCCCGGCCAGGAACGCTATCGAATGGCCCACGACATCCAGGCCATCTCACTGCTCGAACTGGCAACCCAAGTTGCCGAAGGCTGACTACAGCACCGGCAGGGCCACGCCGCTCCGATTACCGATACCCACCCTCATGGCGAGGAGGCGCAGCCGACGTGGCAATCCAGTGCCGCAAGCTCGGACAGCTCAGCTGCTACCGCCGCCCTCTACCTTTCCAGCGCCACCTCCCGAGGCGCCTCCCCTCGCCCGATGGCGTGATACTCGATCCCAAGGCTGTGGACCAGGGCGGGGTCGAAGAGGTTGCGGCCGTCGAAGATCAGCGGCTGCTTGAGCAGCGCCCGCATCTGCTCGAAGTCCGGGCTCTTGAACTCGCGCCACTCGGTGACGAATCTCCCCTCCCCCCTCGCGGGGGCGAAGGCGGGGTTTCGCGGAGCACTGCTCCGCGCCGCCGCAGCCAGCCCGCGATGCAGCGCGGGCCGTGGGAGGGGTCGGGGGGGTGAGATGGGGAATTCGCAGAGCATGCTCTGCGCCCATCGAACGATTCCGGCGTGCAAGCCGGAATGCGCCCTGCAAGGGAGGGAAACGGTCATGACTTCCATGATCGGGGTGCCTGGAAAAGTCATGACCGTTCGGCGCTGCGCGTATCCATCCGCAGCAGCTTGTCGCGGTTGCGCGAAAACGGCGCGTAGATCGCCCGCATCAGCAGCCTGGCGCGCTCGTCGTCCGCTCCGATGATGATCCGGTCGGGGCGCATGAAGTCCTCGACCGCGGCACCTTCCTGGAGAAACTCCGGGTTGCTGACGACGGCAAAGTCCACGCGGACCCCCGTTCCGCCAGCACCTCCTGCACCGCCGCACGCACCCGGTCGGCGGTGCCGACCGGCACCGTGCTCTTGTCGACGATCACCTGGTAGTCGGGACAGCGGCGTGCTTGAGGCGAACGTCGTAGTAGTCGTTGCGGTTGTCGATGCCGACAACCGTGTCACCGCGATGAAGGAGGCGACGCCCAGGGACCGCGAGCGCGGACGGAAAGCCTGACTGCATCCTCCCACCCGCCACCACATGTAAACGATGAAACGTTACTGGGCTACTCACCCACTCGGGTCAGCACCATCCGGATCACTTCGGCGGAAATACGGAAGTCGGACTGGTGCAAGGCGCTGAACACGTCGCGGGCGGAAGCGACGAGTCCTCGGGTCTTGGCCATGCCGATGACCGCGGCCGTACCGGCTACCTGGAGGCCCATTTCCAGCGCGCTTGCCCGCCCGGCCCGCTCATCCATCAGCACCAGCGACTCGCCGGCATGACCCATGGCAACACGGATGCAGGCGGCTTCTCCCTCGTCTAGGTCCGGCAACGGCAAATCACCAACCGGTTGCGACCACACACGCAACCAGCCCGTCGCCATCGCCTCCCGGATCGCCTGCTCGCCGGGGAAGCCGCTGCCTGAAAGCACCTCATTCCTGACTTCCTCGGGCATCCATACTTCGCCAAACAACGCGGCCAGCCATGGCAAACCATCCACCAGCGACAAACCGATCAGCGGACTCGCGTCAGTCAGGACGATGCGAGCCATTGATCCAGGGTATCCAGGTCGCTGACGGCCTCCTGAGCATCCAGTTGGATGACCGCGATGCCGAGCCGTGAAACATGGGCGGCGAAGTGCGACATCGTCATCCCGGCCAGGCGCGCCGAGCGGGCCAGCGACAGATGTCCTTCACGGAACAACACTGTCGCCAAAGCCGCCTTGACGCCCGGCGCCGCCAGCGCGCCATCCTCGTTCAGGCCCACTATCAGCGCATCCGGCCGATCACGATTCATGACGAGCACCATGTCTTCATGGGCCTTGCGCAACGCATCGGTCGGGTTGTTCTTCAAGCTACTCACATTCACCACTTGCATTCCTATCTCCTATAGGAATAAATCGTGCCAGATTATAGCAGCCAGCCCGGCGATGACTGACGCGGCTGCGCGGTAGCGCGCACGCTGACCCGGATTCCTTCGTTCTCTTGCGCCAGTCAATCGGTCGTTCCACATCGCCTGCGGGACTCGCACGACGGTCTGAGAGCGGGAGCGTCCTGGCCCCACGGGCCGACGCGATGTTTGCGCAATAGTGCGGACGGTATCCTACAATTTGAGAATTGCTGGAGTCTTGAAGTCACTTCATTCGCTGGCGAATAACAGCGTATCCCCCTGGCGCAACACGTCAGCCAGATTGCGAGTGCTGGTGGTCAGTTGAGTACACCGGTCCGAATTTTCTCTTGTTTCCGAGTGGCGACGTCAGTCCTGACAGTGGTAGGATGAAAAGCTTCAGCGAGTTGGCGGAGATCGCACATGACAGCGTTGAATAGCCCGCACGACCACTTCGAACACAAGAGCTACGTCGAGTCGCGAATCGGCCTGGACCTCCTGCGTTACCGGGTACGGATCTGGGAACAATGGATGAACGCCGGGAATTCCGGCCGCTTGCCGGTGATCGTGCCGGTCGTGGTCTATCACGGCACGGCGACCTGGCGCGTCAGCCGGCAATTCGCCGATGAGGTGGAAGATGCTCCGGCCTGCGCGCCTATGTGCCGGCGTGTGTCTATCACCTGATCGACTTGAGCGGATACCGGGACGACGAGCTGCAGGCGCGGTCATGCTGCATACGGCGCTGCTGACCCTGAAGTACATTTTCCGGAACGAATTGCGCGAACGGCTGCCGGAAATTCTGGGACTGCTGCGGGACCTCGCGCAGAGCTCGATGGGGTTGGACTATGTCCGTACGCTTTTACGGTACCTGGCACAGGCGGCGAGCATCGACCGCTTGAGCGGTGACCAGTTACGCCAGGTCGTGACAGAAACTTTGAGTGGTGGAGGTGAACTGATGCTGACGATTGCCGAACAATGGGAACAACAGGCGATGGAGAGAGGGATCGAAAAAGGGATCGAAAAAGGGATCGAGAAAGGGATCGAGAAAGGGATCGAGAAAGGGATCGAAAGGGGAATTGAAAAGGGAATCGAGAAGGGAATCGAGAAGGGAATCGAGCAAGGCGAAGCACGGCTGCTGAAGCAGTTGTTGACCTGGCGCTTCGGAGCCTTACCGGCCTGGGTCGAGAGCCAGCTCGCAGGCGCTGCACCGGAGCGCCTGGAGGCGTGGGCGAAGCGCGTGCTCGACGCACAGACCCTGGACGCCGTGTTCGTCGAACGATCCTGAACACCCCCCTGCTGCGACGGGCCGACCGCGTTCCTGTCCGCGGCGGCCCGAATGGATCACGCCAACGGGGCTATAGGGTAAACAGTAACCCCTGCGAATGAACAGAAGGTCGTCTCCATACGCGAGGGTCTCATCGTCGTGATGGGTGTGTATTCTGCCATCAATGGGCGCTGCATTTTCGGAAATCACCTTACTCTGACGAGAGTTAGGTATACCGTCACCTTTTTTTCGTCATCACCATTTTTCACCGAAATAACCTTGCAGATTGATGATGACGTTGATAATATGACAGAATGTATCGTCACAGAATCCTATCCGAACGGCTGCAAAGGCTCGTGGAAGCCTTTCCGGTCGTCGTCCTCAGTGGTGCCCGCCAGGTAGGCAAGACCACGCTGCTCCGCCACCTTTTTCCCAAGGTTGACTACGTGGTGTTCGACGCCAGCCTGGATGTCGAAAATGCGCGGCGGGAGCCCGATCTTTTTCTGCGCAACCATCCCGCACCGGTCATCCTGGATGAAATCCAGTATGCGCCCGAAGTAGTAGCAGCCATCAAGCGTCACGTCGACCGTGACCCCCATCGCGTGGGTCAATATCTGGTGACCGGATCGCAGCAGTGGCAGGTTCTACGTTCCGTTTCGGAAAGCCTGGCCGGACGTGCAGCCTTCCTGGATCTCTATGGTTTCTCCCTGCAGGAAATCGCCAATTCAGATACCGGCTGGTTAAGCCGCTGGCTGGAAACGCCGGATGCCTTCTTCGACTGGAGCCGCCAGGCTGCACTCCACGAAACCAATCTGCCGTTATGGCTCTGGCGGGGAAGCCTGCCCCGCGCAATCGAAATGAACGAAGACCTGATACCGGACTTCTGGGCCGGCTACCACCGCACATATGTCGAGCGAGATGCCAGACTGGCCGGTGGCATCGAAGACTGGCAGGACTTTGGCCGCTTCGTTCGTCTGATGGGCGCGCTAACCGCCCAGGAAATCAACTATAGCCAGTTAGGCCGGGAAATCGGGATGACCCCGCAAACCGCCCGGCGTTGGCTGGGCATCATGGAAGGCACGTATCAGTGGTTTTCCCTCCCGGCCTTCTCGGGAAACCCCGCCAAGCGAGTCTCCTTGCGCCCCAAAGGACACCTCGCCGACACCGGGCTGGCCTGCTACCATGCGCAAATTTCCTCTCCCCGGGCCTTGACCGCCCACCCCCTGTTCGGCGCCTTGTTCGAAACGGCCATGGTCGGTGAACTGATCAAACAAGCGTCCCGGCTACCTACCCACCCAACATTTCACCACTGGCGCGCCGCCGGCGGGGCCGAGATCGACATCCTCCTGGAACGCGACGGCATGCTCTATCCCATTGAGATCAAACTCACCGCCAACCCAAACCGGCACATGGCAAAAGGTATCGAAGCCTTCCAGGCCGCACATGCCCATTTGAACTGTGGCCCAGGCGCACTCCTCTGCCCCGTGGAACAAACGCGCTGGGTCAGTGAAAACGTATTGGCAATACCGTGGAACCTGATTTGAGGTGATTTCCGCAAATGGCCGTACCAAGAGTCATGGTGTTAGGCCGGGCTCATGGCCAGAAAAACAAGCCGCTGCGGTAGTTGTTCGGGATCTTGATTCCCGGAAATCACCTGAGACGATGGAACGAGGCATTCAGAAAGGGATCAAGCAAGGGCCATGCCAACGCAGTGCAGCCAGGCAACGCGCATGGGCCGCGTTGTAGGCCAGGTCGGGCCGGGTTTCCGGCATCCTTCAGACGCGCGAGGGCCGAGCGCTTCAGGCCTGCAACCTCACGTGCATCCGGCGGCTCCTTTGCCAGCGGCTTGCCTGGCCCGCAGAGATTCTCAAGCTGCGACGAGGTCATGCTCATCTCCGATCAGCCATAGCTTGGGCTGCGCCAGCACCCGCGTCACGAAGGCATTGCCTTCGCCAACCCGACGAGCCAGTTCCGCAGGCGAATAAACCGTAGGGCTTACGGGTCGGCCAAGCTTCCCCGCCACCGCTTCCAGCGTCCCGAACAAGTCTGCGTAAGTCAGGCTGTCGCTTATCACCATCAAGTCGATGTCGCTCGCCGCGGTGTCGCTATTCTTCGCCACCGACCCGAACACGAAAGCAGCTTCAATCCGATCAGCCAGCGCTGCCAGCGCCAACTTCCCGGGGCACCTCCCCTCGACCGATGGCGTGATACTCGAGCCCCAGGCTGCGGACCAGGGCCGGGTCGAAGAAGTTGCGGCCGTCGAAGATCAGCCCTGGCAGGTCGCCGAACACCCGCCGCGCTTCGTCCATCGCCACCGGGGTCGTACGCCCGGATCGCCGCGCCACGGCGCAGCAGCTCGTGCACACACCCGACTCGGCGCTTCGCGCATCTCGTCGGTATCCGGCTTGAAGGCCAGGCCCCAGAGGGCGAAGCTTCGCCCCTGCAGATCCTCGCCGAAGCCGGCGACTACCTTGTAGACCAGCACCCGCCTCTGGCTATCGTTTGCCGCCTCGACCGCCGTCAGCGCGCGCAGGTCGATATCCATATCGTGGCCTCGTGGCCGTTGCGAACCAGCGCCTTGACATCCTTGGGAAAGCGCGATCCGCCGTAGCCGGTGCCGGCGAAGAGAAAGTGCGTGCCGATGCCGTGGCGCACTCATCGGGCGGCATGCCGACGCCTCTGAACTGCAGCGCCCCGTGATGCACCGCGACGACGAGGTCGGTGGTGAACTGCAACCGGCCATCCGCGGAATTGCGCTGGACCATCTGTTCCAGATCCGGCTCATGGATCAGGATGCCGCCATTGTTGAGGATCTCGATCTTGCGCTCATCGACATCGATTCAGAGTGGCGACGTCAGTCCTGACAGTGGTAGGATGAAGCTTCAGCGAGTTGGCGGAGATCGCACATGACAGCGTTGAACAGCCCGCACGACCGGTTTTTCAAGGCGGTGTTCGGGCGCACCGAGGTGGCGGCGGAGTTCCTGGAACGTTATCTGCCGGCGGCGGCAGGACAGGCCCTGGACTGGAAGACCTTGCGCACGGCCAAGGATTCGTTTCTCGACCCGGAACTTGCGCTGCATCCCGCGGACCTGCTGTACGCGGTCGATCTCTGCGGCGGCGGAACCGGCTATGTGCACGTGCTGTTCGAACACAAGAGCTACGTCGCAAGAGCTACGTCGAGGCGCGAATCGGCCTGGACCTCCTGCGCTACCGCGTGCGGATCTGGGAACAATGGCTGAACGCCCGGAATTCCGGTCGCCTGCCCGTTGTCGTACCGGTCGTGGTCTATCACGGCACGGCGACTTGGCGCGTCAGCCGGCAATTCGCCGATGAGGTAGAAGACGCTCCGGCCCTGCGCGCCTATGTGCCGGCGTGTGTCTATCACCTGATCGACTTGAGCGGATACCGGGACGACGAGTTGCAGGGCGCAGTCATGCTGCATACGGCGCTGCTGACCCTGAAGTACATTTTCCGGAACGAATTGCGCGAACGGCTGCCGGAAATTCTGGGACTGCTGCGGGACCTCGCGCAGAGCTCGATGGGGTTGGACTATGTCCGTACGCTTCTACGCTACCTGGCGCAGGCGGCGAGCATTGACCGCTTGAGCGGTGACGAGTTGCGCCAGGCAGTGACGCAAACTTTGAGTGGTGGAGATGAACTGATGCTGACGATTGCCGAGCAATGGGAACAGCAGGCGATGGAGAGAGGGATCGAAAGGGGAATCGAGAAGGGAATCGAGCAAGGCGAAGCACGGCTGCTGAAGCAGTTGTTGACCTGGCGCTTCGGAGCCTTGCCGGCCTGGGTCGAGAGCCAGCTCGCAGGCGCTGCACCGGAGCGCCTGGAGGCGTGGGCGAAGCGCGTGCTCGACGCACAGACCCTGGACGCCGTGTTCGTCGAACGATCCTGAACCCCCCCCTTCTGCGACGGGCCGACCGCGTTCCTGTCCGCGGCGGCCCGAATGGATCACGCCAACTGGGCTATGGGGTAACCAGTGACCCTTGCGAATTCGGTGACAGTACACACTCCATTGCAAGCTCGGACAGCTCACACGCCGCCGCCCTCACCCCTCCAGCGCCACCTCCGCAACAACAACCCGCGGGTAATCGATCACACCCCCCGCTGGCACGACGGGCTGGGGTGGCTTGAAGCAGCCTCTGGGCAGCGCTTGGCTGGCACGGGATTTATCGATGACCGACCCCAACCCGAACTCCCCAGGTTACGCTGTAGCGATCTGAACTCGCGGGACGATTAAGATGCTGTCCCTTGTTTCACAGGATCCGGCTCGTGGATCGGCACGCTTGCAGAAAAAAACTGACCGTGAGGTGGCGATCCTCTCGGTCACCTCGACCGCGAGCAACAATCCGCCGACTGTCGGCCAGAAGCCCCCAGAGATACATATATTGTCCCCGAATTACCTGGGAATTCGCCTTGGTGCATGTGACTGTTGCAGATGTGTCGTAAAACATTTGTTTGGCGACACATGCCTTGAACTTGCTGCACTTGTAAATTTACCTGAACAGGTATAAATTGCCATCATGGCTGATGAAGAAAAACCGCTCGAATGGATTGCGAGTAGCTACAAGGATTTGATGGCGTTGCCGCCCGATGTGCGTCGGCGTTTCGGTTACGCCTTGTCGCTGGCGCAGATGGGCGACCAGGACGACGCAGCCAAGGTGCTCAAGGGCTTCGGTGGTGCCGGCGTGCTGGAGGTCGTCGAAGACGATGCTGGCGGCACCTATCGAGCGGTCTACACGGTCAAGTTTGCGGAGGCAATGTTCGTCCTGCACTGCTTCCAGAAGAAGAGCAAGAGCGGGATCGCCACGCCGAAAGCAGACATGGACATCATCCGCGCTCGGCTGAAGGTGGCCGAGACATTGGCAAAGGAGCTACGAAATGCAGAAACGAATCATTGAAGGCGTCGAGGTTCAACGCAGCTCGGGCAACGTTTTCGCCGACCTCGGACTGCCCGACGCCGAGAAACTGAAAATCAAGACCGGTCTGGTGGTTGAGATCAGGAAGGCTGTGCGCGCCCTTGGACTGACGCAACAAGCGGCGGCTAAGCGCATGGGCATCCCGCAACCGAAGGTGTCGGGCATGATGCGCGGCGACTTCACCAACCTGTCCGAGCGCAAGCTAATGGACTGCTTGAACCGCCTCGGCTACGACATCGAAATCAAGGTGCGGCCGGCGGCCGAGCCGATCGGGCATCTGACGCTTGCAACCGCCTGACCGGAGCCCGCTGATGGCAGCCCGCATAACCGATGAAGAATGGGACAAGCTATCCCCGGAGAACTTGGAAGAGATACAGGAAACGCTGTCACGGTCGACAGCGCTTTACCCGGACAGCCTGTGCCATGACGGCTTGGGCGGTAACGAATGATCGACTGGTGGATTGTCGTATCGACGAAGGCGAGGAATACGCCCGACCACCCCAACGCCAGGTCGTACACCCATGAAGAAGTCATGCAGGCAATACAGGAACGCATCGACCGGGCGCGAGACAAGCCACGTTGATCGGCTGACGGAAATTTCTGGGGTTCCGGCTTACAACCCCGTGATGCAACCTGAGTGTGCAGGGTGGTCCGCGGCTTCTTCAGGCTGGCGTATCAGGAGGAACACGCATGCTGTCACCGTGTTACCCCCCCCCCAGTCGGGCGGCCACCTTGCCACAAGCTTCGATCAGGTCGGCTACGAGCCGCTCGTCCACGTTCAGATCGCCTTCGTACTCGCCCAGATTGCGGATTGCATGGCATTTGGCCAGCACACGCCAAACCTCCGGGCCCAGACCCAAGGTGTGCGGCAGCACCTGAAACACGATGTAGCGGTTGCCGGCCCGGTAGCCATGCCAGCGCAGTGCAGCCAGGCACAACGCATGGGCGGAGTTGTAGGCCAGGTCGAAGCGGCTTTCCAGCGAATTGGCCGGGTTTCCAGCATCCTTCAGACGAGCGAGGGCCGAGCGCTTCAAGCCCGCAACCTCCGCGTGCATCCGGCTGCTCTTTCGCCAGCGGCTTGCCTGGCCCGCACAGATTCTCAAGCGGCGACGAGGTCATGCTCATCCCCGATCAGCCATAGCTTGGGCTGCGCCAGCACCCGCGTCACGAAGGCATGGCCTTCGCCAACCCGACGAGCCAGTTCCGCAGGCGAATGAACTGGGGAATACGGTGACAGTATTCTCAGTTGCAGGCTCGGACAGCCCAGCCCCTGCCGCCGCCCTCTACCCCTCCAGCGCCACCCCCCGACGCGCCCCCTGATGCGCCTCCCCTCGCCCGATGGCGAAATACTCGAGCCCCAGGCTGCGGACCAGGGCCGGGTCGAAGAGGTTGCGGCCGTCGAAGATCAGCGGCTGCTTGAGCAGCGCCCGCATCTGCTCGAAGTCCGGGCTCTTGAACTCGCGCCACTCGGTGGCGATCAGCAGTGCATCGGCATCGCGCAGCGCGTCCGCCTGCTGGCTGGCGAAGCTCAGCCCCGGCAGGTCCCAACACCCGCCGCGCTTCGTTCATCGCCACCGGGTCGTACGCCCGGATCGCCGCGCCGCGGCGCAGCAGTTCGTGCACGATCACCCGACTCGGCGCTTCGCGCAGGTCGCGTCGGTGTCCGGCTGGAACTGGAGATCGGCCGAACCGTCCTCGTCGGGCGGCGTGCCGACGCCGATGAACTGCGGCGTCCCGTGATGCACCGCGACGACGTCGGTGGTGAATTGCAGCCGGCCATCGGCAGCATTGCGCTCGACCCTCTGTTCCAGACCGAATTTTCTCTTGTTTCCAAGTGGCGACGTCAGACCTGACAGTGGTAGGATGAAGCTTCAGCGAGTTGGCGGAGGTCGCACATGACAGCGTTGAACAGCCCGCACGACCGCTTTTTCAAGGCGGTGTTCGGGCGCACCGAGGTGGCGGCGGAGTTCCTGGAACGTTATCTGCCGGCGGCAGCAGGACAGGCCCTGGACTGGAAGACCTTGCGCACGGCAAGGGATTCGTTTCTCGATCCGGAACTTGCGCTGCATCCCGCGGACTTGCTGTACACCGTCGATCTCTGCGGCGGCGGAACCGGCTATGTGCACGTGCTGTTCGAACACAAGAGCTACGTCGAGTCGCGAATCGGCCTGGACCTCCTGCGTTACCGGGTACGGATCTGGGAACAATGGATGAACGCCGGGAATTCCGGCCGCTTGCCGGTGATCGTGCCGGTCGTGGTCTATCACGGCACGGCGACCTGGCGTGTCAGCCGGCAATTCGCCGATGAGGTGGAAGATGCTCCGGCCCTGCGCGCCTATGTGCCGGCGTGTGTCTATCACCTGATCGACTTGAGCGGATACCGGGACGACGAGCTGCAGGGCGCGGTCATGCTGCATACGGCGCTGCTGACCCTGAAGTACATTTTCCGGAACGAATTGCGCGAACGGTTGCCGGAAATTCTGGGACTGCTGCGGGACCTCGCGCAGAGCTCGATGGGGTTGGACTATGTCCGTACGCTTTTACGGTACCTGGCGCAGGCGGCGAGCATCGACCGCTTGAGCGGTGACCAGTTACGCCAGGTCGTGACAGAAACTTTGAGTGGTGGAGGTGAACTGATGCTGACGATTGCCGAGCAATGGGAACAACAGGCGATGGAGAGAGGGATCGAGAAGGGAATCGAGCAAGGCGAAGCACGGCTGCTGAAGCAGTTGTTGACCTGGCGCTTCGGGGCCTTGCCGGCCTGGGTCGAGAGCCAGCTCGCAGGCGCTGAACCGGAGCGCCTGGAGGCGTGGGCGAAGCGCGTGCTCGACGCACAGACCCTGGACGCCGTGTTCGTCGAACGATCCTGAACAACACCCCCTGCTGCGACGGGCCGACCGCGTTCCTGTCCGCGGCGGCCCGAATGGATCGCTCCAACGGGGCTATGGAACGTTCAAAAAAACAACCTGCGGAAATTCATTGCTGGATTGGAAAATCGGTAGCCTTGGGCCTGCCAACCCACCGGCTTCGGGGCCTTCGTGAGCGTCAAGGCCCTCACCGCCCCAACTGCATAACCACCCCCAGCATCCTTTTCGCCATAGCCGTTCGGTCGTATTTCTTTGCGGCTTCCAGACACTGGGCGCGATAGCGCTCATACGTAGGACGATCCTGCTGCAGTAACCGCAGGTGTTGCACCAGTGCAGCCGTGTTTTCCGGTTCGAACACGATGCCCACGCCCTCGTCCCGCACGATGTCCGCAGACTCCCCTGCCACCCCGTGCAGCACCGGCAAGCCCATACCCATGCACTCGAACAACTTGGAAGGAATCACCGTCGTGAAAAGCTCGGTCTTTCTGAGGTGGATAACCGACACATCGAGCAACGACCAATAGCGCGCCACCTGCTCCTTGGGCACTGAATCGATGAAGGTCACATTGTCCAGATCCCGCCGCGCCGCTTCGTCTTTGAGTGCCTGCTTGCGCGCGCCATCCCCCAGGAAAATGAAGTGGTACGAAGCGTCATCCGGGTGAGCGCGCAGCATCTCGGCCGCGTCCAGCAGGGTTTCCAAATGGTGCGCCAAACCGTGAGTACCCACATAACCGGCGACGAACTTGCCTGCCAAACCCAGTTCCCGCAGCAGTTCAGCGTCCTTGGGCATAGGCTTGAATCGGGACATATCCACGCCGTTGGTCACCACTTCAATTTTCTCGCCGTCCACACCGCGAGAGATCAACGTTCTCTTGAACGAATGCGTCACCGAAACGATCCGGGCCGCCTTCCGATAAAGGAACAACTCCAAACGCTCCAGCGCCCGGATAGCGGCGGATTCCTTCATCGCGCCCACCGCCTTGATCGACTCTGGCCACAGGTCACGCAACTCGAACACAAACGGAATCCACTTCAAACGGCTCACCACATAGGCCGCGCACACGGTAAAGAACTGCGGCGAGGTTCCTATCACCACGTCCACACCACGAACGAATAGCGCCGCCAAAGTGGCTGACACCATGAAACTCTGGTAATCCAGAATCCGCTTCACAAAGCCGTCATTCGCGGTGATGTAAGACCACACACGAATCACCCGAATGCCCGCCATCTCCTCGATTTGCCATATCCGGTTGCGATAGCCATCAAACACCTTGCCCTTGGGAAAGTTAGGCGCACAGGTGATCACCGTTACTTGATTGCCAGCGCGCACCCACTCGCGACAATGTTCGAAAGTACGCGAAGCAGGGGCATTCACCTCCGGCGGAAAGTTATCCGTCAGAAACAGAATGTGCATATCACTTCCATGAGAAATCCATCGCCACATCAGCACCTTCGAATTGAATTTCTACGCACTGACTGGGTACGGTGACCCCGAACTCCGGGTGCCACGTAGCGGGGACCACTCGGGCAACACCGCCCGCGACAGACCAGTTCACAATCTGCCCAGCGGACAAGATGAATTGCCCTGCCTGACCTTGCCCGGTTACCTGAACAGTGGGGTGCAGATAGTAGCGAGCCACCGCCACGCGGAACCCACCCTCTATGTAATCGCTCACCTGCAAAGAGTGTTCCGCCAGCCACCAGCGCCGGCGGTGAATTGGCTTGCCCTTCAAACGCCGATAGCCATCGTGAGCACAGATCACTTTCAATCCTTGGTCTTCATCCGTGATCGCCAGCCCGAAAGGTCTCGCCCGCTGGGCCACACGGAAACCGCCCCACACCTCGCTGGAGTCCGCGCCATCCACTTCAACCGTGCTATGCGCAGCCGTCCCGCGCTGGCGCAGACGTTCCGCGCCAAGCCCATACTGCGACGTCCCCGAATTGACCACCACGCGCTGGCCAAATAGCGAAAGCTCAAAAGAAAGCGTATTGGCATGAGCATGGCCCGGCAAGTAATCTGGTCCAATTCGGGCCACATCCAACAAAGCTGCCGCATTGCCCTGTTGCAGCCGTACGTAACCGGAATCGGCAAGGTGCACGCATCGCCCCTTTGTCGCCATCACGCTTGGAACGATACCCAGCCGCTCTGAATAAGCAGCAAGTGCCGCGAAATCTGCCGCAATACCCAGAGCCGCATCGTTGAAGAAAGAAATCCCGCCATCCGGATGAATCATCTGTTGAAGCCAATACAACATCCGACCCGCCACTTCCCGCCAGTGAGCAACCACCGCATCCGGCACCTGCCCCGGCCAGACGTGGGCCGCGTTCAACAGATCCAGCACGTCCTCAAGAATGATCGCGTGGTACATCGGGCTGAGCTCGAAATGACCGCCGTCCGGCAGCACCTGTTCCGGCACCTCCCGAGCCAGAATTCTCAGACCCCGCGCCAACCATTCGGCGGCTTCGTCACCTGCAAAAAAAAAGGCCCGCAAACACGAGGGCCTTGGCGTTCACAAACAGGTGGTTACCCAACAAATGCCACTCGATATGTCGTCGCAGCCAGCGCGCCTGCACGGCCAGGCTATCTACCCAGGCCAGTTCCAGCACATTTCCTGCAAGCCACCACTTGATCCAGTTCACGATCCGCAACGAACTCGGGTAGGGCTCCCAGCCGTTACCCACTCCCGGTGGATTCTCCGCCACCCAACGCGCCAACAGCGCCCGATGCCAGGCAGTGCGCTCAGCCGCAGCGACCCCATTCAGATCGTCAAAGTAATGCAGATTGTAGAGCCACAGCTTTTCCCTTGCCGGATGATTCCAATCCACAGCATTCCGCACCTGGCCAATCACAGCCAAAAAGCGGAACGCATCAGCCGCCAGCATGGAAGCGGGCCGTTCAACCGTAGTGGCCCACTGACCTGCCACCAGACTAGGCGAGGGCGCAGCCCTCAGATCAGGCTTTGCCGGGTTCACGCGATGCCAGAGCCGGCCGGTGATCTGCACTGGGCGCAGGTGACGAAGGGTATGGAAATAACGTGCCGGGTTCATTGTCAACAAAAGAGAAGTTCAAACCAGAGGCACTAAACCATCTTGCGTAAAGTACCGACCAGCAAAATCCGGAACGGTGCCAAGAGGCTTGTCGAATTCACAAGGCGCTCATACAGAGCACCAGCCAAGTAAGTAGGCCAAGTCATGCGCAAGTATTCAGGCCGACCTTCGATACGCTCAATGCGTTCAACGGTGAAGCCGGCTTCGGCAGCAAGCCGCGACACGTCGCCTTTCGTATTGGTGCGATATCGCGTTGGAAACGTATCCGCCTCGGCGCGCCCACGTAGCCTGTTCACAAATTGATGAAAACCGTGCGGTGTCAGGCGTGCGATGGTCGGCATGTAATGCCATTTGTTCGGGGTTTTGAACAAGAGCACACCGCCTGGCTTCAATACACGCGAAACCTCCTTGTAAACCGACAATGGGTCATCGAGATGCTCGAATACATTGTCGGAAAACACCACGTCGAACACCTCGTCCTCGTAGGGAATTCCACGAGCATCAGAAACCCGTCCTTCATGCAGCATGGGGTTATCCACCACCCGTGGATCCAAATCCACACCACAGACCTTTTGTGCCAAACCCTTGAAATTCATCTGCGCAACGATGCCCGCCCCTGCACCAAGATCCAAGACGACCGAATCCGGTTTGATGTGGGCTATGATCCGCTCGCGGAACATAGCGTCATCCCAGTTCTTCGCATAAGCCGAATACCAGCTACTGTCGATCCACTCTACCACGCTCCCCATGATAATTCCTCAGCAACCAGCAAGTTCGATGGAAACCCGACTTGACTCGATAATTTCAGAGAACGGGATGGGCGCCAATCCGCCCTCAGAAATTGCTTTCACAAACGCCGCAGCGCAGGCTTTCTGGCCCTTGTCCTGGTGCCACAGATTCATATCCTTGAAGCCCGGCCACACATAGCCCTTCAGCCTCCGGAAGTTATCCATCTGTAACACCCTTCCGGCGGCAAACACCTCCAGGCGCTCTTTCGGGAAGGCCTTACAACCATTGGCGAAGTAATGCACGGTGCCGATGGAACCATCAGCAAACCGAAGCTGCAGTGTGACGGTATCGCCATTGGGCGAATCCATCGCTAACCGGGAATATGCAACGATCGAGCTCCCCACCAGAAAACGCAGCAGATCAATGAAATGACACGCCTCACCTATGATGCGTCCGCCACCGATTTCACTATCCTGCGTCCAGTGATCTGCGGGAATTGCGCCGGCATTTACCGTCATCACCAGCGACTTCGGTCCGCTAACCCCGGCCAGCAGCGACTTCATCTTCTGCACGTGCGGCGCAAAACGGCGGTTGAAGCCGACCATGACCAACGGCGCCCTGCCCTGATTTTCCAGCCGCGCATGCGTCGCCTCGATCTCATCTAGCTCTTCCAAGGTCAGGCACATCGGCTTTTCAACAAAGACCTGCTTGCCCGCGGCCAGCGCCTGCAGCACGAACCCCGCGTGGCTGTTGTGTCGGGTGGTGATCACCAGGGCATCCACTTTCGGGTCAGCAAACACGCTGGCCGTATCCGTGGTGGTCTCGGCAAAACCATACTTCCTGGCGGCATGCACCCCACTTACCCCGGTGCTGGAGGCTACCGAAGCCAGAAAAGCTCCCGCTTCCTTGAAGGCCGGGATCAATACCCCGGTGGCGTAGTTTCCGGAACCGACAAACGACACAGCCGGCTGCTTACCTGTCCCCGTCAGCGACCTCTCGGACACCAGACGAACGGTCGATTCCCGCATCACCGCGTCAGGCTTCTCCATACGCGTCGGATATTCCAGCAAGATGCCCATCGACGGTTCGCTGCCGCCCACCACCGCGTACGCCGCTTCAGTCTGATCCAGCTTGAAACGGTGCGAGATCAGCGGCTGCACATCCAACCGGCCGTCGGCCAGCATGTCCAGCACCGCCTCGAAGTTTCGCTGCTCGGTCCAGCGCACAAAGCCAACCGGGTAGTCCTGCCCCTTCTCCTCGTAGTTCGGGTCATAGCGGCCGGGGCCATAAGAAGCAGATACCTGGAAGGTCAACTCCTTCTTGAAGAAGTCGTCGCGGGACAACTCAAGTCCGGTGACTCCCACCAGCACGATGCGCCCACGCTTGCGGCACATCAGAGCCGCCTGATGAATCGGCTCGCTGCTCTTGGTGGCCGCCGTCACCAAGACTGCATCGACCCCGCGCCCACGTGAAAACCGCTCGGCAGCCTGCACCACATCTTCCGCGGCACCGAGGTTCACGACCTCCGCACCGAATGACCTGGCCAACGCCAGTCTCCCCGGATCAAAATCAATCCCCAGGACCCGGCAGCCGTTGGCCCGCAACAACTGCACCGCAATCTGCCCGATCAAGCCCAGACCCGTCACCACCACCACCTCACCGAGGGTCGGCTGAACCAGCCGAATGCCCTGCAAGGCAATCGCGCCAAGCACTGTAAACGCCGCCGCCTCGTCGGTCACGGCATCCGGTATCCGTGCGCACAAATTCAGCGGCACGCTCACCACCTCGGCGTGCTTGCCATTGGACGCGACCCGATCCCCGATGGCAAAGCCTGCAGCGCCCTTGCCGACCTCCACCACCTCGCCTACATTGCAATACCCCAGCGGCAATGGCTGCTCCAGTTTGTTGCGCACGGCATCCAGCGTCGGCATCAGCCCGTCTGTCTTGACTTTGTCCAGCACCATGCGCACCTTATCCGGCTGCTGGCGGGCCTTTTCGATAGGATTCCCCTTACCGAAATCGACCATCATCCGCTCCGTGCCGGCGGAGATCAGAGAACGGCTCGTGCGGATCAACAACTGACTGTTGCTCGCGCGCGGAGAAGGTACCTCCGCCACTTCAGTTACTACCGCTCTTGAGATTTTGGAGAATCTGTTTCATATTATGTCAGGTCTATACACTCGCGGTCGCCCACAGCGGCCGGAGGTGCTCCAGCGACGCGAAAAAAGATTTTGAAAGAAATACAAGGAAGAGTTGTCATAGCCAGGAAATCGTGGAGTCGCCGCGCGCAGCTTGCACTTGGTTCTAGCGCAAGCCGCGGTTGGCGTAGCCCAGTAGCACCTTGGCACGCTCCACCTCGCGTACCGACGCCGCTCTCGGTCGCGCAATTCGTCAACATCGCCCGCTCATCGGCCCTCGAGACCAAGGCAGCCCGCTTCGCTTTCCCGGCGGTGATCATTCCCGTCAAGAGTTGTAGGAGAATCATAACCATTCACGCATAGTTTGCAGCTCTATCGAAGGATAATAACTACTAGATTCCAGAATTAATCAAAATAACATCGCCGCCCGCTCCAGCATTACTCATTGCGCTTTCTCGGCACGATATCGCTCATCAGAACAAAATCTGCATTGTCACCAGCCGCATAGTCAACAAAAACGCGCCAGCATATCGCGCTTAGTCCCATTGTCACGGAGGTCCCAGTAGTGAGTATTCACCACCATCGGATGCGTGTATTTCTTACACAGATCAAACATCCCCTTTAGATACTCATACGACGCCATCCGACACGCATTGAGCTCGTTATGTTTAGCATACTCCAAGACAGCGGGGTAAGGGTACCCATAGATTCCGCGATATAGCCACCGAAGTAAGTAGTTGACCACACACTGCCTATTTAACTCACGATCAATTCTTAAACCGATGATGCCTGACAAATTCATTCCTGCCGATATCACCGCCTTAATGCCGTTTTTATAAATTATATTGCTTGGCGGGACAAACCAAGAAATATCCGAGTTCGTCAGCCGCTGAAGGTGCTGTCGCGCTTCTAGCAGTTTGTTGGGCAAGGTGCTTTGGAGCTCACGCCACTGCATTTCAGCTAGTCTACGTCCGTCGTCGAAGCGGTACTCGTGAGTGACGCCATGCAGCAGTACTTCAATACGTCCAGTATTAATGCCGCTGGATAGAAAAGATACCAAGTCTTTGTTGTCGGCTACGTCATAGTAACTCCCCGAATCGATACCAGATGACTCGGGACAATCCCCGTTGTAGCCGCTCACCCAGGGCACAACACCCACTGAAATTGGAATGCTTTCAAGTCCCTTATATGCCTTACAGAAGGAGTCTACGTCTGTAAAAAAAATTAGTGTCATCATCTCGTATGGCAACCTTAACCATAACTCACTCCGATGCCGGTTAGTCAAAGCAGTCAAAGAAAGGCATTGGTACACTACTAGCTGTTCTAATAGATTAGGAACATTGCGCAATTATTCCAAGCATCTGCGTCGATATAAATTCTCACTCACCACTCTTGGAACAAGCCATAAGTAGCGCCAGTGGATCGTCAAATAGCCCACCAAGTTCCGCGATCGTTTCGTCCGGATAGTCCCACCACCTCGTCATATTGAGTTGTTCCCGAACCTCTTCTGCAAACCTAAATCGCACATGTCGAGCTGGTACGCCCGCGACGATTTCATAGCATTCGACATCCTTTGTTACTACACTACCCATTCCAACCACTGCCCCATTTCCAATTCTTACACCTTGCCTTATATGCGCTCCATAGCCAATCCACACGTCGCTACCTATTATCGTTTTTTTTTGGGGAGCTCCTCTTGTGGTTTGCAAACTGAGCCGGAATGCTGCGCTGACCTTCGTAAAATGCAGGAGACGTAGACACCCAGTCTACTGGATGCTCACCGCCCCCGATACTAACAAAGTTAGCTATCGAAACAAAAGCGCCAATATCACAATTGCTTATCTCGCAATCGTAGCCACAATACGAATGCTTGTTCATCACCACGTTACAAAGGTTGCTTCCCGACTGAATTCGAGAGGTGCTGTGGATGCAGCAATCCTGTACTGAATGCAAACGAGCCTTCTTAAAGAGCCTTGCAAATAAGCGTCTAACCATCTCTTACCCCAAATAGCTGTGACAAATTGTCTTCCTTTACAACCTTACACTCATCCGAAAAAAAGCAACCTAATTGGAATTTCAGGCACATCTATTAGCGCCGAGACGGCCTCTCTCGACGTATAATACGCCGTCGAATAAAGGCTCAAACCCAACGATTCTGCTGGTTCCCAACCATTACTATGGTCCCATTTGACAGCATGACTTTCCTTAACATACAAAGGCAAGCTTCTAGTATTGTTTGGGTGCTGCCTGTAAAACAAGCGCACACCGCTAGCTTGGCATATTCTGGCGAGCGCCTGTAAAACCCGCTTTTCTACGGGAGCAATTATGGCGCTGGACTTCGTAAGTTGCGAATAAAAAAATGACCGCTTTCGGTGTTACCTGACTCTGAGCGTTGTCGCTGTTCCGTTTTGTAGCGAAGTCGTAAATCTCAATCTTCTTAATGTCATTTAGCGAGGAATAATAATCAGCCTGACGTTGATCAAACACCTTTAACTCGTCCGTAAAAATAAATGGAGAGTACGTTCCAATGCCATGCAAATAAGTCACAACAGTTTTCTTGCAGCAATTAACTCTGTTCACAATCATGCTAAGAGGATCGACGTCGTCCATGTTCAAGAGTACCTCAAAATGGAGATTTTGCAAATACTTGTTAAGCTTAATCGCGGCATCTAGTTCAAAAAGCGAACTCATCGTATTTACGACGTCGGACAATGATCGTCGCCAATCTCCTTAAGCTGTATGGATTGCCGCAGAATTCTATATCCCTTGACGGATCGTTATCGGTAAGCAACCCATAAATATATCGCAATTGCCTCTTCATGGACAACGGAAAAGGGAATATCAGCACCAGGTGCCGTTCGTCCTTTCTTAACGCATGAAAAGATTCGTACTCCACCTCAACATAGGTCTTAACTACGTACCGATATTCATTTGCGTGTTTAGCGCCAAGCAGTATAAAAAAGCCGGTGAGCACAGTATTTCGCAATGGCCCTAACTATCTCTCGATGCGAAAGCTTCCGATTCTTGAGCTCTCGTTCCAGATCTGCTGCGGCAATTGGAACATCGGCATCGACCCTTTCATGGTGGGACCTGCATTTTAGCACATAGAAATTAACCGCTGCCTTTTTATAGTCGCTTAGATCGACACTGAGACCACCCAAGCCCCGGCCGAGGGCTTCGGCGGTACGATAATACCACGCAAAATCAGATTTCACTTTGAAACCTCATATAAAACCCGATACCTAGCATTGTCCGAATGCATAAGAGCAGGAACTGTGAAAGCGCATACACCCCAACCATATATTCTATTGACAGGGTTCTAGCAGCCAAAACTAGCCCTACCACATTAAAAAACTACGGCGGCAACTGTAGATACCGCCGTATATTGGGTTGCGCGTTCCATGTAGTATAGCACATACTGGAACATTGAGTCGCAAAACTGGCAAAATACGGCAGCAAATAGTAGTAATATCAACTTATCATTTAACGCGTACCTGCTATCGAAGATTATACTGAAGATTTTTTGCTGACATAGCGTACATTATGATAACTATCAAGAAGAAAGCGGCCACATAACCAAAGAAAAAACGGCAACAGAGTCCTTATTTGCATCTTGCAGCCTAATTTCTTGTATAACGATTCTTGAAATGAATACAAAAGGGCGTACGAAACAACGTTAGCCATATATGGGATGTAGTTACTAGCGGCCAGCATTGCCGCCGACTCTGCGCCAAGCTGTTTCCCTATGAATACCAACGTAAAACCGTATAACCCCCAACTTGCGATAGTGTGCGGTGCAATCTTGGCGCCATACGACAATAGATCAATGATACTTTTTCTTGAAACGAAATTCAGATTTATATGTGTGCGGTGCACGGCAAGGACGTATAGGAGCGCGGCTGCGAGAGCCAACAAGTATGACGCCAAATATCCGGTCATACCGCCGTCGATCCATACAACGAACGTCATTATCGACGCAGCTTGGACAGCAACCTGAATAATTGTCAAAACGCGCAAATGCAGGATACTCTCCGGTAACTCTAAGAATCTTGAGCGCAGAAATGACGATTGGCGAAATTGCTACAGTTATTATGGAAATGTACCTATCGCGCGGCCTTAAATTAGTTGTGAAGTAGTTATATAGTAAGTCTGAAAGGAAGTAGCTAAACAGGACAAATATTGAAGATGCCAACAATAGAAGCACATATCCATTTGTCAGAAGGGAGCCATAGTCCGCCTTTGAATGAGATGCTCTTTTGGCTAGAGCCTCATCGGTGCCGAATATCACAAACAATATACACAAGTTGCCAATATATAAAAACTTGGCTAGCCTTGCCAAAATCTTCAACGCTCAGCGACGCGATAACAAATGGCATCAACAAAAATATGCTGGCCTTCTGCAGAAGAATTAGTATGCCATAACCAAAAATGTTTCGTAATAATATCATGGTAGTGTTGGTGCAATAGGCGTTCGTATAGTAATGACCCGCGGGTGCGGCAGGGCGTGGCATCTGAGAAGGCTGGCATGGCAATGCGAGGTAACCGGGAGACTGGCGAGGTGGGCCTCAAGCAGCGATATCGTGGAGGAACTGGTTGGAGTACGACGGCGCGTTGGTCAATGTCAATGGCGGCCAAAAACCGCGGAAATCTGGCGTCGCCAAAAACTCGGGCACGCAAATTGCGTTCCTGGAGCCGGGTCAAGGGCGGGCGACAGCCCGGCGCAGCATACCCTTGACGCGGCGGAGGGACGGATACGCTGGGGCATGGCTGTAAGCGCGGCATTTCCGCGCTTACAGCCATGTTGACCTGCGCTTTTCTCCGCCAGATTTCCGCGGTGTAACCGTTTAGCCCCCCCGACGACCACTACCAAAAATCAGGCAGCAGCCGGTAGCAGGGGCGCTGCGTTGCCTTTACGCCGCTCGGCGACCACCTTGGCCAGGTAGGGCCAGGGCAAGATGTGGCGACGCCGGCAGGTGTCGATGACACTGGCCAACAGGGCAAAGGCACGGGTACCCTGCTCGGTACGGGTGCCTTGGCTGATGAGCCGGGCGATGACCCAGTGCCGCAAGGCCCGTTCGGCCTCGTTGTTGGTGAACGGCAGATAGGGATGGGCGACGACGATCCAGACCGCCTCCCAGTCGTAGAGAAATTCGCGCGCCAGCGCACGGGTTTTCTCATGAGCCGAATCCCGGTGCTCTTCGCATAGCCGACGGAAGGCGTCCAAGCGGTCGCGGAAGCGAGGCGTGAGATCGACCGGAGG
>NZ_SPMX01000040.1 GCF_012940005.1 Candidatus Accumulibacter contiguus | reverse complement strand
GGTGCCTCGGTTGTCCCAAGTCGGCAGCGGTACCGGGTTCAGCCAGTGGTCGATCACCGTCCAGGACTTCCGGCCGGCCTGGTCGCAGCCGACAGCGAGCACGAGGGCCAACCCGATGAAGGCCAGGTGCCTCGGTTGCCCAAAGTAGGCAGCGGCGCCGGGTTCAGCCCGTGGTCGATCACCGTCCGGGATACCCATCAGGACTGGTCGCCAAAACGGTTGAAATTGCGAAGTGTCCCAAACCCCTACCGGGACAGCGCAAAACGGGACAAAGTGTCCCAAGTGTCCCAGTCAAAAGGCCAAGTGTCCCAAACTCTTGGGACAGGTAAAACTAAGCATAATCAACGCGTTAAGCCTATTTTTTGCAACTGTCCCAAGTGTCCCACTAAAAAAACAGGGTAGGGATGGATGGGGCGCGACAGGCAAGGCATGAATTGAATTGGTAGACGACAATTACAAATATTCCATATAGATATATTGGGCATGCTATCCGGGAGTATTGGCGACTTTCATCCAGCACTTGCCGATACTTTCTGCCGCCTGATCGGAACCACTTTCTTCTCTTCTCCGCGCTCGATGTCGTCAAGCAAGTCTGCCCACTTCTGCAAAGCGTCCTTGCGCTCGTCAAAGAAGTCATGGCGGTTATAAATCCCTTCAACGCCCTTGATGGCGTGATTAAGGCAGCGCTCGGCAATGTACGGTGCAACACCCATGGCGGCCAGGTGCGTGCGTGCCGTGCGCCGGAAGTCATGGATGGTGAAGTTATCCGCCTCTGTCATCAGCGGCTTGATATGCTTTGCCATCGCCGCAGTGACCGTATTGAGGTCGATATGCGGCACCATGCGCTCCTGCATCTTGCGCGCGGGGAGCAGCCAGGCAGAACCACCACCAATGCGGACAAGTTCACGGAGATAAGCGACCGCTTGCCGGGGAAGCGGGATATCGATGGCTACGTCCGTTTTCGTCCGATCTGCCGGCAGATACCAGACTCCCGCTTCAAGGTCGAACTCGTCTACTTTGGCCTGTATCAGTTCTCCCTTGCGAACTGCCAGGATAAGCAACAGCTTCACCGTCAGGCCATTTTGGATATTCCAGCCTTTTGCGGTTTTCATGGCAGCGAACAAGGCGGACAACTCGCCACTGGTCAGCCAGCGGTCGCGGGACTCTTCTTTTCCGCCAGCGTCCGACACGTCGAATGCCGCTGCAGGATTGGCGTTAATCATTTCCCGTTTGATGGCGTAGTCAAACATTCGCTTGACCCAGCGAAGCACATCGTTGGCCATCGTCGGCGCTCCGCGCTTGACGATGGCTTTCAGCATGGCGTCGATGTGCGTCGGCCGGATCTCGCCGATAGCCAGCTTGCCAATAGCCGGCTTGATGTCGTTCTCGATTCGGCTACGCACGATGTTTGGGTGTTTCCAGCGGCCAAGGATCTGCGCCGAGAAATAATCATCAGCGAGCACCGCCATGGTGACTTCCGCTTTGCGGGCCTCGATCTTGGCCACGGCAACCCGCTTGCGCTCCTGCTTCTCTTCGGCCACGTCATAGCCCAGCGTCACCCGTGCCCGCATTTCCTTGGCGGTCTTTCTGGCGTCGGCCAGGGACAGATGGCTATAGCTGCCCAGGGTGACGATGCGAGCGCAGCCAGCCAAGCGATAGCGCAACTTCCACACCGGGACGGCGAAGCGCAGAGGAAAGCACAGATACAGCCCCTCACCATCGCCGCGTTGCTCGAAATGTTCGCCGGCCTTGATCCAGTTGCGAATTTCCAAATCAGTCAGCTTGCTCATGGCATTCTCTCGTGTGCACCACCAGATTGGCATAATGTGCACCACTGGGTGCACATGGTGGTGCACACTTATTGTGCGCTGTCCTGATTTGTCATGCAACGTCAGGAGAAGCTAGCCGCAGATATTTCAATGATTTTTCTCGGGTTTTGCACGTCCTGACACGTCCTGATTCATCATTCTAAATTCTGCACCTGCTCCCGCATCTGTTCGATCAGCAGCTTGAACTCGATCGCGGTCTGCGAAACTTCCGTGACGAGCGATTTGGAACCGAGCGTATTGGCTTCGCGATTGAGTTCCTGCATCAGAAAATCGAGGCGTTTGCCGCTCGCACCGCCGGCCTTGAGCACCCGCTCGACCTCATCGAGATGGGTCGACAAGCGCGCCAGCTCTTCGGCAACGTCGATGCGCGCCGCGAAAACGGCGACTTCCTGACGGATTCGTTCATCGTCGACCAATTGCACGGCGTCCAGCAAGCGCTGCCGGAGCTTTTCGTTGAACGACGCCTGCGCAGCCGGAATGCGTGGCGCGACTGCATGCGCCAGGGCTCGCATGTGCGCCACTTTTTCCAGGATCACTGCCGCCAGCTTTTCCCCCTCGCGTGCCCGACTCGCCGCGAAATCATCGAGCGCCTCGCCGGCCAGCGTCAGGCAAACCGGGACCGCGGTCTCGACATCGACGGTTTCATCGCCGAAGATGGCTGGCCAGTGCAGGATGTCGCTGACCGTCAGTGGAGCGGCCAGGGGCAGGACGCTGCGAATCTGGGTGTCGAAGACTTTGAGGCGTTCGAGCAGGTCGACATTCAGACCTGGTTGTTGCGTATTGCGGCTTGCCGGAACGAAGCTGACTCGACATTCGACTTTGCCGCGGCTGATGCGCGCGCCGATCAGCTCACGCAGCGCCGGTTCGGCGATGCGCAATTCGTCACAAACCCGGAATTGGCAATCGAGGTAGCGGGAATTGACACTTTTTAATTCCATGTGCAGTACCCCACCGTTGACGGCGCACGTTCTGGCGGCATAGCCGGTCATGCTATAAATCATTGAAATCCTGACATGTGAACGGTTCTGGATGAGCAGCCGGCTTTGCAGTTCACCTAAAAAAACCGGACAATGGATAATAATCTCAAATGATAGCCCTGACACGGATGGCGCAACAAGCGAACCACCCCCTTCCTGCCGGTTTCCAGCTCGACGAATATTGCATCGAGCATCAACTGTCGATGGGCGGCTTTTCAATCGTCTATGTCGCTGTCGACGCGCAGGGACATCGCGTCGCCATCAAGGAGTACCTGCCCAATACGCTGGCCTTGCGCAGTGAGGGACAGACGGCTCCGATCATCAGCGAAGATCATCTGCCGGCTTTCCGCTACGGCATGAAATGCTTTTTCGAGGAAGGTCGGGCTCTGGCCGGCCTTTCTCACCCCAACGTGATCCGGGTATTGAATTTTTTTTCGTGCCAACGAGACGGTCTACATGGTGATGGAGTACGAGATCGGCCATACCCTGCAGGAACTGATCCAGAAGAACCGGGCCGGGGTCACCGAGAATTTCATTCGCAATGTGTTCACCAAGATGCTCAACGGCCTGCGCGAGGTGCATGCACACCGGCTGCTGCATCTCGACCTCAAGCCGTCGAATATCTACATGCGCAACAGCCATGTCCCGGTGCTGATCGACTTCGGCGCGGCACGCCAGACCCTGGCTTCCGATACGCCGATGCTCAAGCCGATGTACACGCCTGGCTTCGCCTCTCCCGAACACTACTGCCAGCGAGATCTGCTCGGCCCATGGAGCGATATTTACAGTGTCGGCGCCTCGATGTATGCGTGCATCTCCGGCAATACACCGCAACCGGCCAACAATCGCCTCGAAAAGGATCGGATGGTACCCGCCATGGTCCGCTGGGAAGGACAATACTCGGACCAATTGCTCGAAACCATTGACTGGTGTCTGTGCCTGAACCATCGTTACCGGCCGCAAAGCGTCTTTGCGCTGCAGAAAGCGCTCACCGAGCCCGTCCTTGCTTCCTCCCCGAGCCCGCCGCCGCAGCAGAATGACACCTGGCTGGGACAGGTGGTCGGCAAATTGAAGAAGGCCAAGGATTTATGAAATTCAGCATCTATCAGGAAAGTCGTACCGGCAAGCGTGCCAACAACGAAGACCGGCTGGCTTACTGCTACTCACGGGAGGCCTTGCTGATGGTCGTCGCCGACGGCATGGGCGGTCACTACTATGGTGAAGTCGCAGCCCAGATCGCTGTGCAGACGCTGACCGAGGCATTCCCGCGCGAGTTCAAACCACGCATGCGTGACCCCTTCATGTTCCTGCAGAAGGGAATGCTCAACGCCCACCGGGCAATTCTCGACTATGCCGACAGGCATCGCCTGGTCGACTCGCCGCGTACCACCTGCGTCGCCTGCATCGTCCAGAACAACATCGCATACTGGGTGCACTCGGGTGATTCACGTCTGTATCTGCTGCGTAACGGCAAGGTGTTGGCGCAGACCAGGGATCACTCGCGCGTACGGCAATTGTATGACCAGGGGGTGATCAGCGAGGCGCAGATGAATGGGCACCCCGACCGTCACAAGATCTACGGTTGTCTGGGTGGCCAGCAAAAGCCGGAGATCGAGTATTCCCGCAAGGCAACCCTGGAAGCGGGAGATGTCCTGGCGCTATGCACCGACGGCGTCTGGAGTGTGCTGCCTGCCGGCACCCTGGCGCTCTCTCTGAAGACCGCCGATCCGGCGCTTGCCGTGCCGCTGCTGCTTGGCGATGCGGAAGCCCGCGGCGGCTCGCATGCCGACAACCTGTCGATGATTGCCGTGCGCTGGGGAGACAGTTACAGCGATCAGAGCAGCGGCGGGAGTGGTGCTGCGAGTGGTGCTGCGAGTGGTGGTACGAGTAGCCTGGTATCCACAAGATCGATGCCGAAAGACTCGGTCACCAGAATGATGGATGAGTTCGGACGCCCCTCGAGAGGCAAGACCGACCTCAGCGAAGAGGAGATCGAACTCGCCATCGAAGAGATCCGCTCGACCATCCAGAAATATACCAAATAGGAATCCGCATGCGCCCCAGCGACCGCCAGCCCTCACAGTTGCGCCACGTACAGATTACGCGCCGCTTTACTCGCCACGCCGAAGGCTCGGTCCTGATCGAAATGGGCGACACCCGCGTACTGTGCACGGCCAGCGTCGAAGGGTCTGTACCACCCTTTCTGCGCGGCAGCGGCCAGGGCTGGGTCACCGCCGAATACGGCATGCTGCCGCGATCGACACACACGCGTACCGGACGCGAGGCAGCCAAGGGCAAGCAGAGTGGACGCACCCAGGAAATCCAGCGCCTGATCGGTCGCGCCCTGCGCGCGGTGACCGACCTGAAAGCGCTCGGCGAACGCCAGATCACGCTCGACTGCGACGTTCTGCAAGCCGACGGTGGCACGCGTTGTGCAGCGATCACCGGCGCCTGGCTGGCGCTCAACGACGCCTGCGAACACCTGCTGAGCCAGGGCAGACTCGCAGAGAATCCGCTGCGTGATCAGGTCGCCGCCATTTCGGTCGGGATCTATCAGGGAACAGCCATTCTCGACCTCGACTACGCCGAGGACGCCAATTGCGACACGGACATGAACGTGGTGATGACCGGCCGGCAGGGCATCGTCGAGGTCCAGGGGACCGCTGAAGGCGATCCCTTCACGCGCATGCAGATGAACGAGTTGCTGGACCTCGCGACGGCCGGCATCGGCGAGCTGCTGGCGCAGCAGAAAGCGGCACTGCACTCATGAAACTCGTCCTGGCTTCGAACAACACCAAGAAACTCAAGGAACTCGACGCGATTCTCGCACCGCTGGGCTGGCAGCTCGTTCCCCAGGGCGAGCTGGGCGTTCCCGAGGCCGAAGAACCGCATTGCACCTTCGTCGAGAATGCCCTGGCCAAGGCGCGCCATGCGTCGCTGCTGACCGGTCTGCCGGCGCTGGCCGACGACTCGGGGCTCTGTGTCGACGCTTTCGGTGGCGCCCCCGGCGTGCAGTCCGCACGCTACGCCGGCGAACCCAGGTCCGATTCCCGCAACAATCAGAAACTGCTCTGCGAACTCGGCGACAATCCGCAGCGTACCGCCCACTTCGTTTCGCTGATCGTTTTTGTTCGCCACGCCGATGACCCACAACCCATCATCGCCGAGGGCGAATGGCACGGCGAGATTCTCTCGGCAGCACGCGGCGACGACGGCTTTGGCTATGATCCGCTGTTCTACCTCCGCGAACTCGACCGGACCGCGGCGGAACTCGATGCCGCCGAGAAAAACCGCCGTTCGCATCGTGGCCAGGCGCTCGCCCGCCTCGTCGAGCGCCTGCAAGAGCGCGCGCGACTTTCACCTCCACGCTGATGCCGGGCAGCCGGAGTCGAAGGGTCATTCCGCTGCTGCCGCAGGCGCGCCTGGCAGCAGCGAAGGAAGCCGAACCACGATTTCGCAGTCCGCCGCCGCTCTCGCTTTACGTCCATATTCCGTGGTGCGTGCAGAAGTGCCCCTACTGCGATTTCAACTCGCATGCGCTGCCGTCTGCCGCTCGCGGCGCGGCGGCAATCCCTGAAAGCGACTACCTTGCCGCCCTGCTTGCCGATCTCGAATCGGCGCTGCCGCTGGTCTGGGGACGCCGCATCGACAGCATCTTTTTTGGTGGCGGGACGCCGAGCCTGCTCTCGGGCGAAGGGCTCGATCAACTCCTGGCCGCCCTGCGCAGCCGCCTGCCTTTCCTGCCGGGCGCCGAGATCACGCTCGAAGCCAATCCGGGAACCGTTGAGGCCGCCCGCTTCGCAGCCTTTCGCGAAGCGGGAATCAACCGCCTGTCGCTCGGCATCCAGAGCTTCAACCCGCAGCACCTCAAGGCGCTCGGCCGCATCCACGACGATCACGAGGCGCGGCGCGCGATCACGATTGCCGCCAGCCATTTCGACAATTTCAATCTCGACCTGATGTACGGTCTGCCCGGACAGACGCTGGCCGAGGCGCTCGCCGACCTCGACGCGGCGCTGGCGTTCTCACCGCCGCACCTGTCCTGCTATCAACTGACCATCGAAGCGAATACCGCTTTCGCCGCCAGGCCACCGGCACTGCCCGCAGACGACCTGTGTGCCGACATGCAGGACGCCATCGAGGACAGGCTGGCAGCGGCCGGCTACCTGCACTACGAAACCTCGGCTTTCGCAAAACCTGGCCGGCAGTGCCAGCACAACCTCAACTACTGGCATTTCGGCGACTATCTGGGGATCGGTGCCGGCGCGCATGGCAAGCTGACACTGCACGATCGCGTTCTGCGCCAGATGCGCTGGAAGGGACCGGAGCAGTACCTGGCCCAGGTTGCAGCCGGCATGCCGGTGCAGGAAGAGTTTGCCGTTGCTGCCGCCGATTTGCCGTTCGAGTTCATGCTCAACGCACTGCGCCTGGTGCAGGGTTTCGACGCGCAACTCTTCGAGTCGCGGACCGCGCTGCCGCTGCTCAGCATCGAGGGCAAGCTGCGACAGGCCGAGCACGAAGGCCTGATCGAACGCCGACTGCAACGCATCACCCCGAGCGAGCACGGCCGGCGCTTTCTCAATCGCCTGCTGGAGCGCTTCCTGGTCGACGGGGAGTGACGACCAACTGCGCACGCTCGGCGCCAGGCTGCGCGCGGCGGGCGGTGATCACCATCGAGCGCGGCACATAGGGGCGCGGCATCGGCCGCTGCGCCAGCGGTACCGAACTGACCCGCAATTCATTCACCGCGGCACGCAACTTCTTGTGCAGTTCCTCGCTCGGTCGCCCTTCTGCTTCAGCAATCCGAATCTCCTTGAGGATCGCGTCGATTGTCGGCGTGACCGCGGCCGAGCGCGTCGCTTCGCCAAAGCTCTCCTTCGGGGCCTTCACGGCAATCGCAAAATCCTCCGGAGTCGAGATCATTTTCGCCAGCCGCAGGTGATCGTAGCGCATCGCCATGGTCAGTGCCGAATCACCCCAGTCACTCTGGAGTTTCGCATTGGCACCGGCTTCGAGCAAGCTGCGCGCCAGATTCTCGTGGCCTTCGCGAGCCGCCATCATCAAGGGCGTTGCCCCGTTCGGCGCGCGTGCATTGACATTGGCGCCACGCGCCAGCAGATCGTTGGCCACTTTTTCGTGACCATTGAAGACCGCGTAGTGCAGCGCTCCCCACTGGTTGCCGGCACGATCCAGCGGCGCGCCGCGATCGAGCAGCCATTTGACGGCTTCCAGGTGTCCGCCCCAGGCCGCCAGTTGCAAGGCTTGTTCGTTATGGCGATTGGTCCGCCGCAGATCGGCACCGCGTTCGACGAACAGCGCCATCATTTCGATCTGGCCATACCAGGCAGCGACCATCAGTCCCGTCCCGACGTGCGCCGCCTGGTACTCCGGGTTCAGGCCCTCATCGAGCCAGCGCTTGACGGTGCGCAGATCGCCCCGCTCGACGGCATACTCGAAGATAATGGGATCAGGTGCCGGCACCTCGGCCAACGCCGGCGCGGCCAGCAGGCACAGGAAGCAGGCCAAGCGGCCCAGTGGTTTGATCAAAAGCTTCACCCGCGTTCTCCATTCTGACTCGGCACATTCGCTTGGCGAGTCGTACTCCCGTGCCTGCGGCACGATTTTGCTTCACAATGGCAGGCCCATGCCGTCTCGCCTGCTCCTTGCCGTTGCCCTTTCACTCGCCCTGCACGCCGGCGTACTGCTTTGGGACGCCCGCAAGCTCAGCCTGCCGCCGGCACAGCCGCCGCTGGAGGCAACATTCTCCCTGCCGGCAAAATCAGCAGCGCACGACGACGAGCCGCTGCTGAAGAATACGCTCATCCATGACCCGGCCCCCGTCAAGGCAGTGCACCCTCCCCCGCCGGCTGCCCACGCTGCGCCGCCTGCCGCCAAAACAATGGCGAGGCGCCAGATCGAAGCCGCACAGCGCAAACTGTCGCAGCACCTCTACTACCCGCCCGCAGCCGTCGCCCGCGGCCTCGAAGGCGAAGTGCGCCTGCTGCTGACGATCGCTGACGACGGCGGCATCAGCGACGTCGTCATCGCCGCCAGCAGTGGCCATCCCCTCCTCGACCAGGCGGCAGTGAAAGCGGCTTACGCGATGGGGCGTGTCAACTGGGCGAACTCACGCGAATTCATCCTGCCGGTCATTTTCCGCCTGGAGTGAATCCAGCCGGCGACGAAATACCAGATCCCAGACACCGTGTCCGAGTCGCCGGCCGCGCTGTTCGAACCTGGTCTGCGGGCGATGCTCCGGGCGCGGCGCGTAGCCGGATGCGGTATTCTCCAGCAGCGTTTCGGCCGAGAGTACGGCCAGCATCTGCTGCGCGTAATCTTCCCAATCGGTCGCGCAATGGAGATAGCCGCCCGGCTGCAGGCGGCTGGCGAGCAGCGCCACAAAAGGCGCCTGCAACAGGCGCCGCTTGTGGTGGCGAAGCTTCGGCCAGGGATCGGGAAAGAAGATGTGCACCCCGGCAAGCGACGCCGGCGGGAGCATGTCACGCAGCACTTCGACGGCGTCGTGCTGGACGATGCGCTGATTGTGCAGGCCTCGCTCGGCAACCAGTTTGCACAGACTGCCGACACCCGGGGTGTGAACTTCGATGCCGAGGTAGTCATTTCCGGGGTGCAGCGCGGCAATCGCTGCCGAAGTCTCGCCCATGCCGAAACCGATTTCGAGAATGCGGGGCGCCACGCGTCCGAACAGCATATCGAGATCGAGGCGTGCCGCCGCGTAAGGAACACCGATCTTCGCCATCATCTCTTGGTGATAGCGCTGCTGGGCATTCGACACCCGTCCCTGACGGCGAACGAAACTGCGGATATGCCTGGCCCGCGGGGCCGTACCACTACCCATATCCGCGCTTGCATCCACACCGGCTTCCAGGCCCGCTGCCACGGACTCCTGCACGGCCATGCCTAGGATCCGATCAGGCCGGTCGTCGGTGACGAGGGGTCTGCCGAGTAGTACTTGCGCGGCATGCGCCCGGCAAGAAAGGCCTCGCGCCCGGCCTCGACGGCTTTTTTCATGGCGCTGGCCATCAGCAGCGGAGCGCGGGCGTGCGCAATGGCAGTATTCATCAGCACCCCGTCGCAACCGAGTTCCATCGCAACCGCCGCATCCGAGGCGGTACCGACGCCGGCATCGACGAGCACCGGCACCCTGGCGTTGTCGATGATCAGGCGCAGGTTCCAGGGATTGACGATACCCATCCCGGAGCCGATCAGCGAAGCCAGCGGCATTACCGCAACGCAGCCGATCTCCTCGAGCATTTTCGCCTGGATCGGATCGTCGGCGCAGTAGACCATCACCTCGAAACCCTCCTTGACCAGCGTCTCGGCGGCCTTGAGCGTTTCCGGCATGTTCGGAAACAGACTGGTCGGATCGCCGAGCACTTCCAGCTTGCACAGTGCATGCCCTTCGAGCAGCTCGCGCGCCAGCCGCAGCGTGCGCACCGCGTCCGCCGCGGTGTAGCAACCGGCGGTATTCGGCAGGATCGTGAATTGCGACGGCGGCAGCACGTCGAGCAGGTTCGGCTCGCCGTCATTCTGGCCGATGTTGGTGCGGCGAATCGCGACGGTGACGATCTCGGCGCCGGAAGCGTCGATGGCGGCACGGGTTTCCGCGAAGTCCTTGTACTTGCCGGTACCGACGAGCAGGCGCGAGCGGTAGGTTGTGCCGGCGACCGTCAGGCTGTGTGGGGAAGATGGCATGTATCTTTCGCTTGAGAGCAGGTCAATGAGGCTCAGCCGCCACCGACGGCAACGACGATCTCGACCCGGTCACCATCGGCCAGCATCGTTTCGCCATGCCGACTGCGCGGGACGATTTCACCGTTGCGCTCGACGGCGATGCGCTTGCCAGCATGATTCAAGGTCAGCACCAGTTCGGCCACCGTGAGCGGCGAAGAAAATTGTCGGCTTTCGCCGTTGATCAGAAGTTCCATGGGGAGAGAATTCTAGCACGCGAAAGCAAGGAGAACTCTGGCAGGCGTGAGTGATCGGTCTACACGACCTCGTCCAGCCACGGTCATGACCGTTAGGCAAGACAGTCGGCCGACACCTCCTCGGTGCGCACGAGAAAGCTCCTGAGGACGCTCGGCCCGAAGGTCGTGACCATCGCCACGTAAGTGGCCAGAGCGCTGGCATAAAAGGCGCCGAACCTGTGCGCCGCGAATGCCGACAGCGCCCACTCGTCGTACTTCACCGAGCCCTGGCCATTGCCGAGATCGAAGGGCGCATTCCCGTAACCGAGGGTCACGCCGCCGAAGAGTTGCTCGCTGAAGGCCTTTTCGTACCCCATGACGAGACTGCCACCGGAGCCATTCGCCGAAGGCAGGCCGCCGCCATTGGCGTCCTGCCTGGACGAAGCATAGTCGCCGGTGACAAAGAAGCCCTGGCCCTGGTAGCCGAAGTTCTCGAACTGCTGCTCGGCCTGTACGCCGGCAACCACGCCAAGCAGCAAGGCCGCCAGTACCGCTCCGCGTTTCGTGACCAAGCCATGGTGTATGCATTTCACACCCGGCTCTGCATTCTAGCAGACCGTCGCAGCCCTACTGCCCCTGTAGCGCCGATACGCCGCGTTTCTTCAGGAATTTCCCCAGTTTCTTGTCGCTGGAATGGATGTGCCGTATCAGCCAGCCGTGCAGCGACACCACCAACTGTTGCAGGTTGATCTGCGGGTTGGCCTTGAGTTGCAGGTCGTAGCTCGCCAGTGCGTCGGCCAGTTGCAGGTGCTGCACCTGGTGCTCACCGATGTCCGGATAAGCGTGTTCGTGCATGAGTCCCTCCTCGAAGGAAAAGTGGCCTCGCACGTACTCGATCAGCGCCTTCATCACCATTCTCGATTCGGTCTTCTTTTCACCCGAACGCGTGCTGGCGTCAAATCGGCTGAGGATGCGGATCAGTTCCTGGTGCTGGGCATCGATCCAGGCATGCCCCGTCTCGTAGGTGAATGACCACGCCAGCAAGGGGTTGCTGGCCTCCGCAAGCGGTTTCTTGATGCGTGGCTTCGATGCGACTTCGTAAGGCGGGTCTTCTGCAAAGTCGGTCAAGGCCGCCAGCGGTAGCGGACGCGAGAAATGGTAGCCCTGGATGACATCACAACCGCTGGCTTCGAGGAAGGCCATCTGTTCCGGCGTTTCCACACCCTCGGCGACAGTCATGATGTTGAGCTTGTTGGCCATCTCGATGATCGCCAGCACGATGGGAACGTTGTTTTGATCCCGGATGAACGACTGGTCGATCTTCAGGTAATCGAAAGGCAGTTGGTACAGGTAGGAAAGGGACGAATAGCCGGTGCCGAAATCGTCCAGTGCGAGATTGACGCCGAGCTTCTTCAGGGCCATGAGCGTGGCCTTGGTCGCTGCAAAGTCGTTGATGAACGCGCTTTCCGTGATTTCCAGGGTCAGGCGGTAACCGGCCATGCCGTCAAGCGCTTCGGCGACCTTCGCCACAATGTCGCTTTGGGTGAGTTGCAGCGGCGACAGATTGACGGACATGTTGATGCCGGTGCTGCGCATGACGCGACAGGCTTCCTGCAATACCCACTCGCCGAGCTTGCAGATCAGGCCAGCCTCCTCGGCGATGGGAATGAAGCGCGCCGGACTGATGATTCCCAGTTCCGGGTGCGCCCATCGCACCAGCGCCTCGACGCCGTGTACGCTCCTGCTGACGAGGCAGAGCTGCGGCTGATAATGCAGCAACAGATCACCGGGGATGGCCTTCCGCAGCGCGCTTTCGACCATCATATCTTCCAGCGCCTGCGCGTTGATACGTTCCGTGAAGAACTGAAAATTGTTCCGTCCCTGATTCTTGGCATGATACATCGCGACATCGGCGTGCTTGAGCAAATCGGCGACGAACTCGCCGTCGGTCGGGTAGATGGCGATGCCTATCGAGGAAGTGGTGGTGACGGTATGCTTGTCGATCCGGCAGGGCTTGCTGATCGCGGCCAGCAATTTTTGGGCGGCGTGCGTGATATCGGCCTCGTCGTTGAAATCCTCGAGCAGCAGCACGAACTCGTCGCCGCCCTGCCGCGAGACGGTGTCTGTGGCGCGCAGGCAGTCCTGGATGCGACGCGCCACTTCCTGCAGGAGCAGGTCCCCAACCTTATGGCCGAGGGTGTCGTTGACCGCCTTGAACTTGTCGAGGTCGATGAACATCACCGCCAACCTGGAGCGGTTCCGCTCCGCACGCCCCAACGCCTGTCCGATCCGGTCTTCCACCAGGCTGCGGTTGGGCAACCCGGTCAGGAAGTCGTGATGCGCCATATGTTCGATTCTTGCCATCGTCCGACTGACTTCGGTGATGTCGTTCATCAGGCCGATGTAGTTGGTCACCGATTCGCCCGTCCGGACGACACTGATGTTGGCGTGCACCAGATATTCTTCGCCGGTCTTCTTCCTGTTCCATATGTCGCCCTGCCAATGGCCGATTTCGTGCAGGGTTTGCCACATCTTGCGGAAGAAGCTGCGCGGATGGCACCGGGAAGCAAACAGCCTTGGATTCCTGCCGAGCATTTCATCGGTGCGAAAGCCTGTCAGTCCTTCCAGCGCCCTGTTGGCCGAGATGATGTGGTTGTCCTGACTGGTGATCACGATGCCTTCCGCAGCGTTCTCGGGGTGCGAACGAAAGTGTTGGGCGAGTCCCGCTCTGATAATTGTCAGCGACGTGAGCAAACGTAAGGAAATTAGCGGAGAGTTGCGATAGAGTAGGGAACCCATCCACGGAGAGAAGCCATGCCTAAGATTTCCCACATCGAACCTTGCGATTCCAGAGACTTGGTGGCCCGTTTGGAGGCTAATCCAAAGATACTGGCGAAAGTGCTAGAGATGCTGGAGTTGGTGGAGAACGCCGAAGGGGATCTGCGTCGGGCCGATGAAGCCGAGCGCCGCGTGATAGAAATTCTCCGCGGGACGGGCCAGGAGATTCTGACGGGATGGGCCGAGCAGGTTGCTGAGGCGGTGACAGCCGAGGTGCGGGCCGCTGAGCCGGTCGTGGTACACGCGAAAAAAAAAGTTCTCTGGTATACGACATACGGCTCGGTCATGGTGGAGGAGGAATGCTTTCTCCACAAAGAAACAAACCGGC
>NZ_SPMX01000004.1 GCF_012940005.1 Candidatus Accumulibacter contiguus | reverse complement strand
ACCGTCGATATTATCGATCGCGTCTACGAAACCGGACGGAAAGCGGCGCTTGATCTCAAGGCATCCCTGCGCATCGTCGCCGATGCACTACTGCCCCCATGGAATTACACCATCCTGCCAAATTCAACAGCATAAAACCGGGAAGTTATTTCGTGGGCGTTCCTTTGTTCTATGGAGAGGCGTTGGCATGGGTGATCACCCCTCCCCCGCCAGGGGGGAGGGGAGCACATCGGACCCTCCCAACACTTTCATTCACACCCCTCCAGTCAACGTGGTTTGACGCTGATCGAGCTGATCCTGTTCATCATCATCATCAACGTCGGGATCTTCGGCATTCTCACGGTGATGAATTCGACTACTCGAGCGAGTGCCGATCCCATGCTGCGCAAGCAAGCCGTGGCCATGGCCGAAGCGATTCTCGAAGAAGTGCTATCCAGGAATGCGACGGCGACTCTGCCGGAAACGGATATGAACACCTGCTCGAACCGCGCCCTGTATGTCGGTGTGGCAGATTACAGCTGCTTTGACGGTGTGCCTGCAACAGCCGTCATCAGTGGTGTGCATACGCTCGGTTCGACGTCGATCCCTGCTCTCGCGAGTCTTTCGGCAACCGTGGCCGTGACCGCCGTGAACGTCAGCGGTATTGCCATGCAAAGGGTCGCGGTTACGGTGACGGGCGGTGGGCAGGAAATCACGCTTTTCGGCTATCGCGCCGCAGGTTTCTGAGCATGTATTGCCTGCTCACCAGAAACCGTGGCTTCACGCTGATCGAGGCGATTGTGGTGATCGTCATCACGGGCATTATTGCCGGTATGGTGGCGGTGTTCATCCGGACTCCGGTCGATGGCTACCTGGATGCCGAGCGCCGTGCCGGTCTGACCGATATTGCTGATACGGCGGTACGACGAATGGCCCGTGATCTCCGGCTGGCCTTGCCGAATAGCGTGCGAACCTCAACAGACGGGTCCGGATTGTGCATTGAATTCATTCCGACCAAGATCGGCGCGCGTTATCGCGCCGTGGTCGACGGTACGACCGGGAATGGCGATCCGCTTGATTTCACTACGGTGGACGACCGATTCGAGATGCTCTGGCTGAACAGCACCTTGCCCGCCGACAGCCGGATTGCTGCGGGCGATGTCGTGGTGGTGTTCAACGATGGCAGTTCCAGCGGCAATGCGTATACCGGCATCAACGCCATTCAGGTGGCGGGGGTGGCCGAGCCTGGCGGAACCCCGAACACCACCGCGATCAGCTTTGTCACTGTTGGAGCGGCAGCGCCCTTCGGCCGCAAGCAATTGCCGAGCGAATCGCCGGGAGGCCGATTCCAGGTGATCCCTGCCGGTTCGCACGTAGTCTCTTTCCGATGTGATGGGGGATCACTGACCCGGCATACGCGTGTTCTGAGTGCGGCATGGACACCAGCGGCGAACTGTGCGGCGATGGTGGCTGGGGCTACTGCTGCAGTATTGGCGACCAATCTTGGCACCTTGGCAGTCTCAGCTATGATCCGCCGGGCGTCAGTACCGGACTGAGCCGCTTCGGTATTGTCTCGATGTCTTTGGGGATCACTGATGTGGCATCAGGTGAAACCATCCATCTGTATCACCAGGCGCATGTGGACAATACGCCATGAACAGACAGCGAACCCGTTCAGCACGGTTCGCGCAGGGCGGTTTCGCCATCGTCTCGGCGATTTTTCTGCTCGTGGTACTGGCGGCGCTGGGTGCTTTCATGCTTACTTTTTCGAACACTCAGCAGTTCACTTCCGCACAGGATGTTCAGGGTTCACGCGCGTACTGGGCGGCCAAAGGTGGAGTGCAATGGGCGGCAGGAGCGATCATCAGCAGCAACGCGTGCCCGTCAGGTCAACCGGCGTTTACCGACGGCTTCACGGTATTGGTGACTTGTACCTCGAATACTTACACGGAAGGCGTAAGCAACCGGACGATATTCTGGGTGACATCCACCGCCTCGGCGGGTGGTGCTGTGGGCAATGCCGCGTATACCGAAAGACAGATTCAGGCCTTCATCGAGTGACTTTTCATTCAATGGGGATTGATCGGGAGTTTGCTTCATCGAAAATTCATTGTCATTGAGCGGCTTAGTCGGTATATTTCAACGAACTCATATGCAGGGCAAGAGGATTCTTCCGTTTCTCTTCACACGACGCAAGCCAGGCTGGCTGGCCATCATTCCGCAAGGCGGCTGGGTGACGCTTGCGCATGTGCTGCGCGACCCGAATGGCCGTCCGGAAGTCAGGCTGCTCGACAGTTTCGCTCTTGACCATGGCGGCGTACGCGAAGCTTTGCAGCATCTGCGTGTGGCGCGGCAACTGAAATCCTATGTTTGTACGACCTTGATGGGTGAAGGCGAATACACCGTCTCGCAGCTCGACGCACCGCCCGTACCCGCAGAGGAACGCAAGGAGGCCTTGCGCTGGGTGCTCAAGGAAATGGTGAGTTATCCGGTCGATACCGCCTGCATCGAGGTGCTCGATATTCCGAGAGCGGGCTTGCCGCAAGGGCGGGCGGCGAGCGTTCTGGCGGTCTCCGCCGCCGAGCAGGCAGTGCGTGCACGTGTCGCGGTGTTTGAGGAAGCCAGGATAGCGCTGGATGCGCTGGATATTCCCGAGTTGGCGCAACGTAATGTGGCGGCCTTGCTGGAAGACGAGAACCGGGGGCTGGCGTTTCTCCGCATCGACGAAACCGGCATGATGCTGACGCTGACTTTTCATGGGGAATTGCTTGCCGTGCGGCGTGGCGAAATGAATTCAGTGCAGTTGAACGGGAGTGATGCAGATCAACGGGCGCGCGTGCAGGAGCGCCTGGTACTTGAATTACAGCGCAGCCTCGACAATTTTGATCGGCAGTACAGTCAGATTCCCATTTCCAAGGTGATTCTGGCGAGTTATCCGCAGGTCGAGAATCTTGTCACCGAACTGGGAGATAACATCTATGCACCGGTCAAGGAGATGGATCTCTCGTCGGTGCTGGATTTCCCGGCAGTGCCGGAACTGAAGAACCTCCAGTACCAGGCAAAGAATTTTCTGGCAATTGGTGCAGCGTTGCGCACCGCAGAGGGATCGACGTGAGTCAGCAAATCAACCTCTACGAAGCGCGCTTGCGACCCCGTCACGAACTGGCCACAGCGCGCAATCTCGGGATTTGCACTCTGGTCTTGCTGATGCTGATGACGACGCTTTCGCTATGGGTACGCGCGGAGGCCAGCCGCAAGTCAGAAACAGCCTCGGCGTTACAAAAGCATCTGGCCGAGGAACAGGAGAAACTGACGGCGCTGACCAGACTGTTTGCGCAGCGACAGGTCTCGCCGGGACTGATTGCCGAACGGGAAAGAACGAAAACCATGCTGGCGGCTTCCGAGGAGGTCATCGAGGTGCTGGATTCAGGCATGCTGGGCAATACCGAGGGATTTTCCGGTTTCATGACCGGATTCGCACGGCAATCGCAGACCGATTTATGGCTCACGGGATTTCGGGTGACGGGAAGCGGGGAAATCGAGATTCAGGGACGCCTGCTTGATCCCGAGAAGTTGCCGGCTTATGTACAGCGTTTGCGTAGCGAGCCAGTATTTCAGGGGCGCCGCTTTGCCGCGCTGGAAATGCGGGGCGTTGATCCCGAGGAGCAGGTGCCGGAGCAAGCGGGTGTGATCGGTGTGGCTGAAAAAAACCCGGCTGCGGAAGTACCATCCCGATCCGTTCCAAAATTGCCGCGTTATGTCGAGTTCATTCTTCGCTCGGAAAACGTTGGGAATGCTGGGAATGTTGAAGCAGGTACGAAACGGTGAATCCATGAAGGAACAATGGTTGAAACTGGCTGCCCGCTATGATGCGCTGCAATTGCGCGAGCGTTGGCTGATTGCAGTAGCCGTGCTTGGTGGAATGGTTCTGATTGCTTACAGCCTGCTCATCGAGCCAGCGCTGCAGCGTTCGCAACTGGCTGATCGCAATATCACCGAACAGCGTGCGCAATTGTCCAGCCTGCAGGCGCAGATGGCGGCATTGCAATCGCCTGCACAGAACCCGGACGAGATCGTCCGTGCCGAAGTCGACGATCTCAAAAGACAATTGGGAAAAATTGCCGGTCGCCTCGAAACCATGGAAAGTTCGCTGGTGCCGGCGCAGCACATGTCCGGATTGCTGGAAGACATGATCGGGCGCAGGACCGGCTTGCATCTGCTCAGCCTGAAAACACTGCCGGTTGCCCCATTGCTGGACAAGAAGGTCGGCGCCGAGGAAAGCGAAGCGGCAAAGTCGGCAGGCAAGCCGATCCATGCGGGTCTCTTCAAGCATGGCGTTGAAATCAGACTGGAGGGCAGTTATCTGGAATTGGCGGCGTATCTTGAGCGGCTGGAGCAGACCAAGCGGAAACTGCTGTGGAGCAAGCTTACTCTTTCTGCCGACCGGCACCCCCGGTTGGTGCTGACGCTGACCGTATTCACATTGAGTCTGGATCGGGCATGGCTCATCGTATGAATCGCCTCATTGTCCTGCTGACCTCGCTGCTGGTGGTGCTTCCTGTGCGGGCGCAGGCGCTGTCGGATCCAACACGTCCTCCGCCGGCCCTGTCTGCAGACACGCCGGATGCAGAGGTAATGAACAGCCAGGTACTGCAGTCGGTGATGATTCCGGAGCAGGGCAAACCGATCGCCTTGATCGGGGGGCAGCAGATCAGGCTGGGCCAGAAGTACGGCGAGCGTCGCCTGATCAAGCTGACCGAGTGGGAAGCCGTTCTCGAGGGGCCTGCAGGGATCGAACGCTTGTTCCTGACACCGGGCATCGAAAAGACCAGAGTCACCACGCCTGCTGCCAAGGCGCAGAGTGGGAACAGACCGTGAAGTCCGGATTGATTCTGCTGGCCATGCCAATCGCCCTGCTTCTTGCCGGTTGCGCCAGCCATCAGAAAGCGCCTGTAACCAGCACCTTCGACCGAATCGGCCAGGAAATGCAGAACGCTGTCGGCGCTCGCTCGAAGGGTGTGGACGATGCGCTGAGTCAGGCCATGCTGCCGCCTTTGCAGCTGGAACTTCCCGATTCGGCGAAAAGCGTTGAGCCGCGTTTTGATCTGGCCCTCAGCAATGCGCCAGCCAGTCAGGTATTCATGGCGCTGGTGAGCAACACGCCTTACAGCATGCTGGTGTCGCCAGAAGTGACCGGCAACGTGACCGTACGTCTGAAAAACGTTACGGTGCGTGAAGCGCTGGAGACGCTGCGGGAGCTGTATGGTTACGAGTTCAAGTTCCAGGGAACACGCATCTATATTCAGCCCAACACCATCCAGACGCGTATCTTCCGGATCAACTATCTGGCCGGGAAACGTCAGGGGCAGTCCGACTTGCGGGTGATTTCGAACTCGGCGGTCGCCAATCAGCCGCCGAATACGGGTACCGCCTATCCGGCCAGCGCCAGTCCTGTCCCCGCCATGCCTGCAGGCACAACCGGGACGGGATCGGGCTCGACGCCCCCGAGCAGCCACATCTCGACGACACAGACCAGCGATTTCTGGCATGATCTGACCCATGCGCTGACCAGCATCGTCGGTTCTCAGGACGGACGTGCGGTGATTGTCAGTCCGGGTTCCGGAGTGGTTCTGGTCAAGGCCTTTCCCGCGGATCTGCGATCGGTCGAGAACTTCTTGCGTATTACCCAGCTGATCGTTGAGCGGCAGGTGATGCTGGAAGCCAAGATCATCGAGGTGGAGTTGAATGAAGAGTTCCAGGCCGGTGTCAACTGGAACCACTTTGGTGGCAGCAGCAACCGTTTTGCCTATGGTGCGGTTCAGCCGGGAACGGTTCTGAACACGACCAACAGAGCCGGATTCGATGCGTCGAATGTGGCGCAGAGCGGAGCGGGTGCGATACTCGGCAATGGGGTGGGTGTGGTGCCCGGGGCCGGCGGGATTGCTGCCGCGACCAGGCTGGGAAATGGCTTTTTCGGACTGGCCTTTCAGAGCGCCAACTTCGCGGCACTACTGAATTTCCTGGAAACCCAGGGCAATGTTCAGGTGTTGTCGAGCCCGCGAATTGCCAGCATCAACAACCAGAAAGCGGTGCTCAAGGTCGGCATCGACGAGTTCTTTGTCACCAACGTGAGTTCTACGGTCACCTCGACCGGAAACAGTAATGTCACCACGCCGAATATTACCCTGCAGCCTTTCTTCTCGGGCATTGCCCTGGATGTGACGCCGCAGATTGATGACGAAAACAATATCGTCCTGCATGTCCACCCGTCGATCAGCCTGGTGAAGGAGAAGCAGAAAGTGATCGACCTCGGCACCTTGGGCGTATTTACGCTGCCGCTGGCCAACAGCGCAGTCAATGAAACCGATAGTGTGGTGCGGGTGCAGGACGGCAATATCGTTGCCATCGGTGGTCTGATGAAGCAGGAGCAGGCCTCGGATGCCAACGGCTTTCCCGGTACGACGGCCTCTTCGACCTGGGGATTGTTGTTTGGAACGCGTGACAGCCATCTCAGGAAGCGCGAACTGGTCATCCTCATCAAGCCAACCATCATCCGCAACGACTCGAGCTGGAAAGATGATCTGATCGAAACTCAGGGTCGAATCCAGCAACTTGATCCGCGCCTTGCCCGGCCGCAAGTGGGTCGGTAATGGTGTCGTCGCTGCGGAGCCGGCTTTGTATCTGAATCATTTCGGCTTCACCGAGCTGCCCTTCGGGATCACTCCGGACACCAGCTTTGCCTATTCCGTCCAGTATCATCAGGAAGGGCTCAATACCCTGCTGCTGGCGCTGAATGCCGGGGAGGGTTTCGTCAAGATCACTGGCGAAGTCGGTACCGGCAAGACCTTGCTCTGTCGTCGGCTGTTGCAGACGCTGGACGATGGCTGGGTGAGTGCCTATCTGCCCAATCCCAATCTGGCGCCAGATACCCTGTTCCTGGCGCTGGCCGAGGAGTTGGGCATCGATGACGCCACTGGCCTGGATCCGTATCATCTGATGCGGCGGATCAACCATCTGCTGCTTGCGCATGCGCAAACGAAAAAAACGCGTTGTCGTCTGCATCGACGAAGCACAGGCGATGCCGGTCGAAACGCTGGAAGCCCTGCGCCTGCTGTCCAACCTGGAGACCGAAAAATGCAAGCTGTTGCAGATCGCTCTCTTCGGTCAACCGGAACTCGATGAAAAGCTGCGCCGTCCGGAAGTGCGACAACTGCTCCAGCGCATTGCTTTTCACTACCGTTTGGGTGGTCTGAAGAACAGCGAGATCGGGGACTATGTTGCGCACCGCTTGCGAGTCGCCGGTTACCGGGGCGATGGCCTGTTCACCTCGGCAGCAGTGCGGGCACTGTATCGGGCCAGTGGCGGAACGCCACGCTTGATCAACATCCTGGCGCACAAGTCATTGCTGTCGGTTTTTGGCGAAGGTCGGCAACTGGTCAAGGTGCGTCACATCAGGCTGGCACGCAGGGATACCGAGGGCACTCGCCGCGTCGGGTGGTTTTGGGGATAATCATGTCGATGGGATGTCAATGAGTCTGCTCAACCAGATGCTGCAGGATCTTGATGCGCGCAGGGCGGCCCAGGGTGTTGGTAACCCCTTGCCGAATGCAGTGCGTCCTCTGCCGAAGCCGCAGGCTTCACGTCTGCCGATGGTCCTGGGGATGCTGGTGCTGACATTTCTGGCCGGCGGCTCTGCCTTCCTTTACTGGGAGATACGGCAGGAGACCGCGCACTCTGCCCTGTCCGGTGTGCCACCACTTGCACTCGCTCCGGCCGTGTTGACGGCCGCTTCTCCGCCACCCCTTGCGCAACTCGCGGCCGAGCCTCTGAAAAGCCTGCCAGCCGAAGCAGCGCTTCCCGCAGGATTGGCGGCGATGGATGGTGGCCCACGGATGTCCGCTGACTCCGTGGGATCACTACCGCAGCCGCAAAGTGAAGTGAAGCCTGCCACTGCTTCTTCGGTAGTGGAGAACCGATTCGCCGGTGACCGCAGCAAGCTTGCCGCAATCGAGCAGCCCCTGACTGCACCACCGCCGCAGGGGGAGAACCGATCGGCCAGGATGCCGCTCATCGAGAGGAGCGATGCCCTTGGTTCGTCAGCGGATCGTCCCGAGACCGAGTACCGCAAGGCCATTGCCTCACTCAACCAGGGAGCGGTTGCCGAAGCTCTGGAAGGCTTGCGTAACGCCTTGCGGCAGGACGGTTCTCATGTAGCCTCTCGGCAGGTACTGGTCAGGCTCTTGCTGGAAGCCAGACGGCTGGATGAAGCGGTGCAGGTATTGCAGGAAGGGTTGCTGGGGCAGCCGGAGCAGATCGGCTGGGCGATGACTCTGGCCCGCCTGCAACTCGATCGCGGGGATCTCTCCGGTGCGTGGAAAACGCTGGATCATTCCTTGCCAGCGGCGGGAAACAACGCGGATTATCAAGGATTCACGGCGCACCTCCTGCAACGACTCGGGCGGAACAAGGAAGCGGCCGAACATTATCAGGCAGCAACCCGGGTGGCGCCCGGCGATGGGCGCTGGTGGCTGGGTCTGGGTCTGGCATGGGAGGCCGATGGACGTTCCAGCGAGGCGCGTGATGCCCTGCACATGGCCAAGGCTGCCGGAACCTTGAGCGCAGAACTGACCGCATGGGTGGAGCAAAAATTGCGTTAATGTGAATTTGCGGCAGCGGCTCACGACACTGTGCAAACTCATAGGTCCATTGACTGGCTTATTCTTTGCGCGTATTACTACGCCCGGAGTGTAAATTTGTCGCGTGACTCCGCGCACACGGATTACGAGAGGAGACCCACATTGTCAAAAAAGAAAAAGTCTGCCAAGGCGGACACAAAGAAGTCGCTGACGCCAGCCGTTGATCCATTGCAGTTGTTGCAGGATCGCGTCGCTGCATTGGAGGAGCAGTTCGCACAACTCAGCCTGAAGGAAGGGCCTGTCGGGCCGCGAGGAGAAGCGGGGCCGCGAGGAGAAGCGGGGCCGCGAGGAGAAGCGGGGCCACGAGGAGAAGCGGGGCCGCAGGGCAAGCCGGGGCCAGCCGGACCCAAGGGCGATCCGGGTCCAGCGGGCCCCAAGGGCGATCCAGGACCGCAGGGAGCGCCAGGTGCCAAAGGCGCCCAGGGACCGGCTGGCCCCAAGGGAGCAGCGGGATCTCCGGGTCCTCAAGGTCCAAAAGGCGAAACAGCCTCTCTCCCCTGAATCCCGTTGTAGATCGGCCTGGGTGCTTCTCCGGGCATCGCGGCAATACTTGCGCTGGATCAAGATCTCATGCCTTGGCATGCGGAAGAATCGCGTTTTTTGCAAAGGATTGAGGAGTCCCTGATGCGTCGAACCAAGATTGTGGCTACTGTCGGCCCGGCCACCGCCTCGCCGGAGGCCATGCGGCAACTGCTGGAAGCCGGCGTCGACGTGGTGCGACTCAACGCTGCGCATGCCGACATGCAAACGCACAGCAAGAACGCTCGTCAGGTGCGTGAGCTGGCGCAGATCCTCGGGCGCAGCGTCGGGGTGCTGGTCGACCTGCCTGGCCCGAAAATTCGTAGCGGTGTGGTGCTCGGCGATGCGGTAGAACTCGTGGCCGGTCAGGAATTCATGCTCAGTGGCAGCGACGACGGCAAGGGGGATGCCCGGCATGTCGCCACGACCCTGCCCGACCTGGCGCATTGGGCGCGTCACGGTGATGACATCTACCTCGCCGACGGTGAGATCGTCCTGCGCGTGCTCAAATCGATCGGCAACGACGTGCGCACCGAAGTCGTTCGCGGTGGCATGCTGCGCTCACGCAAGGGCATGCACCTGCCGCGTGCCGAGGGCCACGTCGAGCCGTTTACAGAGCGCGATGCACGCTCACTCGAGATGGCGATTGCCGCCAAGGTCGACTTTGTCGGACTCTCGTTCGTGCGCCGGGCCGAAGACGTCGAACGGGTGCGCAGCATGTTCCCCAAGCGTGGCCTGCGGCCGGCGCTGGTGCCCAAGATCGAAACGGCGATGGCGGTTGACAACCTCGCTGGCATCATCAACGCTGCCGACGCGGTGATGGTCGCGCGTGGCGACCTCGGCATCCAGATGCCGGCGCGGCGAGTGCCCTTGCTCCAGAAGGAAATCATCCGTCTCTGCAACCTGGCGGGCAAACCGGTGATCACCGCCACCCAGATGCTCGAGTCGATGACCCGCTCACCGTTACCGACGCGTGCCGAAGTGAACGACGTGGCCAACGCGGTGCTCGATGGCACCGACGCCTTGATGCTCTCGGAAGAAACCGCCGTCGGCCTGTTTCCGAACGAAGCCGTGCGCATGATGAGTGAAGTGGCCGAGTCGGCCGAGGGCTGGCCGCGCCAGCGCGTCGATCCCGCCGCCAGTGTCGGTGCCGACTCCGACCGCGTCGCTTGGGCGGTGGCGCACGCTGCGGTGCAAGCAGCGGAAGACCTCAGCGTGGCCGCGATCCTCTGCCCAACGCGCAGCGGGGATACCGCCCATCGCGTTGCGGCATTCCGGCCGACGGTCCCGATTGCCGGCATTTCACACAGCACGCCAGTACTTGGTGGCCTCTCGCTGGTGTGGGGTGTGCAGCCGCTGCTGATCGCCGAAAATGCCGACCGTGGCGAGCAACTGCGACTCTCGATTGCCGCTGCGCGCGCTGCTGGCATCGTGCGCGACGGCGATCTCGTGGCACTGGTATTCGGCTCGGCCGGACCGCGTGCCGGCAGCACCGACAGCGTGCGTATCGTTCGGGTGTGAGGAAGCGGGGCGGGTGGCTGGCCGCAGATCGCGCATATCCACAAACCCGAACAGCCTGACCCCACGGCGAAAGGTAAAATGGCATTTTCTGCCAGGTACTAGGTACAATCCGCGCTCGTTTTTACCGGGTTTGATCGACCATGCTGGACAGCCTTGAATGCCTCTCGCGTCCCCTCGACAGGAATCGGACCTGTATCCCACGCTTAGGAGGCGTGTGCACTATCCATTGTGCTACGAGGAGTCGGGGGCGTATTGTAGCCGCTGACCCCGAATTACGCCAACTTGCCGCAGCATTTGCTCAGACCATCCCCCAGGACAAGGAAGCGCGCTCATGCCGTACCTGATTCTCTCCGACGCCTCCCTTGCCTTTGGCCACGTGCCACTCCTTGAGCATGCGGATTTCCAGCTCGACGCTGGCGAACGGGTTGCGCTGATTGGCCGTAACGGTACCGGCAAGTCCTCGCTGTTGAGCGCACTCGCTGGTTGTGGGGCGCTCGACGACGGCAAGGTGTGGCTGCAACCGGGCCTGCGGATCGGCTATGTTCCGCAGGAGCCGCCCTTCGACGCCGATTTGACGGTCTTTGCCGCCGTCGTTGCCGGCATGGGCGAGTTATCCGCGCTGCTTGCCGAGTACCATGCGGTCTCGCACGCCCTGGGCGAGCCTGCGGCAGACCATGAACAGCTGCTGGAACGTATGCAGGCGCTGCAGACGGAACTGGAGGCGCGGCACGCGTGGTCATTCGAGGCGCAGGCCGAGCGCGTCATCCAGCGCTTCTCGCTCGACGCCGACGCCCTGGTCGGAACGCTTTCCGGCGGTCAGAAAAAACGCCTGGCGCTGGCGCAGGCATTGGCCGTTTCCCCTGAGCTGTTGCTGCTGGACGAGCCGACCAACCATCTCGATGTCGGCGCCATCGAATGGCTCGAGGAGATGCTGGTTTCCTCGGGCGTCACGCTGGTGTTCATCACCCATGACCGTCGTTTTCTCGAACGGGTTGCAACCCGCATCGTCGAACTCGACCGTGGCCGCCTGCTTTCCTGCCCGGGCAGTTTCAGCGAGTATCAGACACGCAAGGAGGCGATGCTGCACGACGAGGCGCTGAACAATGCACGCGCGGACAAGTTTCTCGCGCAGGAGGAAGTGTGGATCAGGCAGGGCATCAAGGCCCGTCGCACCCGCAACGAAGGCGGGTGCTACGCCTCGAGCGACTGCGCCGCGAACGTCTGGCAAGGCGCGAGCGCCAGGGCAAGGTCGAGTTGGTGCTCGATGCCGGTGACCGCAGCGGCAAACTGGTGGCGGCGCTCGAGCACGCCGGCAAGTGTTTTGGCGAGCAGGTGGTGGTACGCGATTTCTCCTGTCGCGTGCAGCGCGGTGACAAGATCGGCATCATCGGCCCGAATGGCGCCGGCAAGACGACGCTGCTGCGCCTGATTCTCGGTGAGTTGCTCCCCGATACCGGCAAGGTGGAGCTCGGGACGAAAGTGCAGGTGGCTTATTTCGACCAGTTCCGCAGTCAGCTCGATGAACAGGCGACACTGATCGACGTGATCTCGCCGGGGTCGGATTTCGTGGAGATCGCCAATCAGCGCAAACACGTGATCAGCTATCTCGGTGACTTCCTGTTTGCGCCGCAGCGCGCACGCTCGCAGGTCAGTTCGCTGTCCGGTGGCGAGCGCAACCGGCTGCTGCTGGCGCGTCTGTTCGCGCGGCCGGCGAACGTGCTGGTGCTCGACGAGCCGACCAACGACCTCGACATCGAGACTCTCGAACTGCTCGAAGAACTGCTCCAGGACTACACGGGCACCTTGTTTCTGGTCAGCCACGATCGTGCCTTCATCGACAACGTCGTGACCCAGACCATCGCTGCCGAGGGCAACGGCATCTGGCGCGAGTACGCCGGCGGTTATCAGGACTGGGCCGATTATCAGGCCGCTCGCCGCCGGGAAGAATCATCCACGATGGAGAGCATCAGCAAACGCGGCGATCTGCGACCGGCCGAGATCGCCAGGCCGAGCCAGCCGAAGGCCAGCGCCAGCAAACTGTCGTGGAAGGAGGCCAAGGAACTCGCCGAACTACCGCAACGCATCGCCGCCCTTGAGGCCGAGCAGAAGCGGATCGGCGAACGACTGGCCGACCCCGCTCTGTATCAGGCACCGCTGCAGGCAGCACGAGAGCTGTCGGCGCGCTTGCGCGAAATCGATGAGCAACTCCTGGCCCTGCTCGATCGCTGGGAAGCCCTCGAGAGCTAACGGTCATTACTTTTCCAGGCACCCCCGATCATGAAAGTCATGACCGTTTCCCTCTCCCCCCGACCCCTCCCCCCGCGAGGGGGGGAGGGGAGATTCGTGAGTCGCGTACGCGACTTTTACATTAACTCCTATTGGTCGAGTTTGCTGCCTGCCGGCGGCTCCTTCGGCTGCTGTGCGTACAGCCGCTGCCGTCGTGCCGGACTTGCCTGCAGGACCAACAGCGCTGCGAGACCGGTCAGCAGCCCCCAGAAGGCGGAACCGATGCCGGCCAGCACGACGCCCGAGGCAGTAACCAGGAAGGTCAGCAAGGCCGGCTCGCGTTCGGCTTCCTGGGCGAGTGCGCTGGCGAGCGCGCTGCCGATCGTGCCGAGCAGCGCGAAACCGGCGATCGCCAGAACCAACTCCTTCGGAAAGGCCAGGAAAAGCGCACCGACCGTGGCTCCGAAGAGTCCGATCAGCAGGTAGAAAACCCCGGCGGCGATGGCGGCGACGTAGCGCTTGTCGGCATCCGGGTGCGCTTCACGGCCCATGCAGATGGCCGCGGTGATTGCTGCCAGGTTCAATGCAAAACCGCCGAACGGGGCAAGCAGCAGATTGGCCGCGCCGGTCCAGCCGATCAGCGGTGAAATCGGCAACTGGTAGCCGGAAGCGCGGATGACGGCGACTCCCGGAACATTCTGCGAGGCCATGGTGACCACGTACAAGGGCAGCGCGACACCGATCAGCGCCCGCCATGAGAATTGCGGGGTGGTGAACACTGGTGTGGCCAGTTCGAGGTGCAGTGCCTGGACCTGCAGCAGCCCCTGCGCGGCAGCGATGCCGATGCCGAGCAAGAGGGTGACGACGATGGCGTAGCGGGGGAGCAGCCGGCGGCAGAGCAGATACGCACAGAACATCGGCAAGACCAGCGCGAACTGGTTCTGCATGGCGATGAAGGCATCGAGACCGAAGCGCAGCAGGACGCCGCCCAGCATGCCGGAGGCAATCGAGATCGGGATGCGGTCGAGCATCCTTTCGAAATAACCGCTGAAACCCGAGAGGGTGATCAGCGTCGCCGAAACCAGAAAGGCGCCGATCGCCTCAGGCATCGAGATGCCTGCTGCACTGGTGATCAGCATTGCCGCGCCGGGCGTCGACCAGGCGGTCAGCACCGGCACCCGGTAGCGTAGCGAGAGGGTGATGCTGGTCAGGCCCATTCCCAGGCCCAGGGCACACATCCAGGAAGCGATCTCGGCGGCCGTCGCCTGCAGCGTCTGGGCAGCCTGGAAAACGATCACCGCCGAACTGGTGAAGCCGACCAGCACAGCGACAAAACCGGCAATCAGCGCCGCGGGGGAAAAGTCGTCGAACAGTCGCATGCTTTCTCGACAAGGTGGGTGATGGCGAATGCCGCCCGATTCTCGATTGACTGTGGCTGCGGTCGCCGGTGATACTCCTGGACCTGGCGTTCAGTTTCCTGTCCTTCCCCAGTCTAAGAGGTCGCCACATTATGCATCAAACCACGTCGCTGTTTCTGGATACATTACGTTTCACCGCTGCCATGACGGTGCTTCTACATCACCTTACTGGTCAAACATTCAACTCGTCTTTTTCTCCTGTCCCTTGGGGCCGAGAAGCAGTAATCGCTTTCTTTGTCATTTCAGGCTTCGTGATCGCCTATGTTTTGGATTCTCGGGAGCGAGATCTAAAGATCTACGTCTCAGCCCGACTCGGCCGCTTGTATTCAGTAATTCTTCCTGCGCTTTTCATTACGCCGCTACTGGATCACTTCGGCCGGCAAGCAGCTCCGGATCTGTATCGTGAAATCGTTGCAGACCATGTTGTCTTGCGCATCCTGATTAATCTGGCAAATCTCCAGGAAAGCTGGAATTTGACAACCGCGCCGCTATCGAATGGGCCGTTTTGGTCACTGGCCTTTGAGTTTTGGTACTACGTGGTGTTTGGCGCCTACACCTTGCTAAGCGGTTATTCTCGACAAATTGTCATTCTCTTGGCCTGCCTCGCTGCGGGACCACGAATCATTTTCACGATGCCAGTCTGGTTGTTGGGAGTGGTAGCCTATCGACTCGACCAGAAAACGCATTTACACAGGAGCAGCGCCTGCGTGTTGTTCGCAATTTCTGGCTTGGGCATCGCTCTCTACATGACGACCTTTGGCCATTCGGTCCTTCAGTCGTTGAACGACGCGATCTTTGGCGGCAGCCATAGTCGATACTGGACACTGGGTGGCCATACATTGTTCCTGGGTGACCTTCCCAAGCTACCAGCAGACATACTGTTGGGGATCTTGTTCGCGACCGCAATTGTGACGGTAAAGCCTGCAATGGAGGGACTACACCCCCCCGGTCTGGATTTCGTCGTCCATTCGATATCTCGCGGGTTCCACGTTCAGCCTTTATCTATTTCATGCTCCGCTCTTGTACTTCATTGCCGCGAACATGCATTTACAGAAACACAGTGCATATTCCGTGACTCTATTGGGTGTGTTAGTTTTCTTGACTTGTTTTGCACTCTCGTATCCCACGGAGCGACAGGTCGGGCGATATCGTGCCTTTTTTTCTTGATCTTATTTCCACGGCTTCCCGCGCCTACCAGAGTTTCCGCACTCGGATGAAATAGCGCTCAAACCTTGATGTTGATATGAGCTTCGCCCGGCGCGCGCCGCCGGCCCCGGTTCGTGCGCGTGTCGAGCAGGATTGGCTGGTCCTTCGAACGACGGTCGGCGTGTCTGCGCTCTACCGGTTCGGGCTTGCTCTCATCGTCAGGGCCGACCGCCTTCGGGGACTCTGGGCGTCCACCCTTTTTACTCGGTGGTGGCTGTCCTTGCGGCGAGGCCGCCAGCTCGTCGGCGAGTCTGGCCGCAGACTCCACTGGCTCCACTGGCTCGGACTTCCTGTCGACCTCCTTGCCGAGATTGCCGATGGGCGGTAATAATTCAGATGGAATCCTCATTGTCCAAGTCCTGTACAAGTGACCGCGAGGCATAAAATCCGGGCTGGCGGTCAAACAATCGAATCAATCTACGATCACTGACCGTTTCACTGTATCACTGCGCCGGTCAGTATTAAACCTGGAAAGCACCATGGTTTGCCAAATTTTTCGCAGAAAGCCGCCTGCTGCGCTGATGGCGCCGCCAGCGGGAACGGCTGCCGGCCGATCGGGCGCCGCTTGCGCCTGCCGGTCCGCCGGGAGGAGGGCAGCCGCTGCGCGTCGAATCGGCACGCGTACGCGCAGCCGAACTGACCCTCGATGCCACCGCAGTCGGTCCGCTGCGCTCGAACGAGTCGATCGTTCTGCGTCCGGAGGCACCCGGTCGAACCGCCTCGATCCACTTCCAGGACGGGGCTGCGGTCAGCAAGGGTTCGCTGCTGCTGGCGCTTGATGGGGCAACGCCGGCGGCCGAACTCGACTCAAGCTCAACAAGCCCGAACTGCCGGTGATCGTCAATCGCGACAAGCCGATGATCACCGGCGCTGATAGCCAGCGCCGCCTGCGCGTCGTTCGCAGCAGCGAGCCGACGAGGGTCGGGCCGCGCAACTGGTGCGCCGCGCTTGCACCTGCGGCGGTCTGTACTGCAGCGCACAGATGTGCCTGGGCAGCCGCTTGTGTGCGGCAGCGGACAGACGGTGCCGGCAGTTGCCTCTACGCTGAGCCTTCCGAACCAACATGTGGCGTCCCTTGTTCGTCGCAGGCAATGCACAGAGCCTGCGCGCAACGCGCTCCTGGCGACGAAGAAAACCGCGGCGTGGTTTGCCGCGGCATCATTCCGAAGCTCATCAAACGAAGGAAAGAAAATGAACAGACTCAACATCAACGCGATCGCACTGGCGATCAGTCTCGGTTTCAGTGCCGGTGCCATGGCCGAAGGCATGACGAAGACCGATTACACCGCCGGCAAGGACAAGATCTCGGCCGACTACAAGGCGGCCAAGCTGGCGTGTGCCTCGTTGTCCGCGAACGCCAAGGATATCTGCGTCGCCGAGGCCAAGGGCGCTCAGAAGGTCGCATCGGCCGAACTCGAAGCCAGCTACAAACCGACGCCGAAAACCCGCTATGAGGCGCGCGTCGCCAAAGCGGAGGCCGACTATGGCGTGGCCAATGAAAAATGCGACGACCTGGCCGGCAACGCCAAGGATGTTTGCGTGAAGGAAGCCAAGGCGGCGCAGACGACCGCGAAAGCCGACGCCAAGGCGCAGATGAAGACGACGGATGCGAACGTCACAGCCAACGTCAAGACTGCCGATGCACGCAGCACGGCCAGCGCCAAGACGACCGAGGCCCGCAAGGACGCCACGGCGGACAAGGTCGACGCGCAGTACGCGGTGGCCAAGGAGAAGTGCGACGCCAAGGCCGGCGCGGCCAAGGACGATTGCCTGGTCCAGGCGAAGGCGCACGCGGGCAAGTAGCATCCGGCACTCGAGCAGACACGATGCACCGAAAACACAATGTTTGACAATGAGGTAATGCCATGAGAACGAAGCAGAGATTTGCCTTCACCGCAGTTGCCGCAGCCGTGCTGCTCGGTCTGGGAGGGTGTTCAGGGATGTCGGCACAGGACAGGAACACCGCTGTCGGGGCCGGTGTTGGAGCTGTCGGCGGTGCCGTCCTGACGGGCGGCAGCGCAGTCGGTACCGTTGGTGGTGCAGCCGTTGGCGGCGTCATCGGCCACGAAGTCAAGCACTAGAAATTATTGACGGGCGCCGTGCCTGATGTTTCCGGTCGTCGCGCTGCCGTCGCACCCTGATCCGCCTGCGAGAGTGACCGACAGGTTTGCTTTCGTCGCCGGCCAAGGGACCATCAGGAGAGAGTTGCCATGGGGAAATCTGGAAAGACCAGCAGAGCCGCACTACTCGTCGGCGCCTTGCTTGTCGGACTTGCCGGCTGTCAAAAGCAGGAAGGTCCCGCAGAGAAGGCCGGCAAAGAGGTTGACAAGGCCGCAGAGAAGGTCGGGCAGCAAGTGGAAAAAGTCGGTAACAGTATCCAGGACGCAGCCAAGGGCGACAAGAAATAGCGCGTCCGTTCCGGCCCGGAACGACCGGCCGAAGATTCACCGGCGAGCCGGCGGGGGTGTACGCGGCGATTCGCGCCACACAGGCTCCGGGGTCGTGGCGAACGCCTGCATCTGGGCAGTCGTCGTCATCCAACAATCAATCAATCAATCAATCAAGAGGAATTCTCATGAACTATTCGATAGTATTTTCTGCGGTAGTACTCGCCCTCGGTGTCAGCGCGTGCGAGAGAGCGACGGTCGTGACACCGGCAGCCGTGGTAGCCGTTCCCGGGCCAGCAGGCCCGCCGGGTGCCACGGGATCGACCGGATCGACTGGCGCCACCGGATCGACTGGCGCCACCGGATCGACAGGATCGACCGGCAGCACGGGTGATACGGGGGCCACGGGTGACCGCGGCAAGACGGGCGGGGGTACGGTGGTGGTCGTCCCGGCCGCTCCGGCTCCCGCCCGCTGATCCTCGACGGCGCGGGCTCTCTCGGCGGCATGCCGGTATGACAGCGTTGGTGCCTTGAACACTCCGAAGGTCTTCTTCGAGCGGCTGACGGACGGGGGCATCGCGGTGCTCGAGTTCAATCCGATCAACCCCCTGTCGGCAAAGGCACAGTGATGTGAAGCTGATCTTGCCGAGCCACTTCGACTCCGAAGTCGTGTTTCACGCCGGACGCTCGCACTATCTCGCCTTGCTGAAGGCGGGTGTCAGGATCTACGAGCGACAGGGGGCGCTTCTCCATTCGAAGACCGCGCTCATCGACGGCCTATGGTCGTGCGTCGGCTCGAGCAACCTCGATTGGCGAAGCTTTCTCGACAACGACGAGATCAACGTGGTGGTGCTGGGGCGTGAGTTTGGCCAGCAAATGCAGGCCATGTTCGCCAAGGACCTCGACGCGTCGGTCGCCATCGACCAGGCCACCTGGGAACGGAGATCGCCGATGCTCCGCTTCAAGGAGTGGGGAGCCAGTCTCTGGCAGCGTTTGCTGTAGGCGTTGCCGTCATGCATGGCGGTCGAAAGTTCGTCGTGCGCGGCCGGCGCCAACAGGAAAGAGCAGCGCAGCTTGTGTACGGCAGCGTACGGAGGGTCGTGGCGAGATGACGTAAATTCCATGAAGGTGTTCATTTCCTCCCTCCTTGGTTCATGAACGCCCGCACCGCTTGGCCCGGGACGTCCTCGACGTTCCGGGAATTTTTCCGTCACCGGCAGCCAACTGACGGCAAGCAGGCATGTACTGACGCTTTCGGCGACAACGAGATGGCGCTGTGCGCTGGCGTACCGACGGTTTCGGCTCACGAGCGTATTGTCCATATTGACTGTTGAAGCACACGATTCGCGAGCTCGATCGAGATAGCGATGGCAAGGCGCTTCACGATGCCTAACGAAGGAGCATGCAATGAAACCAATGTACCCCCAGATACTGGCCTGGTTGGCCGGCAAGACCGGAACTCCCGACCATGCCGCCCATCGCCTGTGGAGAAAAGCGCTGCGCGACGCGACCGCCGAATGTGCGGTGATTGAGTCGCCTGAATACTGGCAGTCGGCAGTCGGGCACTTGCGCGCGTCGTTCCCGAGCATCTCGCCCGCTGCGGCCGTCTCCTCGGGGCCAGCTGCCTCGACCAACCTGGCGGCAAGGGATCGCTGGCAGATGGCCTGAGCCGTTGCGCGGCGAGGAACCGGCAGGCCGCGTAACGGGCGGACGGCAGGCCATCCTGGGTAATTTTTTGCTGGCTGCATCTGGCGCGCACTGGTCGCGCCGGGCCGGCCTTTGAGCAGGCTCCTCCTGGAAACATCACCCACCTTTCCTCCTGCACCGCCATGACCCTGACGCGTTCGCTCAAATGGACGGCTGGCGTTTTTCTCGCACTGCTGGTGCTGATCGTCCTGCTTGTCGACTGGAACGGCTTGCGTGAGCCGATTGCGCGCCGGATCAGTAGCGGCACTGGCAGAAGCGTCGCCGTCAACGGCGATCTGAGCGTGCATCTTTCGTGGCGGCCGCGCATCGTTGCCAACAACGTGGTCTTCGGAAATGCCGCGTGGAGCCCCGACCCCGCGATGGCCGAGATCAAGCGCCTGGAGTTCACGATCGACCTCTTCAAGCTTCTGAGCGGCAGGCTGGAATTTCCCGAAGTCGCGTTGTCCGAGCCGCACGTGCTGCTTGAGGTGAATCAGGATGGCGTGCCCAACTGGGTCTTCGACGCGCAGGACAAGAACAAGTCCGTCGATGTTCCGACCATCGGCTTGCTGACCATCGATCACGGCAGCGTGATCTATCGGGATCGCAACCACCATACCGAGATGGCGCTTGACATCAGAACGCTGGAAGACGGCAAGGATGATCCACAACTCAGGCTGGAAGTGGCGGGCAAAGGCCGCTTCAAGGGCCTGCCGACAACGCTGCACGCGCGCGGTGGCGGGCTGCTGAGTCTGCGCAGCGCCGATAATCCCTACCCGATCCGGGCCAATGCGACGCTGGGAACCACCAGGGCCAGTATTGAGGGCAGCTTGCTCGATCCTCTGCATCTCAAGGGCGAGGAACTGAACTTCAAGCTTGAAGGTAGCGACCTGGCGTTACTCTTTCCGATCATCGGTGTGCCATTTCCGCCGACACCAGCGTACAAGTTCGCCGGATTTCTGAATCATGATGGCGACGTGTGGACTTTTCGCCGCTTCAAGGGGACGGTGGGGCAAAGCGATCTGGGGGGAAATTTCACGGTTGATCGGGGTCAGCGGCCGCAAATGATCAGCGCCGACCTGGTCTCAAAACAATTGCTGATGAGAGACCTCGGCGGCTTCATCGGAGCTGAGCGCGGTACGCAGCCGAGCCGGACCCCGCCACTCAGCGACAAGGTGCTGCCGGCCGAGCCGTTCAGTCTGGAAAAGCTGAACGCGGCCAACGCGGATGTGCATTTCCGTGGCGAGAAGATCCTGACCGAGAACATGCTGCTCAACAAGATGAATGCGCATCTCACTGTAAACGACGGTGTGCTGAAGCTCGCACCGCTGGATTTCGGCATCGCTGGCGGAAATCTGGTGTCGCGCATCGAAATGGACGGACGCCACCTGCCGATCGCGATACATGTAGACACCACCGCGAAAGGTCTGCACCTGGACCAGTTGTTCCCGACTTTCAGGCTGGCTGACGCCAATACCGGCACGCTGGGGGGGCGTGCCAGACTGGCTGGCCACGGCAACTCGGTAGCACAAATGCTCGCCTCGGCCAACGGCGAAACCGCTTTGATCATGGATGGTGGGTCGGTCGGGGAGTTGGTTCTCAGGCTGTCGAACCTGGACATGGCCAATTCGCTCCTGGTCATGCTCGGTGGCGACAGGCAGGTTCCGATTCGCTGCATGGTGGGCAATTTCAAAGCGATTGATGGCGTTTTCAGCGTTCAGGATCTGGTGCTCGATACACCCAAACATTAGCGGTAGCGGCAACGTAGACTTCACCGACGAATCGCTCAACCTCAGATTGGTGTCCCAGTCGAAGGGCTTCAGTCTGGCATCGCTGCGCGGCCCCATCGCGATCACGGGCACGTTCAAAAGCCCGACGCTACGACCTGAAATGGGCGGCGTGATTGCGCGCGGCGCTCTCGCGGTGGCATTGGGTGCGGTGACCTCAGGTGTGGGAGTACTGATACCGCTGCTCGACTTTGGCGACGACAAGGACAGCGACTGTGCCTTGCTCATTGGCCAGGCCAGGTCGGATGCGCGCGTGCAGTCGAGCGATTTTGCGCCACGTGCCGGAAAGCGGTAATCAGCGCTTCCGGCTCGACCCTCCAATTTCAGACCCGTTATTCCCAGGCCCGCGCAGCGATCCCGGCAGTGAAGAACAGCGACAAGCCGGTTGCGGGGAGGGGGATCGTGATCTCGTCGATTGCATGTATCGGGGTGTTGGTCATTTTTTCTCGATTCTCGATACGGCCAGTTAACGGACAATGGTTATCGCATGTATCAAGCCGAGATGACGCATGAAGCGGGGCGATGCAACGAACAGCAGGATCGGCCGAGGAACTCCGGCAATACGTCAGTGGGGCGCAGCCACGCTCAGTTGCAGCGGCCGGCTCACGTTGAGGCGGAAGCGACCGCGCCCGGTTTTCTCGATGGCGATAAACGAACAACGTTCGGCGAGCCGGCGTTGCAGCAGGATCAGACGGGCGTCCAGGTTGTCGGTGATATCCGGAAGACCAAGTGTGGTATCCAGGCGCAGTTCCCGGTTGGTGAACTCGGAGCGGCCTGCGACCATGTGTTCCCGCAGCAACTTCCAGATGATGGCGCCGGCCACGCCCTTGATCAGGTAGTCGTTGTCCACGAACACGCTGTGGTCGGCGGGAAAATGGCGGATAAGCACAGGTGCGCCCTGAGACGCCGCAGTGGGTGGGCTGCTGGAGGCAGGTGCGGCCGGTTCCAAGGGCAGATCCGCGCTGCGGGACAGGTAGTCGATGCACATGACCAATTGACCTGACAGTACCACCAAGGCGTCTTCGTCCTCAAAGGTGAAGCGCTGTTCCTCAGCGCTTTCCACCAACAGCACTCCCAACAGGCGACCGCCTAGCAGCAGGGGCACGGCCAACTGGCTACCCGCTTCCGCCAGACCTGGGAAGGGAATCTCGGTTTCCAGGGCGTAGCCATCGACGCTGGCGGCGAAACGTTCCCGGGTGGCATGGCTGTAACGGTATTCCTGTACCGCATACCCGATGCGGATGGGTGTGCGCTCCCCGGCGGCGACGCCAACGATGCCCTCGCCCATGTACACCTCGGAGCCCACACCGGACTCCGCATAGCCCCGGCTGGCCACGGTGTAGAGCCGTTTGCCGTCCGGGTCCGCCATGAGCAGCATGGAATGGCAGATGTCCCAGTGCCGTTCCAGGCCTTCCAGCAGCGTGTCGAGCAGGCGGGCGAGATCGGCGCAACCGGCGAGAACGGCCTGGCAGGCGCGCAGGCCAGAGAGCAGGTTGGCGCGCGGAGGGGTGTCCGCGTCCACGTTGCCACTCACCGCCACCACTTCCAGTACCCGGTAGATGTCGGAACCCAGCAGGCGGAACACCTTGCTCATGCCCGAGTGGGAGGCGATGGCCGCCAGCCGGGCCTTCATGTAGGCGAACAGGGGCCCCGCGGTCTCGGTACGCAGGTATTCAACCTGGAGGCAGTAGTGGGCGGCGCTTACCGGGTCCACCACCTCCACCGTGGCGAGGTGGTTAAGGAGGATGTTTTCCCGGGTCTTGTTGAAGAACTGGTAGGACAGGGCCACATGCTCGTCGTCCACGAAGTGCACGTGTGAGAGTTTGGCCACGTTGGGCATGCCGTCCGCCGCGCAGGTGGCGATGGTGGCGGGCACCGCGCCCTCGAAGCAGCGCCGCAGCGAGCGCAGGGTGGGTGGTGTCACGGCTTGGGCTCCAAACGCATGCCCGCTTTGGGTCCGGGGGTCTGCTCGAACACCGCCTCGGGGGTGAAGGCCACGCCCACCGCATCGTCCCCGGCCGGCGCCATCAGCGCCCGGGAAAAGTTTTCCGAATAGCCCAGGGCCATGATCTCGGCGATGAACGCGGCGCCGCAGGCCAGCATGATCTCCCGGTCGCCTTCCGTCAGCCGCTGGATGCGCGCGCCAGCGGCCTTGAGCTGGAGGGTCACGTGGGTGGCGGGCCTGCTGAAGACGGCGGCGATGGGCGCGCCCGCCGCCAGATCGTCCAGGATGCGCCGGGAACGCGGTTGCGAGAGAAACACCACCACTTCCAGCCGGTCGGCCGACACGCGGCAGCCGAAGGCCCGGGCGATGGAGGGTACCAGGGCAGCGTCGTGTGACGCCAAGTTGATCGCCACCGGGCCGCCAAGAAACGCGGCTTGCGCGGCACCCAGAAGAGGGGAGGTGGCTTTCGTTTGGAGCATGGCGGCAACAACCAAATGTCTCGATCGGGAATGTGGGGGGATTCTACAAGCTTACCTCGCGCCCACGTTCCGGCGCCCTTTAGTAAATTATTAGCAATTCGGTATGAAACACTTAGTATCTGTCCAGAAATAACTTGTACAACTTATACGAGTAGGCGACGATCTCGTCATGAGTAATGACGAGCTAGTTGAAACGATCCGTAAGAAGTTCGAGCGCGTGTCCACGGTTTTGGATGAGCGGGGGCGTCGTGTGTGGGCGTTGGCGGAAGCCGAGGCGCTCGGTTACGGCGGACAAAGCATCGTCGCTAAAGCCACGGGGCTATCGCGAATGACGCTGTATTCGGAAAAATGCGGTCATGCCCAGGACGACCCGGCGGGTTCTCGTAGACACGTCCGAAAAGCAGGGGGTGGACGCAAGAAGCTGATCGAGCACGAGCCGACATTGCTCTCGGCGCTGGAAAGATTGGTGGAACCGACCACCCGGGGAGACCCTGAGAATCCTTTACGGTGGACGTGTCTACGAGAACCCGCCGGGTCGTCCTGGGCATGACCGCATTTTTCCGAATACAGCGTCATTCGCGATAGCCCCGTGGCTTTAGCGACGATGCTTTGTCCGCCGTAACCGAGCGCCTCGGCTTCCGCCAACGCCCACACACGACGCCCCCGCTCATCCAAAACCGTGGACACGCGCTCGAACTTCTTACGGATCGTTTCAACTAGCTCGTCATT